>CAZQGX010000105.1:0-1760 GCA_964593255.1 uncultured Flavobacteriaceae bacterium | reverse complement strand
ACCACCTGCGCATAGGCACGTTTGGGAAGGCCTGACACAGGCTTTGGCTTAAATAGCGGTTTTTGCTAATAGAGTTAGTATGTTAAAGAGCATTGCACAAGGCACTTTAAGTATAGTTAAAAAAATTCCCCGACGCACTTTTTGTTTATGCATTCTTTGTTCTTAAAATCGTTTAATTTCATAAGCCAGTGCTTTAGCTACGTAGGTTCATATACCGTACTAAAGGTTTCACCACTCCAGGAAGCATTGACACCGAATCAGGTAAACTGTTGCCAGCATTCCTGAGATTTTCACTTTACAATGAGCATAAAAAAAGCCAGTTCCTGCGAACCCGCTTTTATATTAAGTGTATATAAGTACTAATTTATATTAGAAACAATTGCTCTCTGGCACCTATTTTGCGTGTCAATTCATGTGGGAGGTCAATGAGAAAGCTTCATCTGAAGCACCCCACTTAATTATCGAGTCTGAAGCCTATTGACCCCCATTTGTCACGACTCCTTTTATTTCCTTATTCTTGTAAGCGTTTGACATAGTATTCTTTTATAAACGTCTGTTTAATCCACTTACCAGATTCTATAAATGCCTCTAGTTCATCATGATCATATTGATCATCAACTACTTTTGCTTCTTCTAATAGACGAAATCCCTGCAAACATATATCTAGAAGTGTTTGTTCATTATTATTTGAAGGAGAATACCTCTTCACCAACTTCCTAATAGAATCAATTTTTTCTCCATGGAATAGATAATCTCTATCAGTTGAAACCAAATCTAAGCACTCAGTAATAATTGCGATAATTACAACAAGAGACCCATTTCGAAGCATATCGATATCTTTTTCTAAAATCAGCGTCTTAGATATACATTCGTTGTATTCAATATCCAAATAATTCCAGTAGGAGCTGGTCATTATTTCCGGCTCTATCAAAGCATTTGTAAGCCCATACTCTTCAAAAGAAAAATCATAAAAAACTAATATTTCTTTTTTTAAGTGGAAGAGCTTTATTTCTTCATCAGTTACCATAGTTATTCAAATAATTTATCTGGGTTTTTGCCAGGAGTTGTAGGGACAATGCTCGGTTTAGCTGTTCCTTTTATTAAGAAAGTATTTGTCACTTGAGTTTTTCCGCCGCTTACATGCGTGCCCGTTACACCCTTAAATATAATAATTAAATGCCCATTTTTTGTCTTACCTATGATGTTCGCAGCACCGCTATGAAAACCAGATAACACCGTCTCCGCATCTTTAAACGAGTTAAGATAGCCCCCGCCTTTATAGTCTTTACCAGCCACGTGACGATATTGCCTATTAGATACTTTTTTACTTATATTAAAATAACTAGGCGACTGCTCGGAAAATAGCTTACATGAGTTTGATTTACAAGCCTTTCTAAACTTACTTGATAGCATTTTCAGAAGCTTAAAGCCTGCCTGCCCACCAATTATTCCAAGACCAACAGCGATAGTATTTGGCCCTGCAGATTCTGCATCATCACTAAATGCGCTATCGAGAATACTAAACCCTGCCTGAACAGTCGTTTCAGCTAAAATACTACGAATACTATCCGCGGCAGCAAATGAAACCAGACTAAAATTACCTGTCGGATCCACATAGGTAACCGGATTTGCATTCGCATAAAGATACTTATGCAAGGTAATAGGATCCTGACTATTACCCATGTAAGTATCCATCTGCGTAAACCGACCTACATTCTGGTCATAATACCTGGCTCTCAGATAGTAGTTATCTAAACCAC
>CAZQGX010000104.1:0-1862 GCA_964593255.1 uncultured Flavobacteriaceae bacterium | reverse complement strand
AAGGAAATTTGATTGAATTACAAAGTTGGAAATAAAGCCAGTTTACAACAATGGTAACCGTTGCACAAGCCTATAAAAAATCTCAAAAAATATGAATAGCCTCTTTTTTAAGGGGCTTTTCATTTTTAATAATGCGGTGATGTTTTAAATTTTAAAGGACTCTAACAGTCTTATTTCAGGTCTAAATATAGCTTTTAGAACAAAAAATGAATCCTGCATGGCTTTGGTATTGCTTTCTACGGTTTTACTTGTGAATTTCAAGTATTTCTTTAAGTTATAAGCTATCGCAGAGAGATGCATCACTTTATTGGCTTGTCTTATTCCTATCGTGTTGATTTTTCGAAGCCCCATAAATTGGGTGAGTGTTCCAAACACAGGTTCAACCGTACTTTGACGTTTGAATTTCATATAGCGGCCTTGGGGACTGTTTACTCTAGCATTATTACGCTCGTATTGTTCTCTATAATAAGTAACTGTAAATTTCTTCTCTTGCGTGCTTTTCCCTAAACATTCCAACCGTATCGGACAGTGAATGCACACGGATTTGGATGCTCTATATTCTTTCTTCTTTGTATTGTTCTTTTTCTCATAAAACACTTTTTTAAAAGGGATGGATTTTCCTTGAGGACACACATAATAGTCCTGTTCTTCTTTATAGACAAACCCTTCTGGACCGCCTTTGTAAGTCCCATGGGGTGGTATAAAACTCTGTAAGCCCTCTTGTTCTAAAAAGGCATAGTTTTCTCCGCTGCTATAGCCTGTGTCTGCTACTAAGTTATGCCAAACAAAACCTTGACTATGTAATCTTGTTTTTAGTCGTTTGGTGATATCCTGTAAGTACTGATTGTCCTTCTTATCGGCATGGTATGCACGAATGTCCGTAATGACATGGTGAGCGGTATCTACACTTAATTGGCTCATATAATTAAGCTTTCTTGCTTTACCTGGTTTTACACTAATTCTTGCATCGGAGTCGGTAGGGCTGTAATGCGTTTTGTTAGATGTATATTTAGACCCTTTATTACCTGCCCCTGGACGCTGGTCTTGGTCTTTACTCCATTTCTTGTTCCTGCTTTTTATGGCCTGTAATTCTCCCTCGCTTGCCGTAATTTCCTTCTCTTGTTTGGATGCCTTATTGGTTTTTGATTGCCCTAAGGGCTTATCCGTTTTATCCATCGAACTGATATGACGAATACTTCTTAAATGCGTGTCTAAGTCTTCTTTGGGTACTTTAAGCTCTAAACTGTCCATAGAGGCGTTCGCTTTTATCGGGGCTGAGTCTATCGCTTGGGTATGACCACTAACCATACCTTTGTCTATACACATAACTAATATCTGTGTAAAAACTTCTTCAAATACCGTTTCTGGATATAATTGTCTGGTTCTACTTATCGTGGAATGCCATGGTAAGGGCTCATCAATATCATATCCCAAGAAATAGAGAATATCCAAACGCATACTGCTATGTTGAATTAAATCTCTATCACTGATAATATTTTCCAAATATCCAACCAAGCACAGTTTAAAAAATACTATAGGGTCTATGCTCTTTTGGCCACTCTGGCCATAGTACGGTCGTGTTAATTTATAGAGATAATCTAATTTTAAAACCCCGCCTAATCTGCGATAAAAATTCGTCTCGGGAACACGTTCGCTCAACTGAAAATGAGCGAAAAGTTTTTCTTGATAGTCTTTTTTGCCTTGCATAAATAAAGATATGAAATTTATCAATATCTTAGACTTGTGCAACAGGCACAACGGCTATAGTTCATTACGGCGGAATTTCCTATCGGAAATTCCCTGTGTGTTTGCTATCTTTGGTTTACGGCGGAATAGTTCTGCCGAACCATTCCGCAACGAAA
>CAZQGX010000103.1:0-1909 GCA_964593255.1 uncultured Flavobacteriaceae bacterium | reverse complement strand
CTCACACCACCGTACATACGGGTCTCGTATACGGCGGTTCACCAAATCGAAGTTTGCGTTCTATTCAGATAATCTATCATAGGTTTGTAGCCTCTTCGTTTTAGTCTAGATAAGGTGATTGTAGTTCTTAATATGGGGCTTTGGGCTACTGCCCAGCCGCCCATTCTTGTTCTACTCCATGCATAAGCCTGTCCTTTTTCTATCCCTAAACGTATTAAATTCTTGCGTTTTCTGTCTGCTTTCTTCCAATGATGCCAGATGCAGTATCGCAGTCGGTTGCGCAACCATTCATCTAGCTTTTTCAGCTTTGAATAAATGTGGGTTAACCGATAGTTATTAAGCCATCCTCTGCACACTTGTGTAAGGCGGCTTAAACGTTCTGATAACGATACTGGATTGGTTTTCTTGGTTAATAGTTTCAGCTTTCGTTTGAATTTATCCCATCCACTTTTGCATACTACCAATTGATATTACTGGTGTTACGCTTTCGCGAAAGCGATATAAAAACAAATATGTTAATTGCTTTTAGAGCCTATATTTAAAAAACTATATTATAATCAGGTACAAAGCCATGCCCTAGCAGTTCAAAATTTACGGGTCGACGTATGCCACTTTTTGCTCGGTTTATAGGTAGATGTAGTTTTCTTTTGAGAAAATTATACACCTTATTGCCTACTTGCTTTGCTGTTGCTTTAGATTTTGTATAAATACTAAAATCATCTGCATAACGCACATAACGAAGACCTTGATTGCTAAGAAATTTATCTAGAACATCTAACAAGATATTAGATAACAATGGACTCAATGGACTTCCTTGCGGAATGCCTTTTCGCCGTTTGACTAAGCGCCCTTTTATAAGTATGGGAGCTCGTAACCATTTGCGAATTAATCGCAAGGTTACTGGACAGTTTACCTTGTTGTAAACCAGTTGTAGTAATAGACTGTGGTCTACTTCATCAAAGAATCCTTTTAAGTCGATATCTACAATGTCTTGGAAGCCATCATTGATGTATTCCTGTGATTGTAGTACTGCTTTTTGAATATTCTTATTTGGACGGAAACCATAACTAAATGGCTCAAATTCGTATTCGAATTTGGTCATTAGTATCTGACTTACTGCCTGTTGTAGACACCTATCTACTACGGTGGGAATACCTAAAAGTCGGGATTTACCTTTTCCTTTGGGTATGGGTACTCCTAAAATTGCTTGCGGTATTTATACTCAAAGCACATAGCTTTTCGGGTTTTTTAGTCTTTCTTTTTCCCTTTCTCTGCGTTAAAATTTTAAATCGTAGCTTAGGCTACCGTTTAAAATTTTGCCTTGTTAAAGTAAAAAATAAATTTCTAAAAATTACCGAAAAGCTACATCCATTGAGTACAGCCGTTGCTGTAAATAGAAGTGGTTATGCGCTCTCGATTTGCCCGTATATATAAGGGCAGTTTTGAGACTGGCATACCATCTATTCCACTCGCACCCTTATTTTGCATCACTTTGTGTGCTGCTTTATAGAGGTTGCTGGCTTGTAATACTTCTACAATCATAGATTACTTAAAAAAAAAATGTTTACTTCTGTTGGCTTAAGATTAGGCTAGCGAAGCCTCCTAATCGAATTTCAACATGATTTAATGTTCAGTCCTTCCTTAATTGTGAGACCTATAGGTTTTTCCTACCTCGTTTCCCTTAAGTACTATGACTTCTGCTGACTTCTGTACTTAACCAACTGGTGGTTGCCCTTGCACGCCACCTGCCCCGATCGCTAAAGTGACCCACTGGGTGATTTCTTAACGCTGTGTCCTCTAGGTAATGGCATCTTCTTTCACTCAATTCCTGCCGTATCTACATATTTACCCTTTTGGTACTGGTTGGGCGTTACAATGATGTGGTTGCTTACCCAAGTAAATATGCCTC
>CAZQGX010000102.1:0-2508 GCA_964593255.1 uncultured Flavobacteriaceae bacterium | reverse complement strand
TACTTCTGAAAATCCTCGCGGATTTTCAGCTTGGTGTGTACTTGCAAAGTTAAGTACTAACCCACGCAACTACTCATAGCCGAGACCGTTGGCGGTAATTCTAAAAGACGACAGATGAATCAAGAAAATACGATTTCTAAAAAAGAACTAATTGACTTCTACGAACCTCTTTTGAAAGGTTACAGTGAGTCATATAAAACCAAAATCAAACCGCTTGATAAACTCACGGAAGCCATCTTTAAAGACACAAACGAGGTTACAATAGAACAACTGAATGAATTGTTTTTTAGTTCAAGTGATATTTATACGAAATCATTCATTGAAAGATTAATTGCCGTTAGAGAAATCATTTATTGCAGAGACCATAATTTAGATTTGAAAATATTAGATGTCTGGAGACTTATCTCTAACTCTATTAAAGTTATTCCCAGCGAATTTACAATATCGTCTATTGGCTCTCAAGGATTTTTATCCATTCCTCTTTATAAAAAAGATAATACATTAGAAACTTTTGACTTCATACGATTACACATTTGGGATGACAGTTTGGATAAATATATGAACTTGAAAAAATGTGAAGACTTTTCAATTCATTCGCACACATTCTTTGCAAAAAGTTGGATTATTACAGGACAAATCATTAACAATAGATATGAATTTGAATTAAATTCAAGTAACTCTAACCACTCATTTTTTGATGTTGTCTATAATGATTCTTTAAATCAAGTTAACCAACATAGTTCAAAGGCAGTAAACAAAGGAATAAACACAAAGTTGATTAAAGTAAGTGAAGAAGTTCATTACGAAAAGGGGTATTATGAAGTCAAACCAAGTAAACTCCATAAATCAGGACATAAAAACTCTCCACTTTGCTCTGCGACTTTTTTCTCGTTCACTGGAAAAGATGGCCTTGGAAAATCATTTGTAATAGGTCCTAAAGAAATTACTGAATCTGAAATAAACAGGAAAATGAATATTGACCCGATTTATCTTTTAGAGAAAATAGACAACCAATTATGAATCAAAAAGAACTTATGCTCTTAGACTGGATGAGAAAAATTCATCAACTTGAATACGCTCATTGCTTTCAGTCATTATATTTTAGTCGAGTAGAAAAGACCATCGGCATCAGTGCATTTATATTATCAACTGCGGTAGCTTTTACATATCGGTTCCCGTTTATTGGCTATCCTTGTGTTAAGGAGTATATTTTACCTTTTATACTTTTTATTGTAGCTATATTGACAGGTTATCAGTCATTCATAAAGCCAGGAGAAAAAGCTGAAACGCACAGAAAACTCGGTATTGATTATGAGAGAATCCGACACGACATTGAAACAATTTTAACCGGTAAAATGGAAGACCCAAAGTTAGACACTCATATCGCAAGTGTAAAAAACAAGTGGGACGCTTTGAACACTTTATATGTTAGCCAAAGACATTATGACAATGCAAAAGTGAAAGTAAAATCATTTAATAAATACCCAAAGGAATTAGACTTTATACAGACATAAAAAGAACTACCGCCAACAGCCGTTTTGCAAAAGCGGGGGTTTCGTGCTTCTATGACAGTGGAGTGCTAAATTCAAGCTTTGTGCATCTAATGAAGTTTAGTGCTGAAAATCCCCGCCTTCGCAAAGCGGCAAACCGTTGGGCATAATGTAAGAAAAATCTGTTCTTTAATCAGAATGTAAGCTAAAAAAGCTAATTTTGTTTTGAATGGAAACTAAAAATCTTTACATAATTGCAGGATGCAATGGGGCTGGAAAAACAACAGCTTCTTATACAATTCTACCAGAAATAATAGAATGTAAAGAATTTGTAAACGCTGATGAAATTGCAAAAGGCTTATCTCCTTTTCAACCCGAAAAGGTGGCATTTGAATCTGGACGTATAATGATTAAGCGAATTAATGAACTTCTAAATGAAAATGAAACATTTGCTTTCGAAACAACATTAGCAACGCGGAGTTATCGCAACAAGATATTAAAAGCTAAAAAGCAAGATTATGATGTTACTTTAGTTTTCTTTTGGCTTAATAATGTTGAGTTAGCAAAAGAACGAGTCAAAATTAGAGTAAAAGAAGGAGGTCACAACATTCCCGAAAAAATAATAGAAAGAAGATACTACAATGGCATTTATAATCTATTCGACATTTATCTTCCAATTATCGATGGAGCATTGATCTTTGATAATTCATATGGCAAGCACGATTTAATTGCCCACAAAATGGGGACTGATAGCTTAGAAATAGTTGACCAAGATAAATTCAAAAAACTAAAACGTATTTATGACACAAAAAGATAAACAAATAGAATTAAAAGATAAGATCGTTAAGGGGCTTGAAAAAGTGTACGAACGATTAATTGAATTTAAGAAAACTCAAAAAAGTGAACTTGTAGTGATGCAAGGTAATAAAATAGTGAAAATCAAACCTGAATAGAACACTATGCCCAATAACTAAGCATATGGCGTGCCGATAGGCCAGCGCTATATGCTCTGTTGACT
>CAZQGX010000101.1:0-2743 GCA_964593255.1 uncultured Flavobacteriaceae bacterium | reverse complement strand
CCTGGTATCAATACAAACAAGAAGCATTTAATATGCTAATTAGAACTTAGCTTTTCAAAATAAATGGAAACATTGTAGAGATAATGACTATTGTAGGCAAACAAGATTTGAACGAAGTAATATAATTAATTATTCAAAATCAACCAGGAACAATTTCATTCTTAAATGTAACTCTTATCACACTACCTTTACAACATGAGTCAACTTGTGCACATTACAGTTTTACCCGAATATCTAGAAGATAAAGATTATCTGTGGCAGCAAATTGTCAAAAAAATTGCATTAGATAAAAACGATGTGCAACAGTGGCACATAAGAAAGCGTTCAATTGATGCCAGGCAGAAAAAAGTAAAATACAACTTGCAAATAGAATTATGGCACAATAACGAGGTGATTCCCGATAGATCGACCTTTCAAATACAAGACGTTTCACTCGCAAAAGAGGTGGCTATCATAGGTGCCGGTCCCGCAGGACTATATGCGGCACTGCGAGCCATAGAAGGCGGATTAAAACCTGTTGTTTATGAACGAGGTAAAGACGTAAGGACTAGAAGACGTGACCTTGCTGCCTTAAATAAAGATCATGTGGTCGATCCAGAGTCTAATTATTGTTTTGGTGAGGGCGGTGCAGGTACTTACAGCGATGGTAAATTATATACCCGGTCAAAAAAAAGAGGTAATGTTCTAAAAGCACTTGAATGGCTGGTTGATTTTGGGGCATCTCCAGATATTCTAGTAGATGCCCACCCACATATAGGGACTAATAAATTGCCCCAAATCATAACCGCCATGCGAGAAACGGTAGAACAAGCAGGCGGCAAGGTGTTTTTTAATTCAAAAATGACTGACATACTTATTGAAAATAAGCAAATTAGTGCAATACAAATTAATGAAGGTGATTGGGTTAATCATGATCAGGTTATTCTAGCCACAGGGCATTCGGCTAGAGATATCTTCTATTTGTTGCACAAAAGAGGGATTAAAGTACAAGCAAAACCTTTTGCAATAGGTGTGAGAATAGAACACCCACAAGAGTTAATTAATAAGATTCAATACCATGGCGACGATCACAATCCTTATTTACCGCCTGCAAGTTATAGCCTTGTAGAACAAGTAGATGGCATGGGTGTTTATTCTTTTTGTATGTGTCCTGGAGGGATCATTGCCCCGTGCGCTACAAATATAGAAGAAGTAGTAACCAACGGGTGGAGCCCCAGCAAGCGCAACAATCCTTATGCAAATAGCGGTATAGTAGTAAGTGTTACCCCCGAAGATTTACCTAATTACAACCCACAAGATCCTTTTACAGCCCTTAATTTTCAGAGAAAAGTTGAATATGATTGCTGGGTTGCGGCTGGCAAAACCCAAAAAGTACCCGCCCAGCGCATGATAGATTTTGTAGAAGGTAGAACTTCTATAGATTTTCCTAAAACTTCTTATTTTCCTGGTCTGACTAGTGTAGATTTAAATAGTGTATTACCAGATTTGCTTGCCAGTAGGTTGCGAGTAGCATTAAAAGCTTTTGGAAAAAAAATGAACGGATATTATACCAACGATGCCGTTCTTCACGCCCCAGAAAGCCGTACCAGCTCGCCAGTACAGATACCTAGAGATCCTATAACTATGCAACATATAGAAATAGAAGGTCTATACCCATGTGCAGAGGGTGCTGGCTATGCAGGTGGTATCATCAGCGCTGCGATTGATGGTATTAATTGCATGGATCGTATTATTGAAAAGCAAAAAAATAAATTAGTTGTTTATTAGTTGCAATTACTGCGTTGTTATTTTAAAACAAACAGCTTTTCTTTTATGAAATCTATAATTTTAATTGGTAATAGTGATGCTTTAGGTTTAAATTTTTAGGTATATGAATAGTTATGGGATGGAATGCGAGTATTTTACTAAAAAAACCACGTATCACCAATATGTAAAAATCTTTGATTAAGCATTAAAAGGCAATTATTTGGGGTTTAGACCAATTAACCTCATAAAATTACTATAATAATGCTTTCGCGAAATCATAATTATAAAAAAGCAAAATTGTGATAATAAAACAATAAGGTAGTATTTACCTAATCCAAAACAATTATTTATAATAGTGCAAAACGCTATGTATTTGCTGGTGTGATATTTGTTCCCTTCCTTTTAAAAAATCCAGTTCAATAATAAAACTGTATCCTACCACATTTGCACAGCTTTTATTGATCAGTAATTGTGCGGCGGCGGCGGTGCCACCTGTAGCAAGCACGTCGTCATGAATAAGGACATTCTCTTGGTTTTGTATGGCATTTTCTTGTATTTCTATTGTGTCGGTGCCGTATTCTAGCTCGTATTCTTGTCGCATTATTTTACCAGGTAGCTTGCCAGCCTTGCGCAACATCACAAACCTTGCCTGTAACGCATCTGCTAGTAGCATGCCAAATAGAAATCCTCGCGATTCAATACCTACAACTACATCAACGCATTGATTTATATAAGGTTGTGCAAGAGACTGTGTCATTAATTTTCTAGCTTCTTCATTAGCTAATAAAGGGGATATGTCCTTAAAAACGACACTTTGTTTTGGAAAGTTGGGTACGTCTTTAATATGATTTTGTAAGAAAGTATCATTCATTTTTTAAAGATAAAAAATGCTTTATCAAAATTGATGTTAGGAACCTGCTTTTTTTAAAAATAACAGATAAATAAAGCTAAGTTCTAATTAGCATATTAAATGCTTCTTGTTTGTATTGATACCAGG
>CAZQGX010000100.1:0-2999 GCA_964593255.1 uncultured Flavobacteriaceae bacterium | reverse complement strand
GCATGCACTTTAGCCTGTCGAAGGGTTACTCCAGCGCATAAGGGACTTGCACCCTCTAGATGAATAACTTACTTTGCAGTAAGATAAAGATGCCCATACTGGGCACACACAACATATATAGCTCATAGCTTGCTAGTTGAATTATTTAAAGTTAAGGCATATTTGGAAAGTTGCCAAATTTTTAAATTTGACGATTTACAAAAAAAAGATAAATAATAAAATTTAAAAATCTGGCTTGTGCTTCATCCGAAAATAATCGATAATTTACACGCTACGAGCCATATACAAGACACTTGCCAGTAATCCTCCATAGACTCAAAAACCCTTTAGTCCCTAGACTAACGTCGCGAAAAAGTATTATTTTAACTTTACTAATTTTAGCTCTTTGTAAGGTCGTTTTTTAAAGTGTTGCTTCTTTTAAAAAGCACGAGCGCAATCCTGGTTAGAATGTTTGCCATTAGTCCATTGGCGATACACTAGATGTAATCCCGTTCAGAATATTTTTTTTGCCTAAAGCACATTCTCTTAGAGCTTTTTATATTCATTTATCATGGAAGAAAAAATTTCACTAGATGTAGTCAATAAAAATGCCGCCGGCATTGATATTGGCAGTAGAAGCCATTAGGTGGTTGTTAGTCAAACCAATGAAGAGATTAAAGAATTTGGGGTTTATAATGAAAATCTCAACGCTCTTGCAGACTGGCTCACAGAGCATAAGATCAAGACAGTAGCCATGGAAAGTACAGGTAATTATTAGCAAAACCTGCATGCTGTTTTAATATCTAAAGGATTTGATGTGACACTTTGTAATGGTAAGTTTACCAAATACATCAAAGGAAAGAAAACCGATGTCAAGGATTGCCAGTGGATACAAAAGTTACATACACTAGGGTTACTCGCCACTAAGAGATTTTTTTCATAGAATAAACTTTAGAAAAGGAAGAGTATCTGCCATAACAGCAACTGCGAGAAAACTTGCAGTCATTATTTGGAATATGGTAGTCAAAGGTATTCAATATCAAAACCCAGATGGATATTTATACTTAGATCAAAAAAGAAAATTAGGTTTATCAAAAAGAAATAAAAAACAAAGCTATAAATTTGGACTGACAACAGAAGATTTGGGTCTAAACACAAATCATTGTAAAATAGCAACTTAATTTTATTTCAGTCAGAATTTAAGGCTTATCCGAATCGTTATCTTCTGTTTGATTATTTTGAGTTTTTTCCTCAAACTCTTTATAGAATAAATCGGCTTCATCTTTGTATTGATAACTCTGATGATATAACATTAAAGTGTTTAATGCAATAGAACCTTGTTGAATATAATTATCGTAGTTTTTAAAATAAATAGAAAGAAAAAGTACGTAAGCGGAATATCTTGAATTATCCTCTACAATCTTACCGATATCATTAGAGGCTGAAAACACTAAAGCGTAATCTTGACTTAATTTGTAGTATGCTTCTAAACAGGCTCTAAAAATTGCTCTTGTATGACCTGAACCAATATTTGAACGAATTCTATATTTTGTTTTGTCCGTTCCTTTATTTTGTTCATAAAATGAAATTACGCAAATATTATTTTCGTAAATATCTAACTCAATAATTGTAGTAATGATATTCGTAAATTCAGGAATGAATCTATAAATTTTTCGAACAATAAAACCATCATTTTCTTTAGGTTTTTCGTTCATAAGGAACACTAATCCTTTTTTAGCCATATTCTAAAAATTAGAATAGTGTCCTAAAGTATTTTGAGTATTCACGACTGGAATTCTATTATTCGAGTCTAATATAAAATTAACAGTAGTGTATTGGTTGATTATTATATCTTTATCACTTGGTTGGTTACTTAAAAGTCCTTTTCTACTGTTTTTCCAAGGTAAATCATTGTGAGTTAAATCAACTAAATCTGAACCACTCAAATGACCATAAGATTTCCAAACATCATTTAAATGATTTGAAGTTAAATCATCTAAATTTAAATCAATAGCTCTGCTAATTGGAATAATTGAACTCCTTTTCATAAACTTAAAATTAGCCCAAACATTATAAACCACAGGACCATATATCCAAGCTTGAATTCTGTCATTAAATAACAATTTGTCATTTTTTACAAAAAACCAAAGCTGAGAATAATACAGTAACTTCTGTAATTTCAACGGACTAACACCTTTCTTTATAAAGAAAGAGGAAACGTCTAATGCTCTATAGTCTGTTTTCATTTTAGTTTTAAATTAGCAACTTTTTGCTTTTGCAAATGTACTAAAATAACTGAATATATGAAAATTTCTCTGAATATCAATAAACTACTGCCAGTCGAGTAGACGGGTGCCGGTCATATAACCGTCACTGCGCCTCTCACACCACCGTACATACGGGTCTTGTAGACAGCGGTTAGTAACCCATCTTTCCGATTGCTCTTTACACCAATCAAAACTATTTGCTACTTTATCAAATGGCTACAAATTTTCTAGGGAATGGATCACCCAATAACGAAAATCAATGCTCCATCTGGCATTTCAGAAAAGTTTACTTTCAGTCCTTCCTTAATTGTGAGACCTATAGGTTTTTCCTACCTCGTTTCCCTTAAGTACTATGACTTCTGCTGACTTCTGTACTTAACCAACTGGTGGTTGCCCTTGCACGCCACCTGCCCCGATCGTTATAATGACCCACTGGGTGATTTCTTAACGCTCTGTCCTACAGGTAATGGCATCTTCTTTTACTCAGTTCCTGCTGTATCCACATCATTACCCTTTTGATAATCTTAGGGCGTTACAATGATGTGGTTGCTTACCCATATAACGATGCCTCGTATAACGTTTCTAGTTGGTATATCCTGAGCTTGCCGAAGGGTCAGTACCGAGTTTTGTAGTCTCGCTTTCTTCAGATGTAAGCTCACGATTACCACCCTTGCGACTTAGTAATGCTTCCAGTAGCATGCCCTAGCCTGTCGAAGGGTTACTCCAGCGCATAAGGGACTTGCACCCTCTAGA
>CAZQGX010000099.1:0-3054 GCA_964593255.1 uncultured Flavobacteriaceae bacterium | reverse complement strand
ACGCAAACTCAGAAATTATATCGGAGAAAAATTATTATCCATTTGGACTTGAACATAAAGGGTATAATAATGTGATTACTTCAACGAATCTAGCACAGAATTACAAGTTCAATCAAGGAACGAGTGGTAAGAATTTCCAAGGCAAAGAAGGGAAATCTTTTAAGGTAGAGCGACAATTGGATCTAGGTCTTAATGTTGATATGACCAAATTTAGAATGTATGATTACGCATTAGGAAGATTTACGAGTATTGACCCGTTAGCTGATGCAAATCCTCAAGAGAGCTGGACTCCCTATCAGTACGCTTACAATAGTCCTATTCAATACAATGACCCTTATGGGGATTGTCCTTGGTGTATTGGTGCTTTAGTTGGAGCGCTAGTTGATGTTGCTATACAAACCGTAGAAATTTCGCTTGATGATAGTAAAACAATTGATGATTTTAGTTTTGCCTCTGTAGGAGTATCTGCATTGGCTGGAGCAACTGGTGTTGGTTTGGCGACAAAATTAAAGAAAGTGGGGACAATAGGTAAGTTGGCTGTTGAAGTTGCATCAGATGCAGCGGCTAGTGCAGGAACACAACTTGCTAAAGATGGAGAAGTTGATTTAGGTGATGTGGCAATTGACGTTATAGGGGGGCAAACAGCAGGAAAAGTTGCGGGTGATTTTGCAGAAAGTAAGTTTTTGAAATCAAATAAAGGTAAAAGATTACAAGAGGGTGTTAATCAACAGAAAAATGCTAAAAGAGGTAAATCCAATACAATATCCAAATCAAAAGCTGATGTAAAAGGTGCAGAAAATAAACTAACAAGAGCTGCTGCTGCAAGAGGTGTTGGAGCTTCTACTGCAGCTTCGGGCGCAGCTTCAACAGGAGTAACGGAAGCAACTAAAAAGCTAGAAGATGACAAAAAAGAATAAGTTAACCAACTGGATTACATCTAAGAAAAATTATCCTTATTTAATATTTTTAGTTATAGGTCTAGTTATTGGTACTTATAAATATAGCTTTGCTGGTACTGTGATAGGTTTTTTAATTGTAATAGCAATAGGCCTTATTGCTGGTTTTATAATAAATAAATTAATAAAATAAAGGGTTTATAAAGCTTAGGTAATGAAATAAGAAACCACTCTTCGGAGTGGTTTTTTTTGTTTTATGAAGCAATAAGATTGGAAAGGTTGTCCTTGAGCCTCTTTTTAGAAATCAGCGAATCGATAAGCGTATAGATGGATTTTTTCTCGTCATCATCGAGAGAATCGAGAAACCTCAATTTTTCCATCAAGGTTTTATCATAAGTATTTACGTCCGTAAAAACATCATCAGCTTTAAACAGTTCAGAAAGCGAAAACCCCAACGCATTGGCAATTTTATCGACCACAGAAAAAGAAGGGTCAGTTTTACCACTCTCAATACGAGAATATTGAGCTTGTGCCATATCGATAAGTCCTGCTACCTCTTTTTGAGATAATCCTTTAGCTTCTCTCACCTTTTTTAATGTCTGTCCAAGTGAAATCATAATACTTAAATATCAACAAAACTACTATTTAATAACGTATTAAGCAATATTGATAAATTATAATTCAATGTCGTTTAGTTAAGCATTAAATTGGCTTATAGTTCATGTAATATGGTCTTTTAGGTTTCTTTTTCCTTTTCACATTTCTTTTAGGTCTTACTATTTCTCTTGTATTGTATACCAAATCATCATCAAAAGAGTCAAACGATTGTTTTCTTTTTTTCTTTAAAAACAAAGGAACAATTAAATCCATTAATGTTGAAAATGCATTTGTCCTGTCTATTTTTTGAGGGTGTTTTCTGTTTTTATCAGCTTTAAATTCTTCTCGTACCTTTTCTTCTATGGGATGAGCAAAGGCAGCACATATAGTCATTAAAAATACCTTTGCCTGAAAATCTTGATGAACAGATCTTGCTGTTTTTCCTGAAAACTTTTCCATTTCAGCTCTAGACTTCAACAATTTATATGCTTCTTCCTCGCTCCACCTGTGATGATAAAGAGCTTTAAATTCATTCACATCATAACTCTCAACATCAAGTAATGATGTACACAGTATCTCAGTCTCACCATTGTCGAGTTCAACTTTTATAAGTCTACACTTTATGGTCTTGTTTGCAATTTCTGGATAATCTGATAGTTTTTTATGGTCTTTTTTGGGCAAGGTAAATTCAACAATCTCTTGGTCTTTTCCACTTTTTAAAAACTCTTCAACAGATAGCCACCAGTTTTCTTTCATTCTTACACAAAACTCTATTCCCTTAGCTTTGAGTAAAAACAAGAGCCAAAAGCATGGATATCCTCTGTCTAATAGTAATAGATCTCCCCTTTTTACTCTTCCTAGATGGGCTAGTAATAAATCACGTTCGCTAGATGCATAAGGAGCTAGTTGGGCATCCAGAGTTACTTGATTTAGCACATCATAAAGCATCGAACACATCGCTAAGCTCTGTTGTGAGTCAGCATTAGGTCCAAAACCATGAACTCCAAATTCTTCTTTAATGCTTGGATGATTGGGCAACACTAAACGACTACCATCTACTGCGAGAGTTCGCATTCCATACCATGTATAATAAAATGGTGACTCTAAATAAAATGCATCGGAAATATCTTCGTTCAGTCGCACGAAAGCCCACGGGTTTAATTTAGACCTTGCTTGAGTAAAGCCTCCTTTTGTTACTTCTCTAATATTGAAATCCTGGTTTAGAAGCTTACCATACAACCTATCTAAGTCTCGTTGTAGAGCTGTTTTGAAAGACATGATAAACAATATTAACCTATTGATTGTTAGCTTTCTATTCCTTTTGAATACCCCCTTACGGCCGTCTTTTGAACGGCTAACGTATTGCTCTGATTCAAGCTCATGGTCGATATGATATAAAAATGTTAAACGATAATTTTTCTTTTTGGTGGTATTAGAGTTACCCCCTATATACCTCCGAAATATAGTAAATTAATTAGACATTTCCCTTAACTAAACGACATTGATTTATAAATGGTCAATCTCAAGAAACAATTGTAGAAAATAGCTATGACAAAATGGG
>CAZQGX010000098.1:0-3101 GCA_964593255.1 uncultured Flavobacteriaceae bacterium | reverse complement strand
GGTATCAATACAAACAAGAAGCATTTAATATGCTAATTAGAACTTAGCTATTTTATTCAATGTATCATACGTTCTCCATCTTTAAAACTTAAAATACTTAATACAGCGCCACACCTTTGGTATGATCAAAATTTAACTGCCTAGATTTAAGTTCAAAAACCACCAGAAAAATAAAATATTGTATCAACCTACTTTACTTCTTTTAGATACTAACAGTGCACCTTACGATTTTAATAAACTAAGGATATTGAAGTTTTTTTTGTATAAAATTTCCAAATTATCTCGCTTTCGCGAAAGCGAAATACCCAACCATCACAAACATCAGACTCTTTTAAATCAATAGCATTATTCCAAAATTTAAAAAATATAAAGCTATGAAATAAGGACAGTTATTTATTTTTATTTAAGAATTGACCTTAAAATCGATTAAAAAAGTATTTTGTTTAGTCTACGCTTTCGCAAAAGCGTAATATTATCAATATCAACAGTATAATAAATTTATTTTTAATAGTTGACTTAACTCTCTCGTGCTGTAGTGACCAAACATAAGCAATTAAAACACAAGCTGGATAAAAGCAAATAACCAAATATATGGTAAATTTTAATTTCCTTTAAGGCGTTTCCATAGATCTATTAGTAAGGTTTTTCCATCACTGGTATCTTTTTCTACCTCAGTAAAAATCACCTTACCATTTATATCTAGATCCATTTTGTATTGAAAAACAAAATTTTGAGAGCCAGGTGCTGCGCTTAACAGTCCAAAGCGCAAGTCATTAAAGTACAGTCCATCAAACTTTTGTGTTATAGTATACCAGCCGTTAGTAATGGCAATCATGCGCTTTACCGCGTCTTTTTGGGATAAATTACCCAGTAATTCATGGTTTTTAGGATAGCTTATAAATGAAATAGGTTGCGAGTCAAAAGGTGAATAATCAGCTAATAAAAATTCTTTTTCGGTAGCAACATTTGCATTCCATAATACGGTATTAAAAGCCGCTGGTCTGGTATCCATATCAGAATAAAAAATCTGTTGCTCATCAAGTGCCTTTTCAAATTGATAGGTCGCGTTCCATTTTAATAAA
Organism: uncultured Flavobacteriaceae bacterium; assembly: GCA_964593255.1. Lineage (GTDB taxonomy): Bacteria > Bacteroidota > Bacteroidia > Flavobacteriales > Flavobacteriaceae > Nonlabens. The sequence continues at coordinate 2,019 of CAZQGX010000098.1, read as the reverse complement.
AAAGTAAGCGATAAATAAACAGAACTAACCACAAGACCCATTGTATTAAAAAAACGTCGCTTGTTTGCAGATCGCTTTTGTCGCATGGCAAGTACTAAAAAAACCATAAAAGGAAGCGTGTAAAGCGGGTCGATCACAAAAATGGTTTTAAAAGCAAGTCTTACATCAAGTGGCCAGAATAATTGCGTACCCCATGTGGTGTGGGCATCTAGAATAGGATGGGTAATCAATGCCCAAAAAAACAACCAAGACCAGCCTTTAAAATCTTTATAACATTCATAGCGAGACACTAACCATCCAAAGATGGGCGCAAATACAACTGAAAATAATATAGAATGTGTAAATCCCCTGTGCCATGAAATAGCGGTAACAGTATCTGTAAAGTATGAAGTTACCACATCTAGATCTGGAATAGTACCCGCTATTGCACCATAAAGCATCGCTTTGTTACCAATTTTTTTACCCAAAACTACTTCTCCTACCGCGGCGCCTAGTACAATTTGTGTGAGTGAATCCATATTGACAAAATTAAGTCAACTTCTTTAAAACCTATTTAAAAAGTGAAAATTCTCCCATTTTTATAGCTGTGTTACCTAGGTCACACAATTCTCTAGTTACTAAAATTAACTTTGCACTATAAATCAAAAAAATGAAAAAACTCTTATTTCTTTATTTATTAGGTTTTACAATCGTACCAATAGCCCATGCACAACAAACAACTCTTATTTCAAAAGAAGCTGTAGCATTAATGGTAAGTAAAAATAACAACGCCATAAAAATTTCTGAACAAGAGTTTCTAGAGGCTAAAGCCGATTTTGATAAAACCAAAGCAATTTTTTTACCTAATATAACCGCAAGTCATACAGGTGTTGTGACAACTAATCCGTTAATGGCTTTTGGGTCTAAATTAAATCAAGGCATTCTTACTGCAAGTGATTTTAATCCAGATTTATTGAACAATCCAGATCGTGTTCAAAACTTTGCTACAGTCTTACAGGTAGAGCAACCTTTAATTAATGTAGATGGCATCTTTAAACGTAAAGCAGCACAAGCCACCATGCAGGCGTTGTCATTTAAAAGCCAGCGCACAAAAGAATACCTAACGTTTGAGATAGAAAAAGCATACATGCAATTACAACTTGCTTATAAAGGTGTAGCAGTGCTAGAAAAAGCACAACAGGCCGCACAAGCAAATTTGCAACTCGCACAAAACAAAATGAAACAAGGCTATTTGCAGCGTGCAGATTTGTTGAATGTAGAAGTGCGTGTTACCGAGGTACAAAACCAATTGCAATCTGCAAAAAGCAATGTACTAAATGCATCAAACTACCTTTCTTTTTTAATGAATGATGAGGATTTCATTTTATATGAACCTAGCGACAGCCTCACCCTACAAACTATCACAGTTAAAGAAAATAGTTTTAATGAAAATCGCGCCGATGTTAAAGCAATGCAACTGGCAACAAATGCTTATAAAGCTGCAACCAAAGCCGATCAAATGGCATTTTTACCTAAATTAAATGCCTTTGGTAGTTATGAATTATATGATGAAAACCTATTTCAGGCCAGTGCAACTGGTTATGTGGTAGGAGCGCAATTAAGCTGGGATATTTTTAAAGGTTCACAGCGCATCAGTCAGGTGCAAAAAAGTAAAGCAAGTTTTGAAAAGTCACAACTAGAATATGAACAATATGTATCACAAAGTAAACTAGAACTGCAAAAAGCACAACGCATGCTTACCGATGCCCAAAACAAATTAAAACTCACAGCGCTAGCATTATCACAATCTGAAGAATCTTTGCGTATACGTACCAATAGATTTATAGAAGGTTTAGAAAAAACTACAGACCTGCTGCAAGCCGAAAGTCAGGTAGCACAAAAAGAACTAGAATATTACCAGACTATTTTTGAATACAACTATGCACAAGCTTTTCTAGCTTATCTCACCATAGCTTCATAATACACAATGGCTAAGTTCTAGGACAGATGTGTTATATTTACACTAATAAATTAGTTTTA
>CAZQGX010000097.1:0-4796 GCA_964593255.1 uncultured Flavobacteriaceae bacterium | reverse complement strand
ATAAAACTAATTTATTAGTGTAAATATAACACATCTGTCCTAGAACTTAGCCATTCTTATTTATTAAGGAACAAGCTCAACCGCTTTTGCATAAACTAGACGTGATTCCCAACCACGGTATAACAGGTAATCAGATAGTTTTTTGCGTTTTTTGTAGGGGTTAGTTTCTGTTGTTAGTTGTTGTAATCGCTTTCGCGAAAGCGTATCAAAAGCCATTTCATAATCAGATTCAGAGATTTCTTTAAGTCCTATTTTAATGGTACGCGCGTTTAACCCTTTCATTTTAAGCTCCTTAGTAATACGAACTCTTCCCCACTTTTTAATACTGAATTTACCTCTTGTAAAGGATTGTGCAAACCTAGTTTCATTTAAAAATTTATGATGTATAAGGTGTGGTATGATTTCATCAATTGCTAATTGTATCATACCCATACTTTTTAATTTATCTTCTACCTCTTTATGACAGCGTTCTTGATAGACGCAGTATCGCTCTATGGAACGTGTGGCTTCTTCTATTGTATAAGAATCTTTGGGCATTTAGGCTTTTTTGATAAGTACAATTAAATGATTGGATTATACCAGCTTGCTTTTTTGTTTTAAAAGTTTGTAAACACAATATATTTTAGGTGTTAAATCAAAACTGCTGTCATTTTATCTTCAAGGTTTTTGGGGATTTTTGTACAATAAATGGATGGTTTATTTAAGCAATTTCACAACGTCTTTTGCAAAGTAACTGGCAATCAAATCGGCACCCGCTCTTTTTATGGCGATTACTTGTTCCATCATTACCGCATCGTGATCCAGCCAGCCACGTTCCGACGCAGCTTTGAGCATGGCATACTCACCACTTACTTGATAGACACTTACTGGCACATCTACCTGGTTTTTAATATCTCTTACAATATCTAGATAACACAGTCCTGGTTTTATCATGACAATATCTGCACCCTCGTCGATGTCCATTAGCGTTTCTTTAATAGCTTCTATGCGGTTTGCGGGGTTCATTTGATAGGTTTTTTTATCGCCAAAACCAGGCGCACTGTCTAGCGCATCTCTAAAAGGTCCATAAAAAGCACTAGCATATTTTGCAGAATAACTCATGATGCCCGTGTCTGTAAATCCTTCATCTTCTAGCGCTTCTCTAATGTAAAGTATGCGACCATCCATCATATCGCTGGGCGCGACCATATTTGCACCGGCTTGTGCGTGCGAAATACTCATTTGTGCAAGTACCTCGCAAGTGGCATCGTTTATAATTTTTTGATTTTCTACAATACCATCGTGCCCATAACTAGAATAGGGGTCTAGCGCTACATCGGTCATTACATACATATCTGGTGCAACATCTTTTATGGTTTTTATGGCACGTTGCATCAGGCCGTCCTTATTTATTGCTTCTGTACCTTTATTGTCTTTTAAATGATCAGGTACTTTTACAAAAATTAAAACGCTTTTTAGTCCCATGTCCCACAGCAGTTGGACTTCTTTTTTAAGTAAGTCTATACTATAGCGATAATACTCTGGCATTGATGGAATTTCTTCTTTTATACCAGTTCCTTCTACCACAAACAAGGGAACTATAAAATCGGTGGGAGTGATTATGGTTTCTTTTATCAGGCTGCGTATTGAGGCACTGGTTCTTAATCTTCTATTTCTTTTTAATGGGAACATGTTTAGTTTTTTTATAATGGTATGATAGCTATATCATGGCTTGGGCTATATGTAGGTTCTATTTGAGCGTTTAAAATTGCAAATACATGCCAAATAGGATTTTTTAATTATTCTCAAAAGTAGGCAAGAGCAAGCAATTAATTATACCCAATATTGTGTGTATTGTTATTTTACTTCAATTTATTTGAATTTTCCTAAGCTTTTTAAGTTATGATACTACTCTTTATTCAAAACCACGCTACTTGCTTGTGCGGTGCACATCACGGTCAGGTCGGCAATATTTACGTGACTAGGTCTGGTGATAGCAAATAGAATAACATCGGCAATGTCTTGTGCTTGCAGGGCTTTATAACCCTCATATACTTTTTGTGCCCTAGCAGTATCACCCTTAAAACGCACCTCACTAAAATTAGTCTTTACCAGTCCTGGATTAATTGCGCCTACTTTAATATGGTAAGGATTTAGGTCCAGGCGCATTCCTGTGGTTATGGCATCTACTGCGTGCTTAGAACCGCAATAAACATTACCGTTAGGATACACTTCTTTTCCTGCAGTAGAACCTATGTTGATAATTTGACCGCTTTTACGCTTGCGCATTTGTGGGATGATGGCATGGCTCACATATAATAAACCTTTTACATTGATGTCAATCATGGCATCCCAGTCTGCAAGACTTCCTTTATCAATAGGATCTAGACCATGGGCATTACCCGCATTATTGATTAAAATATCTATCTTGTCAAATGGTGCAGTAGTAAGGCTGTCGATTTCCTTTGACACCGTTTTTTGATCTCGCACATCAAAATTTAATGTGGTTACAGGAACTTGTTTTGATAGTTCTTCTTTTAATTGTGCTAGTTTTTCTGTGTTACGACCACACAGCACAAGTGCAAAATTATGCGCCGCGAGGGTATGTGCCGTGGCAAGCCCTATGCCGCTAGTTGCACCAGTAATCAGTACTGTTTTCATTTTAAATATTTGCACAAAAATAGGGAAAAGTTACTAGCTGATTATTTATGTTATTTTCCCTTTAACTTTAAAGTTACTTTTTTCTATTTTAAAAACTATATGTTTATAGCGATCCTAATTTCAAATTAAACTACTGTTAGAGGATTGATATTTTACAAATTGCGTTTTTGCAAAAGCGTAACAAAAATTATCCCCCGCAGTTAATTTTCATAGGTTTTGATTGGAATTAAACAATATAATCGTTAACAATCAATAACATTAAAATAATGCGTATTGCTGGGTGAAGAACTATGCTTTTGTAACTTTGGGAGCTATAAAAACGAGGTGAACTTTAACGACATTTAAACAGTCCTATGCCTTTAAATAAGGCATTTTTGCCTACATAATGGTGGCTGACACCTCGCTTTGCACCTTTTAAGAAAAATTTTATGGATCATAACACTACAGTAGATATTGCCAGTATTAATGAAAAAGTAGCGCAAGAAAGCCAGTTTGTAGAATTGCTTGTAAATGAAATGAATAAGGTAATTGTAGGACAGCAATACATGGTAGAGCGCCTGCTTATAGGTCTTTTGGGCAGGGGTCACATCTTACTAGAAGGTGTTCCTGGTCTGGCAAAAACGCTTGCAATCACCACTCTTTCTAAAGCAGTAAGTGGCTCTTTTTCAAGAATTCAATTTACACCCGATTTGCTTCCTGCCGATGTTGTAGGAACGCTTATTTACAACATGAAAGATGGCGAGTTCAACATTAAAAGAGGACCTATTTTTGCCAATTTTGTGCTTGCAGATGAGATCAACCGTGCACCCGCCAAGGTGCAAAGTGCCCTGCTAGAAGCCATGCAAGAAAAACAAGTTACTATAGGTGATGAAACTTTTAAATTGCAAAAACCATTTCTAGTAATGGCGACACAAAACCCGGTAGATCAAGAAGGTACTTATCCATTACCTGAGGCGCAAATGGACCGTTTTATGTTAAAAACAATGATTGATTATCCCACTATAGGTGATGAACAATTTATCATGCGTGCCAATCTTAAAAAAGATTTCCCAGAGCCCAACCCAGTAATTAGTGTAGAGCAAATCTTAAGAGCACAAGACGCGGCAGAGTTAGTTTACATGGACGAGAAAATCGAGAAGTATATTCTAGATATCATATTTGCTACTAGATACCCAGAAAAATATAATTTGGCAGACTTAAAGCCATTGATATCCTTTGGAGCATCACCTCGTGGATCGATCAACCTTGCCAAAGCTGCAAAATGTTATGCTTTTATAAAAAGACGTGGTTATGTTGTGCCAGAAGATGTGCGTGCTGTAGTACTAGATGTACTGCGCCACAGGATAGGAATCACCTATGAAGCCGAGGCAGAAAATTACACTACCGAAGATATTGTAAACAAAATTGTGAATACCATCGAGGTGCCATAGGTTAAGAAGAAGTTATTTCAAGGTAAATGCAAATTAATTGTCATTAAAAGCCAATCAATGGAAAAAAAAGAGCTTCTTATCAATATGAACAAAACCCATACGAGACTTTCTAAAAACACTGTTTTAAGAAACCTTATGTGTGCTGTCGTTTTGTTTACTTCTATGCTTTCCTACGGTCAGCATTATAAGTGGAGCCTTGAGGGTAATTTTCCATTCACTTTTGGGGATAATTTTGTAGACGAGGGGTACAACGGTGTCGCAGACCTAGGCCTTAAATACCAGTTTGCAAGATTTAACACATTTGATTTAGGCGCTTCATTAAATTTAGGTGCTTTTTTAAGAGACGACAATAGATTTGATGGTAGTCCAGAAGTTAATGGGAACGCAGTCCTCTTTCAGCCTAGAGTTTTTGCTTCTTTTCATATAGAAAATCAGCCACGTCTTCATCCTATGGTAGGTTTGGGATATTCCATATTTGCATTTTTTATCAATGATCAAAATTTTGCAGGAAACGATTTTCAAGAAAGTGCCTCAGGCGATGGGATTAATTTAAACCTAGCTGTGGCCTATGATATTTATGATCATTTTTATGTTCAGTTACAATATGATTATGTGAGGTTAAGCGCCAGAAATACTAGAAAAACACCTTATAATCAAAATGTAAATATTTTAAAATTGAATATCCGTAATTACGCCTAAATTTTGTATATTGTGGTGTAATATAAT
>CAZQGX010000096.1:0-5167 GCA_964593255.1 uncultured Flavobacteriaceae bacterium | reverse complement strand
AATTACTGGCACTATTATACCGAAATTACTGGCACAAATCGAAACGGAGTAGCCATATATGTATTTAGATATAAATCTATCACAAAGATAGTAATTATATGTAATTAAATATAAATGTAAAGCGTGTTTAATTTTTATACGATTATAGATATAAAACACATGTAGTTTAAAAAAATAAATCCCTCATAACCTATTGATTATGAAGGATTGTGGGCTCCAAGCGAAAGAGTTCGAACTTTTTGAATGAGGATATTGAGTTAATTGTTTCATAATCAGTTAGTATTGGGATGTGAAACTTTCAATAACTAAAAGCCCCAGACATTAATTCTATTTCAGCATTTTTAATTCCTATTTTTTTTGCAATGGTTTTCCAGTTTTTGACCGCATGTGAAACTTCCTCAATGATGGTGTCCATTTCGCTTTCGCGTAAGCGGAAATAAGAACCTACACTTTTTGCTAGTTCAAAATCTAGTGCGTTATCATCCATGTCTATATTTAGGGATAAGCCATCCTTCTGAATGGAAGGATTTAAGTCGTATGCTGGCGATAGAATCCAGCCTTCATCTGTTAAAATAAAACCATGATTGCGCAAATGATCATCTGTATTTGATATTGCTATATTGAAAATAATGCGTCGCCATAGTTGGTGCAGGTTTGATTCGATATGTACTCCATAATTTTCAATAAATTCCACTATTTCTAAATAACTAGATGTGGTTCCTTTAATACTGTTTTCAGTATTTCCGGTCATAGTCATAGCAGATGCAAAATGAATCCTTTTACTGTTTTCTCTGTCAAACCTGCGTGTTAAAAAGGTATGGTACGGTCCACTGATTTTTTGAATCTTAGAATCTGTCATATTTACACCAGCATTTAAAGCTAATGTATAGGCTAGGTATTCCCACGCTGCTTTATCAACGGTATCGGTTTTAGATGGGAATTTTGCAATCCATAAGTTTTTATCGTTGTCTAACACATTGGCCTTAGGTCTTGCGCCACCTAACGAAGAACCAGGTGCAATAAGAACAGCAATCCATTTTCTAATGGTCTCATTATTGTTATCGTTTTCTAGTTGATTCACAGCTTCTTGTAAATCACCTAAAGAAGACCACGGTGGAGTAGGATTGTACTCATCGTTATCAAGAAAAGGTCCATTCAAATCTGTTTTAAAACGTAAAGCACCCATTCTACTCTGATCATAAACGCCCAATAAATAATCTATTTCGTAAAGTGTTTTAGCTTTTTCACTTTTAGCTCTTGCATCTTGAGCTGCTCTGCGTTTCATTAAAGTTTTTCCCCAAGTGTCTGGCATGCTGTCTAGGAAAATGCCAAAATTCTCTTTATGGGTTGGGTATTGAGCGCCAGAGAAAAAATCAAGATCTGGATCGAGTAGGTGCTGCGATTTACTTTTAAGCCACTCGCGATTATATTCAAAACTGAACGCCTTTTTACCTTTGGCAAAATGAGCTGATAGAACTCCAACTAAAGTAGGAGAATCCAGTCCTATCCAGTCTGCAAAAACAAATATGTCAAATTTACTGGTTCCCATAGCTTCTATAATAAATCAAGATCTTGTAGTTTTCTACCGAACTCGTCGTCACTAGCTAATTTTAAAAAGTCATCTTGAAGGTTAAAGACCCTTAAAACATTAAAATATAAACCTATGGAAACGGCAGGATCGCCTTTTTCTATACGATATAGTGTGGCTCTGTGAATCCCAGCACGCTCTGCTACTTGTTGTGTAGTTAGTTTTCTGCGTTTCCTGGCAAGTTTAATGTTCTCACCTATTTGTTCAAACATCTTTTGATGTTTAGGAAGAAGTATTGTTTTCTTAGAGTTCATTATGTCGCTTATTTAATACAAATATAATATTAATGTAGTTAATAAGCATCGTTTAATTAAAAATCCAAAAACCTTAAGTTTTTAATTGCGTAATCATAAAAAGTTCGAACTACTAACTCTATGAATGACAACACTTTGATGAATTTTGAAGAAATGTAAAAACCTCTTTAAATCAATGATTTAAAGAGGTTTAATTTTAATTGTGGAGTCGGAGAGAATCGAACTCTCGTCCAAACGAGCGATTTAACCGCTTTCTACATGTTTAGTTTCCATTTGGTTTCAGTCGTTACACCGGTTAGAAACTACCAAAGTAACGCTTGTCTTTAATTGAGTTTCTCCTTACCATCAAAGCCCTGATAAGGATAGATTTACATTTACGAAATCCCATGATCAGCCGCCGTAAATCAAGGCTTCTGAGAGATTTCCTGCTTGCCTACCTAGTAGACCGAGGCATTATCTTACTGTGATTCAGATTATGCAGCTAGGGCGTAGTTATCTTCGCCGTTTAAAAAAGTTGAAAAATGAGATTTAAGAGCTGTTTCCCAGCGCTCTACATGCTTACAATTAACTCGGTCTCGCTGTCAAAACCAGTCGACCCCGATTAGTCTGCAAATATACAAATCCTACAGGTAACCAGATTTAAAATGATGTGAAATTTTCTTTTATTTAAACTAGGATCTTCCGCAGTATCTGTCAACGTTTTATGCCATCATGTTTTTATAAATCCTGCGGTCATGTTGTTCATTTTTGATCAATTTTCTTATATTGCTAGCTAATTATTTTTTATGAAATTTGCGATTATTAAAGAAAGAAAAACCCCGCCAGATAGAAGGGTAGTATTTACTCCACAGCAGTTAGTTGGTTTAAATCTCGCTTTCGCGAAAGCGGAATTCATCATAGAACCATCGACCATAAGAATATTTACAGATGACCAATACCGCTGTCTAGGCTTATCAGTTCAAGAAAATATTGACGAGGCCGAGGTGTTGATAGGGGTAAAAGAAGTGCCTATAGAGGCATTGATACCTAATAAAAAGTACTTTTTCTTTTCTCACACCATTAAAAAACAACCTTATAACAGGGCATTGTTAAGAGCTATTTTAGACAAAAAAATAGAGCTTTACGACCATGAAACTATTGTCAACAAAAATGGAGGAAGGTTAATAGGTTTTGGCAGGTATGCGGGCATAGTGGGTGCTTACAACGGTTTTAGAGCCTTGGGACTGCGAGACCATTTGTTTGAATTGCCCAAAGTAGAATATCTAGCCGATTACAGTGAGCTAAATCAGGAGCTTAAAAAGATTAAAAATAAATTGCCCGCAATACACATTGTCATGACGGGTAGTGGTAAAGTTGCTAGCGGTATTTTAGAAATATTAAACACGCTAGAAATAAAAGAATTAAAACCTAAAGAATATTTGCAGTTAAGCCATTTTGAAAATAAACAAACGGTCTTTACCCGCCTAGACGTGCAACAGTATTACACGCGCAAGGATGGTTATCGTCCTACAAAAACCGAGTGCTTTAACAATCCCGGGTTACTGAAAAGCGATTTTATGAAATATGCCAAAGTAACTGACATGTTAATTACAGGACATTTTTATGGTAATGGGGCGCCTTATTTGTTTACCAGGCAAGATGCAAAAAATCCCGATTTTAAAATAAACTTAGTTGCCGATGTAAGTTGCGATATAGATGGTCCTATTGCTAGTACATTAAGACCTAGTACGATTGCAGATCCTTTTTATGGATATGACGCTCACGGCGAAAAAGAAGTAACATTTAAAACCCCCGATAGCATTACAGTCATGGCAGTAGATAACCTACCCTGTGAATTGCCGCTTGATGCCAGTGAAGGTTTTGGAGAACAATTTGTAAAACACGTTATCCCTTCTTTTTTTAACAATGATAAAAATGGAATTTTAAAAAGAGCACAAATAACCACTAGCGACGGGAAACTTACAGAGCGTTTTTCTTACCTGCACGATTATGTTTATGGAGAGCGCACAGTTTTTTAGCATATATTTGAATTTCAATTAAATAGATTACAGAATGAGTGCAGATTTTAAAAAGATACCGTTTATAAATATGATTGTCATTTTTTTTATGGCAACACACCTTATGGCTGCCCAATTTAGCCCCAGTCTTATCGGTAACGCTATTGCACAATCTAATGATTGTTATCAGATAACAGCAAATCAAAATACACAATCTGGTGCTATATGGTCGCCAGATCGCATCAATATGCTAGGTAATTTTGTGATTGAATTTCAAATATATTTGGGCACTAACGATGTAAACGGTGCCGATGGGCTTACTTTTGTTATGAAAAATTCGCCTAATCCTGTTATAGGTAACTTAGGTGGTGGTATGGGGTATGAAAATATTTTTAACTCGTTTGCGATAGAATTTGATACCTGGCAAAATGCAAACCTAGGCGATCCCACATTTGATCATATTGCTATGGTCTCTAGCGGGGTAAATAATCATAATTCGTCACAAAATCTTGCTGGACCTGTAGTTGCCACCACCGCTTCAAATAATATAGAAGATGGACTAGACCATCAAGTGCGCATTGAATGGGACGGTGCCTTGCAAACTATGAGCATTTATTTTGATTGTGATTTAAGGCTTACTTACACGGGTGATTTAATTAATCAAGTTTTTGGCGGTAGTGTTTTTGCCTACTTTGGATTTACAGGTTCTACTGGTGGTGCCGCAAACCTGCAACGTGTTTGTTTTGAATATATATCATTTGCGCAGGGTGTAGGTACCATTCCAGATAGGGATATCTGTTCAGGTGATATCATAACAGGTGTAGATGCTACTATTAATGGAGCTTCTAGTTACTTATGGTCTCCAATTACAGGTGTTAGTGATCCTACTATTGCAAATCCTACATTTTCACCTACCACCACAACAACTTATACGGTAAACGTCACAAATAGTTGTGGTAACATCATTCAAGAAGATTTTACAGTTAGGGTGGGAGCTACCCCTACTGCAAATCTGGTGCCCGATGTCAACTCTTGCGATATTATTAATAATGATTTATCACAAAATAACGCTGCTGTTATAGGTGCGCAAGACCCAAATTTATTTACAATTACCTATTATGCTAGTCAGGCAGATGCTGATGCGGCAACTAATGCCTTACCTGCTAATTATACTAACCAAGTAAGGTGCGAGCGCTTTTATGCTCGTATCCAATCTGTAGTAAATGCAAACTGTTATGATACTACAAACTTTGAGCGTTGTATCAATACACCACCTATTGCAAATCCAGTAGCTACCTATAGATTATGCGACGACAGTTCCAATAATA
>CAZQGX010000095.1:0-5298 GCA_964593255.1 uncultured Flavobacteriaceae bacterium | reverse complement strand
CTTTTCTTAGAATAAGCTGTTCTAGGTTGAAAAGAATATCCCAAAAAATCAAATGAAACTATTGGGTATTTTTGAAATGTTACCTTTTAATAAAAAAGAAAAACAGCGCTAAAAAAGAGTTGTCCTTCTGCCAAGGCAAGTGCCTAATCCTCAATTTCCCCCTTATCTAGTATCCGGGATCAGTCAACAGAGCATATAGCGCTGGCCTATAGGCACGCCATATGCTTAGTTATAATGCCATGTCAATTTCGGTATATTCTATATTTTGGTTAAAGTATCTCCGCTTTACATCCATCTGAAGTTGTTGTAATTATACTTTTAGCAGGACTTGGACAGCCACAATTAAATTCCGAACCTGTGACAACTTCTTCCCATTTACAACAGTCTCCATTAAAACATCTGCCAACGCCAGTACCTGGCTCAAGCGAAGCAAAGTTTTTTTGTTCAAAATTTAAAATATCTCCATCAATATTTTCTTTTGATCCTTTGTCTACTATTCGTAATGAATGTTCGTCCTGAAGAATAATTTTCCCCTCAGGAATTTCATTTATTAGGAATACAGAATTAAACTCCGAATTCACATATGCACTTACTGCGGTATAAGAATGATTATCTCGTTCAAAATATTGTATGTCTTCGATTAAAAATTCGTTGCTACCTTTTTTCAATGAAATACCAAGTTTTGTCAATAAATCCTGTTCATTATCTGCAATCTTAATTCCTTTTGGTGAAGTTAAAGAATAGCTTTTAGTAAGAGCCTGTTGTTCTTCATTATCACTTGAACATCCTGTTATTACTAAAATTAATAATATAGCTGTTAATTCAACTATTTTTTTCATGATTATAATTATTAATTATCAATCTCACTTTTATTATTAAAAGACTGATAGGCTAGACTTATTTTTGAAACAGTTATCCATATGTTTAATTTTAATCTCAATATTTCTGTTGCATTTTTTATTTGCAAAGGTGATTTCGCAACTTCCTCCTTTTAGGATTGGTTAGTCCTTAGAATGTTGATTTTTAAACCTCAATGTTATTTTATGATATAGCACAACTCGTTATATGTACTTAAAAATAATACATATCCGCTAATTCTCACGGGATATGTGAATGTTTTTGTTGATTTTTTCCAATGCCTTATATCTACCCACGATTACGTCCAGCGGGTTTTCTATTTTCATTAAGTCTGTATTGGCTATATGCGCATATAACATGGTCGTTTCTAGTCTAGAATGTCCTAATTAATCGTTTTATATGCGCAATGCTAGCTTCATCATTCACCATATGTGTCGCATAACTGTGTCGCAAGGTATGTGGTGTTACTGGTTTAGTGATTTGGGCTGCCTCACAACTACTTTTTAAAAATAAACGTACACTATTAGAACTGTACATGTAGCTTTTGTTGATACCTTGAAAAAATTAAACATTAGGTTGGTAACTTTTATACAATTGTTTAATAATGAAATCATGCTTATAGTAATGCCCACATGCAACTGCATGCGTTCCACGTCTTTATCGTGTAGTTTTAACTTTAGGAATAATAGTTATGATTTAAAAGTTTTTGATGCTAAAGATATTTTAATAAAAAGATTAAGGATTAAACAAGGCTTTTACCTTTTTTTTGCTATTGGTATTTACTTTTTAATTGCCTGATCTTAATTTTAAATGCTGCAAATAAAAGGGTCATAAATGGGGATAACCAGTTGAATATGGCATATATAAAATAATCTTTAACATCTACACCTAGGGTGGTGCTTTGATAAGCCCCACAGGTATTCCATGGTATTAATGCACTGGTTACAGTACCAGAATCTTCAAGGGTTCTAGATAAATTTTCTGGTGCAAGACCTTTTTGTTGATAGGCTTTGGCATACATTTTACCGGGTACGACAATCGCAAGATATTGATCGCTTGCTGTAATATTTATAGCTAGACAGCTTACTACCGTACTGGCAAATAACCCAAAAACTGAATCAAATAAATGTAGTAACGCCCCACTTATGCGAGACAAGGCGCCTATGGCATCCATAATGCCGCCAAATACCATCGCGCATATAATCAGCCATATGGTGCCTAGCATGGATTCCATTCCTTTACCTTCAAAAAGACCAGCTAGTTTCTCAGCAATTTCTGCATTGTCTGTAACGGGAATTACGGCAGTTTTTACGGTTATGGCATTCATAACGCCTTTGTACATAGCAGTTGCATTCCATTCTTTTAATCCAGAAACTGCGAGTACCAATTCTGGCTGAAAAATTAAAGCAAAAACCCCAGCTAGCAATGTGCCTATTAATAATGCAATTAAAGGGGATACTTTTTTAATAATCATGGCAATAACTGTAACAGGAACTAAAAAAAGAATAGGCGAGGTATTAAAAGTAGCATCAATGGCTGTTTGGTATTGAGAAACATCTGCCAGGCCTGTAGTTTCAATACTAAAACCAATAATAATAAAAATAATTAAGGTCACTACAACAGTAGGAACGGTGGTAAAGGTCATGTACTTGATATGGGTAAAAAGGTCGGTTCCTGCCATGGCTGGTGCTAGATTTGTAGTATCACTTAATGGGCTTAATTTATCGCCAAAATAAGCGCCACTCAACACCGCGCCTGCTGTCATGCCAGCATTAATATCTAGGGCGCCAGCAATGCCTATCAGGGCAATTCCCACTGTGGCACTAGTGGTCCAGCTGCTACCTGTGGCGACAGATATTACGGCACATATAATGACACACGCTGCCAGAAATATAGAGGGGTTTAAAATATCAAGACCGTAATAAATCATGGTGGGGATGATACCACTAATCAACCAGGTGCCAGCTAGTGCACCTACCATTAAAAGGATTAAAATAGCACCAGTAGTCGATTTTAAATTTTGCGCTACCTCTTCAATCATGGTTTCATAAGAAACTTTATTAAAAAAGCCTACTATTCCAGCAACGGTAGCACCTAGTAGCAGTATAAATTGATTAGACCCACCCAGTGAATCGTCGCCATATATAAAAACATTAAGTGCCAGCATGGCGACAAGCGCAATAACAGGGATCAACGCTTCCCAAATGTTCAGTTCTTTATTTTTATGTATTTTCTCTTGGTAGGTTTGTTGATCTTCCATAGGCGTTTATTGTTGAACGGTAATGTTACGAATTTGTAAATTGAGTTGCAAATATGATTTAAACCGATTTATATTTTTGTAGAAGACGCTTTTCATATCCTAGCTTTCGCGAAAGCGTAACCAAAACTGGCATCAAGGGGGCAATAAGTGTAAATAGAAAATGGGGCACGTGTGTATCGCCCCAATGTAATAATAAAATGGCGTGAAATGGATTAAAGGGTATTTGATTCTTGCCAAAGGTTTTACCGTCCCTTACTAGCCCAAAAAGCACTGCCATAAAATTTTCAAATCCAGGTTGCCCTGGTTCTAATTTTGCTCTAAAAACAATGGTGTGGTCGCTAGGATTATAAAACCGATGTGCTTTTAATAAAGGAACTTTAAAATTAGCGTTAGGTTTTAAAAAAAGCTCTTTTCCCATGTAATGAACTCCTAGAACACCTTGTTGTGGATAAAAATCTTCTGTAAATCCCTTATGAAAATGTATGGGGTTACCTCCATTAGCCTGTAATTCTACTTCTATTAAAGTGTATGCACCATCGGTTTCTTTACTTGTTGAGATAATGGTGGCCTTTTCTCTAGTTATTGGATTGATATAAACTTGCGCCATGATTCAAAGGTAATCGCTTGCAATGGTAAACGTCAATAAATACATAACAAATAGTGATGGATAGATTGCGGTCTTCTTTTTAGTTACTTATATATTTGCATATATAATTAAAGAGTCATGTCAGAAAATATAGAAAGAGTAAAATGTTTGATAATAGGTTCAGGTCCCGCTGGATATACCGCAGCAATTTATGCGGCTCGTGCAGATATGAAACCAGTAGTGTATACAGGAATGGAGCCAGGAGGGCAACTTACCACGACTACCGAGGTAGATAACTTTCCTGGTTATCCTAATGGTATAGATGGACCTGCCATGATGGTAGATTTACAAAAACAAGCCGAGCGTTTTGGTACACAGGTGCGTATAGGTATGATTACTGAAGTGCATCTATCTAAAGAAGTAGGAGGTATTCACACTGCGGTTGTAGATGGTAAGACTAAAATCGAGGCAAATACAGTTATTATCTCTACTGGTGCTAGTGCCAAATATTTAAATATTCCTAGCGAGCAAAAGCTGCGCGGTGGCGGTGTAAGTGCTTGTGCAGTTTGTGATGGTTTTTTCTATAAAAATCAAGATGTCGCCATTGTAGGCGCTGGTGATACTGCTGCAGAAGAAGCTTCTTACCTATCAAATATATGTAAAAGTGTTACCATGCTGGTGCGTAAAGACTACATGAGAGCCTCTAAAGCCATGCAACACAGGGTACATGGATTAAAAAATATTAATGTGTTGTACAATTCTGAGGTAGATGAAGTACTAGGCGATACCGTGGTAGAAGGTTTACGTATTGTAAATAATAAAACTCATGAAAAGCATGAAATTGCAATTACAGGGTTGTTTATTGCTATAGGTCACAAACCCAACACAGATATTTTTAAAGACCAGCTAGACATGGATAAGGAAGGTTATTTAAAAACGATTCTGGGATCTACAAAAACCAATTTGCCAGGTGTTTTTGCTTGTGGTGATGTGCAAGACAAGGTTTATAGACAGGCAATTACTGCTGCGGGCACAGGTTGTATGGCAGCGCTAGATGCAGAGCGGTACCTTGCCGAAATAGGAGTAGTTGACGAGGTAAAAGCCGCAGCATACAGCATCAAGTAGTTTAAATTTTTAAAAAAAAAATCTAAGCTACAGTTTTTAATTTTAAAAAAAATAATAAAAACCTTACTGAATTTATTTTCACTAAGGTTTTTTTGATTCATAGGGTTTCATTAAACCTCATATTTTTCCTATTATTTAATTTATCAAATCCTTACATACAAATAATTGCTACAAATATCCAACACAGTTAGGTTACATTTATTTTAAAAGTCAAATCTTTACACTATAGGCTAACAGAGCAAAGCGTTCTAATTTTTAAGCTAGGCAATACTGGAAAGAAGCAGCTTTAAAATCATTTATTTGATATTGAGTGTTCTTTTCAAAAAAGAAGTACCATGTAAAAATGTACGTTTTATGGTGATGATATTCAATGGAAATTCTAGTAATACATGTAATAAACTAAGCATAAATAGAGTTAGAGGTGTAAATTTAGCTACTTAGTATAATATCTTTATAACCAGTATGTTTA
>CAZQGX010000094.1:0-5348 GCA_964593255.1 uncultured Flavobacteriaceae bacterium | reverse complement strand
TAGTAGAACTAGCCGATGGTCGTAACTTTAAAGGACATTTTGCATTAAAACGATAAGCAGCTGTAATTGGGGGAAATTTGCAAAGTTTCAATATCATAAAGATATTCATGTTTTAAATAACTTAGTAGTGTAGTGTGTTATAAAACCTGATTGATCTGGTTGTTTGACAAGGCATAAATTTATAATCAATTAAATCATGGGTTGTTCAATTTACTTGTAATTCAATCAAAGATAAATTGTTACAAGCACAAGTGGTTTAATTTAAGGTAAATACCTATAAAACGGGTTGTTTTGGCATGGTACCTTTGTATTAAATTTTTGTAGATTAATGCAAACCACGCAAGGAATTTTTGACTTTACTTTCCTAAATCCTAATTTACAGCAAGCACTTTAAATGTCAATATATACATAGGTTATTGCAATGTTTACTGGTTTATGTATAGAATTGCTTGCAAGATAGTCTTATAAAGATACAACAAAGCTGTATTATCTTTATTTTCTTGTTGTACTCGCAGTACCTGCTTATTGCTTTTTATTTGTTATTATTTGCACTTGCTGCACCGTGGCGGTTTGGGTATACGCTTGGCAATAGATTGCAGTAATGAAACCCTTTTTTTTCTTTTTTTTTGACGTTTTTTTTATTTACATCAGGTTTTAAATAATTGCTGGATTATTTGAATTTTCTTGCATTTTTGTTGTGAGGCAAGCTTTTTTTTTTAATGTTGCTTATCAATTTAAAATAATAACTAAACGAAAAAACTAATCTTTTTAATTTCCATCGTCTTATTTACTTTGAATGTATCTCTTGCAGAGAGCTTTAAAGGCAAAAATGAAGCTACTTTAGTTAGTGAGTTTATTGCATGTTGTGACGCTACAAGAACCGAGGGGACTCCTGGTGAGAGTGGTTATTCCAGCGTCACAGTTACTTCATGTTATACAACTTCACCGCCACGTGATTCTGATATAAGGCAAGCATGCCACCAAGCGGCTTTCCGAGCTGCTAGACTTGCAACACTTTTGGCCGCATACTAATTTTTTAACAACATAAATTTTTAAACATGAAAACAATTATAATATTAGCTTCTTTTATTTTTGCAATCCATTCCCATGAATCAAACTTACAAAATGATATTTTTGACGGTGGCTCGCAATGTTGTACTGTTACTCAAACTGTAGGTGAACAAGATCAAGACGGCTATGTGTCGCTATCAAGAACCGAATGTGCCATAGGAACTTCAAACGAAGCGTATAAAACTGCATGCGATAAAGCTAGTGCTGCTGTGCAAAGAACAGTTATGGCAATTCTCATAGGATTTTAAATTTTGTTTATGAAACTTTCTTATCTTATAGCTTTTATAGCTTTTATAACTTTGTCATTTACTAAAGCTCAAAATACTGAAGTACTTTATTTAGAAATAGTAAATGATCCCGCCAAAGACGGTGGTAGTTATCATGCATTCAAAACTAAATTAATTACAAATGGAAAGCAAAGTGCCTATTATTTGAGGTCTATCGACACAGTGTTGGCAAACAGTTATAATGGAGATGGTCATACTAAAGCAGGTTCTGTGGACATTCTTAGGTATTTAAAGGATTTAAAAACTGGTGCAGTTAAGTATAGAAGAGCAATTTGGAGCAACAATATTCCTAGTATAATAGATACCGTAAAATTTGATTATAAATTAGGTTCTAAAGTAAAACAAATACTGGGGTATGACTGCAAGCAGGCATTTGTAAGGTGGCGGGGTAGATATTTTGAACTTTATTACACCACAGAAATTCCTATAAGAGACGGTCCATTTAAATTTATGGGACTTCCTGGATTGATTTTGAGTGTAGAAGATACAGAAGGTGTAGTAAGTATTCAAGCAACTTATGTGAATAGAAATATAGATTATGAAGTAGCGACTACGTTGCCTGTTTTTGAAAAGCCATTATCTTATAAAGAGTACGTCAAAAAACTTAGTACTTTTATTACAAATGTTAAAGCAAGGTTTGAATCAGAAGATCCAGGTTCTTCCTTGTCTATGCCTTTTAGGGAAATTGAAATTATGCATCCAGATTATATTGATTAAATGAATGCGCTGTTCAAACAGATTTGTAATTACTGCTTTTTACTTTTTGCGGTATCTGTCTATTCACAGCAAATTCAGGTTATTTCAGAATATGGCAATGTCTTGGAGGGGGCTAAAATAGTGGTTAATAAGTTAGATGGCTCTTTGGTTTCTATCGAATCTACTGATCAAAATGGCACTTTAATTTTGCCTAATAGTAAAGAGAAATTCACATTAGTGGTGTCATATCTAGGTTTTATCACAAAAACTGTTTCTTGGGATAGGCAAAAAAATGACACCCTTATGATTACCTTAAAATCTAGTATAGAAGATTTAGATACTATACAGCTGGCTGCAAAACAAAGTATTACCAAATCTGGCGATACCACCATTGTTGAACTAGAACGGTATAAAACAGCACAAGATAAACGCTTCACTGATGTGTTAAGAAAATTACTTGGTGTAAATGTTTCAAACGATGGTAATATAACTTACCGAGGTAAACCTATCACAGATGTTCTTGTCAATGGGGCTAAATTATTTGATCGTGATTATCAAAAAGCGGTTAATTCTTTAAGCCCTGAAGAGATGATTAAGTTAAAATTTATAGAAAAATATAGCGATAATTCTGGTTTTAAGAAAGGTGAAGCTTATAATACAGCGATAGACATTAATTTTGTTAAGCCAGTCGTTCAATCTTTAAATGGGACAGCGGTCAAAGGTCAAAAAGACTTTATCGCATTAGATTTGAACTATTTTTTAATTCATAATAGTAAAGCAAGCTATCTAGATTTAGGTTTCAATAATTTAGGAAAATCCCAAGCTAGATTTTTTCAAACCTCGAGCATACAAGCTAATCAGAATTCAATTATAAACCACTATAAATTACCTGATTTGTCTTATCTAGGCAGCAGTCTTGATGACTATTTACTCAGTTTGAATAGCTCCTTTTCGATAAACAATAATACAAGACTTACACTGGGTAAGGATAATAAGCATGAATTACTTGTAAAAGCTCGTAATTATTGGGAGAAAACCATACAAACAAACACAGCTTCCTCTATATTATTTGATAACGATGGAAGTTTAGAAAGGTTGATTATTTCTAATAAGTCTATAAAATCGAGACATTTAGAAGGGGGTTTGCAACACACTTACACAATGGGTAAACATTTTTTTTTCAATGAAATTGTTTTTTCAAATCGACATAATGATAATGAGCAATCGTTAGATTTGAACGGTTCTATTCAAAATTTTCAACGAATCAATAAAGAGGTTTTTTTTAATATCTCAAGTACTTACCAATTTAAACGCAGCGACAGTTTGATTACCGAGGCAAAAGGAACAATGAAATGGGTAGGGCAAAACCTATCTTCATTCTCATCTGTAGCTGCAAATCAATTTCAAAAAAATAATACATCAACTGTTTACGTATCAACGGAAGTTACACATCCTTTTTTAGTAAGTAAAAGCGCTTTATTAGGTCTTTCAAATGTCCAAAATTATGCACTCCACCACGCAAAAAATAACATTCTTTTCAATCAAAATCAAAACACATTTCTTTCTCAAAATAACGAGCATCTTTTTCATAACCGCAGTTTTGTTTATGGTGAATACATTAAATTAAAAAATAAGTTTCAATATGCTGGGGGCTTAGATTACTTTTTTGTTAAAGATATTTATGCAAATAATCAACTTTTACCCTATGCCAGGATTGCTTATAACAAGTTAAGTTTACGCAGTAATCATACGGTGCAATTGTCGCTAACAAACGACTGGCTTGCAAATTCATATCGTTTTACCAACCCGCTAAGAAGCGATGTAGATGCCTTTATCATTAGATCTTATCAGAACGAAGTTGCATCTAATTTCAGTTTTTCTTATCAATATAGCTATAATTCATTGTTTACCAGTTTTACTTTGGGCCTGCAGCACAATGTAAATGATAAAGTAGAAATTAATGCCTTTGATATCGATACAGACCAAACTTTGAATGAAACTATAGTTTTGTCCAAAACGGTAAACAATACAACGGCAAACACGCAAGTGACTAAGTTTATCAAATTTTTAAAAGGCAATTTACAATACCAATTGGTTTATAGTCGTCAAGGCTTATTTACTTCTTTGTCTAGGGACTTGATTCAGCCATTAACAGTTCAAAGTTTTAATCAACAATTGGAATTCAAGAAAAGATTCAACAAGAAACTTTATGCCAGCTTATATTATAAACAAACAAACCAATTGGTAGACCTGGTTTCCATCTCTCAAAAAAATAAATTGAGTGCCGCTGGTATTTGGTTGAACTATCAATTTAAAAATTGGAACATTATTTCAAATAGCAGTTTTGAAAATCTTGGGAACGACGGCTGGTATCATTTAGCAGATGTAAGAGTTGAGTTTACGCCATTAAAAAAACCATATTATCTAGAATTTTCGATTCTGAATATCTTCAATGAGAGGTTTATAGAAAATCAGGATATAGGGGTTAATTATAATACAACCTCAAGAACAAATGTTGCAGGTGCTCGTTATCTAGTAAGCTTTAACTACACTTTTTAAGTGAAAAATTAAGGGTTTTATTTCTTTAGTTTTATAGCATTTGCTTAAATCAAATATCAGCCGCTTTACATCATGTTTATAGCAAATTTTAAGCTATGAAATGCGTACTATGTAAGGTATTGTTTTACGCTTTCGCAAAAGCGAACACCTCACGGGCACAGTTATTTGTTTTATAACCGCGGTGTTATTTAAGGCATTTGCCCTATTTGTGCCAGCCGTTGCAACACTACCTTTGACTTAAGGTATCTTAAATAATTCAGGTCATGTATGTCATGCTGTATGCTTCACAGTCTAATTTGCAACAAGCTTTTTCTATGTCTCTATATACATGGGTTTTGGCAATGTTTGCTGGTTTATGTATAGAATTGCTTGCAAGATATGCTTATAAAGATAAAACAAAGCTGTATTACCTTTACTTTCTTCTTGCCATAGTTATTGGTGCTTATACATCGGTAACCAGCATGTTGTGGCTGTATTATTTTAACATTGTTCTCTCTTTACCTGCTTTTTTCTTTTTGATTTTTCTTTATTATAAATTGCACCAAATAGGAAGCGACACAACAGGTAAAAAAGTAGCATTGTTTTTTATGCAGGCAACTTTGGTGTTTTCGATTTTAGGCGCCTGGTTTTTTAATGTCTTTGATTAATTTCGGGTGTATTTTCACCTTATTTAAGATTCCTTTTTTGAATATCCGTTTTCACACCTAATTTGAATTTATTGCCGCAACTATCAGT
>CAZQGX010000093.1:0-5451 GCA_964593255.1 uncultured Flavobacteriaceae bacterium | reverse complement strand
TATTATATTTCAACACAATATACAAAATTTAGGCGTAATTACGGATATTCAATTATTTTTTTTAATAAGTCATAAGCGCTAACTAATTCAGCATATTTTAATATTTATTTTCCTTACTATTATAGGTCAATATTCTATTTTCTTAATGCACAGCGGTCCACTCTTTTAGCCTATCAGGACGATTATAAAAAGAACTTTAAGCGATTATTCTTCAATATACATAAATTCCTTTACCGCATTAGAGTTGCCTTCACTATCAACCCTTACCACAAAAAAATGATTGTAATCCTTTTCATTCAATTCTTTATAAATGCTATCGTTTTGAAGTGCGTTTGCATAGGTATTAATGGTATTACTATGGCCAAACAGTACTACAGATTTACCTCTATAAGTATTCAAAAGTGATTTTCCATCTACTTGATTAACATCATATATTTCTACAGGTAACTTTTTTGCTTTTGCTAGTGGTGCTGCTGTTGCTTTTGTTCTTTTAAAATCTGAAGAGATCACGTGATCCACCTCTTTTAAGAAAAAATAATTAACCCATTGTTGCGCTCTTTCATTACCCTGTGTGGTTAATTCTGGATCTTTTCCTTGATCTGTTGCTTTTTCTGCATGACGTATAAAATAAAAAGTTGTCACTTTTTCTGTTTCTAATTCCTTTGGTGATTTTTCTTTATCAGTGTTAAAACAAGCAACAAGCAGTAAAGACAACAATAGCAGTAATTTTTTCATAATAAAATTTTAATCGTAAAAATATAGATTCTTTAAAGAATGGTCACTATGAAGTAATTTAGACTTTATAACATTTAAGTAAAAACTAGCTATTTTCTTGCAAATGGAAAAAGTTAAAACCAGTACTGCAAAAGATAAGAAAATTTCTCCTGTTTCTGTTTAAGGTTTAAGTATAACAAACACTTGTAAAAAGTATAATAAAAGCTAATGAAAAACGAATTATAGAAGATTTTACGATATTCAATTTTGATAGAATTATAATAATTAGAATTACCTAGCAAATACAACAAAATCGTTAATTATTTTTAAATATATTAACGTTTAAAATATTGATTAACTTAAAACTATTATCAAGCCTTCCTCTAATGATCAAATCTATTTTTTAACTATTCTTGAATATTCTTAAAGCGATTTTATTACAGATAAGTTGGATAGGTAGTTCGCTTTTGCGAAAGCGACATATTAAAAAGCATTATTCACAAATTAGACATATCACAACTATCCTATAGAAATGTGTATTACAGCATCGCCTTTATTAACAATAGGTGCCTGATTGATGCAAATAATATAGCCACTAACAGGGGCTTTTACATACTTTTCAAAAAATCCAAATGGATCTGAAATACTTCCTATTGTATCCCCTTTTTCATACCATTTGCCCAATAATGCCCCACTGCGGAACATTCCAGAATACCTAGCTCTTACCCATTTTGAACTATCTACAATAACCGATGTGGTTGCTTTTTGTAAAGCAGCAAACTCTTTACTAAAATCTCTAATTTCTAGATGGTGCATTAAATTGATGGCACCTTTTACCCCCGCATCTGTTACTGTTTTATCAATAGACAGTGATTTGCCGCCTTCAAATAAAAGCACTTTTTTGCCCAATTGTATGGCTGCATCTCTATATGATTTTTCACGACGTTTTGACTTAATGATAAATGATGCATCAAATATTTTTGCAAGTTTCAAGCTTTCTTCATCACCTTCATTAATTCTAATTTGTGGCACATTAAACCTGTGAGCACCACCTGTATGAAAATCTAGACAATAATCTGCAAGAGGTACGATTTCACTCATTAATTGATGGGCAAAAATACTTGCAAGCGACCCGTTTTTAGAACCAGGAAATACACGGTTTAAATCACGACCGTCGGGAAACTGTCGCATTTGATTTAAATACCCAAAAATATTTACAACAGGTATACAAATTACCATACCTCGTTGTGGTTTGTGAAAACCTTTTGATACTAGCTGTCGCACGATTTCTACACCGTTGATTTCATCACCGTGTATGCCACCCGTTATTAAAATAGTAGGCCCCTGGTGTTTACCTCTTTCAATAATTACAGGAACCTCTATTTTTGTGCGGGTATGTAGTTTTGCAATATCTAGGTAAATCTGTACACCTTTTCCTGGTGCAACAGATTTTCCTAAAATATCAATGCTAGTGCTCGGCATTTCTTTCTACATATTTTATAATTTGCGAGGCGATGTCTTTACCAGTTGCAGTCTCAATACCTTCTAGACCAGGAGAGGAATTTACCTCGAGAATTAATGGCCCTCTAGCAGATTGTAACATGTCTACACCTGCAATACCTAGTCCCATTACTTTGGCTGCTCGCAAGGCTGCATTTTCCTCTTCGTCAGTCAGTTCAATAATATTTGCAGAACCGCCCCTGTGCAGGTTTGATCTAAATTCTCCTTCTTTGCCCTGTCTTTTCATCGCGCCTACAACCACACCGTCTACAATAAAAGCACGTATATCGGCACCTTTTGCTTCTTTTACAAATTCTTGAACAATTACACGCGCTTGTAAACCATTGAATGCTTCTAGAATCGATTCTGCCGAGTTTTTATTATCTGCTAAAACAACACCTAGACCTTGCGTACCTTCTAGTAATTTGATAACTAATGGAGCACCACCTACTTTTTTAACAATATTACTCACATCTTTAGAATAATTACTAAAAACAGTTTTAGGTAAATCAAGACCAGCTCTAGCCAGAATTTGTAGACTGCGCAACTTATCTCTAGAACGCACCAGTGCTTGTGACTCTGTAGCAGTAAAAACCTTCATCATTTCAAACTGTCTCACCACAGCAGTACCAAAAAAAGTAACCGACGCACCTATACGCGGTATCACGCCACTTACATCGCGTATTTCTTCACCTTTGTAAATGATAATGGGTTTCTTTTTTTCAATAACAAGGTCACATTTTGTATGGTCTATGATAACCATTTCATGTCCTTTCTTTTTACCAGATTCTATAATACGTTGTGTAGAATAAAGATTGGGATTAGCCGATAATACTGCAATTTTCATTTAATAATTTTATAAAAGTTGTAAGCTGTTTTGAGATATGATATTCCATGTCGTTAAAAAGCAATTAAACACCACCTAGCTGCCGTAATATACGATAATATAAATGTTAAATAGTGATTTTAATATAGATATGAATAACTCTTAATAAAATTAAAAATTAAGACTTTATGATCAATAATTTTAAAGGTTTAAATTTTAATCTCTTCTATCCATTAAGTTATAAAGCTCTTAAAACGGCTACAATAATACTTATAAAAGTTGTTATAAACATCATCTTTAAAAAACTTGTCACAACATACATACTTTACGACACCTTAACTGTTGAAAAACAAATGCTTAACAAAATAATAAACCTTGTTAAATTCCCACCGATTGTAAAATAGGTTACCTAATTTTGCAAATTATTAAAAACCTACTATTCCCATTCAAGTTCTTATTTTAAAAGTATGTTTATGAAGATAGAAAATCTAATATATGATTATTTTGTAGAACTAGGGGTGTCTGCTACTAGTGCGATCTACTTAAACGCTGCTGGTTTATTTATTGCACTTGTTGTAATTACTTTCTTAATAAACTTGGTTATAAGAAAAATTCTTATTGAATTTTTTATAAATTTATCTTCAAAAACCAAGACATCATTTGATGATTTACTGGTTAAAAATAATGTGTTCAAATATGTTGCTCGCATTATTCCACTGTTACTAATTATAGAGTTTATACCTTATGTATTTAAGGATTTCGCCTATTTTAGAAGTATCATAGAAAAAGGGGTTTTATTATATGCAATTGTACTTTCCCTTTGGCTAGCTCGTAGCGTATTAGCTTCTTTTAAAGATTATTTTAAAACCTTACCTGGTTTAAAAGACAAACCTGTAGACAGTTACATACAGGTTTTTATGATCATAGCCTGGTTCATAGGGGTACTATCTGCATTTGCCATCATATCTGGTACTGATTTTATAAAATTTATTACCACGCTAGGAGCAGCATCTGCCATTGTTATATTGATCTTTAGAGATACTATTTTGGGGTTTGTGGCAAGTATACAGGTATCCATTAATGACATGGTGCGCATAGGCGACTGGGTTACTTTTGAAAAATACGGTGCTGATGGTGATGTTACAGAAATCAATTTATCTACTGTAAAGGTTCAAAATTTTGATAAAACAATAACTACAATACCTACTTATGCCCTGATCTCAGACTCGTTCAAAAACTGGCGAGGTATGACAAACTCTGATGGTAGACGTATAAAACGTGCGGTAAACATAAAACTGGATAGCATTTTTTATCTATCACAAGAGCACATCAACGATTTAAAAAAGATTGCTTTAATAACCGATTATTTAGAAACCCGACAGGCAGATATAGACGCACATAATGCAACACTGCAGATTGACAAATCCATTCAAATTAACGGAAGAAACCTTACTAACATAGGCGTTTTTAGAAAATATATGCAAACCTACATAGAAAACCACAGCGGTATCAATAAAGACATGATGATCATGGTGCGACAGCTTGCACCATCAGAATATGGATTTCCTTTAGAAATTTATGCTTTTAGTAGTGATAAACGCTGGCAAAACTATGAGTATATTATGGCAGATATATTTGATCATCTTATTGCCGCAGTTCCTTATTTTTATCTAGAAATATTTGAATTACCTAGTAATTCCAGTTTTAAAAAACCTAGTAAAGAGGTTTCTTTTTAAAATAATAATTACGGCATTGTTTTGATAATGTTTTAATTAGTGAATTAGCTGGGTAAAAACAGGGGAACTTTTTTTCTGCTCGAAATATGAAATTACTATACTAAAAGATGGTAAATGGTCTAAAATCGATAAAAACTTATTCAAAGATTTACCAGGCGATAGAGTTTCGTTTGCAAAAAGAGACTCAAAGAATAGAATTTGGATTGGTACGTATGACGGAACAGCAATGATTGACGAAAACAATCAGGTTACTAATTTTGAAAAGTCCTCTACAGTTCTGAAAGGCAAGTGCATTACATCAATGGATGAAGATGAAAACGGAAACCTATACTTCACACTTTACGAATTTGACAGAAAAAACAAAAAGCAAGTAACTTAGTGAGATATGACTTAAAAGGCGGTTGGGAGAATTATCATAATGAAAATTCAGATATTCCAACTTCTTATATTTCGACAATGACTTTTGATGATAGTGTAAATTTATAGAGGTGTAAATTTAGCTACTTAGTATAATATCTTTATAACCGTTATGTTTATGTTTCATCATTCTAGATATAAGGTGATCAAATATTGTTTGCTTGTGAATTGACCTGTTTAGACGGTAGCTGTATTCATCTAGTTACTTTTCGATATGCCCTTCATGCATCCATGAATACACACTTCTTAGACCTGCTT
>CAZQGX010000092.1:0-5477 GCA_964593255.1 uncultured Flavobacteriaceae bacterium | reverse complement strand
AAATCCATATATTTTTTGGAGTTATTGGACTGTTAAATAAATCATTTTGGTATTACCACCTATGATTCAAACGGCAGGGTGTTAACAATTAAACAAAATGATAGGTCTAACACCTTTACCTACGATTCAAAAGGTAGGGTAATTAAACAAATAGACACGAGTCCTACATTTGAATACACCACAAATTACACCTATAAAAAAAGTGGTAAAGATTTAATTATCAATGAAAAAATGGTTAACAAAGACAAGGTACACGTTAATGAATTTACCTATACCTTTTGCGATGGGTTGCTTATGAAACGACAAGAGGGCACAATCGAGACAAAGGTCTACAGCTATGAATATGACTCGCAAGGATCCTGGGTAAAGCGTCTTGCAAATGGGTCTGTAGACACATCGCGTGTTATTATTTATAAAGACCAAATTCAAAACTTGGCAGATGCAGTATTGGTAATTAAGCAAGGCAATTATGCACCCATGGTTATCGCTATGTTAGGTGATTTAGAAGTCCCTTTTTTAAAAGGTAAAGTAGGAAAATTTACCTATTTCTATAATCCTATAGATAAGCAATATTATATGTATGAAACCGACAAGGTGCTGGTAACAAAAGAGCAAATAGGCAAAACGATTGAATATACTAAAAGAGAAAAGGGGAATCCTTTTATACGTTTTACAGACGGTCGTGCTGCCGTTGTAAATGGCAAGACTATTTAATTACAGGCTTAATCTTTTTAGGCAATTGCCCTATTTCAAGTGTCGCGGGAATAGGGCAACTTTGGATAAAATAAAAATTATGAAAACCATTTTTTCCATTATTGCAATGCTATTGGCCAGTATAGCTGCTGCACAAGACATGAATGCCATTAAATACAGTAGATTCTCAGACCCCATAATTCCTTTTTTTAGATATCAAGATTTATCACTCAATAAACAACCTATAAAGGTAGAAGAGCAAACAGATGTGATGAATAATAAGGATAATGTATGGAAAAAAAGAGAACATATAGTTTACGACTTTAACAAAGCAGGATTCATTACTACCAAGACAGAAACAAAAACGGACACACCCAAGGAAATAGTAACGAGCAAGACAGTACACCTTTTTTCTTATCAAAATGAAAAGCCATTAAAGGTACTTACCACAAAATCAGGAGTTTTTAAAAATAAAGATGAGGTTGAGGTACTTGATTTTGTGTTTGGTGCAGATGGCACAACTAAACTTATAAAAAATAAGGACACGCTTACTATTCAAGGAAATCTGTTAGGTGGCAAAAAATATCAGGTATCTTATAATGAAAGCGGTAAAATACTAGAGACTGTATATACAGATAAAAGTATACTAGGCTTCACATCCATTTATAATACTGTGGCGTATGGAGACAACCTGTTGCCTGCATTACGTTTTAAGAGCGATGGTAAAACGATTGCTATTTATTTACCTGAGGATCCTACTTTTTACTGGTCATATTACAGCGCAACAGCCCAGGCTGATTACGAAATGCTAAAAAATGAATTAAAAAAAGGTCAAGAAAACTTTAAGGCACTTATAGCGCAAGCCAGTTACTTTAATAGACAAACCCCTAAAGGCTTAGGTCATATCAAGTTTAAAAGAAGTAGCGCTTCAAATTGGATAGCCATTTACAACAAGAAAAATTCAAGTTACAACAGTACGAGCATCACGATGCGTAAAATTTCATATACAGACACTTCAGTTGAAGGTAGTCTAGAAATAGATAAAGAATTTGCGGCACTGCACAAATAAGTGCATCTCAACATATTAAATAACGGCGAGGTATGAAAAATATAAAATTGTTGTTTTTTATTTTCGCTTTCGCGAAAGCGAACACGATACAAGCACAAGTTTTTATGGACCGGATCAATGCACCTGAGAATCCCATGGGTGTTTATGAGGGCACCTATGCAGCCAAAAATTTAAAGGGTAATGTCTATTATGCAGACTTTATGTGGTATGACAAAAACAAAAAGCAGATAGGTGAAAACGCTATTCCAGAAGAATGGGATCCCAAAAACCGGTCTCCCTATTATGTAAAAACAGAGAACGGTTTGATTGTCGAGCAGGGCAAGTTAAAAGATACCATCTACTATACCTACGATGCCAAGAAACGATTACTTAGCGAGAAAGGCACCTACTGGAATTATGAATTCCAGTACGACGCGATGGGAAGAGTGATTCAAAAAATAGCCGTCAATAAGGATAAAGTGTCCATAATTACCACAACCTCCTATAAAAAAATAGGCGACGAGCTGCAAGTAAAAAGGGAGGTTCTGGAAAATGGAACTTCAAGAATAGTAGATCTGGTTTATAAAAACGGTTTAGTCGTCTTTTTTGAATCCCAAAACAATAAGAGCACCAAGTCGTATGATTTTGATGCCTATGGCAACTATGTAAAAACAACCAATATAGATGCCAATGGCAAGGTCTACATACAACCTAGGGAAATTATTTACTGGCACGAGGTGAATGAGATTCTCACAAATAAAAAACTGGATTGGGAATCTTCTCGGGTTATAGATAAAACACCTATTTATTCTCCCTATGTACAGATAAAGGGCCGAAGGATAAAATATGGGATTTCACCAGCCTATCTTTTAAATTATGACGCAGCCTATTATTTAGATGCAGGAAAAACATATTTAAGAGCTGTCAAAGCCTATACAACAGACCGCAGCAACACAGGAAAAGGAACTGCTAGAATATTAACCCAGGGTCACGAAGCGTTATTCCAATACAAAGACAAACTGATGGTGCTGCTGGATCGTGGGGATGTTGTAAAAAACGCCAGTCATAACAGATTAGGCGATGATTATTACGTTGTAGATACCGTCTCCCAAATACATTACCTCATAAAAGACTATCAGAAGTCTAAAGATTCTTTTACTCCCGCGATAAAAAAAACGGGTAACCATTCATTCTATGGACGTAATTTAGAAAAAAAGACGGTTTCGATTTTCTTGAATGGCAAGACTCCAGACTATCGCTATGTTGATTTTTCAAATACTGTTAAAGGTGAGAAAGTGATGAATTATTATGGAAAGCCCATACTGGTGCTTACCGGCTATGAAAAGGAAATAGGTGACCAGATCTTTGAGGCAAGACCTTATGCAGGAGAGCAGATTAATGAAGGTGCTGCACCTGTTGAAAACCTACCTGAGCATGATAGTAATATTGCGCTATTTGTAAGAAGAAAAAATGGGTCGGAATACAATACCGTTCAAAACAATCAATTGGTACAACAACCGCTTTATTTTGAGATGACTGCAAAAGGGGATAATCTCTTAATTGGATATGATCAGGATATTTATGCGCTATATGGCTTTAGGGAGATGAAGGATGGTATCGATCACCCCACTACAAAAATTAGTGAGGTCATGGACATCGTTGTTGAGTATATAGATGGGCAGGTTTCCTACTTTTATCTGGATGGTATAGGATTGAAACAGGATAAGGGATATGTGTCGTCCACCATACTAGAAGGGAAGATGCTGGTATATTTTCCTCAATTGAAGAAATCTGCCATAGTAGATAAGGTCAAGCCCGTGGGAGTCTTTTATGTAGCTGCAGGTACCACGGCAAATAATGATCTACTTAAAATAACCGAAACAGGAGCCATCCCACCTTTTGTAAACGGAAAATTTTTGAGTCAATCAGATTACAAATTTTATAAAGATGCTGCAGGTAATGCACATATTTATATAAATGAAAAACCAGTATACTATCTCGCGGGATTTGATTCAAAACCCAAGCCTTCTATACAACCTCTAGAAAAACACACAGGACAAACGTATGTAAGAGAACAAACAGATGCAAGCAGCAAACCCAATACCTCTACAACCACTTCACTGTCACAAAAAGCAAGTGCCTTTTTAATTGCATGTAAAGCAACCGATGGTAAAGAAAAAATGAAGCAAATCCTTGCAGATATGGACAAGTCGCTTATAGATAGAGGCATGTCTGAAATGTTAAGAGCAGAAATGTTTGCAATCTTATTTAAAGAATTATATACTGTAGATAAAGAGGCAGCTTTTCAAGTTACGATGCGCATGCCTAGAGAGATTAAAGTCCACCAATTTATGTCATCAGTTACCCTTGAACAAAGGGATTTTTTAAAAACACGCGCTAGAAAAATGATAGGTACTTATCAGGGTTCTCATTCAAATACAAAACAATAAGTACAGTTCTTTAAGGCAATTGCCCTATTTCAAAACTGTTTGAGATAGGGCATTTTTGTTTTAAACAAATGAGTCATGAAAAATCTCTTGAATCTATGCTTAATGCTCATTGCCACAATAACTGTGGCACAAACCCATACAGAATCGCCACTTAAATCGTATAAGGATTTTGAATTGAGCAAGCCTGTAAAGTACGTAAAAATTGCAAGTTATGAGGTGACAGAAAACAGCTGGGAACCAGTAATGACCCAAGTTATAAGTTTTAATGAATCTAACCAGCTTATACAAGAATATATGCGCATTTTAGGCAGTTTGGGCTCGGAAACAGCTTATAACTATGTGTATAATGGGAAAAAGCTAGATAGTGTAAACATTCTCGCCAGCGCACCAAATTTTAATATAAAGGGAAAGGTACAAACAGACAAAAGTGGACGTATTCTTAATGAAAAAGCCACGGGCTACTATGTAGATTATAACCGTGTTTACACTTATAACAAAGACGGCACAACTAAAACTATTACAACATCACACACCAGCGGTAATCATAACTGGACTGCATTTTTTTATAAAAAAGGTGCTTTAGATCTCATTACCCAGGTAGATGGTGCAGTTTACAAAAGTTCCGTAAAAAATTATTTCTTGTATCATAACGGCTCTTTGTTTGCCAGCTGGAACGATCTCGATAATATCATTACATTAATGCCCACAGCATACAGGCATTACAGACTTGTAGCAAACCCGGCACCACTTGTATTTACTAAAGAGTTAAGAGCTCTTTATGATACAAATAAAAAAGCATTTGACACAAAAATGCTGGAATTAAGTAAAGACGCAACCATTGTATACCAGCAAGGCACAAGCAGCAATGAACAAGGGGACTGGACTAAAAAAATGACTGTTACTGTAGGCTATGGCTTGCCTTCTAAACGATTCCTCTTCAGAGAAATAGTTTATGCAGACGGCACCACGAGCGGTAGTACAGATTTTGACAGTTTC
Source organism: uncultured Flavobacteriaceae bacterium (assembly GCA_964593255.1). Classification (GTDB taxonomy): domain Bacteria; phylum Bacteroidota; class Bacteroidia; order Flavobacteriales; family Flavobacteriaceae; genus Nonlabens. The sequence goes on along the minus strand of CAZQGX010000092.1, from coordinate 290 downwards.
TTTTACCGCCGCATGAAGGACTTGTAAAAAATTTATTACCATTTATTTGTGAGGTTAAAACAGAACCGTCTTGTTGGTTTTAATGGTGGTTGTTATGATATCGCTTTCGCGAAAGCGAAATAAAACAAATGCTTAAGTGGTTTGTACTTTTTTAATAAATGCAGGAAGCTATTGCAACTAACAAATAACAAATCAAGTAGCTATAAAATTCTAAGACACTATTGATTATTTTCTTTTTTAGAGGTGTAAATTTAGCTACTTAGTATAATATCTTTATAACCAGTATGTTT
>CAZQGX010000091.1:0-5830 GCA_964593255.1 uncultured Flavobacteriaceae bacterium | reverse complement strand
TAAGTAAGTTTTTCAAAGTGCAAGAAGATGAATTGCAAACGCTTTGGTTAGCTGACAAAATAAGGCTAATCATACAGAATGAACCATACGCTTTAAGTGCATTAAATATTTTAATTAAAGGATTAGAGGGCAATGACAATAACTAAATACCACGCTAAATATTTCGCTTATGAATTAACAAGGCAATTACCTTCTAATGACATAGGGAAGCTAACAGCATCTTTACAAGATGCTCAGGTTGATTTAAACCCTCATCAAGTTGAAGCTGCTTTGTTTGCCTTTAAATCACCACTTTCAAATGGTGCTATTTTAGCTGATGAAGTTGGTTTGGGCAAAACGATTGAAGCAGGTATTATTTTATCACAGCAATGGGCAGAAAGGAAAAGGAATTTATTGATTATTTCCCCATCCAATTTAAGGAAACAATGGAATCAGGAATTGGCTGATAAATTCTTTTTGCCATCAACTATTTTAGAAACTAAATCATTTAATCAAGAAATAAAAAGCGGTAATCTAAATCCCTTTAATCAAAATGATGCAATAGTTATTTGCTCTTTTCAATTTGCTAAAGCCAAAGCAAGTTATTTAGAGCATACTAAATGGGATTTAGTAATCATTGATGAAGCACACAGATTACGTAATGTATATAAAACGTCCAATGTCATAGGTAATGCAATCAAAAATGCCTTGTTGCCCAGAAAAAAGGTATTACTGACCGCAACTCCATTACAGAATTCGATTTTAGAACTTTACGGTTTAGTAAGTATAATAGATGAGTATGTTTTTGGAGACCTTAAAAGTTTTAAAAGTCAGTACAGTCACCAGTTAGATGAAGAAGATTACCAAGAACTACGTAATAGATTACAGCCAGTTTGTAAGCGAACATTGCGAAGACAAGTGTTGGATTTTATCAGCTACACAGAACGCAGAGCAATAAGGGAAGAGTTTATTCCACTACCTCAGGAACAACAACTATATGACTGGGTTTCAGAATATTTGCAGCGTCCTAAATTATATGCCTTACCTAATAGCCAAAGGCAATTAATGACTTTGATTTTGCGAAAACTATTAGCATCATCAACCTACGCAATTTATGGCACTTTTGATACTTTGGTTAAAAGATTAGAACTTTTACTTCAAAAACAGAACAACGACCTAATTGAAGAAATTGATGAAGATTATGAAGCATTAGATGAAATTCAAGATGAGTGGCTTAGCGAAGATGAAGATATTATAATTGAAGATGATCTACTGACCGAAGAAGATGTTGAATCCATTAAAACCGAAATCGAAGACCTTAAAAAATTTAGAGAATTAGCTCAAATAATTAGAGTAAATTCTAAAGCAGAACAGCTATTTAAAGCATTAGACAAGGCATTTGAGCAATTGTATAAATTAGGAGCAAACGAGAAGGCTCTTATTTTCACTGAATCAAGAAGAACACAAGATTATTTACTAAATATACTTGAAGCAAGAGGTTATAAGGGTAGAGTTATTCTTTTTAATGGTTCAAATAATGATAAGAAATCAAATGAAATCTATAAACAATGGTTACAAACTCATAAAGGCACAGACAAAGTAACGGGTTCTGCAACTGCTGATAAAAGAGCAGCAATTGTTGAATATTTCAAAGATGAAGCAACAATTATGATTGCAACAGAGGCTGCATCTGAAGGGGTTAATCTTCAATTTTGCTCCTTAATTGTAAATTATGATATGCCTTGGAATCCGCAGAGGATTGAACAACGTATCGGTAGATGTCATAGATACGGTCAAAAGTTTGATGTTGTAGTAGTAAATTTTGTCAATATCAAAAATGCAGCTGATGTTCGAGTGTATGAATTATTAGAAGAGAAATTTCAGCTTTTTAATGGTGTTTTTGGTGCAAGTGATGAAGTTTTAGGGGCTATTGGCAATGGCGTTGATTTTGAGAAAAGAATAGCTCAAATTTACTATGAATGTCGTGATGAAGCAGCAATTAAAGAAGCATTTGATGCTTTACAGGAAGAACTAAAACCAGCTATCACGGCTAAAATCCAAAATGTACGTTCTACGTTATTAGAAAATTTTGACGAAGCAGTACGAGAAAGGTTAAAGGTTGATTTTGAAAAATCAAAAGCATACCTAAATACTTTTGAGCAAAAATTATGGCGTACCACTAAATTCTTTTTAGAGGGTTTTGCGAAATTTTCAGACAATAACTATTCTTTCAGCTTAGTAAAAAATCCATTCCCTGAAGAAAATATTCATCCTGGTCCTTATATGATTTTAAGGCCAGAAGAAGGCAAGAAAAAATCTGATATTCATATACCTGATGATACCAACATTTATAGGGTTAATCATAAATTGGCTCAAAAAATATTAAAAACTTGTAAAGATGCTCTAACTCCAGTAGCCAATATAGTTTTTGATTATTCTAACACACCAACTCAAATTACGCTATTAGAAAACTTAATTGGTCAATCTGGTTGGTTGCAAGTTCAGCACCTCTCAATAAATTCTTTTGAATATGAAGACTATATTCTTTTAGCCTGCTTTACCGAGGATGGTGTACAAATAGACCAAGAAACAGCTCAACGGTTATTTTCATTATCTGCTTCTGAAAATCATAGCATTGAAAAACCTGATATAGTGAGAATTAGAGCAGAGGAGTTAATATACCAACTAAAGCAAAATGTTATCACTGAAAACGCCACAAGGAATCGAGACTTTTTTGATGTGGAAATGGATAAGCTCGACCAGTGGGCAGATGATATGAAAATCAGTTTGGAAAAAGAAATCAGGGATTTAGATGCAGAAATTAAATTAAGAAAGGCTGAGGCAAAGAAATTACTAAACCTTGAAGCTAAAGTAAAAGCACAACGAGTTATTAAAGAGTTGGAAAAAAAGCGAAGTGAAAAACGCCAAGTTTTATTTTCTGCACAAGATGATATAGACGAAAAGAAAGAAAACTTACTCACAGATATTGAAAAAATGCTTAATCAAAAAATTAAGCAAGAAGAATTATTCACCATAAAATGGTCAATTATATAATATGAGCAAAAAAGCACTACAAAAACTCGAACTCACTTGGATAGGCAAAGGCGAAGAACCCAAGCTCGAACCTCGTATTCTCATAGAAAACCCAGAGTACAGTTATGGCGACCCCAATAGCCCCAATATGCTCATACACGGAGACAACCTACTTGCCCTAAAAGCTCTGGAACAAGACTATGCAGGCAAAGTAAAGTGCATTTACATTGACCCACCTTACAATACAGGACAAGCGTTTGAGCATTATGATGATGGTGTAGAACATTCGCTTTGGTTGAATCTAATGAGTTATCGTTTAAAATTACTTTATAAATTGTTAACCAAGGATGGTGTGATTTTTATAAATCTTGACGAAGTAGAACACGCATATTGTAAAATAGTTTGTGATGAAATTTTTGGAAGGAACAATTATATTGGTGATTTAATATGGCAGAAAAGAAAAGGAGGAGGGAATGACTCACGATACTTCGCAATTGACCACGATTATGTATTGGTGTATGCTAAATCCAAAGACAAAGCAATTCATACTGAGAAATGGAAAGTTTCCCAAAGCGAAGAATATTTAAAAAGATACAAAGAAATTGATGAAAATGGATTTAGATATTACTGGGATACTTTAGCAAGAAATGGTCTACAAAATCCTATACCCATTGAGATTGAATGTCCTGATGGTTTTATTTTGAAAATCAATTCGCAAAAATCAATTGACACTATAAATGAAGGTTTAAAAGATGGTAACATCAGGTTAATAAATGGCAGAAATGGTTGGACACTACATCATAGAGTTTATATGCCCTCTGGTCAAGTTCTTCGTTCCATTTTGAATGATGTAGGGACAAACAAAACAGCAGGTGATGAGATCAAATCTTTATTTGGCAGTGCTAAATCATTTGATTACCCAAAGCCAGAAGGTCTAATTTCAAAAGTTTTAGAACTAACAACTAACGAAGGCGATCTCGTCCTCGATTCCTTTTTAGGGTCAGGCACAACCGCAGCTGTAGCTCACAAAATGGGCAGGCGTTGGATAGGTGTGGAATTAGGCGAACACGCCAAAACGCATTGTTTTCCTCGTTTGCAACAAGTAGTAGATGGCGAGCAAGGCGGCATCAGCAAAGCAGTAAACTGGCAAGGAGGTGGCGGTTTCAAATTCTATACCCTTGCACCCAGTTTATTAAAGAAAGATAAGTTTGGTAACGAAATCATCAACCCAAGCTACAATGCCGATATGTTGGCAGCAGCAATGGCAAAGCAAGAGGGTTTTAAATACCAACCCCACGAAAGCAGCTATTGGAAACAAGGGCAAAGTGCCGAGCAAGATTTTATTTTTACCACAACCCAATTCCTTACCGTAGAAGCCTTAGACAGCATCAAAGACGAAATGCAACCGGGAGAAACCTTGCTTATTTGTTGTAAGTCTTTCCAAAAAGAATGTAAAGGCAAGTTTGGCAACATTACCATCAAAAAAATCCCATTAATGCTTTTGGGCAGATGCGAATATGGTAAAGAAGATTACAGCTTAAATATTATCAATATGCCTGTAGAAGATAGCAACGAAGATTTAGAAGAAACTATTGAAGAAATAAGCGTACAAGCCATTAGAGATAAAAATAAGTCAGACGACCAAACCTCATTATTTTAAAATTAGGATATGAATACAATTGCCAATAATATAAAACAACGCTTATCACTTCGTGAACCGCTTCAAGATTCACTCGACATTGTGGCTCAACTTTGTCAAGAATTAGAGCTAAAAAAAGAAGTAGATTTAGCAGCAGAATTAGAAAAAGTAAAAGCTCATTTTCCTACCTGTACCGATTTTGAAAGGGATTTTGTTTCTATTGCTTTTTCTATTGCCACAGGTGTAGGAAAAACCCGTTTAATGGGTGCTATTGTAGCTTATCTGTACTTAAAAAAAGGAGTCAAGAACTTTTTCATTTTAGCCCCCAACCTTACTATTTATGATAAACTTATAGAAGATTTTGGCAATCCTGCTTATCACAAATATGTGTTCAATGGCATTTCAGAATTTGTACACAACCGCCCAGTAGTAATTACAGGCGATAATTATGCACAGCAAGGAGCATTGTTTTCAGATTCCGAAATTCGCATCAATATTTTCAATATTGCCAAGTTCAATTCCGACAACAGAGGTACAAAACAAGGTGGCGTTTCTTTAGCTCCAAAAATCAAAAGACTATCCGAGTATTTAGGTCAATCCTATTGGGAATACTTATCAGGTTTGGAGGATTTAGTTATTCTAATGGACGAAGCACACCGTTATCACGCAGATGCTTCTAAAAATGCCATCAATGAGCTAAAGCCCATTTTAGGCATAGAAATGACAGCCACCCCATTTGATGAAAAAGGCAAGCAATTCAAAAACATAGTGTTTGAATATTCATTAGCCCAAGCCTTATCAGATGGTAAATATGTAAAGAACCCAGCTATTGCTACTCGTAAAAATTTTCAAAAAGGCTCTTTAAGTGATAGAGAGGTAGAAATCATCAAATTGGAAGATGCCATAAGCATACACCAAGACACGAAAAACGAATTGGAAATCTATTCCAAAAACAACGAAGTGAAATTGGTAAAACCTTTCATTTTGGTAGTTTGTAAAGATATAGCCCACGCAAAGGAAATTCACGAACTCATCAATACAGATGCGTTTTATGATGGACAATACAAAGGCAAAGTGTTACAGATAGATTCATCAACCAAAAAAGAAGAAGACATTGAGCAACAGTTTATACCAAAATGATTTATTTAACAGTCCAATAACTCCAAAAAATATATGGAT
>CAZQGX010000090.1:0-6159 GCA_964593255.1 uncultured Flavobacteriaceae bacterium | reverse complement strand
ACAACTAAAAAATGATTCTACAATATTTAGACTAAATATTTATTCATTTTGGTATAACAGACCTTATTGCAAAACTTTACATTTTTGACTTACGCAATACTGTTTTGTTTTAAAAGTTTTTAGCAACTAATAAAAAATAAAATAAATAAAATGCTGGTTTACCTTATATTTTTGTACTTTCGTTAACAATTAGATGAAACACATGTTTTGCAGTTTCAAGATATTGCGGTTAACTTTGATACTCGCATTGGTGTCTAGTCTAGGCTATGCGCAACTGTTTGTTGGAAAGCAAATGCAGGTGCACATAGACACAGTGTTGACCAGCATGGAGGTAGAAAATGAACTCAATGCATCTATTACAGGCACCGCTACACTGGTGTTTAATGCATCCATACCGCAATATATAGCTACTACTTCTACAAATATTAGTTTACCAACTGTTGAAATAAATAACCCCAGTACTGTTAGTTTTTTAAGCACCTTTATAATAAGGGGTGATTTGTATGTAAAAAATTCTAACATCAGCATACATGCCCCACTTGCGCTACATGGTGAACTTATTATGGACGATGCTTCTGTAATTTTGGGTAAAGAGCTGCTGTTGCAAGACAAACATATTTCTCAGTCACCCTATTCCATACCCTACAGCAATTAGTTAAAGTACCCCCATCTTTTTTTAATAGTAGCAAAATTTTATTTTCTCAAATTGTTGCAGATGTAACATACAAATCGCAAATTACATCACATCTAGAAATAGCCAACTTGTTGTTTTTAGCATCCATACCCACTCCCCCTCCAGAATTTAGCTAGATAGCTTGTAGTTGGTAGCCGTTAGTTTTTAGCTTTTAGTATTTAGCTTATAGTCGTTAGCTGTTAGTAAAACAGCACAGACTTCTAACTATTCTCTACGCGCTATCCTCTAAAAACCCATATTAGCTAGTAATCGGTAGTCAGTAGTAAAAAAACTGAAAATCAAAATACCTTCTAACTTTTTAACTTTTAACTAAATAACAAATGAAAACAAATTTTTTTACATTATTACTGCTCGCCTTTATCGGCTGGAGCACAGCCAGCGCCCAAGTGGGTATAGGTACAACAACTCCACATGCCTCTTCTAAATTAGAAATAGCATCCAATTCAAAGGGTGTGCTTCTACCTAGAATGACTTCTGCTGATCGAGATAATATAAATTCCCCTGCCGAAGGTCTAGTAATTTATAACATAGACAGTAAATGTTTAGAACTATACAATGGTCAAGAATGGTTAAGTGTATGCAGCGGTTCTAGTGCAGAACCTATAAATGCTATCAATAACCCTTGTGTTGAAGGCAATCCTACTCAGGTAGTTGATATTACGACACCTACTGGAAAAACTTGGATGGATAGAAATCTCGGCGCCCAAAGAAGAGCAACTAGTCTTGATGATGCCCAATCTTTTGGTTCTCTTTACCAATGGGGTAGAGCTGCCGAGGGACACCAATGTATTAACCGTTTTTCAGGTGACGGTGTAGAAACATCACCTTTTACATACACTACTCTTGATAGTGCTACACCAGGAGGGTTTGCAGCTGGGATATATGTTGGTAATTTAACTTTTGGAGCTAACAATTGGCTATCATTAGAGGATGGAAGTCTATGGCAAGGTCTTGATGGTATTAATAATCCATGCCCTTCGGGTTATAGGTTGCCAACTTCGCAAGAACTAATAAATGAAAGAGATCAATTCCCATCAGCAACGCCTGCCGGGGCTTTTGCTTATATCCTGAAATTTTCACATGGTGGTGAACGTCAGGGTGATGGTCAAATTCAAAATGTAAATCAACAATCTAAGTATTGGTCAAGTACCTTATCACCTTCGTTCGAAAATTTTGCATTATCTTTGTCATTGAACAGTTTTAGTAATAATACACTAGTAAACAGTGGTTCCATGATCTTTGGTAATATGGTAAGATGTATTAAAGGTCCATTATAAATTCCAATATAACAAACTATCAACATGAAACATTTATTTTTTCTAATAATAATTTTGTCAAACTTACCGGCAATAGCTCAAGTTGGTGTAGGTACAGATGCCCCGCATCCTTCCGCCATTTTGGAGATAAAAAGTTCTAATACGGGATTTTTATTTCCTCGGATGTCCACATCAAATCGTGATAATATTACGGCACCAGCAGAGGGCTTAATAATTTATAACACAGATACAAAATGTATTGAAGCCCGGGTAGATAACAACTGGCTATGTATAAATAATAGTAGCTTGACAACAACAACAACCAACGCCATAGATAGCCCTTGTAATTCAACTAATCCTACAGTCATTAACGATGTTTTTAATCCATCAACCGGTAAAACATGGATGGATAGAAATCTAGGGGCTAATCGTGTCGCCCTTAATGTTACTGATACTCAATCTTACGGTTCATTATATCAGTGGGGCAGATCTGCAGATGGTCATCAATGTGTAAACAGATTTTCTACAGATGGCATATCTACGTCTGGGACATATGATGCAGCTACTCTTGGACACCCTAATAATGCGACGGAGAGTGGCGCTTGGGATGGCCTTTTTATTGAACCTGATTCTCCTAATAGCGATTGGCTAGGTCTTAATCCTAATCCCTTACTTTGGTCTAATGTAAATAATCCTTGTCCTTCAGGGTATAGATTACCATCAGAGTCCGAGTTAAACTCAGAAGTTGAAAGTTGGCCAGCAGGTGGAGCAATTGCTTCTGTTTTAAAATTGCCACGTGCTGGCTTTCGCAATACAGATGGAAATGTGTCTAATGTGGGAAGTTCTGGATTCTTATGGTCTAGTACGTCAAGAGGTCCGGATTCTGTCTATTTATCTTTTAATAGTGAACAAACATTTACTATTGCTAGGGCATTTGGTTTTTCAGTACGATGCATTAAGGATTGACCTTAAGACACTAATTTTATAACAAAAACTTGATAACACTTTGTCCTTTAAAAGACAGGGTGTTATTTATGTTGGGAACACCAGTCTCTCGACCCTATCTGACTTTAGGAAAGCGCCCTTCGAGTAAAGATGTTTATCTTTAGTTAAGATAATTATTAGCTAAGGACAAAGCCTCGCTTTTAGGCGATAAACTGTATAATTGTTGAAGTGGGGTTAGGGGTGTTTAACTTGCTGGTGTACACCCTCCTTAATCCTCCCTCAAGGGAGGAAACTTGATCTTAGGCATAAAATAATTTTATAGTTAAAATTATTGTTTTGTGGTAGAAACAAAAGCCCCCTTGAGGCGATGCACTGAGCATTTGTCGAAGTGGTGTTGGGGGTGTTTGTTTGAAGTGGGGCTTGGGGTGTTTTTTGTTTGAAGAAGAACACCCACTATAATCTTTCCTCAAGAAGACCCCCCCCTTAATCCCCCTCACCGAACTAAATTCGGCACAGGCAAGGGAGAAGATTTCATCTTAGTTATAAAATAATTTTTTAGTGGAAAAACAAAAGCTCAATTAATTAGACGCACTGCGCATTTGACGAATTGGGTTTGGTTTTTTTTTGGATTGGAGTTTTTTTTTGCTTTTTTTATATACACCATGTCCATATTAGCGTTTTAATTTCTATTTTAAATTATATATATTTGTAAAAAATAGAGGAGCTATGGTTACAATTTCTATTACCGATGACACAGCATTTGATAAAACATCTTTTAAAAACATAGATGAGCTAGCATTTTATTTGTATGAAAAATTTGGCTATGGCAACCTTCAGTTATTAAATGAAAAAGAGCTAACACCTGCTCAAAAAAATAGAATGAAATTAGCTGTAAATAAAAAAAAATCAGATATGTTTAATATTTGATGATATGGAAGTTTACGAGTTAGACCAAGAGGTGGTAAATTACTTAAAGAAAAGAAACTTGGTTAAGCCTTATCAAAAAGCCAAAGCACTTTTAAAACAAAATAACTTGCCATCTGTTCAATTCAAAAAAAGAAAATCATTAAGTGCAGGTAAATATTATTTTCGCATCAATAGAAAATATCGTGCCATTGGGGTCTTTGATGGTTCAGATTTCATTGTTACAGATATTTCAGACCACCAATGATTTTAGGGATATGATTGAATGTTTTTCAGATTACTATGAGATTATATCCTACCAAACATAACATGCCACCGCACGATTGTCTCGTGTGGTTTAAAGCCCAGCCAGCGCCCGTTAGCAACGAGTGCCTAAACACTAAGTTAAATAGAACAATTACAAAACCTTAACATTAATTTGTCACCTTTTTTTGCTCTACGCTGTCCCTCCCCCAAAATAGGGAGTAAACTTGATTTTAGGTAAAATTAGTTTTTTGAATAAGAGACAAATGCCCCATTAAGGCGATGCACCGCGCATTTGTTTGACGTGGGATTTGGGGGTGTTTTTTGCCAGAAGAAGAACACACTTCTTAATCCCTTACCAGAGCGAAAACACCCTCCTCAGTCCTCCCTTACCGAACTAAGTTCGGCACAAGCAAGGGAGGAAACATATTTTTAGTTAAGATTATTATTTTGAGTTATAAACAAAAGCTCCCTTGAGGCGATGTACTGAGCATTCGAAGTGAGGTTGGGGGTGTAAATCGATATAACGAAATCACTTTTGAAAAAGTAATTGAACAAATAACCGTAGCACCTTGTATTTACATTAACTATTCAAACTAATATTATAGATCATTTAAATATTACGCTTTCGCGTAAGCGAACTAAAGAAACACTGTGTAGGGCATTTTAAAGCACCTCAGCAAATGATGATGACCAATAGGAAGTATTAAAACATTTGTCTAAAATGTACAGACAAATTTCTTAAATCAAAAATAAAGAAGTATATTTGTGGGAAATAAATAGGAATTATGAAGACCTACGACCTTAACACCCCACAAAACGACAGCGTTCACGAGGCAGCAATAGCATACTTAAGCAGCTACAAATCGCCCATGGATAAGGTAAAATTTATAAGAACAGGCATACCGTTTTCCATATTTAATCAATTGCGAGAGGAAGTCCCTTTTAGTGATGAAGAATGGGCGGTACTGCTCGATATATCCTTAAAATCTTTACAGCGATATATGAAAGACGGCACCCATATTTTTAAAGTGATTCACAGCGAGCGCATTTTAGAAGTTGTAGAAGTGTGTGAATTAGGCCTGGCTGTTTTTGAAAATCCTGATACTTTTTACCAGTGGTGCCAGTTAGAAATGCCTGCATTAAATCATATCTCTCCATTGAATTTAATACGTGACAGTTATGGTAAATCACTAGTTATGGACGAGTTACACGCTATTGCCCATGGTGTTTTTGCATGATCGTTTATAGACTTACAAAAAGCATTTACAGCCACGACCTGAGCGGTTACGGGGCTTCTTTAAGCGCTACAAATAGATGGAATAGTAAAGGCGTGCCATTACTTTACACAGCAGCAAATAGGTCACTTGCTTTTGCCGAGGTTTTTGCACACTTACCACTGCACCTTATTCCAGAAAATTTTGTGATGGTAACCATAGAATTGCCCAAAACCGCAACCATCACTACCCTAAATTTAAAAAAAGACATTAGGGAACACCGCCTCGCCGAAACTCAAGAATTAGGCGAAGCCTTTGCCACGAGTGCTTTTCAGCTTGCCATGCGCGTGCCTAGTTATGTGGTGCCCGGTGAGTTTAATGTACTTATAAATTCGTCGCACGCTGCTATGAACCATGTGAGTATTGTTGAAGTTACACCTTTCCCATTTGACGTGCGCTTGTTTAAAAGATAAGATTAAAAGCAGCGTTATAGAATGGTTAATGAAATACTTTTAAAATGATAAAAAATGAATAATATACTTACAAACAAGCGACTAACAATTATCAATTTTGGCATAGTTGCATATTTTATCTTGCTGTGGTCGGTTTATCATTTTAAAATTGACCATGTTATGGTAGGTGTGATAGGTGAATTACTCACGATTCCATTTATGTTGGCACAGTTGGTTTTTCTCATTGTAAGCATTGCTTTTCTTGTAAAAAACAAGTTTAACATTTGGGTGGTTGCTAGTGCTATTTCTCTTGCGGCTTGTGTATTTTTCACATTTGGCGAATTCTTTTAATAAATCAAATCGACACTTAAGTTTTTTTGAATATCCGTTTTCACACCTAATTTGAATTTATTGCCGCAACTATCAGT
>CAZQGX010000089.1:0-6361 GCA_964593255.1 uncultured Flavobacteriaceae bacterium | reverse complement strand
TATTCAATATCAAAACCCAGATGGATATTTATACTTAGATCAAAAAAGAAAATTAAGTTGATCAAAAAGAAATAGAAAACAAAGGTATAAATTTGGACTGACAACAGAAGATTTAGGTCTAAATACAAATCATTGTAAAACAGCAACTTAATTTATGTTAGTCAGAATTATGAGACACTTTTGGCAAAATATTTGATTGTTCGAATTAATGTTTATCTTTGTTATAAGATTTAAATAATATATGACTACTACTATTTCAAATATCGGTCAAGAAATTAATCAGATAATTTCAAGCAGTAAGTCTATTCCTTCGAAACTTACCGAAGAGGAAAAAATTAATCGTTTTCTTGATGGTATTAATAATCTACGCACTAAACTCGTCGAAAGAACTGAAAAAATTAAAAAATTAGACGGCTTGTTTTCTAAATTAACTTGGTATGATTTAAAAAACCAAGAAGAAGAAGATTTAATGAAAAGTGTGATTTCTAAATCAATTTCATTTCACAGTAAATCAATAAAAAACTTCGTTTCTCTAAAAAGGAATTTTTGGAAAGATAAAATCTGTAGAGATGAAATTACTAATTATAAAGATACTCTTGATGATTTCGAAGAGTCAATCTACGAAGTAAAAGAAATATTTTTCAATTTGAGAAAAGATAGTGAGTTCAACGATTTAATGAACTCATTATAATTTTGATAAATGAATGTATTTATTACAGATGAATTTCTTTCAGAAATAAAAGCTATATCTAAAAACAAAAGCCATTCTACTTGCGAAACTGACTTGATTAACGCAATTTTCAAAAAAAACATTGACGAAATCAAGAATGTTGGCACTAAAAGACTTGGTGGTCAACCTGATAGTAGCCCATTTCTAAGGAAAAGGATAGGGTCTGAAACTTCTGGTAAAAGTAGTGGTTATAGATTATATTTTTGGTTGTTCATACTCGATAATGATATTTATCTTTTATTCATTCATCCAAAGTCTGGAAGAAGGTCAGCGACAAACATATCGACTGAAAAGCAAAAAGATTTAGTTAAAACCTTTAAAAAGCATAGGGATGAAAACTTATTTTTAGAGGTTGAATTAAACAAAAATAAAACTCATCTAATTTATACTAAAACTAAAAAGAAGGTGCTAAAATAACGTTGCCTAATAACTAAGCATATGGCGTGACTATAGGCCAACGCTATATGTTCTGTTGACTGATCCGGGATACTAGATAAGGGGGAAATTGAGGATTAGGCACTTGCCTTGGCAGAAGGACAACTCTTTTTTAGCGCTGGTTTTCTTTTTTATTAAAAGGTAACATTTCAAAAATAGCGTTTTTTGTAGTTGATTTTTAGTTTTTCCCGAAACATAGTGTGCAAATAAACGCTTAAATTCCTGTTCTAAAAGTCTTAATCCAGCATTAAATTTTTACTTTTTAATACAAATATTACATTTTATTACCTAGCTTTCGTAACATTCTGTGGTGGGATCAACTTCATTTTGTATCGTTTTTATAGCGTTCTGCAAAGTGATCAACTTCTTTTAAGCTCGCTTTCTTCCCATTGTGCAACAGGATCAACATATTTTAATCTCGCTTTCGCGAAAGCGAAACAAAAAGAAAGCAAAACAGCAACAATTACACTCTTAATAAATAAACTACTTTCTATTAACCTTACCGCTGATTGAATAATATACACAAAACTAAATACTATATATTTTATACCTATTTGATTATAAACGGTTAACTAAATATTTATTTGATGAGCAACTAAAAAAATGTAAAAAAATAGTACTTTGTATTGCATAATACTATCTTTTAGATATATATTTGCATAAAAATATATTAGGTTATGGATTCAAACACACAAAATAACTACAACAGCGTTGCTACGGGTATTCATTTACTCACCTTTGGCAAATGGATTTTTCCATTGGGAAATTTTGTTTTTCCCATCATTTTATGGATGGTAAATGCAAACAAATCTGCTTTTATAGATCGACACGGTAAGCAGGCTATTAATTTTCAAATCAGCATGACCCTTTACAGCATTACATTGGTAATTATTGCCACTAGCGTGATTATTGGATCACTATTATCAGGTGGACCTAGTTTATGGGAAACGATGGAAAATAGTAATGGATTTCCATTTATAAATAACATGGGGGTTTTTAGTACCATGATAGCAACAGTGATTACTTGCGGTACTGCCCTACTTATTCTAGGTATTACCGACTTAGTATGTACCATAAAAGCGGCGATAAAAGCAAATGAAGGCGAGGACTACAATTATCCTTTAACCATACATTTTATACCACTTAAAGACAAGGCCAAAACAACAAATAACCCAGAATTATGAAGATAGAAAACACCAAAGCGCAAATGCGTAAAGGAGTGCTAGAATACTGTATTCTATCCATATTAAAGGAAGAAGACGCCTATGTGGCAGAGATTCTAGACACTTTAAAAGATGCAAAACTGCTGGTAGTAGAGGGTACTATTTACCCGCTACTTACTAGACTTAAAAATGCCGGACTATTAAATTACCGCTGGGAAGAAAGCACTGGAGGACCACCGCGCAAGTATTATGGACTTACAGAAACAGGAAAAATATTTCTTAAAGAACTGACCACAACATGGGACGATCTTAAAAATGCAGTACAACTAGTTACCAAATCAAAAACCAAGAACTCATGAACAAGACTATAAACATCAACCTTGCAGGTATGTTTTTTCACATAGATGAAGATGCTTACTATAGACTGCAACGATACCTAACCGCAGTGCGCAAATCATTTGCACAAACCAGCGGCGCCGATGAAATAATGAGCGATATAGAATCACGTATTGCAGAATTATTTCTTGAGAAAAGAGCAAATGAATTACAGGTGATCTCTATACAACATGTAGAAAATGTAATAGATATCATGGGGCAACCAGAGGATTATGAAGTGGATGAAGAAATTTTTGAAGAGCAAACTAGTCAAAAAAAATACCAAAATAGTAGTAAGAACAAACAACTATTTAGAGATACACAAAATGGTTACATTGGTGGTGTTTCTGGCGGTATAGGTTATTTTATTGGGATTGATGCCTTGTGGGTGCGTATTTTATGGGTGCTGCTGGTGTTTTTTAGTGTGGGATGGGCAATACCTGTGTATATCTTATTATGGATATTAGTACCCGATGCGGTAACTACTAATCAACGACTTACCATGATGGGTAAAGAAGTAAATATATCAAACATAGAAGAAAATTTTAAACAGGGTTTTGATCCCGTGGTTGATGGGCAGACCGACGCCAGCCACCATACACTAGGTCAAAAAGGAAAGCGAGGATCGGTTGCGTTTTTTAGCTTTTTAGGTAAATTGATAAAAGGTATCCTTAAAGTGCTGGCAAAAGTTATAGGTTTAATCGTCTTTATAGCCGCAATTACAGGACTTATAGGGTTAATCGTTTCCTCTATTACAGCAAGTTTTGTTAACTTTTATGGAAAAAATACTATTGGTTTTTTTGATATAGCATTACCAGATAGTCACTCGCCATGGTTTGTATTTATCGCTCTTATTTTTGCAGCTGGTATACCTTTATTTATTCTTGCTATATTGGGGCTAAAACTGCTAGTAAACAATTTAAGATCAATAGGTATGCCAGCAAAAATTGTTCTAGTCATATTGTGGATAATTGCTGTAATTGTACTAAGCATTACTGGTGTTCAAATAGCAGCTAATCAGGTATTTGAAGGTAATGCGGTTAAAGTTGAAGAATTTGAAATCGATACATCTAAAGTATTTCATCTTGAATTATCAAAAGAAAACGATTTAAAAGATCAAACTTATGTAAATATCAATGGATTTAATGTAACTGACTACAAAGGTGAAAAAGCATTGCAAATCAAAAAAATTAAAATTGCTATATCAAAAAGTAAAGATAATATGGCCTATGTAAAACTAGATCATTATGCTAAGGGTGATTCTTTTGATAGTGCAAAATATAATGCAGAATCTTTAATTTATGATTTTAAATTAACCGATTCAACATTTAAAGCACCTAACTATTTTATAGCGCCTAGAGGAACTGGTATAACAGGTCAAAGATTAAGCGTCACCATTTATTTGCCAGAAAATACCCAATTAAAAATGAACAAAGCTTTTCAAAACATATATCGACATAGAATAGAAGACGATATTTTTAATCCAGGTATGAATAAGAACTATATGTATGAAATTACAAATGACAAAGTTATTTGTATTGATTGCCCTAACAAAAATACAATTGAAGGAAATGAACCTGCACAAATTGATGGCAACAACAGGGTAATAAATTCTAACAACACCGATGAACAAGGGGTATGGAGGTATGAAGAGAATGAGGAATAAACAATGTTACCCTATTTATTTAAATCATTAATATGTTTCAAATTTTAAAAAAAATATAAGATACAAATGTAGTACTGATGTAGCAACTCGCACCGCTCTATTTTTTAACGGAGTGGTTTTTGCTTATATTTGAATTAAATAATTTATATGAAAAAGTTACTACTTTTAGTTTTTACCCTTTCTACTACTTTCTTGTACGCTCAAGACTTAATTAAAGTTAAAGGAAACCGCGAGGTAACTACAGAAATAAGCCCTCTAGAGCCGTTTGAAACCATAGAAATAAACGGCGATTTTGAAATTGAAATCGTTCCAGGACCATCGCCACAAGTTGAAATAACTACAGATTCTAATCTACATCAATACCTAGCTGCAAGTGTATTAGACGGAAAATTAGTGGTGACGACTACTGTGAAAATTAGGACAAAAAAAGAAATGAAATTTAGAATCGTTTATGGACCTAATTTAAAAACAATAATTGTAACCGACGATGCAGAGTTATCTTCAATCACTAATCTTGAATTTGAAAATTTACAATTAAACATTCAAAAAGATGCTAAAGTCTATCTCACAGCCAGTGTAAACGACCTTGTATTAAATGTAGAAGGCAGCTCAAAATCTGAATTGAATCTAACTGGTCAAAGAGCTGTCATCAACTTTAAAGATAAAACTAGATGTGAAGCACTAATTAAATATGACAATCTAGAAGTTAATATGAAAGATAGTGCCGATGCAAAAATTGAAGGAGATATTAATACAGGTAAGTTATATTTATCTGATCGATCTACTTTTAAAGGAAAAAACCTTGTTTTTAAAGACCTAGAGTTACTAATTAAAAATAAAGCGACTGGCGAGGTAAATGTAAAAAGTAATTTAAGACTAGAATCAGATGACGATGCAGAAACTACAGTATTCAATTCTCCAAAAATAGAATTAAAGAAACTAAATGGGAAGTCTGTTTTAAAAAAGGGATAAGGTTTTACATAAATTTGTATTGATATTCATTCCTTAAGTAAAACATTATGAGGTATGGCCCCAATTATATTGACACCTTAAATATTGGCCTAATTTTAATATCATTAGTTATTGCCATAATCGTCCCATTTGAGCTATTTTTATTTTCTTATGCTTTTTTAGGGCCATTACACTACCTTACTGAAATCACCTGGTTGAGAGAAAAAAAATTCTTTGTTGCTGCCCATCAAAACTGGGTTCTTATTTTAGTCGTTATTGCAGTTTTAATAAGCATTTACCCGATTATTGCCTTTGGTAATTTTATTAATCATGCGCTGTTTAATAAAGTTGTAAATTTTTTAGGTAATCAATATAATTTATTGTTATTGATAAGTTTCTTATTTGCAGTAAGTCTTATCTTTTTTAAAAATTCAAAAAAACTAGTTATATCGTTACTATTGATCTGCCTGTTATCTGGTGCGCTGGTGTATTACATTCCAAAGCTTTTTCTTGTATTAGGAATATTTTTACCTACTCTTATACATGTGTATATCTTTACCATGTTCTTTATTTTTTACGGCGCCATAAAATCCAAAAGTAGCACAGGTATTTACGTGGGTTTTTTATTGATAACAGTGCCTTTTATTTTATATGTGTTGCCAGCAAGTGTAATCACCTACCAACCATCTATAGAACTTACAAAAAACTACGGAAGTAGTAACATGTTTAGAATAAGCGATGTTATTACTAGGATATTAGAAAAAATGGAATTTGTTTCTGTAGATCAATTAACAATTGTTGCTCTTAAAATTCAAATTTTTATAGCATTTGCTTATACCTATCATTATTTAAATTGGTTTTCAAAAACAAACCTTATAGGATGGGGCAAGGCAATTTCAAAGAAAAGAATGATTATAGTAGCCTTTCTTTGGATATTATCTATAAGCATTTACTTATATGATTATAAAACAGGTTTTATTACTCTATTTAGAGGTGTCAATTTAAATACTTATCTTTGATTATAACAAATAGTTGAATATG
>CAZQGX010000088.1:0-6403 GCA_964593255.1 uncultured Flavobacteriaceae bacterium | reverse complement strand
TATCATAAAACTAATTTATTAGTGTAAATATAACACATCTGTCCTAGAACTTAGCTTTAACAATCAATGAAAAATAAAATCACAATTTTATGCATTGCAATACTGACCTGTGTTTTTGCAATCATCTCTTGCGAAAAGGATGATGATTTGAGAGACACCACAGAACAACTTCAAGACTTTCCATTTGAGTTTAAGACAATTGCCGTTGGCGGTAATGATCTTAGCAGCTATTCACCATCCATCGTGGAGAAAGTAAATCGGTTTAATTCAGCCGCGCTTACAAAAAGCTCAAGTGCAAATCATGTAACGATCGACACTGCCTACGTCAAGGTTTTGCAGAGCGCGGAATTTGAGAGTTACATATTCCGTGTCAATGATAGTACTTTGCCAAGTAATGTTTACAAAAATTACGTAATCGTAGAAATGAGGGATAGTATTGTGAATCAATATATGGTAGATTATCACTTGGACGAATTCAATCATATTGATACATCGCTATCTACGATTACCCCAGTTTTTGGTGATGATTTATTAAACCAAGTAGCGTACAAATGTGGAGGAACTGATATGTCGGTAACTTGGGTAGATGGATACTATACGGAAAATCGCTGTACCGCAGGCGGAAACCATACCGTAGCTGACGGAGATGAGTGCACAGCTTGGGGAACAACCCAAATGGCAACTAGATCTTACACCGCAGGCTATTGGTCTGTCGAATTCATCGCAGCTGAACCATGTTCAGGTGGTGGCGGTGGAGGTGGATCTTCAGGCGGCGGTGGTGGTTCGTCTGGTGGTGGATCAAATAATAATCCACCAAATGATGATAACGACCCAGAAACTATTGGCATAGGAATTGTTCCTAATTTACCTTCTTTAACTAAAAATCCATGTCAACATTTGGACAAACTTCTAGCTAATTCAGTATTTAAACAAAATATCCAATCTTTGAAAACGCCTGCAACACTTTCACTCAATTATGAGAAAGGATTTCAGATTTCTTCTACTTCTATAGGTGGATTTAATACTAATACTATTCATGGTAATCCAAATCAGAACTCCATACAGGTGGCAATAGATACAACAGCAGGCACCGTTACTGGCTTTATACACACTCATTATAACGGTTTAGTACCAAATTTCAGCATTGGAGATATCAAGACTTTTAGCGCTATTTATCAATGGCGAAAATATAGGCAAAAACCATTGGATCAACTTACCATAATGGTAGTATCTAGTGGTGGTGTTTATGCACTTGTGATTGACGACGAAAGTAAATTCTCTGTTGAGGGAAGGAAACTCCATGAACCTCAGTTTGGAGGGAAAAATGGAATAAAAAAAACGTACGAAAATATCTTTACGAACCAAACCAACGCAAGCAAAGTAGAAAGACTAATGATTGACATTAACAACACTCTGAGTAAATATGGTTTGAGCTTGATGAAAGCTAAAAATGACCTAAGCGGATGGAATAAAGTTAAAATCAATCAAAACAATATAAATAGCACATCATATGAAGACTGTAAATAACACAAAATTGAAAACAAGTTGCATGTTTATGCTACTATTTCTTAGTCTATTTGTTGCTTCACCAGCAACAGCTCAAAGTCCAATTTTACCGCTGACCACAGAAGATATCGGCGATAATATTCCAAACAATGCTTATCTTAAAGATTTGAATAATGATTTAGATAAATTTGTTGGTACATGGGAATATTTTGAAAACGGTGAAAAATTGACAATTAATATTCAAAAGATCGAAATGTATACCAACGAAAATGTTCATTATTATCAGGACGTACTGGAAGCTAGATACAAATTTGAAGCTAACGGTTCTGTAATAATTGACAATTTGTTAGCAATAGAGCCTTTAATTTACGGAAGTGTGATCAACCCTAATAATAGTAACAAATTAATTTTTGTAGAACTGGTTGATCCGCAGAGAAAACGAGTTAATTATAATTTAGAACTCACGCATCAAATTGAATTGAGCATGACCAGAACAAACGCTTTGGTAAAGTTGGTTTGGGATCTAAAAATTACGGAAATTGGCTGGTGTGGAGGTTTACCAGATCAATCAGCACCTGCGCCTAGTGAATGTTTAAAGGATAACCGTCTTCCTTTAAATGTCAGATTAACGAAAATTTAATTACACATGAGATATTGACATGGCATAACATGGTATAAACGCAATAGCGGTTCAAGTGCAGACTTGAACCGTTTTTGTTTTGATTTAGTATCTTACTAACCAAAACGAAGCTTTATAAAATCCGCTACTGCGCTTATACAAGACCGTTGCCAGTAATATAAAAAAGACAATGCAAAAATTGACAATAATACTTTTAATTCTAGGCTTCGGTACTTTGTGCAGTTACGGACAAACTGAACATAAAGAACTTTACCGAAAAGCATTTGAGGAACAACACCAAATGATGAAAGAGGAAATTCCGATTGACTTCAAACGAGCTGTTTTCATAACCGAAAACGCTTATCACAAAGGGACTTTTGATTATGGGACTTTCAAAAACGAAATTAGTCAGACAGGAAATAAACTCAAGAGTTTAATAAGACAAAGGGGGTTGACAGGCTACAAAACAGCAGGTAATTGGGCTGTTTTCACATATATGATTGATAGTATCCCACTTAATAATTTCAAACCATTTACATATGACTTTGACGATTTTATGGGCGAAAAAGATTGGACTAAGATGTTTACAACCAAATTAATGGAAACTAAAAGTGGTAATTGTCATTCTCTTCCGTATTTCTACAAAATTTTATCGGAGGAAATTGGAGCAAGTGCTCATTTAACATTAGCACCAAATCACATTTATATTAAACATATTGATGAAAAAGGGCAATGGACTAATGTTGAATTAACAAATGGCGGATTTCCAAGAGACCAATGGATAATCAAGCAAATGGCAATTTCAGTAGAAGCAATAAAGAACGAAATTTATATGAAACCTTTAACCGAACAAGAAAGTATTGCTTTGACAATGTTTGATTTGGCAAGTGCCTATGAGTTTCAATTTGGAACAGACGAATTCTATTTATCAATTATTGATACCGCTTTGATATACTATCCAAAATGTATACCCTTATTAATGTGTAAAGCGAACTATTATGCACAAAAAGGAACAAACGAACAGCAAAAGAAAAATCCAAATTTTGACATATTAAAAGAAACATATAATAAGCAACAGATGGTTTATGGTCAAATCAATGACTTAGGTCATAAAGATATGCCACTAGAAATGTATGAGGAATGGGTGAAAATGGTAGAAAATGAAAAACAAAAAAGAAGTAAGAAAACAAATCAATAAGAATATGAGACAAAAAATGTGTTTATTAATAGCTTTAGTATCCATTGTACAGATTTCAAATGCACAAGATAATCCCTATGAAGTTTTTGGTCATAAATCTAAAGTTGAATACAAAACTCAACTCTACGAATACCTTGTAGTTAAAAATAGTGATACAACAGCAATAATTCGTTCAATTGCTTTTAATTTAGAAAGTGGTGCTGTACTTATGTTAAACGAAAAGGATAGTATTTTATCAATTAACAAATTAGAGCCAAACCATATATTGCGTTTTATAGGAGTTGACCCAATGGCACACAAAAGAAGTTGGGTCAATCCATATAATTTTGTACAAAACAACCCGTTAAATCGAGTTGACCCAACTGGTGCATTAGATGCACCAATTTATGGCACTGACGGAAGTTTTCTTGGTACAGATGACCAAGGACTACAAGGAAAAGCAATTGTGATGAATGCGAGTGACTTCAAACAAGGTATGTCTCATCAAAATGCTTTAAGCAAAAGTCTTGGCGTTCAAGGATTATCATCTTCTAATGCTCAATCCAAATTACTAAATCATTACAATGGGTTAAAGTCAAGACCCGATTATGACGGTAAATTAACATTTGCAGAGGCAATTAAATGGTACAATAAAGGAACTGGTGAAGCTCTTTATGTTGATGCTGCAAAAATCAATTTAAGCTCAATTAATACAACTATATTCGAAGGTAAAAGTAATTCACTTTCAATTGAGTTTTTTCCAACTGCTGATGAAGGAGAACAAAATCATTATCCACATCCTTCAACTGGTCCAATATATGGATATATGCAGGTTACTCTACTTAATGCAAATAGTGGACAAGTTAGACTTGGACCAGATGCTGCAACTTTGCAACAAATGGGACTACCACCTATGACTTTAGACGTTTTTGACTTTGGGAAAGGTAGTACAGCAGGTAAAGTTGCTGATTATTTATATCCTGGCACACCGAAAGATTTTAATATAATAATGTACAATAACATTACAAAAATTAAAACTGCACAAGACATTCAAAATATAAGAGATAATATCAACAAGGTTATGATGGAAAGGCCAAAATTCTAACAAAATGAAAAATTTACTAATCTATTTTTTAATGTTGTCGCTTTTTTCTTGTTCTAATGATAAGGATAAGCAAGTTTCAAAACTATTACCAAAAGATTTCAATATAATTCAAAGTCAGCAAAGTGAATATGGTATTCCTTCTAAAGTAGAAATATACACTTTTGACAACCAAATTTTAAATTATAATCAAATTAAAGATTTTCCTATTGAACTTAAAGAAGATGGTTGGTTTTTTAAAAAGTGGCACTATGTTAATAACGAAGAAGAATTAAAATATCTTTTTGCAATGTTAGACTATCCTATTAAGGTTAACAATAACAATAATGATTATACAGAATTAGTAAAAAGTTTGAAATCTTCTTTGAAAAACAAAAAGGCGTACGTTAGTTATTATTACCGAAAAAAGGAAAATCTGAATTATTACAAAAATGGATACATTGAATTTTATTGTTTACAGCCAAATAAGCAAAGAATTATTTACATAAGTTTTGGTGATATTTAAAAAATACTACTGGCAATAACTAAGCATATGGCGTGCCGATAGGCCAGCGCTATATGCTTAGTTATTGGGATGAGGTTTTCTTTAATGGCATCGGTATGAATGCGGTAATTGACTTTGGTAAGGTGGCGTTGATAATCCCATTCAAGTTTGAGTCGGTCGTTTTCATCATTTTTTAATCGTTGAAATTCTTTAATAAGATAGATTTGAAATTCAGGACTGAGCCACATGGCAAAGTGAAAAGCGATGTCTTGGTGTGCATAAGTGCCACCATATCTACCTGCTTTCACCATCATTCCTGTAGCGTTTGTTCTATCTACCCACTGCCCTACAGACATAAAGAATCTATTAACACCTGCCTCTTGTTCAATTACCCCAAATTCGGGGTAATTAAAATTGAGATTGTTGATTTTCTCCCAAATACCGAGGTATTCTAATGTATTTTTATTAGTGATCCATTTCCCAATAAGACTACTACCTTCTTTAAAATTACTTGTCATATCGGTGAGACTGATAAAGTCAAGTTCATTTTGTGAAAAAACACTGATTTCAGTACCTTTTACGTCTATTTTTTTATTTTTCGCCATGCTGTTACTATCTATTCTGCCGGAAATATGGCTTTAACGTCATTAAATGATTTTAAACTGGCTTGGTGCTTTTCCCAATCTTCTTGTTTTATATAAATGGCGGTGTAGGTCTTATCACTTTGCTGGTCATTCACATCTGTGCACCATTGCGCCAACCGCCTTACTTTGCGTATATCGTCCAAATCTTCACGTCCTTTGGTTTCCACTATAAAAACATTTTGATCGCTTGTTTTTACAAAAAAGTCTGGAAAGTATTCTCTTATATTTCCGTCTTCTGCTTGGTATTCAATTTTGAAATTTACGCCGCCATCTCCCATGGTGTTTTTAGCAAAAGAAACAACATCAGCAAAACGATTTTCGCAATAAGCGGCAAACTCTAACTCAAAAGGATTGTCGCCTATTACTTTGTTGAAAATAGACTTTTTAGGAATCAAGAAAGGTTGCTCGTCTGTAACTTTTGGGCGAACGGTTTTTAGCGATATGTAATTTTTGATTTCTGCTGTTCCGCTATCGGTTACGGTAAGGTCATTGATGGCGTTTTTGAAAACAGTATAAAGAATAGCTTTTGGCTGCGCTTCGGAAAGGTTACGAATAGATTGGGCATCTGATAAGTTTACCGATTTCCCAAATAGTTGGTGTTGAATGAAGCTCTCTACTTTGGGATATAAGATGTTGAATCCACTTACCAAACGGCTTTCTTTCAAAATGGCTTGCGTAAAAAAGCTGATGACGTTTCTATAATCTGCAATGCTGTCTTTAAAAATGGTGGTGTGTGAAATTTTATCTTCAATATCTTTAACCCAACTTGAAAACACATAAACACAAACAACTTTTAATCAATTATTTAAGTAATTGTTTTTTAAAATTGGGTCACTACTTTTGTTTTTCTAACAAATGGTCTTTGTTTAAA
>CAZQGX010000087.1:0-7350 GCA_964593255.1 uncultured Flavobacteriaceae bacterium | reverse complement strand
TTTATTATATTTCAACACAATATACAAAATTTAGGCGTAATTACGGATATTCAAATTCCTTTTTATTTGATTTTCAGTTCTTGCCTTCATAATTCTACTTTCTGTTTTTTTTGCTTTCTGTTTATTTCGCTTTCGCGAAAGCGAGATAAAAAAAGTTCAAATAATTATCAATGCGCTGTTATTGTTGCCGAGATAGATACGAGCTACACAAACAATAAAGTAGAATCCACACTTACACTTAGAATTTCTATTGTTTTATTTAATGAAAATGACAAATGGCAAATTGTACATTGGCATGGCTCTATTCCATTAGAAACCGATGAGGGTGATACCTGGCATGCCAAGGAATGGAAACGAGAAAACAAATGCTTAAAAGAAAAAGTAGGTAAACAAACTTTAGAATTAAGGCAATCTCTTGAAGATCTTAAAGCCACACAAACCCAGCTCATTCAATCAGAAAAACTAGCCTCTCTAGAACAATTAGCTGCAGGAATTGCTCACGAGATTAAAAACCCGATGAACTTTATCAATAATTTTATCTAATTTACACGTGTTCATAAATCGTATGTCATCAATTTATATAGGCTGAAGATCATCAACTCTACCCAAATCATGCTCGACAATGGCGAATGGATCCCACTTTCCAGAACCTATAAACCGAGTTTAAAAGAAATGCTGAATAAAAAATAAACAACTCAAGCCTACTCTTTCCTTATTAATCTATGTCACTTATGACGTTTTTTGTGTCGTTCGTGACATTTTTTTGTGTAAAGTGCATTCATGGTTTAGGTTTGACTGTGCACAAACTTTAAAGTTGAATGTAAAATATATTATTAGGTAAATCCATTCACACATTTAAAAATTAGTCTTATTATGAAAACTCACATTCTATTTTTTTTATTTAGTATTTGCATTTCAGTAAATGCGCAAATAGGTATTGGTACAACTACACCACAAGGCGCCCTTGATGTTAGCAGCAACAATATGGGGCTTGTTATTCCTATTGTAACAGACCTTAACGCAGTAACTACTCCAGGTGGCGATGAGCCAGTTAATGGTACAATTGTTTTTGATGCTTCTAACAATCGTCTATGCCTACGCCTAAGTGGGCGTTGGAGTTGCTTCGGTGAAGACGGTAGCGGTGGCAGTGCATTCAGTAATATCTATCCACCCCCTACATTATTCACTACACAAGAAGCCTACTTAAAGGCTTCCAATATTGGTTCTGGTGATCAATTTGGCAATTCAGTGTCAATAAGTGATGATGGGAACACACTTGTTATAGGTGCTCAGGGAGAACGCTCAAATAGTGCCACAGATCAGAATAACAACAGTGCTTCTTTTTCAGGTGCAGTTTATGTATTCATAAAAAGTAGTTCAAACTGGACTCAAGAGGCTTATCTTAAGGCCTCAAATATAGATGCAAATGATAATTTTGGCAGTACACTATCACTAAGCGCTGACGGAAACACTCTGGCTGTTGCAGCCTTAGGAGAAGACTCGAGCAGCCCAACAGACCAGTTAGATGATTTTGCCGGTTTTTCAGGGGCAGTTTATATCTTTTCAAGAAGCGGTACCACCTGGACGCAACAGGCCTACTTAAAAGCCTCTAATATTGGTTCAAGTGATAGGTTTGGCAGATCTGTTGCACTAAGTGGTGATGGTAATACCTTAGCCATTGGCGCACATCAGGAAGATTCTAATAGTGCTGTTGACCAGACAAATAATTCAGCTGGAAATTCTGGAGCTGTTTACATATTTACAAGAAGTGGTACAAGCTGGAGTCAGGAAGCCTATATAAAAGCTTCAAACATAGGCAATAGCGATCAGTTTGGTACTTCGGTTGCTCTGAGCGATAATGGTAACACCCTTGCCGTTGGTGCTATTGGAGAAGCCTCAGGCAATGCAGCAGACCAATCTGACAACTATGCCTTTAATTCGGGTGCTGTATATATCTTTACGAGAAGTGGAACAAATTGGAGTCAGGAAGACTACCTTAAAGCCTCTAATATTGGTTCAAATGATCAGTTTGGAATATCAGTAACACTAAGCGGAGATGGCAATACCTTAGCTATTGGTGCAGATAGAGAAGCTTCAAATAGTGTAGACAACCCGTCAAACAATTCTGTTTTTAATTCAGGAGCTGTTTATATTTTTATAAGAAGTGGTAGTATATGGACACAAGAAGCCTACCTAAAAGCTTCAACTATTGGCGAAAGCGATCAGTTTGGGGAATTTGTATATCTAAGCAATGATGGTA
Organism: uncultured Flavobacteriaceae bacterium; assembly: GCA_964593255.1. Classification (GTDB taxonomy): domain Bacteria; phylum Bacteroidota; class Bacteroidia; order Flavobacteriales; family Flavobacteriaceae; genus Nonlabens. The sequence goes on along the minus strand of CAZQGX010000087.1, from coordinate 5,090 downwards.
ATACCTTAGCAGTAAGTGCACGTAGAGAAAGATCTAAGATTCCCACAGATCAATCCGACAACTCTGCATTTGATTCAGGTGCAGCTTATGTATTTACAAGAGAAGGTTCTGCCTGGTCTCAAAAAGACTATCTTAAAGCTTCAAATCTAGAGTCTGGGGATTTATTCAGTTCATCTGTCGCCATAAGTGGTGATGGCTCAACACTTGTAGTTGGTGCTCTTGGTGAAGACTCTGCATTACAGACAAATCAAAATAATAACAGCTTCAATACTTCAGGTGCTGCTTATGTCTTTTCAAATTAAAATATAAAATGGAAGCAAAACAACTCATTGCAATCTGCTTATTTATAATATCAACAGCGTCTTTTTCCCAAATCGGCATCGGCACAACCACACCAGAAACAAGCGCAATTTTAGATATTAGTGTAGATAATCTACCGGCCAACGCTAAGAAAGGCTTAATGCCTCCAAAAATGACCCAAACAGAACGTGACGCTATTACCTTACCTGCTGTTGGTTTAATGGTTTTTAATACAACTACTAACCGACCCAATTTTTGGAGTGGGACAGAGTGGTTAAATTTTAATGGCAGCACTGCAGAAACGCTTGCTATTGGGGATAACTATCAAGGTGGTGTGATTGGATATATTTTTCAGCCCGGTGATGTGGGTTACGTTGAAGGGGAGACGCATGGGATTATTGTCGCAGCCAGTAACACTATTAACCGATGGACGGCCGGTAATCCAAATATATCTTTAGGCATAAATGACTCGCATATAGGTAGTGGCTTGAAAAATTCAACTGACTTGTTGTTTTTTAATAGCGTTAGTAATATAAATAATTATGCTGCAGGCTTTTGTATTAATTTAAGTGCTTCCGGATATGATGATTGGTACCTGCCTTCCATACAATTATTACAGCAATTATTTATTAATGGAGCACTTATTGGGGGGTTTTTAAGTATATGGTATTGGTCTTCTACAGAAGTACCTAATATTCCTCAGAACGCTTATATGGTAAATTTTGGATCAGGTGCTGTTTCTTCTACCGATAAATCTAACTCTACCTTAGGAGTCAGACCTGTCAGGTCTTTTTAAAAATACATATTATTAGGTATTTACAAGTCAAGCTAAATAAGAGAAATTGCTACAAATAAAATCAAGTTATTATGAAAAAAATCATTTTCACATTACTGTTATTTTCTTCTGCAAATATTGTTTTAGCTCAAGATTATAAAACAGATTTAGAGGAATTAAAAAAGACATACGAAGCAACTTCTTTAAAATTAGAAAGTGTTAAACAAGATTTTGAACAATTTAAATCTAAGATTAACCATAACACAGATCAAGAAACTTTTGATAAAATCAAAGATAAGGCAGCTCAAATAAAAACCTTAAAAGAGAGCAAAAATATAACTTTGGATAACGCTAATGCTTTTTTAAAAGTACTAGAAATTAAAAAAATCAATCTGGATGAAAATAAAGACTTAAAAGACCTAGTCGATTTCTTTAAAGGAAAAAAACCCGAGACTTACGAAAATACCAAAGAAGAAAAACCTAAAGAGCCTAAAGTCATGTTCTATTTTGGTGAAGATAAGGTCCTATCAGAGCAAGATTCCATTTTTAATGATAAAACCCTCAACGATGTGTTTAAAGACATTCTTAATTCCGAAAGTAAAACTTATCTAGGAGATTTTATTATACCGCAAGATGGACAGAAAATAATGCTTTATAAAGATAAAGAAAAAAGATTTTTAAAAAAATTAGAGAGTGAGATTACAGGAAATGAAGTATTATTTAAGAGTGTGAAAATTCATGCAAAGCATGGGTTAATTCAAGATATAAAAATTAAAGTATTAGACGAAAATGGTAACACACTTTTATTCGAAAACAATGTGCCTATTACGCTTTTAAGGTATAGCAGAGTAGCTGCACATATTGATATGTTATATAGGCATACCATGTCTAATAATATAAATAAGGTTATTGATACTAATTATGTCAATAGTAAAATCAAACTTGCAGATGTATTAATGTATATTAATAATCCAGGTGAAAATTATGTGCCTGACGAATTACAATTAGAGTATCCCACTATAAAAGATGGCAAAAAAGACAATGCAGAAAGTAGTGTTGTTTATGAAATAAGGAAGGATAATAGTTTAGAAAATGTACTTAATTTAAGAACTTATACAGATTTTCTTAGTCTATTTGGAGATTCGCCTAATGGTCTTATTCAGGTTGAAGGGAAAGCTGATTTTTATATTGCGCCTTTTAATTTTCGAAATTCTCATAATTATATATTCAAAAAAATATCACCTTACATCAACTATGCTCGAATAGAAGAAAATGAAAGAAATATTAATACAATAGGAGATAGCATTACTAATAATCTTGACATTTTACAAAAGTCTTATTTGAACATGGGGCTAGACTTAGATGTGTTTTCCTCAAAATTTAGAAAAGAATTTCCATTTGATATGACGCTTTATGCCACTGCAAGATACAATGTGGCTAATGTACGTGAACTAGATTCTACCAATGTTGATTTTAGTTCTCTTTCTCTTGGAGGTGGTTTAAGAATAGACGTCAAACGCTTCAACAACTTTGGACTAACTATAAAGTCTGAAATGACAAAACTAGACACCAACGAATTTAATAACTACAGTTTTTTAAATAATCTTGGTGACTTCTGGGTATTTAGAAATGAAGCTGAAATTTTTTATCATCCAAAAGAAAAGGAGAACCAATCTATATTTTTAAGATTAAGTACATTTAATAATGCGGCATCAGGAAACAATGAAGCCTTTTTTCAACTCCAATTTGGTTACCGCTTTTCGGTGGGACTGAATAAAGTGAAAGCTAAATAGTTTAATCTTTAAAAAACATCAACTAAAATTTAAACGCCATGAAAAAATACCAAATAACAATTTTAACAATATTTTTTATTACTATAAGTTTTGCCCAATCCAGCATGCCTAAACGAAGTGATTTTTGCAGCCCTAGTGAATTTGCAGGAGCTTTGCCAGATGACTTGGTGTCTTGGTGCCAAAACCCTGAAGATGATTATTATAGTGCCTGTGACTGTGAGTATGAAAAAGCTTTAAAAGCATGGAAAAAGCAACAAGAAGAAGAAAGTAGAGCCAGATTAAAAAATTCAGGACAAACTTCCAATTCGAATACTGGTAATACTAGCTCAACTACTCAAAATAAAGGAGGAAGAGTTTTTATTGACGATAGCAAGACCACCACAACCAGCAATTCAACTAGTGAAAATGATAAAGAAACTGACGTTGATTATTCATCTTATAGGCGTAATAGACTAAGTCCGGCAGAACAACAAATGCAGGCAATGAATCAGTTCAGTAACGATTTGCGACAAGCTGGTAATCAATTATCTGGATTAATAGCTCAAAGTATTAGTAATAGTTTTGAAAGAAAAGAACGAGAAAGACTTAATAAACTCGAGGAAAAACGAATTGAAAATGAACGAATTGAAAGGGAAAAACGAATTGATGAAGAAAAGCAAATCGCAGAGGATAAGAAAATAAATGAATTAAAGAAAATGCCTGAATATCTAAACTTTTTAGAAAAGGTGCTTATTGATGCATTTTATCTTGACGACTCTGGTAAAGACACTGATATGGAAAATGCAACATACGAAATGGTGTATTTAAAACAGGATAATGGTTTTTATGTTGCCAAGTATTTTAATATCAAAGAGTCATATTTAGAATTTGATATTTCTTATGAAATTATACCTAACCCATTTATAGAGTCACTAAAAACAGGATCATCAATTAAGTATGGCCCATTAAATACAAAAGATGAAATAGTTTATTATTATCGAAATAAATTAAAGCAAAGAACACTGAATCTATGGTGGAGAAAGAAAATGCACTTTGAGTTTTATAATTACAAGGACGAAAAGGTATTTGCCACTGGAGAAATTTCAAGCCCAGAAACTATGACTGTGTCATCAAAAGGCGCGATAACTAGAATGGAATATAAAATTCCAATGAAACGTGGTAAATTTAAAACTTATAGCTTGACATTTGATGGTCAAGATAATGTTAAGTCTTTAATGATCACAAATGAAAAAAACCGAATTGAAGAAAGCTATAACTTTAGTAAATATTAATGGATTAAGAGAACTAATTAATACAATTAAAAAAACGAAAATATAAATTTTTTAAAAAAGAATATCATGAAAAAAATCACTTTTATTCTGTGTTTTATCTCAATATTGGGATATGCTCAAACGCCAATTACAGACGATAATTTTGAAGATGCAGTAGATACTTGTCTAGAAACTAACCCAGTTGATGGGTTATGCATTAATAGTGAATATGGCCCGATGCCAGATTGGGACGTAAGTAAGGTAACCGATATGTCAGGTGTGTTTGGATATCTTAGTAATGAAAACTTTAATGCAGATTTAAGTGCTTGGGATGTAAGTAATGTGACTGATATGTCTAATATGTTTGCTCAATCAAATTTTAACCAGGATATAAGCTCTTGGGATGTGAGTAATGTAACTAATATGTCTGGCATGTTTAGCAGTGGATATAAGTTTAATCAGGATATAAGTTCTTGGGACGTTAGTAAAGTAACCAACATAAGTTATATGTTTAGTAATGCTTGGGTATTTAATCAAGATTTAAGCTCTTGGGATGTAAGTAAAGTAAGTAAATGTAAAGAGTTTTATTGGAGGCATCCAGATCGTTCCCAATGGCCATTACCCAAAAGACCAAAACTACGAGCCTCCTGTAAATACCAATATTAAGTTAAATATACTTGATCACTATCAAACGGATAAAATTTATTTTTTGACACAAACAAGTGTAACACCTAGATATTCAGTACAGTTTCGGTATTTCTTTCAAACCTATCCCCTCACTTTAGAACATTGTACTTTGCAGAGAAGGTGGTTTCTTTCGTTTTTTATGCCTAGCATATGTTCTTCTACAATTGGGTCAGATAAAAATATATGAGGAGGAGGCTTAAATTTGCCTTAAAGACTAGATTGAAAATAACGGCTAAGTTCTAGGACAGATGTGTTATATTTACACTAATAAATTAGTTTTATGAT
>CAZQGX010000086.1:0-7914 GCA_964593255.1 uncultured Flavobacteriaceae bacterium | reverse complement strand
AAAATTAAACTCTAAACGGTTAAACAGTTAAACTTTGAAAGGTTATTTGGTTATTCGTTTATTTGGTTATTCGTTTATTTGGTTAGTTGGTTAGGTGGTTATTCGGTTATTCGTTTATTTGGTTAGTTGGTTAGGTGGTTATTCGGTTATTCGTTTATTTGGTTAGTTGGTTAGGTGGTTATTCGGTTATTCGGTTATTAGCTTTAAAAAATTAAATTCTAAACGGTTAAACAGTTAAACTTTGAACAAATTAACGATACTGCTCTTTATAATATTCTTGATATGCTCCACTAGTAACACGATCCATCCATTCTTTATTTTTCATGTACCAGTCTATGGTTTTGGCGAGTCCTTCTTCAAAGGTTACCGATGGTTTCCAGCCTAGTTCTTTATTCAATTTTGTCGCATCGATTGCATATCTCAAATCGTGCCCTGGACGGTCTTTTACATAGCTTATGAGCTTTTCTGACTCGCCTGCATTGCGTCCTAGTGTGGCGTCCATTTGCTTGCAAAGTAGTTTTACAAGGTCGATATTTTGCCACTCGTTAAAACCGCCTATGTTATAGGTCTCGTGATTGGCACCTTTGTGATAAATTAAGTCTATTGCTGCGGCATGGTCTTCTACAAACAACCAGTCGCGAGTATATTTACCATCGCCATAAACAGGTAGTGGACGGTTATTAATAATATTGTTTATAAAAAGCGGAATCAGCTTTTCTGGAAAGTGGTGTGACCCATAATTGTTAGAACAGTTTGATATCACATAAGGCATTCCGTAGGTTTCTCCATAGGCACGTACAAAATGGTCTGAACTCGCCTTGCTGGCAGAATAAGGTGAGTTGGGATCATAACTAGTAGTTTCAGTAAACAGACCCGTCTCACCCAGGGAGCCGTACACCTCGTCAGTACTTACATGATAAAAGCGCTTGCCGCTAAAATTATCTTTCCAAAGGCTTTTAAAGGCATTTAACAAATTTACCGTACCTACCACATTAGTCATCACAAAACTTACCGGATCAGTAATACTGCGGTCCACATGCGATTCTGCCGCAAGGTGAATCACCCCTGTAAATTTGTGTTTTTCAAATAGCTCATTCATTAAAGAGGCATCGGTAATATCGCCTTTTATAAAGTGATAATTAGGTAAGTCTTCTACATCTTTAAGATTTTCTAGGTTACCTGCATAGGTCAGAGCATCGAGGTTATAAATATTTGTTTCTGGATATCTAGTCACTAGCCTGCGCACCACATGTGAACCTATAAATCCAGCGCCACCAGTAATGAGAATGTTGTTTTTCATGAAATTATGATTCTGTTTTATGGTACAAAAGTGGTTTAAACTTTTAAGATATGCTAAAAAATTACTTTTTTTCTATGATTTTTTTTTTGACTTTGCTAATTACAATAAAAAGGCAATGAAAAAAAATTATAAACTAGTTATAGACACCGCCTTTTACCCAAAATATGCTATCGAAATATTGTTAAGCTTGCATCTACTTAAAAACAAATCGCTTTGTTAAATTAAGCTCAATCACCATAGCGAAGCTATACCACTATCGTGAAATCCTTTATTTTAATAGCTTTTGAACCCTTATTACAAAGGCTAAGGTATATCTTGAGTTAAAAAAGGAGACACGGTATCATCCCTAAAGTAGAATACATTGTTGATTTGTATTTATCTTGATCTATATATTGACTGTACAAGATTTTATAGTTAAAAAGCTTTTTAAATAGTAAGGTAACAAAAAAATCATTGTTACTTCTTCAATTTTGAAGTCAATTAGTTTGTTTTAAAACAGTCAATTAAATGATCTAGTGGTATAAATTTGTTTTAAACTATATCTAGCAAACCTTTTTGTAATTGCCTACCGCCTGTACAAAGTTTTACTTTTATTGCTGTGTTGCTACTACAAAATATGTGTCGTCAACATCATAGGTTAACTTTAAGGATTTAACAAATGCATCTATAGAAATAAGCCTTACCTCCCTACATCTAATTTTATTAGTGATCAATTTTATAAAAGTATGTGGTTATCTTCATTTATAAAATTGTGATCGGTCTATTAAACTCCATTTTTATGGTTAGACTATGTTCTAGTATGGGGTCAACTTTACCATCTCGCTTTCGCGAAAGCGAGATAATGAAGCAAAATAAAAGTCAAACCATAAATACCAATCGGCGCTAAACTATGTTATCCCCTACCAATAGTATAGACTTCAAAACCTATATTAGATAAGCTGTGGTGATCTAGAAGCATGCGGCCATCAAACAAGAATGCAGGTTTTAACATCTTGCTGTATATCTCGCTCCAGTTGTAGTCTTTAAACTCGTCCCACTCGGTTAACACCGCAGTACCATGCGCTTGATTTATGGCTTGCATAGGGTCGTTTACAACGGTTAACAATCTTCTATTTTCTTCACTGCTGCGAGTGCCTAGGTAATCTAGGTCTTCATAGATTTGTTGTGCAGTAACCTTAGGGTCGTAGACCGTTACATGAGCCTGCTCGCTTAATAGATAATCGGCCACATATATAGCAGCCGACTCGCGGGTATCGTTAGTATCTTTTTTAAACGCCCATCCCAGTAAAGCTAATTTTTTACCAGAAACAGTGTTGAACAAGGTTTTTACCATTTTTTTTGCAAACCTTCTTTTTTGGTGGTCGTTCATAATGATTACTTGTTCCCAGTAGTCTGCCACCTCTTTTAATCCATAAGTTTGTGCGATATAGACCAGATTTAAAATATCTTTTTGAAAACAAGAGCCCCCAAAACCTACAGATGCTTTTAAAAACTTAGAACCAATACGAGAGTCGGTTCCAATTGCCCTAGCGACCTCATTGACATCAGCCTCGGTCACCTCACACAATTCTGACAGTGCGTTGATGCTGCTTACACGTTGTGCCAAAAAAGCATTTGCGGTAAGTTTAGACAATTCTGATGACCATACATTAGTCGTTAAAATTTGTTCTCTAGGCACCCAATTGGCATACACCTCTACCAGCGCTTCTTGCGCAGCGGTGCCCCTAACGGAATTTTCACCCCCTATTAAAACACGATCCGGGTTTAACAAGTCGGTTACCGCAGTACCTTCGGCAAGAAATTCTGGATTAGAGAGAATATCAAATTGCACCCCATTACCCGTGTTGTCTAATATTTTGCGCAATGCATCGGCTGTGCGCACGGGCAATGTAGATTTTTCTACAATAATTTTATTATCGGTGGCAACATCTGCAATTTGTCTAGCACACAGTTCAATATACTTTAAGTCGGCCGCCATACCTTTACCTACCCCATAGGTTTTAGTAGGTGTATTTACCGATATAAAAATCATATCGGCTGCCTTAATCGCATCGTTTACTTCAGTAGAAAAGAATAAGTTTTTACCTCTAGTGGCTGCTACAAGCTCTGACAATCCTGGCTCGTAAATAGGAATATTATCAGTATTGGGATCATTCCAGGCGGCGATGCGGTCTTTATTGATATCTACTACATGCACTTGTATGTGTGGGCATTTTGCAGCAATCATGGTCATTGTAGGGCCGCCTACATAGCCTGCACCTATACAACATATATTTTTTACTTTCATCATTATAATTTTTTATCTGCTATATTTCCTAATACACCTTTAACGTCATATATAGCCGCTTTACTTGCAGTAAGCGCCTGGTAATCCAATTCTAAAAACTCTTTATGTGCCACTGCTAGCAAGATGCCATCATAAGTATGGTTACCCAATTGAGTGATATTGCGCATACCGTATTCTTTTTCTACCTCGTCTGGATTTGCTAGCGGGTCAAATATGGTTACGTTTACCCCATATTCTTTTAACTCGTTGATGACGTCAACGACTTTGGTATTGCGCACATCTGGGCAGTTTTCTTTAAAAGTGATACCTAGCACAAGCACATTGGCATTTTTAACCATAATATCCTTTGCCAGCATTAATTTAATCACTTCGGCAGCTACATAGGCACCCATACTATCGTTTAAACGCCTACCTGCAAGAATGATCTCTGGATGATAGCCTACTTCTTGTGCTTTTTGAGCTAGATAAAAAGGATCTACCCCTATGCAATGCCCGCCGACGAGACCAGGAGAGAATTTTAAGAAATTCCATTTAGTCCCCGCAGCTTCTAGTACCGCTTGAGTGTCAATTTGTAATAAATTAAAAATTTTGGCTAGTTCGTTTACAAAAGCAATATTAATGTCACGTTGAGAATTTTCTATTACTTTAGACGCCTCGGCCACCTTTATGCTAGGCGCTAGATGCGTTCCTGCGGTAATTACACTTTTATAAAGCTGGTCTATTTCTTGCCCAATTTGTGGCGTACTGCCAGAGGTTACCTTAAGAATTTTTTCTACTGTGTGTTCTTTATCGCCTGGATTGATGCGCTCTGGCGAGTACCCTACAAAAAAGTCTTTGTTAAAAACAAGACCGCTGGCTTTTTCTAAAACCGGCACACATTCTTCCTCGGTAGCGCCCGGATATACTGTAGATTCATAAATCACGATATCGCCTTTTTTAAGCACCGCACCAACTGTTTCACTAGCCTTATATAAAGGAGTAAGAATAGGACGGTTATTTTTATCTACAGGAGTAGGAACAGTTACAATATAGATTTGGGCATCGGCAATGTCATTTAACTGCGCGGTACAATACAAACCATTAAGTGCATCAGGTTGTTTTTTTAATACAGCTTGTAAAACCTTATCCGCTACCTCTAGCGTGGTATCTGTACCAGACATCAGCTCGTCAACCCTGGGTTTATTGATGTCAAAACCTATGACGTTATATTGCGTAGCAAAAAGTCTTGCAAGCGGCAGGCCTACATAACCTAAACCTATAATTGAAATTTTTTTATTCATGTGTTGTTGTTGTTGTTGTTGTTGTTACGCTTTCGTCCAGTTCTGCAAAGGGATAAAGCTTATTGGCTCGCTTTCGCGAAAGCGAAATTATGAAAGCTAAAATAAAGAAGGCGATAAATTATTAATGAAATCAAATTTAAAGGTTATTCCAGTACCATTCTACCGCTGCATCTAGCCCTGCCTTAAGATCAAATTGCGGATCGTACTGAAGAATTTTTTTTGCTTTATCTATAGAGGCTAATGAATGTGGGACATCACCCACACGCAGTGGACCATGAATGGTTTGCACACTTGCAATGTCATTATCATATCTAGAAAGCGATTTTTTTAATAAATCTACTAACATATTAAGGTCAGTACGATCGCCATAAGCCACGTTAAACACAGTATTTACCGCATCTGGATGATTGCAAAGCATGGCCTTTTCATTTGCTTGAATAACATTATCTATATAGGTAAAATCTCTAGAATAGGTGCCATCACCATTAATAACAGGTGATTGTTTATTCATCAACTGCTTAGTAAACAATGGAATAACTGCTGCATAGGCACCATTGGGATCTTGTTTTCTACCGAATACATTGAAATAACGCAGTCCTATAGTATTGAAACCATAAGTCTTATAGAATACATCGGCATACAACTCGTTTACATATTTAGTAATTGCATATGGAGATAGCGGTTTGCCGATATTGTCCTCTACTTTAGGTAATGCTGTAGAATCGCCGTAGGTGGAAGAACTTGCAGCGTACACCATTTTTTTTACCCCAGCTTCTTTACAAGCCACCAGCATATTTAAAAAACCACCGACATTAACGTCGTTTGAAGTAATGGGATCATTAATAGAACGTGGTACGCTACCTAGGGCAGCCTGATGCATTACATATTCACAACCTTTTACCGCTTTATGACAAGTGTCTAAATCCCTTATGTCTCCTTTTAGAAACTTAAAGTTGGTTTTATTTTGTAAATGATTGATGTTATCTAGATGACCTTGAGATAAGTTATCTAAACCTATCACATCATAATTACTATTTACAAAATACTCACAAAGATTACTACCTATAAAGCCAGCTGCACCAGTGATTAATATTTTTTCTTTCATTACCTAATATTTATTTTTAAAATATCAAAAACAACATACATATCTACAGATGGTTTCATTATAATTTACTAAGATATAAAGGCAAAGATAAGAACAATCAACACCAAGATTATAATCTGTGGTGTTTTAAAAGCGAAAAACAGAACACTTTTACAATAACAAATACCGAAAAAAGAGTCAAAAAAGGAATTTTAAAGAAGCCAAGAGCTACCTAATCTTTGAAATTTATAGAAATTTTTATCTAACAATTAAAAAAATGACCCAATTAAAAGAAGGTGTTTAAATTGAAATATCAATAATATTCATTTTAAGGCGATAATTTTAAGTAATTCTTATTAGTTTTGTTAAATAAAGTAAAAATCAATATTAATTAAAACCATGAAAGCTTGTTAAATATGAAATCAAAAAAAATGTAATGTTTTTTTAATAAAACAATCATTTGCATGGTTATGAAAAAACAATTTGTATATTTGCGTCTTAAATAAAGCAATTTTTAATCATGAAAAAACTACTTACTTTTACATTTTTTATTTTAGGAGTATTTGCATTAGCGCAAACAGACGAGAATAAAACAGAGGACAACAAAACAGATTCGTCTACAGAAGTAGAAAATTTTAAGAGATGGTCGCTAGACTTAGGTGTAGGATCTTCAAAACCTACAAGACCATTTGTTGATGGTTTTACCGCAAACCCAGGTTACTGGCAAGCAGATTTAGGTTTAAGATACAACCTAACACGCAATTTTGGACTAGGACTAGAATTAGGTTACAACAGTATACAATCTGGTAAAAGATCTGAAAACAGCACACCAGAATTTAACAATCAACTTTTTAGAGTAGGATTAGAAGGAGTTATAAATGTTGGTAATATTGTAAATTTAAAGCAAGTATCTCCTAATTTAGGATTGTTATTTCACGGTGGTCCTAGTTTAGGTTATTTTAAAGTAAATGATCCAGTAGATGTAAGCGAATTAGATTTTATGCTAAATTTTACTGCTGGAATCACACCGCAATATCGTATTTCTGATAATTTTGCTGTTTTTGGTGACATAAGTATTATAGGTACAACTCGTAACGATTACTCGTGGGATGGTGTAGAACTAGAAGGTGACACTAGAGGCTTTGAAGGCGCTATATACAACGTTTCTGCCGGTGTTACTTTTTACTTTGGTAATGGTGGCGATCCAGCAGATTGGGCAGCAGAACCTGCTAACACAAAACTAGACGACCTCGAGGAGCAAATGGCACAATTGTTAAATGACATAGGAGACGAAGATCAAGACGGAGTGCCTAATTATCTAGATAGAGACAATACTACAGAAAGCGGTGTGCGTGTAGATAGTAAAGGTCGTGCACTTGACAACAATAAAAACGGTATCCCTGACGATATGGAAACTGGTTTAGACAACCGTTATGCAAGTCAAGATGATATTCAAACTGCAATAAATGGAAGTGATGCGCTTAATAGGGATTTAGTACGACAATTAATTAATGAAGGTTATATTAACGTATACTTTAAATTTAACAGTACACAACCAACGACTTATTCTTTATGGGCGATCAATACAATCGTTCAATACATGAAAGATCATCCTAACGAAAGTGCGACTCTTACAGGTTATGCAGATGAAATAGGAACTGCAGATTATAATATGACACTTTCTGAGCGTCGTGCAAAAATGGTTAATGATGTAATTATTGCCGCTGGTGTGGATGGAAGTCGTCTATCATTTAGTGGTGGTGGTGTAGATGCATCTGTAGACAAAAATAATAGTGATGCAAGACAGTTGGTAAGAAGAGTTACCTTTAGAGTGAAGTAATTTATACTACATACAAAATTTAAAAAGGATCGCTGTCGCGATCCTTTTTTGTTTACTTCAATCAATTAATCATTAAGGCTAAGTTCTAGGACAGATGTGTTATATTTACACTAATAAATTAGT
>CAZQGX010000085.1:0-8293 GCA_964593255.1 uncultured Flavobacteriaceae bacterium | reverse complement strand
TAAGAAATCATCTTTAGCAGTTCCTTTTTTCCAAAAGCCTGCTTTAGAGACACCAGCGCATAAGGGACTTGCACCCTCTAGATTAATAACTTACTTTGCAGTAAGATAAAGATGCCCATACTGGGCAGACACAATAGCTATAAGCAATAGCTCGGGTTTGGGCTGAAACGAAAAGTTCGGGATTTATTTTCTAACTTTACGACTGAAAAACCAAGGACAGTGCTTTTTTAGTCGCCACTAATCATACACAGACCGTTATCGCTCAGTGTAAAAAGCCAACCGCACATTCAAGCTCATTTGATTTTTTGCCGACACACAAAGCCCAAACTAAAAAACCAAAAGAGCTTGAATTTTCCCAACGCACGGACGACAGAAATAAAAAATAAATTGTACTTTTGACGAATTAGTCCAAACAAAAACGACAAGATGAATTCTTTTGGAGAATATTTACGAAACAGACGAGAACAAAAAGGACTTCCTCTTAGAAAGGTTGCAGCCGAACTTGACATTGACACTTCCATTTTAAGTAAAATTGAGAGAAGCGAACGAGTGGCAACAAAAGAAATGCTGCCAACTTTAGCAAAGACTCTGGAAATTCAAGAAAAGGAAATACAAGTAGAATTTATTCAATCGACAGTTTTAAGTGAACTCGGAGACTTGGAATTTTTGGCTGATGGACTTAAAAACGTATTGAAGAAAATATGAGTACACAGTTTTTTACAAATAGAGACAACAATAACCTTTTAACAAAATTCCAAGGAGTTCTTGAACACATTCCTAATCTTCATTCATTTGATGCTTTGGTAGGTTATTTTCGTTCGTCTGGATACTTTAAATTAAGACCGTTTCTGGAAGATATACACCAAATAAGAATATTGGTTGGTATAAATGTTGACGAATTAGCGGCTCAATATACTGCTGTAGGTCAACAATATTTAAAAGACCCCATTGAAACAAAAGAAGCTTTTTTAGAACGACTCAAAACAGATATTGAAGAAGCGGAATACAAAAAGGATGTTGAAAAGGGAATTTTTCTATTTATTGAAGATATTGTTACAGGCAAAATACAAATTAAAGCACACCCTGAGAAAAATCTACACGCAAAGATTTACATATTCAAGCCCGAAAACTTCAACCCTAATTCAACAGGTACTGTAATTACTGGTTCGTCAAACTTTACCGACAATGGTCTTGGAACATCTGAAAAATCAAACTATGAATTCAATGTTGAACTAAGAAGATTTGATGATATTAAATTTGCATCTGATGAATTTGATGCACTTTGGATTGAGGCAATTGACATTTTGCCGATTGATGTTCAAGGGCTCAAAAAAGTAACTTATTTGAATGATGAATTCACACCATTTGAATTGTATATTAAGTTGCTCATTGAATTTTTTGGTCGCAGAATTGACTATGATCCTGCCAATGTTGATTTATTATTACCTGACAACTATAAACGCTTGACCTATCAAGCCGAAGCAGCTATTGAAGGTTATGAAAAGCTAACAAAATACAATGGTGTTTTTCTTGCTGATGTCGTCGGTCTTGGAAAAACTATCATTGCATCAATCATTGCTAAAAAGTTTGTTTTTGAAAATGGCTACCATTCAAAAATATTAATTGTTTATCCGCCTACATTGGAAGCAAACTGGAAAAAGACAATAAAAGATTTTCATATTTGGAACAATTGCTCTTTTATTTCAACAGGAAGTTTACACAAGGTAATTGATAACGAAATTCTAGAGTACCCTAATGCTGATGAGTATGATTTAATCATTATTGATGAAGCACATAAGTTTAGAAACGACACTTCTCAAATGTATGAGAAGTTACAAACCATCACTAAAACGGATAGAAGAATTCCCGGAGTTGATGGAGATGTAAAAAAGAAAGTGATGTTGCTTACAGCAACACCTCTTAACAACCATCCTGCGGACATTGAAAACCAAGTTTATTTATTTCAGGACAAGCGAAATTCAAACTTACCTGCTGTTAAAGACTTGCAACAATTCTTTACACCTCTTAAAGAAGAATATGACAAACTTAAAAAGGATAGAGTTTTAAATGTTGGAAAGGTAAAGGCAATCTTTGACAAGATTCGAGATAAAGTGGTTGAGCCTTTGGTAATTAGAAGAACTCGTACTGACATTCTAAATAATCCCGAATATCTAAAAGACATCAAAGAACAAGGAATTGAATTTCCAACTATTAATCCACCGAATGAGGTAAATTATGAGTTTGATGATAAACTTTCTTTGTTATTCGACCGCACAATAACACTTTTAACTGGTTTGGATGAAAACGGGAAAGAAGTTGGTGGTTTGGGTTACTTTAGATATCGAGCTATTGAATATCTAATTAATGAAGAGGATAGAAAGCGTTACGGTGATGTAGAGTCCATTTCGGGAAGACTTTCTGCGATTATGAAGACCTTACTGGTCAAAAGATTGGAAAGCAGTTTTCACGCTTTCAAAATGTCATTGGGTCGTTTGTTGAAAAACACAGACCATATGATTAAGATGTTTGAAGATGATAAGGTTTATATTGCACCCGATATTGATGTAAATAAATACTTAGATGAAGGCGATGAAGAAGGTTTAGAAGCGAAAATCAACTCAAAAGGCGGAAATAATCAAATTTATCAGTCCAAAGATTTTAAAGAAACTTTTATCCCATTATTGAAACTAGACAGAAAAATGGTTGCTGATTTGGTTGAGGCTTGGGCAGCCATTGACTATGACCCAAAATTGAACAAGTTTTTAGTGGAATTAAAACAAACTTTCTTAAAGCAATCAGTGAATCACTCGGGCAAATTGGTGATTTTCACTGAATCCAAAGAAACAATGGATTATTTAGAGAAAGCAACAAACGAAGCAGAATATTCAAAAACAATAGGCATTAGTGCCAGCAACCGTAAAGAAAAAGAAAAAACCATACGTTTAAATTTTGATGCTAATCAAGACAAAGAAGATTGGCAAAATGATTTAGATATTGTTTTCACTACTGAAGTATTGGCTGAGGGTATCAACTTACACCGTTCCAATGTCATTATCAACTATGATGTGCCTTGGAACTCCACCCGATTAATGCAAAGAATTGGTCGTGTGAATCGTATTGGAACAGAGGCAAAAGAGATTAATGTATTTAACTTCTATCCTTCTGACAAATCAGAAAATCAAATTCAATTGACGCAAACAGCCATTAAAAAACTACAAGCTTTTCATTCTGCCTTTGGTGAAGATTCACAAATTTATTCGCAACTGGAAGAAGTTGGTGAAGCAGGTCTTTATGGCTCTAAGCTTAAAGAGGAGATTAATGAAACCTTATTGTTTCTGCAAGAATTGAGATCTTTCAAAAAAGAAAATAAAAAACTTTTTGATGAGATTGTCAAAATTCCACAGAAAGCAAGGTTGGCAAGAAATTCAGAGAATGTAAAGTTTCAGCCCGTTGCTAAATGTTCTGTAACATATTTAAAAAGTGAAGGTCACCCAGGGGTTTTCTACAAAATAGATGAAAACGAAATTGTACACGAGCTTAATTTTGTAGAAGCAGCTAAGGTTTTCAAAGCTTCTGAAAAAGAGGAAGCTATAAAACCACTTCCTGAGTTTCATCACGACCAAGTAAATAAGGCAACAGAACATTTCAAAACTGTTGTTAAAGTTACGGAAAACCAGAAAGTAACCAAGTCGCAGTTGTCCGCCATAGAAAAACGTGTATTAAGTGTTTTACCAACGTATGCCGCTCAAGTTAAAGACCCATTTTACAAACAGATTTTAAAACGTACAATGGATGAACTTTACAAAGGGTCGCATAGAAAATTACCTAATAACATTGATGCTTTCATTAAAAAGGCAAAACAAGAAAAGATAAACGATTTGGAGATTTGGGTGGATAGACTTTATAAAGAAGTTTTAGCAGAATACAAATTCAATGATGTTGACCCAGACAACAACAACGCAAAAGTGAAGAAGATTTTTGCAAAGCCTCAAATAGTCATTTCAGAATCATTTCTTTAAAATATGCAGCTAGATACCGAATATAAAAACTGGATAAGTGAACTAAAACTAAAAGTTCGTTCAGCTCAAATTAAGGCAGCTATGGCTGTTAATAAAGAGTTGATTCTTTTCTATTGGGATTTGGGAAATATGCTCTCTGAAAAAATTAAAACCAGCAATTGGGGCGATAAAGTGCTTGAGAATGTTTCCAATGATTTGAAAGAAGAGTTCCCTGAAATGAAGGGTTTTTCAGTAACAAATTTGAAATATTGCAAGATGTTTTTTGAGTATTTTACAATTAGTCCCCAACTTGATGACAAATTACAGATGGTTAGTAATGAAACAGATATAATTAGTCCCCAGCTTGATGACCAAAATAAAAAAAGTTCACAGGTTGTGAACCAAAATGAAAAATCGTTAATTGTGCAACAACTTGTTGCCCAAATTCCTTGGGGGCATATCAAAGTAATCATAACCAAAATAAAAAATATGGAAGAAGCCATCTTCTACATCCAAAAAACCAAAGAAAACAATTGGAGTAGAGATGTGCTAAGTCTTCAAATAAAATCTAATCTATACCAAAGGCAAGGTGCTGCCATCAGCAATTTTTCAAATACACTCCCCGAACCATTTTCTGATTTGGCCCAGCAAACTTTAAAAGACCCTTATATTTTTGATTTTCTTCAATTAACCGAAGGTTACAAAGAAAGAGACATTGAAAATCAATTGGTTAATCATATCAAGAAATTTCTATTAGAATTGGGCAAAGGATTTGCCTTTGTAGGGCAACAATATCACCTTGAAATTGCTGAGAAAGATTATTATATTGACTTACTCTTTTACCACATCAAACTCAAATGCTATGTGGTAATTGAACTCAAAAACACAGCCTTCATCCCCGAATATGCCGGTAAATTGAATTTTTACTTATCGGCAGTTGATTCATTGCTAAAAGAAAATGACGACAAACCCACCATTGGCATTCTGCTTTGCCGTGAAAAAAATAACTTGGAAGCAGAATTTGCCTTGCGTGATATAAATAAACCAATGGGCGTTAGTGAGTTTGAATTGACCAATATTTTACCTGAAAACCTTAAATCTTCTTTACCAACCATTGAAGAGTTAGAACAAAATTTATTGAATGATGAATAAAGATACTTTAATACAACTCTTCAAAGCACCCTACAAACGTCAAGCGTTTATAGATAATGGCTTGTTGCCTACTTTCCAAGGTAAAGTAGGCAATTTGAAAATATATGATGCTCAAGGTTTGCAAGCTATCGAACTCACTGCCTCTGAGCAAAACTATGCGGTTTCTGCTGTGAAATATGGCGAATTTCAAACCTTAGACGAAATTCCGAGAACTGTAGAATTGTATGAAATAATTGTCAATGACAACAAGCAAATTGAAAGAAGCCGTGTTGGGTTAGGTGCATTAGTCAAAAAACATATCATCGGTAACAATGCCGTTTTGGTCAATTTTGCTTATCAAAATCCTGAAAAAAGAACGTGGCGTTTTTAGTTTATTGCTCGTGATGGTGTGTTTCAAGATGGCGAAATGCAAATCAAAGATACGCACTCAAAACGCTATACCTATGTTTTTGGAGAACCCGAAGAAACCTACAAAACAGCTCTCGACCGATTTTTTATTCTTGGTAATGAATTAGAAATCACCATCAACAAAATCAAAGATGCATTTGGTGTAGAAGCAATGTCCAAAGCTTTCTTTGATGAATACCGTGATGTACATTATGCAGGTTTTGTGGATTATTTGATGCGTTCCAATTTCAAAAAATCGGCTTTCAACGGAAACGACAAAGACGTTCGAGATTTTGTAAAGAAATTATTGGGCCGTATTGTGTTTTTGTACTTCCTGCAAAAGAAAGGCTGGTTGGGAGCAAAAGACACTTCATATAAAAACGGTGACAAAAACTTTATGACCAATTTCTTTAAAAAAGCAGGTGCGAATGATGCTTTTTATGCTAATTGGCTATCTAAACTGTTCTTTGATGCCTTGAATAACGAACGCCCCAATGACGATTTTACTATGCCTGATGGCGAGTCAATTAAAATCCCTTACCTGAATGGTGGTTTGTTTGAAAAGGATACAGAGAAATATGATTTCTTGACTTTCCCTTCTGATTTATTTACCAACCTATTTGAGTTTTTCGACCAATACAACTTTACCATTTTTGAAGATAGTCCCGAAGAACACACCGTAGCAGTTGACCCTGAAATGCTCGGGCATATTTTTGAAAACTTGCTGGAAGACAACAAAGACAAAGGAGCATTCTACACACCCAAAGAGATTGTGCATTATATGACACAGGAATCTTTGATTGAGTACCTGCACACCAAATTGCCTGATGCAGACAGAACAAACCTTGAACACTTTGTAAAAAACAAGGTTTCGACAGGCTCAACCTCCCTAAGTAAAGAACACAAAAAAGCCATTGACGAAAAACTTGATAGTGTTAAAATATGCGACCCCGCCATTGGTTCGGGGGCATTCCCGATGGGCTTACTTCAAGAAATATTTGGTTTAAAAGAACGCATCGCTTATGACTTGGGCTTACCTTGGAGTGGTGAACTAGCGGCCAAAACCAAAGAAAACATCATCCAAAAATCTATTTATGGGGTGGACATTGAGCGTGGTGCGGTAGATATTGCCCGTTTGCGTTTCTGGCTTTCGCTGATTGT
The DNA here is from genome assembly GCA_964593255.1 of uncultured Flavobacteriaceae bacterium. Taxonomy (GTDB): domain Bacteria; phylum Bacteroidota; class Bacteroidia; order Flavobacteriales; family Flavobacteriaceae; genus Nonlabens. Next base: position 1,595 of record CAZQGX010000085.1, on the reverse strand, counting down.
AGATGAAGAAATGCCCAAGGCTTTGCCCAACCTTGATTATAAAATTGTTGTAGGCAACAGTTTAGTGAGCAAGTTTGATGACACGGTAATAGAAATAGACTGGGATAGAAAAGGCAGCGTGGGTGAAGCCGACAAACACGTTAAAGGGGTACAAACTGCACTAAAAAGTATTTCAGAAAAGCAAAAACAATTTTTTGAAAGCAAAAGCAACAAACAAAAAGCTAAACTCAAAGCTGAAATAAGAGACTTGAAGCTAGATGTTTTGATTAACCAACTTTCGTTTAATAAGGCAGCTTATCTCAACAAAAACCAAAAAGTATCTGATATGGGCTTTGGATTAAAAGCCACAGACCACAAGAAGAATTTGGAAATAGATTTGCAAGTAGCAGAGTTTAATCAAGCTCTTGGTAAACTAAAACACTTAAAAAAAAACCCCGACCAAGATTTTAATCATTTTGACTGGAAATTGGATTTTCCTGAGGTGTTGAATCCTTTGGTAAATGAAAATACCGGGTTTGATATTGTGATTGGGAATCCGCCTTATATTAAAGAATACACAAGCAGAGAGGCTTTTGATGGTTTTAGGTCTTCACCTTATTATCAAGGCAAAATGGATATTTGGTATGGATTTGCTTGTAAAGCCCTAGATTTATTAAAAGACGATGGTGTAGAATGTTTTATTGCACAAAACAATTGGATAACTAGTGCAGGTGCATCAATAGTAAGAAATAAGGTTTCTAAAGAGTCTGAAATATCGTTATTCACAGATTTTGGAAATTATAAAGTTTTCAAATCAGCAGGAATTCAAACAATGGTATACCTTCTTAGAAAAAGGAAACCAAGAAATATGTATAATGTAAAATTTTCTCTTTTAAAAATTGATAACATTACAGAAAGTGAATTAGCTGAATTTCTTTCATTCACTGAATCGGAGAATTCAGAATATGAAAAATTTATCTACAATTTTGATGCTAATAAGGATTACACAAAAAGCATTTCATTTTCAAATACTGGCACTTTTTCAATCATTGAAAAATTATTAGCTAAAAGAAACTTTGCTCTAACTCAGAAAGAAGTTATTCAAGGATTGGTTGGTGCACCAGATAAAGCATTTTTAATTGAAAGAAATGAAATTAGTTCATTCAACACAGATGAAAAACTATTTTTGAAAAATTATTACACTAATTCTACTGGTATTACTAATAAGTTGATATTTTATTTATCAAATAAGGTAGTCAGAAAACTTGATAGTCAAATCTATCCTAATCTATTTAATAAACTCACAGAATTTAAAACTGAGCTTTCAGGTCGAAGGGAAGTTTTATCTGGACAAATAGAGTGGTTTAATCTGCAATGGCCTCGAAATGAGGAATTTTTTAAAAAATCAGCAAAAATAATTTGTCAAATAAGAACATTAAAACCTAGTTTCTTCTATACAGAGGATGAGTATTATGTTTCTAGAGCTGCAAATGTCATTAAATCAGAAAGAATTGATTTAAAGTATCTCACTGCATTGTTAAATTCTAAGCTATTGCATTTTTAAGCTAAGTTCTAATTAGCATATTAAATGCTTCTTGTTTGTATTGATACCAGGC
>CAZQGX010000084.1:0-8682 GCA_964593255.1 uncultured Flavobacteriaceae bacterium | reverse complement strand
TTAATTCATTAAAATCTTTATTCAAAGCTCCCCATTTAAATTCGTGATTTGGTGTCAAATATTTATAACCAGCAAACGAGTTATGAGTGACTACAGGGTACTGGGTTATTTTATGCCCTTCAATCCATCCATAAAATCCTATCACTTCATTATTAAAATCAATCCAGCCAACGATTACATAATCTTTAGAAGCAGGATTTTGCACTTCAGGATAACCGTAAGTCCAATGGTCGGTAGGGTTGTTTTGTGTAGTTTTCTTTGCAACTTTTATATCCAGTTTGTGTTGATTAATTAAAAAATCAAATTCATCTGTATTAGTAACTGTAAAATCAGAAGTGTCTAGTTTGTATTGAATATTATTTTGCTTGAGGTATTCTTCAAAAGCTAACTCGCCTAAACAGCCTAAAAGAGCCTTTTCTACTCTTTGATTTAAGGATAACTTAAATCTTGAATACAAACCATTTTCAACCATTTTACTTGCTTTTTGGTAGGCGTTGCTTCTTAATTCTTTAAAGTCAATATCAACTATCATTGTTCCATATTTTTGGAAAGTGAACCTAATAAAGTCATTTTAATTTTAAACAAATCATTACACCTTGTGTACCTCATCTTAAAAATGAATTGCTATGATATGACAGCTGTTTATTTTGCTTATAACTTTATATAAGATCGTTTATTTACAAAAAATCTATTTTTAAGATTTAATGTGTTATTATTCCGCTTTCGCGAAAGCGAGATTACCACAACAACCTACCCCATTTATTAATTTATTCGACAATGTCTAATTTTGCAAACCTGAGGAGTAAATTTTTCAAACCGCCAGTATCAAAATTAATGACTGCTTTTTTCTCACCTCCTACTCCTTCTAGATTGACCACAGTACCACGACCAAAACGTGCGTGCTCTACCTGCATACCTACCGCTATTTTACCAGCTATTGCAGGTGCAGCAGCAGCATTATTTATGGCATTATTTAAAGGACGCATTTTGCGCAGTTTTTGAATTTGCTCTTCGCTAGGTTTATTAATACTGGGTGGCGTTCCATTTTTAGGCTTGGACTGTCGCAATCTGGATTTATCTGGCTCGTCCCATAAATCATTATCTATTAATGGTTTATAGCGATAATCATCTGGTGGTGTAGTGTATTCTAGGTACTGATCATCGATTTCGGTTATAAAACGGCTGGGCTCTGCATCTACCAGCTTGCCCCATCGATAACGGCTCAGCGTGTAGGTTAAATAAGCCTGATGCTCTGCTCTAGTAAGGGCTACATAAAACAAACGGCGTTCCTCTTCTAGATCCTCGCGTGTATTCATGGCCATGGCGCTAGGAAAAAGATCTTCTTCCATACCCACAATGTATAAATACGGGAATTCTAGGCCTTTTGAAAGGTGTATGGTCATTAAGGAAACACGATCCTCATCACTGGTATCTTTATCTAGATCGGTTGCTAGGGCGATGTCTTCCAGAAACTCGGCCAAAGAACCTCGTGCATCTGCAACTTCTTTTTGTCCTTCTACAAAATCGCGCATACCATTAAGTAATTCTTCCATATTTTCAATGCGCGAGATACCTTCTTGACTGCCATCTTTTTTAAGCTCTGTGATTAGTCCTGTTTTTTTGATCACATATTCAGTAAGTTCAAACACATTTTGAGTGTCATCTAGCGCTTGAAAACTCTTGACCAAGGTCGTAAAGTTTTTCAGTTTGTTTTTTGTGGCGCTGTTAATCCCCACATCTAGTCTGTCGATATGTTCAATTACCTCAAATAAACTGCGGTTGTACTGTTTTGCAGCAACAATCAAACGGTCCATTGTGGTGGCACCTATTCCCCTGGCTGGATAATTAATCACTCGTTTTAAAGCTTCTTCATCTTTGGGATTTACCACCAGACGCAAGTAAGAAAGTACATCCTTAACCTCTTTACGCTGGTAAAAACTAAGGCCGCCATAAATCCTATAGGGAATATCTCGCTTGCGCAGGGCATCTTCCATCGCACGAGATTGTGCATTGGTTCTATATAAAATTGCAAATTTACCATTGTCTAACTGGTGTTGCATTTTATTTTCAAAAATCGATGCTGCTACATATCGCCCCTCTTCTGCATCACTCATTAGGCGGTGAACAATAATTTTGGGACCTTCAGTATTTGCCGTCCAGACTACTTTGTCAAGTTTGGTTTTATTGTGCTCGATAATCGAATTTGCCGCCTCTACAATATTTTTTGTAGACCGGTAATTTTGCTCTAGTCTATAAGCTTTTACACCATCATAATCCCGCTGAAAATTAAGGATGTTATTGATATTTGCACCTCTAAATGCATAAATGGACTGCGCATCGTCACCTACCACACATATATTTTGAAATTTATCTGATAGCGCTTTTACGATTAAATATTGAGAGTGATTGGTATCTTGATACTCATCTACTAGTATATATTGAAAACGGTGCTGGTATTTTGCAAGTACGTCAGGAAAACGATTTAACAACTCATTGGTTTTCAACAATAAGTCATCAAAATCCATAGCGCCAGCTTTAAAACAACGTTCTACATATTCTCTATAAATCTCGCCAAAACGCGGTCGTCGTGCCATAGCATCTGCCTCTTGCAAGTCGGCATCGTTGTAATAGGCTCGCACGGTGATCAAACTATTTTTAAGAGAAGAAATACGCGAGAAAATTTGCTTGTATTTGTATACCTCTTTATCAAGGCCCATTTCTTTAATAATTGCGCTAGTAAGGCGTTGTGAGTCTTGGGAATCATAAATGGTAAAGTTTGATGGGTAACCCAGCTTGTCTGCCTCTACTCTTAACAATCGTGCAAAAACCGAGTGAAAAGTACCCATCCATAAGTTTTTTGCCTCGCTAGCGCCCACGATTTCACCTATGCGCTTTTTCATTTCTCTTGCCGCCTTATTTGTAAAAGTAAGTGCGAGAATATTAAAAGGATCAATTCCTTGCTGCATTAAATAGGCAATGCGTATGGTAAGCACTCTGGTTTTTCCAGATCCTGCACCAGCAATAATGATCATAGGACCTTCTTTTTGTAAAACAGGTTCTTTTTGGGCGTCGTTTAATTGGGCTATTATATCTTGCAAAGCTTATTTTTATAATGGATAAAGATAAGAATTGTAGTTATCTCGCTTTTGCGAAAGCGGAATAAATACCAGCTTTTTTTCAACAATATAGGTTATCACTTCATCAAAAACTCGGTTTCAATTAAACGCTGAAAATATAAATTCCTACACAGCAAGTCAAAGCAATAGCAATACGCTATTTAACTCTTCATTTTATTATCAACCGTCTAAAAAATTATTTTTGCGTTGTTCACTAAATAATATTTTTAATGAAGATTTTTACAGCACCACTTTTTCTAACGCAAACAGTATAAGTATATCCAGATTTAGCCTTAGATCACGACAGTTCACCTTAGGATTCAATTATACCTTTTAACAATGATGATTCTGTCGTTCTCACTTTCGTAACCTTCTACGACGGCATAAACTTCTTTTTTATCGCTTTCGCTAAAGCGATAAAAAGAAAGCAGTATATATAAAAAAATCAACAGGTTAGGAAATTATTATGTTTACATAAATATCAAACCATTACTAGCTACTTGACCATTTGAAAATTTTACAATAAAATAATTGCTTTAAAAAATTTTAAAGCTTTTTTAATCAAATGGAAAAAGTTTAAATAACTTCCTTATCTAAAATAATGCAATGTTTTTTTCTATCAAACCTCTTTTGGTTAGTGAATATTGCTACTAGAATTTGATCAATTTTTACTGATGCTACTTATTTTTAGAAAGCAAACTCACTCATTTTAAACAACTCTTCTCTGATCTTGTTTTCCCATGTCGCTTGTGCTTGTTTCACAGCACCATGACGTGTTTCTTGATCATAAGCATGTTGTGTTTTTACCCGGTCGTCCTCAAATTTTTTAAAGATAAATGCAACCTCTTTTTTTGGGTCTTTTTGGGGAACATACCTGCTGTAAGCGGCTCTTAATTTACGGGCATGCAATTCTGTAATGTCCCAGTGCAGTTGTTCATGTTTTAAAAGTATTGCACTGTTTTCATTGCTATTTTTTTTCCAACTTAATTGTGGGTAAAAATAACTTTGCACTTTTACTGTTACTTTTAATTCACCGTTACTAGATGAACTAGAAAATTCATAGCCCATACCGCTGTTGACACTTGCGAGATAGGGAGCATTTTTAACCGGTATGCCCACAAAATCACTCCATTTTAATATAGGTCTATCAGCATAAGAAAAACGCTCTTTCGGGTCTACATAAACTGCTAATAGTAATAATATAGAAAGTAAAAATTTCACTTATTGCCAATTAAAAACAACAATTTTTTTCAAATCTGGATGTAAACTTTGCATAACAGGACAAGTTCTTCCGACATTTTCAAGTATTTGCTGGCTTTTCTTATCACAATTGCCTTTTAATTCTAGCTGTACTTCTATTTGAGATATGCGTCGCGGGCTAGATGCCATTGTTTTAGTAATTGTTGCGACAGTTCCTGATAGGTCTATGTTCATTTCCTGGGCCTTGATTCCCATTACAGTTAGCATGCAACTAGCTAGACCTGTAGCAACCGTATCAGTAGGAGAAAAAGCTTCACCCTTGCCATTATTATCAACTGGCGCATCGGTAACAAAGGAGTTTTTACTTTGTAAATGTGTGGATAGGCATCTTAAATTACCTTGGTACAAAACGGTTGATGTCATCTGTTAGTCTTTTATTAATGTGGCACTTGTATTTTCTATCTCTTTAATGCTTAAATCTTTTTGATATTGCAATAAATAGCCTGCGTCGTTATAATATCCTGCAAAAAACTTTTTAGAATAATCAAATTTACTTTCTGTCATTTCTGTTTTTCCATTGCGCCATACACTTTCATACAAATCTGCTGCACTTGCTTGTCTTAAAATAAGGTCTAGGGTAACGTCAAAACCTCTGGTAGCATAAGAATTAGGCGTGATGTTATGAATTGCATAATAGGATTTTATAAAAGTATTACTTTCCATACTTTCTTTAAACATACTGGGATAGACATAATTTAATTTAGCCAATTTTGAATTAGAAAGATCCATCTTTTCATAATTATCTAGACCAAACATGGTGATGTGGTGAGAATCTGCTCTAGCAGAATAATTAACAACAGCATCTGTTATAAAACCTACATTATCTACTGCAAGTACCACAACATTTTCTGTTCCTGACTTTAGCATTTGAATATATTGATCTTTAAAAATATAATTCTTTTTTGCACTAGGCACTAAAATCGTGGCGTTAGGTAAAATAGATGTAAATTGACCTCTTAATTCAGGATTACCATTGTCGGTTACAATAATCACATTTTTACCTTTTGCATAAGTTACTAGGTACTCTTTAAGCTGGCTTTTTAACCTTTCATCATCTGGTCTTGCCTGAAATAGATTGTTGTATAAACGCACTTTTGTATTTGTGAGTGGAGAAATTACTGGAACGTTTTTACCTAACAGTTCTTTTGCAGCAGCCTCTACATTATCAGGTAATAGAGGGCCTATTACAGCAGTATAGGTAGAAAAATCTGTTGTTTTTAAAATATTTTTAGTTTTTAAAATATTTTTTTGAGTGTCATAAACATCAAAATCCACTGGTATTCCCAGCGCATTTGCACTGTCTATAGCTATCTTTACACCACTATAAAAATCTAAAGCTACTTGCGACGTGCGATCGTTTTTAAGCATTTTACGTATGCTATCGCTAGCCATTTCATTAGTAGTGTAGATAGAAAAAGGTAGCATGATGGCTAGTTTTTGTCTTTTAAAATTTCGCAAACTATCTACCAGTCTGGCAACAGAAGTTGACCTGGGTCTTTTTATTACCTTGTTACCATAATAAGAATTAGGAATTCTTAAAGTCATTCCTTCTTTAAGACCATCTTTCAATTGCGGGTTTAATGCTATTAAGGAATCCTCGTCTATGCCTGTCATTTTTTTAAGCGAATACATCCCGATTTTGGGCGGTACTACATAGGTCATCAGTTGATTTTCGTCTATTGTAGCCTTTGGGTCTTTTTCACCTGTTATTAAGGGACTTGCGTTTTTAGGAACGTTTAAAATCATACCTGGTCGCAACTCGGTAACCTCTGGATTTAAGTTTTGTAATTCTTCTACTTTTATTCCATAATTGGTAGCAATGCGATAAAAACCCTCTGTAGGTTTTACCAGATACTTACCATCTGGCAAATTTGTAGGATCTAGTACTATTACTTCTTCTACTATATTTTCAATGTTTTTAACCTCTTCAAAAATAGGTATTTGTATACGATCTCCTTTTTTTAAAGGTGAAGAATACAATTCTTTATTAGCCTCTTTAATATCTAACTCGGTAATTCCGTATTCTTTAGAAAGGCTATAAATGGTCTCTTTGCGGCGCACACGGTGATTTTTATACTCTTTAATTTTGCGTTGTGTAAGTACGTTATTTGGTGCAGGAATTAAAAGAATCTGACCGTATTTTAACCCCGATTTCAAATCTGGATTAAGTGAAACCAGTTGTTCAAGAGTTACATTATATTTTTTGGTAAGGGTATAAACAGTCTCTCCTTGAACGACTAGATGCTGTTTATAGTTTTGCATGAATTTAGATTCCGCTTTCGCGAAAGCGAGACACAAAAAGACTACACAAATTAAATTTTTCATACTGTTATTATTCCCATTCTATGGTTGCGGGCGGTTTTGAACTGATGTCGTACACCACTCTATTAACGCCTTTTACTTTATTTATTATTTCGTTGCTGGTCGCCTGTAAAAATTCGTAGGGTAAATTAACCCAATCTGCAGTCATACCATCGGTACTTTCTACCGCTCGCAAGGCTACACATTTTTCATAAGTGCGCTCGTCACCCATTACCCCAACACTGTTTACTGGCAATAAAATAGCGCCAGCTTGCCACACTTGATCATAAAGATCCCACTTTTTAAGATTTGCTATAAAAATAGCATCTACTTCTTGTAGTATGCTCACTTTTTCTGGAGTGATATCGCCCAAAATACGTATTGCCAGCCCTGGCCCAGGAAAAGGATGTCTTTTTAAAATATCTTCATCCATAGCCATTGATTGTCCCACGCGGCGCACCTCGTCTTTAAATAAGGCTTTGAGTGGTTCTACAATTTTAAGTTTCATAAAATCTGGCAAACCGCCCACATTGTGGTGAGATTTGATGGTAGCACTCGGTCCACCTGTGGCACTTACACTTTCTATCACATCAGGATAAATAGTGCCCTGTGCTAGCCAGGTTACGTTTTCAATCTCTTTTGCCTCGTCATCAAAAACCTCGATAAATACACGACCTATTGCCTTGCGTTTTAACTCGGGATCACTTTCTCCTGCAAGGGCATTCATGAATCGTGCCGAAGCGTCAACTCCTTTTACATTTAATCCCATGCCTTCATACTGTGATAGTACTTGTGTAAATTCATCCTTGCGCAACAAACCGTTATTGACAAATATGCAATATAGGTTTTTACCTATTGCCTTGTGCAATAGCAGGGCAGCAACCGAGGAGTCTACACCACCAGAGAGCCCCAGTACTACCTTATCATTACCCAATTGATTTTGTAACTTTTCTACAGTTTCTTCTACAAAACTATCTGGAGTCCAGTCTGCAGTTACATGTGCAATATTGATCAAGAAGTTTTCTAATAATTTTTTTCCATCGGTAGTGTGATAAACTTCTGGATGAAATTGTATGGCATAGGTGGATTCACCTTCAATTTTATAAGCTGCGTTTTGCACATCTACGGTACTTGCAAGAAGCACTCCATTATTAGGTAAGGTTTTTATGGTGTCACTATGACTCATCCACACCTGGCTACCTTGAATGATACCTTCAAAAAATGGATCTTCTTTAATATAAGAAAGATGCGCCCGCCCATATTCTCTGGTGCTAGACGCTCCTACTTCACCACCGCCAAAATGCGCCAAATACTGCGCACCATAACAAACAGCTAGTAAGGGTTTTTTACCACGTATAAGCTCTAGATCTACATGAAAAGCCGCATCAGACCGCACTGACATTGGGCTGCCAGATAGAATAACGGCTTTAAAATCTTGAAAGTTTTTTGGTATTTTATGAAATGGGTGGATCTCTGAATAAATATTTAATTCTCTCACTCTACGCGCGATAAGCTGCGTGTATTGGGATCCAAAATCTAGTATTAATATCTTATCGTGTTGCATGAGCAAATTTACAAGTTTAAATAATAAACAATAGTGATATCAACCACATTTGTTAACGTGTTTTTAAAAGTTTATTAAAACGTCTGCAATGATGGTTTTAAAATCCTTTTGCGCATAATATGGGTGTATGTTTAAAATATACTTTGTTTATGGTTAAGATATTATGTTTTAAAATATACAAAAAACTCCCTTTTTCATTTTCTAATTTACAACTAAAAACTATTGCCAGTTTTCATTAGCGAATTTTTAAAGTAGCTAGTAAGCCATGAATAATTATAATCAGAAACGGATAACTAGAAAATTTCAAAAGGTTCATCCTTAAATAAAATTGAGTTGCAATAAATGAATATTACTATTGACCGAAATATTTTTAACATGTGTTTACTCCCAATAATCGCAAGCTATAATTTTAATAATCTCAAAACTTTTTACCTACCATCA
>CAZQGX010000083.1:0-8707 GCA_964593255.1 uncultured Flavobacteriaceae bacterium | reverse complement strand
CAAATGGCTACAAATTTTATAGGGAATCGATCACCCAATAACGAAAATCAATGCTTCATCTGGCATTTCAGAAAAAGTTACTTTCAGTCCTTCCCTACTTGTGAGACCTCTACACTTTGTATGTAGCTGATTTCTAGTAAGTACTATGACTTCTGCTGACTTCTGTACTTAACCAACTGGTGGTTGCCCCTGCACGCCGCCTGACCCAATCGCTAAAATGACCCACTGGGTCATTTCTTAACGCTCTGTCCTCTAGGTAATGGCATCTTCTTTTACTCAGTTCCTGCTGTATCTACATCATTCTGTATCTACATCATTACCCTTTTGATAATCTTAGGGCGTTACAATGATGTGGTTGCTTACCCAAGTAAATATGCCTATGTATATGGTTTCTGCTTGGTTTATCCTGTCGAAGGGTTACCCTAGCGCATAAGGGACTTGCACCCTCGAGATTAATAACTTACTTTGCAGTAAGATAAAGATGCCCATACTGGGCAGACAGCAAATATTCAAAAGTGGCGGTGCAGTAATTAAATATAGCTTTGTGCTTATATCAAAGTTTGTGCTTGGCTGACAGTGAAGAGCTTCGAAATCGCCACCTTCGGGTAGCTGCAACACGTTGTAAGTAATGCGGAAATCGTGCTAAAATTAAAGATTCGAACAAAAAAAGCCACCGCACGGTCAAGCACATTTATTTTTTGCCAACGCTGAAAGCCAACTCACAAAAAAACAAAAGAGCTTGCCCTTCCCCACCGCCACCCGACTGAATAGTTATTTTAATGCTCATTTAGTGAGATATTAAATAATTGTGCTTACTTTAGTGGGCTGAATTAAACAATTCAAAAATGAACCGTATAAAAGAGGTTTTAGAAGAAAAGGGCATTAAGCAAAAGTGGTTAGCTGAACAACTTGGAAAGAGCTACAATATGGTAAACTCTTACGCCCAAAACAGACGACAACCAAGTTTGGAGGACTTATACAAGATTGCGGAAATCTTGAATATTGAAGCCAAGGAATTACTAACTGATAGAAAAGAATTATAACATATGGACGGAGCAAGTCTAACACCAGAACAGGAAAAACTAAACGCTTTAAAACAAGTGTTGCCTGAAGTATTTGCAGAAGGAAAAGTAGATTGGGAAAAGCTAAAAGCTACGCTTGGAGAAGATATAAACTTCTCGAATGAACGCTACGTGCTGAATTGGGCAGGAAAAAGTGAAGCTTTCAAAGTTTTGCAAGCACCAACAACCAAAACACTTGTGCCAGCCAAAGACGAAAGCGTAAACTTTGACGATACCGAACATATTTTTATTGAAGGCGAAAACTTAGAAGTGCTTAAAGTGCTTCAAAAAAGCTACTTCGGTAAGGTGAAAATGATTTACATAGACCCACCGTACAACACAGGTGCAGACCATTTTATTTACCCTGACAAATTCTCTGAAACCAAAGACGAATACGAAAAGCGAGTTGGCGACAAGGACGAGGAAGGTTATATGACCAAAGACGGTATGTTCAAAAAGAACAGCAAAGAAAACGGACAATACCACAGCAATTGGCTCAATATGATGATGCCTCGTTTGTATTTAGCTAAAAACCTACTCAAGCAAGATGGCGTTATTTTCGTTTCTATAGATGATAACGAAGTGCATAATCTTCGCCTTTTGATGAATGAGATTTTTGGGGAAGAGAATTTTGTTGGCTGTATAATGTGGAATTCTACTAAATCTGTTACTAATACTGCCCTGATATCAGTATCACATAATTATAATCTAATTTATGCTAAATCTCTTGATTATTTCATTAAAAATAGAAATGAATTTAGACTCCCTGATGATGGAGAAGGTTTTGCCAATCCCGATAATGATCCAAGAGGTAAATGGAAAGCAGATCCTTTTCAAGTAGGAGGTTGGAGACCTAATCAACAATATGAGATAGTTAATCCAGTCACTGGTGAAAAATATTTTCCAAATAAAGGTTGTAGCTGGAAGAATGATTTTAAAAAATTCAAAGAACTACTAAATGATAATCGAATTGTATTTGGTAAAACAGGTGAGGCTGGCCCTCAACGAAAAAGGTTTTTATATGAAGCATTAGAAAGGGGAAAAGTTAGTAAAACTTGGTGGGATGAGGTTGGAACTACAACTAATGGAACACAATTGGTTAAAAAATTATTTGAAGGAAATAACTTTTTTACGAATCCTAAGCCAATAGATTTAATTCAAAAAATGATACAATTAGGGGATTATACCAATCGTGGAATAATTCTCGACTTCTTCTCAGGTTCAGGCACCACAGCCCACGCAGTAATGGCACTCAATGCCGAAGATGGGGGTAAAAGAAAATGTGTATCAGTGCAGCTTGCCGAAAAATGTGATGAAAAAAGTGAAGCCTACAAAGCAGGCTATAAAAACATAGCCGATATAGCCAAAGACCGCATAAGACGAGCAGGTAAAAAAATCAATGAAGATTTAGGATTGATGATTTCTGATTTAGAGTCAAAAATTAAGAAACTTGAATCTGAACTACCCACAGAAGAAACGAAAGCTGAAATTGAAAATCTGAAAACCAAAATTAAAGAATTAACGAATCAAGATTTAGGTTTTAAAGTCCTCAAACTCTCTGATAGTAACTTTAAGCAATGGCAACAAATTACAGGCAAAGACAAGGAAGCTCTAGAAGTGCAAATGAAACTGTTTGTTGACCCAGTTGCAAAAAATGCTACCACCGAAAATATGGTGTACGAACTTTTGCTAAAAAGCGGTAAAGACTTGAACAGTACTATCGAAAAAAATGATGGCTATTTTCTAATCAATGGAAATGAAATGGCATTGATATTAGAAAAAGTGAGTCAAGAAATTATTACAGAAGTAATGAGTGAGTACCCCAAAAAAGTCATTGCTTTAGACAAACTTTTCAAAGGCAACGACCAATTAAAAACCAATACTGTACTGCAAATGAAAGATGCAGGGATTGAATTTAAAACAATATAGCGATGCTTCAAAATATAAAAATAGAAGGATATAAGTCTATCAAAAAAATGGATTTAAAACTAAGTCCAATAAATATTTTGATAGGTTCAAATGGGGTTGGTAAATCCAATTTCATTTCTTTTTTCAAGTTGGTCAATAACATTTACGAGCAAAGACTACAACAATATTCATTAAAAAGTGGTGTGGACAACTTGTTGCATTATGGCAGAAAAAACACAAATGAGATAAAAGGCTATTTAAATTTTGGTAATAATGCTTACGCGTTTAATTTACTGCCAACTGATGAAGGGGCATTTTTTATTGGTAGAGAAGATAGTATTTTGAATAATCAAACTCAATTCAACAAAACATTTTATGATGAAAATGTAAAAGAAAGTAGAATAAAGGAAAAATACAGAATTAGGGATAATTATTTGTCCGAACATCTTGAAAGCTATAAAATTTACCATTTTCACGATACCAGTAGTTCTGCACCGCTTCGCTCGTTTGCAGACATCAGTAATAATAGAATGCTGAAAGAAGAAGGAGAAAATTTACCTGCATTTTTATACTATTTACAAGAAAAGCACCCCAAGCATTTCAAAATAATTGAAATGGTCGTTCAATCTGTATTTCCATTTTTTGATAGATTTGATTTGGCTCCGTTTTTCTTAGATGAAAATAAAATTGAGTTAGAGTGGTATGAAAAAGAGCATCCTGAACATCCATTTTTTGCAAGGCATTTATCTGATGGAACACTAAGGTTTATTGCACTATCTACATTGTTTTTGCAACCCAATTTACCCAAAACGATTATCATAGACGAACCTGAATTAGGTTTACATCCCTTTGCTATTTCCAAATTAGCAGGAATGATAAAGAAAGCCTCCGTGGATTCTCAAGTTATTATTGCTACACAATCGGTAAATTTGGTTAATGAGTTTTCTGCTGATGATATTATTGTAGCCAATAGGGAGGATAATCAAACTGTGTTTAAAAGACAATTAGAAGAATCACTAAAGTCTTGGTTAGACAATTATTCCATTGGCGAGTTGTGGGAGAAAAACGTAATAGGAGGTAGATTATGATGAGAGGAATATACATAATCTGCGAGGGACAAACGGAAGAAGAGTTTGTAAACAAGGTTCTAAGGCCTTATTTCAACTCACATCAGATATATGATGTACGTCCAATTCTAATGACAACAAGTAAAGGACATAAAGGTGGGGATGTAAAATACGATAGACTAAAGCACAATATTGATAATCTTCTAAAAAGAGAACAAGATATTTTAGTAACTACGTTCCTTGATTTTTTTAGACTAGTAAATGATTATCCAAAATTTGCAGAAGCACAAGCTATTCAAAATAAAATAAAGAGAGTTGATTTTTTAGAACAAGCATTAACAGATGCAATTGATAATAATAGGTTTATACCTTATATCCAATTACACGAATTTGAAGGCTTATTATTTGCTGCAAGAGATGGATTTGAATTTCTACCTGACATACAAGATGCGAGCTTAAAAGGTTTATTACTAGCAGTCAATGAAAAAGAAAATCCTGAAGAATTGAATGATGGTGAATTAACAGCACCTTCTAAAAGATTAGAACGATTGATTCCTGGATTTGATAAGAATAAGCCTTTTTATGGTAGCATTATCTCAGAAGTGAATACAATCACCCCAGTGCTTGCTAGGTGTTTACGATTTAGAAACTGGCTAGAAACATTAATTGAAAAAGTGAAGGAATGAAGTTAACGTTTGACTCAAATCTACAATACCAGCAAGACGCTATAAAGTCCGTAATTGACTTGTTTGAAGGGCAACCATTGGAAGATTCAATTATGGAATTTAACATTAAAGAGGAAGGAACTTTAGACTTAATAAATGGAGTAAGAAACAACTTAATTCTATCAGAAGAGCAAATACTAAAAAACTTGCAATCTGTTCAAGAACAAAACGAGATTGAGCAAAGCGAGGATTTAGATGGTATGCATTTTTCTGTTGAAATGGAAACAGGAACAGGTAAAACCTATGTGTATTTGCGTAGCATTTATGAACTCAACAAAGCCTATGGTTTTAAAAAGTTTGTCATTGTTGTTCCTTCCATTGCAATTCGAGAAGGTGTTTTGAAAAATTTAGAAATAACACAGGAGCATTTCCAAAACTTGTACGATAATATTCCGTTGAATTTTCAAGTATATGACAGTTCAAAGGTTTCAACTTTAAGAGGTTTTGCGACCAATAATAACATAGAAGTTTTGGTAATCAATATTGATTCGTTTGCTAAAGACCAAAACATAATCAATCAACCTCATTATCGAGCAAATGGAAGAAAACCAATAGAATTTTTACAATCTGTAAATCCAATTGTTATTGTGGATGAACCACAAAATATGGAAACAGAAAAACGTATTTCGGCAATTGAAAATCTAAATGGTCTTTGTACACTTCGTTATTCTGCAACACATAGAAATCAATATAATTTAACTTATAGTTTAAATCCTGTAAAAGCTTACGATTTAGGTTTAGTAAAACAAATTGAAGTAGATTCTATCGTAGAAGAAAATGCTTTTAATGATGCTTTTGTACAAGTAGATTCTATAAAAGCAACAAAAACAAAAATAACAGCAAAAGTTTCTATCAATATAAACGATAAAGGAGGCGTAAAAAAGAAATCCGTTTCCGTTAAAGTTGGAGACGATTTATACAAACTATCCAACGAACGAGAAATTTATTCAGATGGTTATATCATTGAAGAAATAGACGCAACGAACAACTGTATTTCAATTTCAAACGGTAATTTATTGTACAAAGGAGATAGCCAAGGTGGTTTGAATGATGAAGTAATGAAATTTCAAATCCGAAAAACGGTTGAAGAACATTTAAAAAAAGAAAAACGCCTAAACAGACTAGGAATAAAAGTGCTTTCGCTATTCTTCATTGACAAAGTTGCCAATTATCGTCATTACGATTCAGCAGGAAATCAAAATAAAGGGAAATTTGCAAAATGGTTTGAAGAAATTTATCAAGAATATATATCAAAACCAGCATTTAAAGAACTAAATAGATTTTCAGTTGAAGAAACTCATAATGGCTATTTTTCACAAGATAAGAAAGGTAAGTTCAAAGATACTTCGGGAGAAACCAAGGCTGATGACGACACTTACAGTTTAATAATGATAGATAAAGAGAAGTTATTGGATATTGATAATTCACTTCGCTTCATATTTTCACATTCAGCACTTAGAGAAGGTTGGGATAATCCAAACGTTTTTCAGATTTGCACTTTGAACGAAACCAAATCAGATATAAAAAAGCGTCAAGAAATTGGTAGAGGTTTACGCTTAGCTGTGAGGAAAACAGATGATGGTAAGTTGGAAAGAACCTACGACCAAAACATAAACCGCTTGACAGTTATCGCCAACGAATCCTATGATGATTTTGCTAAAACTCTTCAAAAAGAAATCGAAGACGATTGCGGAGTTGAGTTTAAAGGCAGAATAAAAAACAAACGAGAACGAACAGCAATCAAATACCGAAAAGGATTTGAAGCTGACCCAAAATTCTTGGAAATATGGGAAAACCTCAAAAAGAAAACAACTTATCGAGTTGACTATAAAACAGACGAGTTAATCACTTTATCAGCAAAAGCAGTTGCAGCTTTACCAGAAATTAAAGCACCTTCTATCCGTTCAACCAAAGTCAATATCAATATGACAGACGAAGGAGTTGAAACAATGTACGCAGGAGACAAAGTAGAATCTTACGACAGTTATTCTTGGAAAATTCCAGATGTTTTAGGTTACATACAAAGCAAGACAGAATTAACTCGTTCTACTATTCAAGAGATTTTAAGTAAATCCGACAGAATTGGAGATATTTTAATCAACCCACAATTATTTTTGGACTTAACGACACAAGCCATAAAACGGACTTTGTATGACTTAATTATTGACGGAATTAAATACCAAAAAATAGGCGGAGCAGAATATGAAATGGCACTTTTTGAAGCTCAGGAATTAGAAGTTTATCTAAACGACTTTTCATTTAAAGTAAAAGACGCTTCCAAAACTATTTATGAAGAGTTTGTGCCTTTAGATTCAGGAGTTGAAAGCAGGTTTGCCCAGGACTGTGAATCAAGCGACCAAATTAAGTTCTATTTCAAACTTCCGAATTGGTTTAAAATTCCAACACCAATTGGAAATTACAATCCTGATTGGGCTTTGGTATTTGAAGACGATAAGAAAATCTATTTTGTTGCAGAAACTAAGGACACAGGGACACCAGAAGTTGATTTAGCAAAACTAAGTGGAGATGAACAATTGAAAATCAAATGCGGAAAAGCACACTTTAATGAATTTGATGAATTAGAATATAAAGTAGTGAATAAAGTAGGACAATTGATAGAATAATGGCAAAAATAGAAATTCTGACATATGATTATGTAATAGATTATTTGGCAAAGAACAACCGACAAAAACACTTGCTATTAGGCAATGGGTTTAGTATGGCATATGATTCGGGAATTTTTTCATACAACGCACTTAACAAATTCATTGAATCTGTTGACAATCCTTTACTTAAAAAGCTATTTTCCATTGTTGATAACAAGAATTTTGAGCTTGTTATGCAACAGCTTGATAATTTCCTTGAAATAGCGGAAATGTTTGGGTCGGATAAAGAATTAACAAGTCAAATTAAAAGTGCCAATGAAGAACTTAAACACAGTTTAATTGATGCAGTAAAAGAGCTTCACCCTGAACACGTTTTTACAATTCCAGAGGAGAAAAGTACCGCTTGTTTTCGTTGGCTAAATGAATATTTAGCAAAAGGTGGTAATGTTTTCACGACAAACTATGATTTACTTCTTTATTGGGTTTTAATGAGAAACGAATCTAAAAATCATACTGACGGTTTTGGTCTTGATAAAGAAGATGCTGATTATATACCGTCAAATGAAGCAAATTATTCAGAATTAAGATGGGGCAAAAATAAAAGTGACCAAAATGTCCACTATTTACACGGCACATTACCATTTAGTGATGGTGGCATTGACATCATAAAAGAGGAATACACCACCAAACATTACCTCTTAGAAAATATTAAAGAGCGAATGAAAAAAAAAGAATACCAAATCTTTGTCACAGCAGGTAATGGACGTGAAAAGTTAATGAACATAATGCACAACAAATATCTAACATACTGTTACGAAACTCTTTGTGCTATTGAAGGTTCGTTAGTAACCTTTGGTTTTAATTTTGGACAATATGACGACCATATAAGGATGCTATTAACAAAGCGACAAAGTTTCGAGAAGATTCACAAGGCAACCTGACTAAATTATACAGCATTTATATTGGGGTTTATTCTGACAGTGATGCTGAATATATAGAATCAATAAGGAAAAAATTCAAATGCAAAGTGAATTTATTTGACACTAAAACAGCGAAAGTATGGGGATAATGCCAACGCTAAAAGCCATACACACTGGCAATTCGTACCAGTCAAAGCTCAAGCCAAAAATTGCAAAAGAGCATGTCTTTGCCAACGCTTAATACCAAGCAGAACGGAAGAAAGCCAGCAGCCAGTCGAGTAGACGGCTGACAGTCTAATGACTGCCAGTGCGCCTCTTACACCACCGTACATACGGGTCTCGTACACGGCGGTTAGTAACCCATCTTTCCGATTGCTCTTTACACCAATCAAAACTATTTGCTACTTTATCAAATGGCTA
>CAZQGX010000082.1:0-8771 GCA_964593255.1 uncultured Flavobacteriaceae bacterium | reverse complement strand
TATCGCGCCGCGTTTGGGACGCGGAGGTCGCAGGTTCGAATCCTGCCACCCCGACTTTTAAGGGTTTTAAAGAAAACCAAAAACCCACAAAAAATAGCCAAATACCTTATAAACAAAGGATTTGGCTATTTTCACAAAACAAACCCACTTAATGTAAAAGTGAGTTTATAGGTGAGTGATTCGGTGAGCTCACCAAGACATAAGAATTTTTTGAAAGTGATTTGATTTTCGTGTTACGAACATTTTGTTCAACCAAAACACTTTCAAGATGAAAACTTCAACCACCTTTGGCGTAACATTCTTTACACGCCTAAATTCCAAAAAGACAGACAATGCCTTAATCTTTGTTCGTATTACTGTTAATGGTAAACGTTCCGAAATCAGTTTAAAACGAAATGTTTCGCAAAAACTGTGGGACAAAAACAAAGGGAAAGTAAAAGGCAATACCACAGAGGCAAGAGCTTTAAACAACTACATCCAACAAGTTAGAAACAAACTATACGATAGTTATAGTGAACTTCAGAGAGAAGGAAAACTAATAACTGTAGCCACAGTTAAATCCCGTTATCTGGGAACAGACGAACAGCATAGAACCCTTTTACAGTTGGTAAGCTATCATAACAAGACAATGAAAACAGTTCTTAAACCTGGAACACTCAAAAACTACAGGACGACTGAAAACTATCTAAAAAAGTTTGTCAAGAAAATATACAAAGTTGAAGATATACAATTAAAGCAGCTTAACTATGCCTTTGTAATCGATTTTGAGCAGTATTTACATAAACTTCCCAACCTCAACAATAATGGCTTAATGAAACATATAGAACGCTTTAAAAAGCTCTGTAAATTGGGTGTAAAGTTGGAATGGTTGGAAAAAGACCCAGCTATAAATTACCAACTACATTTTGATAAAGTGGAACGGGATTATCTAACTGAAGAAGAACTCAACATTTTGGAAACTTCAATTCTGGAGAAACAAACCCATAAAATAGCAAGGGATATTTTTGTGTTTTCCTGTTACACAGGTCTGGCGTATTGTGATGTGTTTTCTCTTACCCAAGAACATATTGTTTTAGGTATAGATGGTGACAAATGGATTAGCACACAACGTGAGAAAACAGCAACAAAAGTACGAGTGCCTTTATTGGATACAGCTTTGACAATCATAGAGAAATATAAGGATTATCCCAAATGTGTTGAAGCAGGAAAATTACTTCCGGTATATTCCAATCAAAAGATCAATCAGTATATAAAAGAAGTAACTAAAAAACTGAAAATAGAGAAGCATTTAACTTTCCACATCGCTAGACACACTTTTGCAACTACAGTAACTTTAAGTAACGGCGTTCCCATAGAAACGGTTTCAAAATTATTAGGTCATACAAAAATTGCAACTACTCAAATTTATGCAAGAGTTATTGAAAGAAAAGTAAGTGAAGATATTAATGCTTTAAAGATTAAGATGATTAATAAAAACAATCAAAAGATTCATTCTAAATCAAAATAAAATAATACAGTATATTTGAGTACAAAATCTACTCAAAATGTATCCACAATCTTCAATAAAAAGTCTTACAATAGTTGACTTGGTCGAAATTATTGGTGATATACCACAAGAAGAAAATGGATTACATGTTCATTTATCAAAAAATAAGTTTAAAGAAATTCCTATAGGTTATCCTTTTAGAGGTAATTCCTATGCTTTTTTACTAGTAGTTAAGGGAAGTTTAAAAATCCAATTAAATCTACTGAAATATACTATAAAAAATTCAGAGATAATAGTTATAAATCCACAAACGGTTACTCATATTCAAGAAATGAGCAAAAATCTTGAAATAGCAACTATTAGCTTTAATGTTGATTTTATATTGAGAAACTCAATTAACAAAAATGATATTGATACTTTAGACTTTTTTACGGCAAATAGTATCCCCAAGTTAAAATTATCTAAGGAGGATTTAAAAACGTTTATTTCTGTTTCAAAAATTTTAGAAAAAAATAATCGACTTGGAAAAAATAACCCATATAATAATGAGATAATAACTCATAGTTTTAACTTATTAATGTATCATTACGCTTCATTATTAAAGATACAGTTTCCTAATCTAGAAGCAAATTTAACAAGACAGGAAAAATTAGCACTTCGTTTTTTGAAATTGTTAAATGAAAATTTTAAGCAAGAACGAACAGTTCAATTTTATGCAGATATTTTATGTTTAACACCTGGTTATTTGTCTAAGGTTTTAAAAATTATTTCAAAAAAAACAGCAAGTCAATTAATTGATGAAGCGGTAATAATGGAGGCAAAACTACTGTTAAAAAATCAAACCTTATCAATCTCGGAAGTTGCAAACGAGCTTCAATTTAGTGACCAATCTTTCTTTGGTAAATATTTCAAAAAACACACGGGTTACTCACCTTCTAAGTTCAGAGAGATTAAGTTTAAAAGTTAAGTTTTGACCAACAAACTTCCTTAATAGTGCATTTTTTTTATTTTTTTTAATAAAAATAACTGATTTTGACCAATTTTTCCCTTTTGTAAACCTGTTCTAATTATATCAATAATAGGACTTTTGTAACCTATTATTATAAAATTATAGCAATAAATATGAAGCAAATTATCACCTTTACAACTTTGGCTTTATTATTAGTAGGTTGTTCAGAAAAAAAGGAAACTGTAAAAGAAGTTGTGATTCCCAAGGTCACTGTTAAAAAAATTAATTCAACAGTAGAAAAAGAATCCCTAACATATAGTGGAACCATTGAAGCAGATAACACAGTATCTTTAGGTTTCTCAGTTCCCGGTAGAATTTCAAAAGTTTATGTTCAAGAAGGCCAAAAAGTAAACAAAGGGCAGTTACTAGCAACAATAGACCAAACCACCTATAAAAATGCATTTGATATAGCAAATGCAGGCTTAGAACAAGCAAATGATAACTTCAAAAGATTAAATAGTTTATATCAAAAAGGTAGTTTGCCAGAACGCGATTTTATTGCAGTTAAAGTGGCTGTAGCCCAAGCAAACGCAAACAAAAATTTAGCAGCAAAAAATTTAGCAGACACTAAACTTTATGCCCCTTTTTCTGGAATGATTACAGCTAAAATGACAGAAATAGGTGCTACAGCAGCACCTGGTGTTCCTGCTTTTACTGTAATGAAAATAGATAAAGTATATGCTAAGGCTTCTATTACTGAATCTGAAATATCTAAACTCAAAATAGGTACAGACGCTAAAGTTGAAATCTCTTCATTAAATGAAACTTTTAATGGTAAAGTAGCTATTGTAAATCCAAGTGCAGATGCTGTAACCAGAACTTTTAATGTAAAAGTTCGCCTTGACAATAAGGAAGATAAACTATTACCAGGAATGATTAGTAATATAAAAATCAATACAGGTAATACTGTAGATGTTATTACAGTTCCTTCAGAAAGTATTATAAGAGATGCTAACAATATACTATATGTATTTGTCATAAAGGAAAATAAAGCCATTAAAAAAAGGGTGTCTCTTGGTGGTTTTAAAGGAAATGAAGTAATAGTTACCAAGGGCTTGTCAATAGGTGATTCGGTTGTAATCGCAGGAAACAAAAATTTAAAAGACGGGCAAACAGTGTCTCTATAAAAGAACTGAATAAGATGATGAAAAAAGTAAAAATAAACTTTATAGAGGCTGCAATGAAATACCGTCAGGTAACCATTGTACTTACGATATTGTTAATGATTTTGGGAATATATGCTTTAGCGACTATGGCTCGAAGTGAAGATCCACAAATTACGGTTCGTAAAGGTTTGGTAATAGCAGCTTTTCCTGGCGCAGACGAGTTGCAGGTAGAACAACAATTAACCAATCAGATTGAACAGTTTTTATTTGGTTTTGAGGAGGTTAGAAAGGAAAAAACAATATCAGAAACCAAAGAAAGCCAAGTGGTTATCACTGTAGAATTGAATGAAAATGTCATAGATACTGATGGTTTTTGGGCGACTTTACAACATGGTTTAAATACCACATTTAGGCAAAATTACACACTTCCTCAAGGAATGATTGGCCCAATAGTAAATAGTGACTTTGGAGATGTTGTAGCTCAAATGATAACAGTTTCCGCACCAGGACGTAGTTATGCGGAAATTGAAACGTATTTAGATGAGTTAGAAGATGGTTTAAAAACCATTAACGAAACATCAAAAATAAAACGTTATGGAGGACAAAAACAGCAGATTTACGTAACGGTACAGGACGAAAAAATGAAACAGTATGGTTTCGATTTTTCAACTATTGCTCAAGTTATTCAAATGCAAAATAATACTGGATATTCTGGTGGTATTACTTTAGAAGATTCTGAGGTCTCTGTTTTTGCCAAAAATCAATATAAAAATGAAGCTGATTTAGGTAATCAAATTGTGTATAGTAGTCCAGATGGTAAAGTGGTTCGCTTAAAAGATGTGGCATCTATTGAACGTCGTTACGAAGAAGTGTCAAGCTTTATTAAAGTTGATGATCAAAAAGTAATGATGTTAACTGTAGAGATGCAACCAGGTAATAACATCGTCCAATTTGGAGAGAAAATAACAGAAAAAATCAATGAAGTAAAAAAACAATTACCTCAAGATGTTCAAGTTACTACTATTGTAGATCAGCCTTCAGTTGTAAAAGGAAGTATTAGCCACTTTATGCTAGAATTTGTTATTGCAATTGTAGCAGTAATTATTGTAGTAATTCTGTTATTACCATTCAGGGTGGCAATAGTTTCGGCAGTGGCATGTCCTATAGCTATTGTTATAACATTTGGAGTTTTAAATGTTATTGGTATAGAGATTCATCAGGTAACATTAGCAGCCTTAATTATAGTATTGGGTATGGTAGTGGATAATGCCATTGTAGTTGTAGATAATTACATCGAAAAATTAGATGAAGGAGAAGATAGATGGACAGCTGCTTGGCAAAGTGCTACTCAATTAATGGTGCCAATTTTTACAGCAACCATGGCAATTATTTTTGCTTTCTTACCATTAGCTTTTTTCTTAAATGGCTTAGCTAAGGAATTTATACAAGCTTTACCTATTGCTGTTGCTGTTGCACTATTTGCTTCGTTGTTAGTAGCATTATTGTTAACACCATATATGTGCTATGTCTTTATAAAAAAAGGATTAAAACACAAGGTAAGTGATGGAGATAAAAAAAGTATGTTAGATAGGTTGCAGCATGTATTTAACAATGCACTAGATTATAGCTTTAGATGGCCAAAAGCAACATTATTTATTGGTTTTTTATCTATTGTATTAGCAGTTTTAGTAGCAATGGGATTAGACCAAGAGTTATTTCCAACTGCAGAAAGAAATCAGTTTAACATAGAAGTTTGGTTACCTAATGGAGGAAATTTAAAACAAACGGAAGATGTAGTAACACGTGTTGAGAATGAAATAAAAAAAGATGAGAGAGTCTTAGGTGTTGCAAGTTTTGTTGGTACGAGTTCCCCAAGATTTCATTCTACGTATGCACCAGAATTTCCTCGTAAAAACTTTGCCCAAATATTTATCACTACAACAGGTAAAGAAGCTACACAAGAATTGGCAGATGAATACATTAAAAAATTCGAAGGTTTTGTTCCAGATGGTTATATACGTATAAGGCAACTTTCAATGAAAGAAACACCAGCACCTGTTGAAGTAAGAATTGTAGGTGAGGATTTAAACAAGCAAAAACAAGTAGCTGAGCAAGTAAAAACAATTTTAGAAGATGCACAAGGTACAAACTGGGTAAGAACATCGTATCAAGATGATTATTATGGAGTAAAAGTAAATTTAAATGACGATAAGGCAAATCGTTTAGGAGTAACAAATGCAATGGTTTCGCAAACTTTGGGAGCAGGCTTAAAAGGATATCCAGTTTCTACGTTATATGAAGGAGATAAAGCTATTGATATTCTTTTACGTTTTGATGCTGAAAACCGTGAAAATTTTAACGATTTAGGAGCTTTAAACATACCTACAGTATTTGGTACAAAAGTGCCTTTAAGAGAAGTGGCAGACATTACACCTGAATGGCATACAGGAGCTATTACACATAGGAATGGTTTAAGAACATTAACGGTTAGAGCTGAAGCACAATTGGGTATAAAAGCTGCCACAATACAGAATGATATTATGCCTAAAATTAATGCATTACAATTACCAGACGGCATATCAATCAACTATGGAGGTGAGTACGAAAGCACTAATGAAACTGCACCACACATGATGGCATCTTTAGGTATAAGTTTAATACTCATCTTTTTAGTGCTTTTATTTCAATTTAAGGATTTTACAAAAGTATTAATTGTTTTAGCAACATTTCCGTTGAGTTTATTAGGAGCATTCTTGGGGCTGTTACTTACAGGTAATCCAATTGGTTTTACGGCTTTTATGGGAATTATCAGTTTAATAGGTATCGTAGTAAGAAACGGAATTATTTTGGTGGATTATGCAGATGAGTTGGTGTTAGAACACGGTTATACCGTAAAAGCTGCGGCTAAAGCTTCAGGTAAAAGACGAATGCGTCCAATCTTTTTAACATCTGCAGCAGCAGCTATTGGTGTTGTACCTATGATTATTGGTAAATCACCACTATGGGCACCTTTAGGAAGTGTATTAGCAGTTGGTTTAATAGTTTCTATGGTATTAACCTTATTTATAGTACCTATACTCTATTACAAATTTGCTAATCCGCAACCAGATGAAGTACATCCTCATCCTGATGCAGAAGTATTTGAAACCATTTTGTATAAACCTAAAAAGAAGAGTAGAACACTTCGCAAATTAGAAGTGATGAAGCATAAATTAAAAAAACGAATCAAGAAATAAAGAAAAAGGCTATAGAACTACTGTTTTAAAAGATTAATAGCAATTTACCCCTTTTAAATAAGACAGTAGTTTCTATAGTTGTTTTAGAAAAACTTAAAACAAATTATGAGTACACATAAATATACGCTATCACTAGTTTTTTTGTTGGTTTTCACCACTTTTCACCAGGCTATAGCCCAAGATAGGTTGTTGAGTTTAGAAGAAGCAAAGTCAATGGCCTTATCTAATAATAAAAAAATTAAAAAAGCAGATAAGACCATTGAAGCAGCTAAAGCTGCAAAGGCATCGGTTTATGCATCAGACAAACCCTTCGTAGAGGCAAGCGGTATGGGAGTTCATGTTGGAGACCCAATAAATACATTACTGCCAGAGTTTTTCGCAAACGCCTCTTTAGGAGTAACTCAAGTAATTTATGCAGGTGGTAAAATAAACACGGCTAAAAAAATGAGTTCTACAGCAGTGGATTTGTATACTTCACAAAAAGAACTAACAGATAGCGAAGTGCTTTTAGATGTTGAAACAACGTATTGGCAAATAATAAATGTAAAAAGCAAAGTAGAGCTAGCTAATAAATATAAAGCGTTATTAACAGAATTATTAAAAGATTTAACTAACTCATACAATGCCGGTATTATATATAAAAACGATGTTTTACGTGTACAAGTACAATTAAACCAGGCAGAACTAGATTTAACAAAGGCAAAAGATGGGCTTAAACTGCTAAAGCTGAAGATGGCACAATTAACAGGTATGCCCAACATAGATTTTTTAGTAAAGGACACTATTAGTAATAATGTTATTTTATTAGATGAAGTTTCACAATCAACAGCAATTGATAATAGACCAGAAATAAAAATGCTTAAAAAAGCTGTTGAGATTGAAGAGTTACAATCTAAAATTTTAGAAGCTGACAGAAAGCCAACAATTGGACTTAATGTAAGCGGAATCTATGCTAACGGCAAACAAATTAATTTCACAGATGGAAGTAATGATTTAACCTCTTACTACGGTTTGTTAAATGTCAATATACCCATATTTGATTGGGGAAGCAGAAAGAAAAAAGTGAAGGAGCAAGAATTCAAAGTTGAAGCACAAAAATTAGAATTGGAAGAAACCGAAGAATTATTGTCACTTCAAATTCAAAATGCCTATTTAGAGCTTCAACAGGCAATACAAAAAGTTGAAATTACAGAAAAATCGTTACAACAAGCTGATGAAAATTTAAGATTAAATCAAGATCGCTTTGATGTTGGAACCGTAACGGGAAAAGATGTTTTGGAAGCGCAAGTGCTTTGGCAGCAAGCATATTCAGACGTTATTGATGCTAAAGCAAATTATCGAATAAGTGAAGCCAATTATAAAAAAGCAATTGGAGATTTTAAATAAAAAAAAGATTAACCTTAAAAAATAAACAAAATGGAAAAAAAATCACAAAAACCAATTAGAGTAAGAATAGCTGAAAAGCTAATAAAAGATCAACAAGAATTAGACCATTTAGCGGTTCAAGTTTCTCTTGGTAAAGCAGAAATGAATGATGAATTTAAAAAGGCAAAAGCAGATTTAAAGAAAAATATTCATGAAGTTAAAATTGAACTAGCTCACGAACTTAAAGAAACAGAGGTGCTTATAAAAAACAATTTAGAAAAAATTGAAGAACACTTAGATGAAGATGTTACTTATTCAAAAGAAGCTTTTGAAACGCAAAAGAAAAATATTGTTAATGCTATTAATGATGCGAAGAAAAGTATTAAAAATAGCCCTCAAACTAAAAGAACAAATCAATTATTTAATGCTATTTCTCAAAAATCCAAGTTACAACTAGAACTTTTGGAAAAAAACATATCAGGAAAAAAAGTTGAACTAACACAAGAATATAAGAATAGTATGGAAGCAGCTACCGAAAAATTCAAAGAATTTGCTTCAAAACTTGATGA
>CAZQGX010000081.1:0-9928 GCA_964593255.1 uncultured Flavobacteriaceae bacterium | reverse complement strand
CTCTTTGATTTAAAGAGTTGTTAGGCTATTTATTAGCAACCTTTGCGATTATTAGTTTTTTCCATAGTGACCCTATCTGTGCGATAAAGTACTAATTTATCTACGTGCGGTATGCCTTGGTCTTGTAGAAATAGAAGTAATCCAGCTTCTGCACCATATCCCATTTGAAATAATTCGAATGATTCTTGCATATCAGGTTGATTATTTTGATTAAGATCAGTATCGTCGATTATTCTAGATAAATCAGGAATTTCATTTGAATCGCCTTTGAATCTAAAAGTGAAAATTCCAGCCGATGATACCACTTTATCATAAGTTTCATCAACGGGTTCTCCTGCATTTTTTCTAGCATTCAATAAATCTCCAAATGTTATAATATCCTGCCGTGAAAAATATTTTATATGTTGATAGTAAATTACCTGTATTACTTTCCAATCCCAAATCAGGATGTAGATGAGTGTTCCCTTTCACAACTGAAGAAATCAAAGCATAAATACTAGACGGATCAGCAGGATCTTGTATCAAATCTACTACTGAGCCAACATTAAATTCAGCAAAACCCTCTTCTTGTATTTGGCTAAATTTTGATGGTTGATTCAAATAATCGAGTTTTGATTTGAAAGGCTCAGTGTCGTGACGCCTATTAATACTTATGCAGAATAAATCTTTAATAACCTCATCAACAAGGTTAACGGGCACTAAAACTTGTAAAGGCAAATCATTACTAGAAGATGAACCTCCTGCAAAAGGATTACCCGCAGTGCCACCACTGCTGCTGCCACCGCCGGAGCCGCCACCGCCAAAACAATTTCCATTATTAACTATCACGATCGTATAAGTGGCGCACTGAACACTCCCACGCTGTATTCCGTCATCACAAGGCTCTCCTGGCCCATGATTTTTACCTTCGTCACAATATACGTTATAACAACTAGGTATTTGTATAAAACTTATACTTGCACATTTTAAAAAACTAGGTACTAATGATTCTCCCTCTACTTGAACTATCTGTATATTGTCCATATCATATTCACCGTCTCTTAATCTATTGTAATGAACAAAATGCTGGATTACTGTAGTATCGTTAAGAATAGTAATCATATAATTTTTAAGTACATTTTGTCTTTCTATACTGTCTTGAACAATTTGAAAAGTGTAGGACTTATAATTTGTACTCTCTAAAAGTTGTATGCGAGAGGTATCTATTTGTACTGTGATATTGTTGCCAGTCTTATTTAATTGCTGTGAAGATAAGGATATAATCTTATTGCCAATTACAGGTGTTTGAAGTAAGGTATGACCTTTTAAAAACTTTCCTTTTATTTCAGGTATAATTATAGTTCCCTCTCCATACTGTCACAAATCATCATTCACACACGATGCAATAGAAAAGATGACAAATAAAAGAAAACCCACTACAATTAATGGAATAAAACGTACTTTTTTCATAACATTTATTTTAATTTTTGAAAAAAGTCACTCGTCACTATTTCCAATATTTGTTAAAGATAGATAGATAGATAGAGCATTTAATTTAATGTTTTATTAACTTATAGATTTATGTGTAAAAATGGTAAACGTGAAGCATTTCAGAACTTCATCAAAAAAATAGACCGCGAGGCTGTTGTGAGTTCGGGTGTGGTGGGGTAAAAGAGTGATGTTGTAAAAACATACCACAAAGAAGATTTATCAATCAACAGCAAACAAAAATACCGAGCAAATTGCTCGGTATTTTAGGTCTATTAAAATAATCTTGTTGTTAAAAGCTATTGAAGTAATTTCAGTTTTACAATTCTAATGCTCTTTTTACATCGCCATCCATTAATAATGCAATCGGATCTTCTAATGCTTCTTTAATTGCTACTAAAAATCCTACAGACTCTTTACCGTCGATGATTCTATGGTCATAAGAAACTGCTAGATACATCATCGGGCGTGCAACTATATTACCGTCAACCACAACAGGGCGTTCTATAATATTGTGCATTCCTAAAATAGCACTTTGTGGTGGGTTGATGATAGGCGTACTCATCATACTGCCAAAAACACCACCATTAGTAATAGTAAAAGTACCTCCTGTCATTTCATCTACAGTGATGTTACCATCTCTAGCACGCAATGCCAGTCTTTTTACCTCTTGTTCTACACCTCTAAAGGAAAGGTTTTCGGCATTTCTTATTACAGGCACCATCAAGCCTTTAGGACCAGATACTGCAATAGAAATATCCTTATAATCAAAAGTGATCATTTCCTTACCATCGATCATGCTATTTACCGCAGGGTATAAATCTAGCGCTCTTGTTACTGCCTTTGTAAAGAAAGACATAAAGCCTAGCGACACACCATGTTTATTTTTAAACGCATCTTTAAAATCTGCACGTAAATCAAATATAGGTTTCATATCTACCTCGTTAAAGGTAGTTAACATTGCGGTTTCATTTTTTACTTCTACCAGGCGCTCAGCTACTTTTCTACGCAACATAGACAGCTTGGTTCTAGACTCGCTGCGTGACCCTGGCCCAGGGGTACCCATAGAAACTCTGGCTTGTACTGCGTCTTCTTTAATAATACGACCGTCACGACCAGTTCCTTTAACTGTTGATGGGTTGATATTTTTCTCGTCCAGTATTTTCTTTGCAGCAGGACTTGCGGTACCGCTAGCATAAGTTTCTTTGGCTTGTTGTGGTTGGGGTGCTTTTTCTGTTACAGATTTATCGTTAACAGCGTTTTCTTGTTGCATTTCTTTTGCAACATCGCCATTATTGCTTCCTTCATCACCGCCGCCCATACTAGATGGTGCAATATCTACTTTTTTAGCACCCGCATTAGGATTGGGAGCATCTGTATCTATTAAACATACCACAGCACCTACCGCCACTGCATCGCCTTCTTCGGCCATAAGGGTGATGATACCACTTGCTTCGGCAGGTAGTTCTAGGGTGGCCTTGTCGCTATCCACCTCGGCAATTGCCTGGTCTTTTTCAACATAATCTCCTGTAGCTACTAGCCATTCTGCTATTTCTACTTCGGTAATCGACTCGCCTGGTGAGGGCACTTTCATTTCTAGAGCCATAATTTATTTATTGGTATTAAAAACATCTTCTATTACTTTAGCCTGTCTTCTCTTTGATCTGGTAGAACTTCCTGAGGCAGGCGCTGCATACATATTTCTAGAGCACACGCGCCAGTTTCTAGTCTCTGGCATGTGCAACATTAAGTGGGAATATGCTCCCATATTTTTAGGTTCTTCTTGTGCCCAGACGATATCTTTTGCGCCATATTTTTTGATAACGGCTTGCATTTGGTCTACTGGCAGTGGGAATAATTGTTCTAATCTTACTAGGGCGACATCGGTTCTATCGTGCTCTTCTCTGTATTCTAAAAGATCATAATAAAATTTACCCGATACAAATACTAGTGTTCTCGCTTTTGCGAAAGCGGAACCATCAACATCTATCACCTCTTGAAAATGGCCTTTCTCAAATTCGGACACCTTGCTCACTGCCCTAGGGGAACGCAACAAAGATTTAGGGGTGAAAACAATTAGTGGTTTACGATAGTTTACCTTCATCTGGCGACGCAGTAAATGAAACATATTTGCTGGTGTAGTACAGTTTGCTATAAACATATTATCTATGGCACACAGCTGCAAATAACGCTCAATTCTCGCGCTAGAATGCTCGGCTCCCTGACCTTCATAACCGTGTGGTAATAATTTTACCAGACCATTTTGATTTTTCCATTTATCCTCGCCGGCACTGATATATTGATCCATCATGATTTGTGCACCATTTGAAAAGTCACCAAACTGCGCCTCCCAAATAGTGAGGGTCTCTGGACTAGCCAGAGCATAGCCATATTCAAATCCCACCACTGCATATTCTGACAGGTGAGAGTTATAGATATCCATGTGCGTTTTTACACCATCTATATGATTGTGTAGAATGAACTCGTTTTCACTATTTTCTGACTTTACAACGGCGTGACGGTGTGAAAAAGTTCCTCTTTCTACATCTTGCCCACTCATGCGCACATTAAAACCTTCTATCATTAAACTGCCATAGGCTAGATGCTCTCCCATTGCCCAATCTAATTGATCCTCATCAAACATGGCCTGGCGGGACTCTATTATTTTTTTTACTTTTCTTATAAAATTTTCACCCTCGGGCAACTGCGATATGGTTGTAGTAATTTTTTCTAGTGTTGCTCTATCTACACCGGTAGCTACAACTTGCATCATCTGCTCTTCTGTAGCTTGTTCAAATCCACTCCACTCATCTTGCATAAAGGGAGTAATCACCGTATTTTCCATTTGTCTAGAAGTTGCCAGCTCTTCTTCTAAACGTTTTTTGTATCGTTTTTCTAGATCTTTTACCTTAGAATCGTTAATAACGCCTTCTTTTAATAATCGATCTGCATAGATATCTCTTGGATTTTTGTGTTTACCTATGGCTTTATACAATTGTGGTTGTGTAAATCTAGGCTCGTCACCCTCGTTATGTCCATATTTTCTATAACCTAACAAATCAATAAACACATCACGACCAAATTCCATGCGGAAATCTAGCGCAAAATTCATGGCGTGTACCACAGCCTCGGCATCGTCTGCATTTACATGTAGTACAGGAGAAAGTGTCACTTTTGCAACATCGGTACAATAAGTACTAGATCTGGCATCCAGATAATTTGTTGTAAAACCTACTTGATTATTTACCACTAGATGTATGGTGCCAGCGGTTTTATAGGCATCTAGTTGTGCCATTTGCACTACTTCATATACAATACCTTGTCCTGCAATAGCGGCATCACCATGTAAAATAATAGGTAGTACTTTAGAAAAATTTTCTGGGGTGTGCATGTCTTGTTTTGCACGAGCAATACCTTGTACTACAGCACCTACAGTTTCTAGGTGCGATGGGTTAGGCACAATATTTAAATTGATATCGTTGCCGTTATCTGTTTTTCTTTTACTGGTATAACCTAAATGGTATTTTACATCGCCATCAAAAATATCTTGCTCGTAATCTTTCCCATCAAATTCTGAAAAAATGTCTTTTACAGGTTTGCCAAAAATGTTAGTCAGTACATTTAAACGACCCCTGTGTGCCATTCCCAACACAAATTCGTTTACACCTTTATCTGCAGCATTTTCTATTAACGCATCTAGGGCAGGAATCAATGATTCGTTACCCTCTAGAGAAAAACGTTTTTGACCTACATATTTTGTGTGTAGAAAAGATTCAAAAGATATGGCCTCGTTTAACTTTCTAAGAATTTGTAGTTTTTGATCGTAATTAAAATTAGGATGATTGTCATTTTTATGCAACCAGTCTTGAATCCATTTAATTTCATCTGGCTTGCGTATATACATGTATTCTACCCCAATACTCTCACAATATACTTTTGTAAGATGGGCAATAATATTTTTAAGGCTTGTTTTACCTAGACCAACTAACTCACCAGAATCAAAAACAGTCTCTAAATCTGCACTAGAAAGTCCAAAATTAACAAGGTCTAGCGTGGGGGTATAATTGCGACGTTCTCTTACAGGATTGGTTTTTGTAAACAAGTGACCACGTGAGCGATAAGCGTCTATTAACTTTACTACTTGAAATTCTTTTTGCAAATTATCAGGGATAACTACCTCGACACCTGCATGCTCTACCACCAGGTCGCCCTCGTGGGCGCTTTCTACTCCAAAATCAAAACCCTGAAAAAAGGCGCGCCACGACGGCTCTACCTGATCTGGATTAACTAAATATTCATCATAAAGTTGTGCGAAATATGCAGTATGTGCTGCGTTAAGAAATGAAAACTTGTCCATAAATAGAAGGAAACGTCCCTTTTTATCAATTGTAATTGCAAAAATAAAGAAATGTACGCACCTTTCATAAGGTTTTGTATCTTTATATCGTTTAAGTTATTTAAAGAACTTCTTATGAAAATTGTTTTATTAAAAACTAATGTGATAACAGTAATTTTTTGCCTTGTTTGTTACCTTTCTTTCAGCCAGCAGCAACCGCAGGGATCTGATTTTTGGCAGCGCGTGCGATTTGGTGGTAATATAGGTGCAAGTTTTGGCAACAACTTTACATCTGTTTTAATTGCGCCACAAGCCGTTTATCAGGTCAACCCGTTGATTGCCATAGGTACAGGATTAAATTATAGTTATACAGAGCGTGATATCAATAGTTTTGATGATTTCACCTCGACCATTGTGGGCGCTAGTCTAATTACTATTGCACAACCTCTAGACTTTCTACAACTCAGTGCCGATTTTGAATATCTAAATGTCAACAGAAACTTCCGCGATACCAGTCTCAATGACCAGTATTGGGTGCCTGCACTTTTTCTAGGTGCTGGTTATGGACAGGGAAATGTGGTGGTAGGCGCACGATATGATGTGCTTTACAATGATAGGAGAAGTGTTTATATAAATGGTATTCAGCCTTTTGTAAGAGTCTTGTTTTAAGGTTGTTGTGCCTTTATGCTATTCTTTGGCAGTGTTAACTTTATGGTTACGCTTTCGCGAAAGCGGGATAAACATTTTCACCTCACTGCCGCAATCTAAATTGAATTTTTGCCCATTCCCGCAACATAAAAGCCTGAACAATGCCATGCTCTAAATTTTTCTCTTGCACATCGGCCAGGTAATATAGCTGTTGTAATTTAGGATCGCTTACTTCTATCGCATGATTGATCATTCGGGCAAGAGTTGTTAGAAATTTGATGGGATTGCTCGCCTCTATAACTTCAAAACCAGATCGCTCTAGGTCCTTATTTACCTGAATTTTATAAACCATAAAAACGTGGTGTTTAGTTTCTAGTTTATCTTGTAGAGCGGTAAGTTTATTTGACATGCGCTGACTTTTATCACAAATTTAATAGGTTATGCACTTAAATTACTAGATTACTTTGTATTCTTAATTTTGATAGGTGTATAATATGAAACTAGTTATGGTTTTAGAACTATTTTTAAATTGGTTATTTAGGATCTTTAAAACTGGATTTTACAATAAATAGATACCAACAAAATAATTTAAAGACTGTATCCTGTGAGTAATGCGACATATATAAATCGTGTAGATCATATAAATATTGAGAAACTAAATAAAAATATTTGTGCCTGTGCATAAATTGTATGATGACAAATAAAGAACTGTTTCAAATCGCTGATGCTTTTTTCCAGCAGCAAGGCTGGAAAGCTTTTCCTTTTCAAAAAGAAACCTGGCAAGCTTTTATAGATGGCAAAAACGGCTTGTTAAACGCACCCACGGGTAGTGGTAAAACCTATGCGCTATGGGTAGCGATTGTGTTGCAGTACATCAAGACTAAGCCACAGTACAAAACTAAAAACAAAAAGGGTCTTAAAGCGATATGGATCACACCTTTAAGATCGCTATCACAAGAAATTGCGCAAACCGCGCAAAAATTTGTAGATGGGATAGGCCTTCCTTTTACAGTAGGAATACGATCTGGTGACACAACAACAAAAGAACGGACAGCGCAAAAAAAATCGATGCCAGACCTACTGATCACCACCCCAGAGAGTTTACATTTACTCCTTGCCACAAAAGATCACGCCCAATTATTTAAAAATTGTAATGCCATTGTGATAGACGAGTGGCACGAGTTGCTGGGTACAAAACGAGGCGTGCAAATAGAACTGGGATTGTCACGACTTGCTGGTATTAATGAGCAGCTGCGCATTTGGGGAATAAGCGCCACCATCGGTAACCTAGATCAAGCTAGACTTGTATTACTAGGGGTTGAATCATCTCGCTTTCGCAAAAGCGTACTTATCAAAGCACAACTTAAAAAAAATATTGAAGTACGATCTATCATTCCAGCAACTATGGACAAATTTCCATGGCGTGGGCATCTGGGGTTACATTTGTTAGAAGATGTAGTGAATATTATCAATAACAGCAAAAGCAGCCTGATTTTTACTAATACCAGGGCGCAATGCGAGTTGTGGTTTCAGGCCATCATGCACCAGCATCCAGAATTTGCTGGCGAGGTTGCCATGCACCACGGTTCTATCAATAAAGAAACCCGCATATGGGTAGAAAATGCCATAAGAAACGAGTCTTTAAAAGCTTGTGTATGCACGTCTTCACTAGATTTAGGAGTAGATTTTGCCCCAGTAGAAACGATTATTCAAATAGGTGGCCCAAAAGGTGTGGCTCGTTTTTTACAACGTGCGGGTAGGTCTGGCCACCGCCCTGGAGAGACATCTGTAATTTATTTTTTACCCACACATGCACTAGAATTGATAGAGGCTAGTGCATTACAAAAGGCAGTAACCACACAGGCGGTAGAGGATCGCTTGCCCTATTTAAATTGCTATGACGTACTTATTCAATATTTATGCACGCTGGCGGTTTCTGGCGGGTTTTATCCGCAACATATTTTTCACGAGGTACAAAGCACCTTTTGTTATCAAACATTAACTTATAGCGAGTTTCAATGGTGTTTAAACTTTATTGTTTACGGCAGCACCTCTCTAGAATCATACAGCGAGTATAAAAAAGTTTCTATTGCTGCAGATGGACGTTATTATATAGACGATCGCGGTGTGGCCATGCGGCACCGCCTGCAAATGGGAACCATTGTTACTGGTACCGATATCACAGTTAAATATGTTACTGGTGGGTACATAGGTTCTATAGAAGAATATTTTATAAGCCAGCTATCACGGGGTGATGTTTTTATATTTGCTGGTAGAACGTTAGAATTTATACGCCTTAAAGGAATGGTGGCACAAGTGCGCAATTCTACCAGAAAAAAAGGGAAGGTAACTAACTGGATGGGCAGCCGCATGCCGCTTACCTCACAACTAGGGCAATTGCTGCGGGAAGAAATGCAGCATTTTCAAAACGGCACCACCGCAACACCAGAGGTACTGGCATTAAAAGATATTATCGCAAGACAACAGCAAGAAAGCATTGTGCCGCAAAACCACCAGTTTCTAATAGAGACTTTTAAAACTAGAGAAGGATATCATGCTGTTTTTTATCCTTTTGAAGGTAGATTGGTACACATGGCAATGGCAGGACTTCTTGCCTATCGCATCAGTTTACTGCAACCTATTAGTTTTTCACTTGCTTATAATGATTATGGTTTTGAAATTTTAAGCGATCAAGAGTTTGATATGCAACAAGTGCTAGATAACAACCTAATAACCGCTAGCATGATTCTAGAAGATCTTGAGGCCAGCGTTAATGCTACTGAACTTGCCAAAAGAAAATTTAGAGACATAGCCGTTATTGCTGGCCTAGTATTTACAGGCTATCCCAATAAGGCGATTAAAGTAAAACACTTGCAAAGCAGTAGCCAGCTATTGTTTGAGGTTTTTAGAGATCACGAGCCAGACAACTTGCTCTTTAGACAGGCATATACAGAAACCTATGAACAAGAAATTGAAGAATACCGTTTGCGAGAAGCATTTGAACGTATAGAAAATCAAACCATTGTTTGGCAATCATGCAATCAACCTACACCTTTTTCTTTTCCTATAATCACAGACCGCTTGCGCGAAAAGTTAAGTAGTGAAAAGCTCGCCGATCGTATCAAACGAATGCAAATAAAATGGGAGTGACATTGACCTAACGGTAAAGGATTCATAGCAATTTACATTTTATAAAGTACTTATAACTTCTATCTTAAAAGCAAGCGGTCACAGGTTCAAATCCTGTAGCGATCACTTGAAAACAATAGCCTTACAAAGATGTAAGGCTTTTTTATTTTCTCATTGTAATACAAAACTTAGCTTTTATTAAGATTAAAAAATATTTTTAACTTACTCTTGTTTTAACCCGCAGTATTCATAGGATTTATATTTTGGTTTATATTTCAATGTTTTATTTTGCGGACAATTATTTCTTCAAAATTTGAGATTTGTAAGCCATTTTTTGATAAAAACGAT
>CAZQGX010000080.1:0-10085 GCA_964593255.1 uncultured Flavobacteriaceae bacterium | reverse complement strand
TGAAAACGAGAAATGGGACTCAAAAAAAACCTATAAACACATCAACGGATACAATACATTAGCGTATGCGCTAAAATTGTAAAACATGCCAGGCTACAAAGCATCGTCATATTTAATCACGCAGATTATAAATTCCTACAAACATAGTTCAATTGATTTATTGGTTTAAGAAATACCCCATTGATTTGGGTAAGGGATTTTGTGTCAAATAACCACTAAAACACCAACTTTCAGAGCATTTTTGTAAAAATGTATGGCTCTGATGGTATGTAAAAAGTTTTGAGATTATTAAAATTATAGCTTTCGATTATTGGGTATACTATAAATGCTATCTTGTTTTTAGATAACTACGCTATAATTAAAACTACGCATATGTGATCTTTCATTACTGTTTATTTATGCAAAAGAGTAGGTGATGATTTTCAACGACAAGCGATGGTTACAGATCCACCACTAGAATACGAGTGATTTTAAATCATATTTATAAATTAATTGAAAAGAATCATCGTTAGTTCATATCTTATAAATATGGAATGATGATTCTAGTGATGCGGTATTAAAAGTACTACTATGGCACGATCTAAGTTATTAGAATGAGTGAAGGTTTTTCATTCTAATAACGAAGCTATGTAATTTTGGAATCTATTTAAGCCACACTGCCCTGACTCACCTGCGCCTCGCGATCAATCTTTTTAATCAATCCTTGTAAAGCTTTTCCTGGACCTACTTCTACAAATTCAGTAGCACCATCTTTAATCATGTTTTGTACCGATTGTGTCCATCTTACTGGTGCGGTAAGTTGGTAAACCAAATTGATTTTAATATCCTCAGTATCTGTCACTGCTGTTGTAGAAACGTTTTGGTAAATTGGGCAAATAGGTTTTTGAAATTCTGTTGCTTGTATGGCATTTGCCAGTTCTTCTCTAGCAGATTCCATTAAAGGTGAGTGAAACGCTCCACCTACGGGTAGTAATAACGCTCGTTTAGCACCTTTTTCTTTTAAGAGTTCGCAAGCTGTTTCAACCGCTGGAGTAGCTCCAGAAATCACAAGTTGACCTGGGCAATTATAATTTGCCGCGACGACCACACCATCTACTTGTTCACACACTTCTTCAACCACACCATCTTCTAAACCTAGAATAGCCGCCATAGCACTAGATTGATGCTCACAAGCCGCTTGCATAGCTAGAGCACGTTTAGAAACGATTTTTAATCCATCTTCAAAACTTAATGCCCCTACAGCGGTAAGTGCACTGAGCTCGCCTAAAGAGTGACCAGCAACCATATCTGGCTGAAATTGATCTCCCATTATTTTAGCAAGTATTACTGAATGTATAAAAATGGCGGGTTGGGTAACCTTGGTTTCTTTTAATTGGTCGGCAGTGCCTTCAAACATGATTTTTGAAATTTCAAAACCTAAAATTTCGTCTGCTTTATGAAATAATTCTTTTGCCTCTGGATAATTTTCATATAAGTCCTTACCCATTCCTATAAATTGTGCTCCTTGACCAGGAAAAACGTATGCTTTCATTTGTATTGTGTTAGTTGTGGTGTTAAAAATAATCTTTTAAATTCAGTTTTTATGATGTGTGTTTTAAGGTCAATGCAGCGTTAAAGAAATGCCTTTTTTAAACTATAACAATTTCAAAAATTGTGGTACTAAGCTTTTAAAGTAGGTGGTTTTTAAAAATAAGCTATAGATTTAAACGCTAGATAAAACATGAATGAAATCACCCATTTATTTTCTTACCCAAGTTTCATAATCAAAACTGTATTGATGCTTATCATCGGCAGGATGATGAAGTGATGTTTTGATTTTCCATTTACTCTTGTCTATTTCTGGAAAATAAGTATCTACATCAAATGTCTCATGCACCCTAGTAAGCTCTATCTCGTTTGCAACTGGCATTCCTAATCGGTAGATTTCACCACCACCTATAATAAAAGGATTTTCATCTCCTGTGGTAGTAGCAAGGGCAGTTTCCATATCGTGAACCACTATACCGCCTTCGGTTTTATAATTTTTATCTCTAGTAAGAATGATGTGTGTGCGGTTGGGTAGCGGTTTAGGAAAACTCTCGAATGTTTTGCGCCCCATAATGATATGGTGGCCTGTGGTAAGTGACTTAAACCTTTTAAAATCATCTGGTAAATGCCATACCAGATCGCCATCTTTACCCAGTTCATTATTCATACCTGCAGCTGCGATCATTGTGATCTTGCGTTTTTTTTCTTGCAAACTAGAGCTTATTTCAACTTTGGGCGCTACATATTCCTGCGCTACTTTTTTCTTTATTTGCTCTATACGTTCTTGTTGCTTTTGTACCAGTTTTTCATATTGTTTTTTTTCCCACTCTGGACCTAAAAGCCTGTTGGTAATAAACACATTAAATGCATGATAAGCCAGTAATAACAACCAAATAAATATAACCCAAACCCACCATTCTAGCCCTAAAATAACGGCAATACCTTCTTCATTTGGACGGTTTGCCATAATGATCAATCCTACAGATCCTATAAGAAAAATCACAAAATGTGTAAAAAGACCTCGTTTTTGTTTGATGCGTTTTTGCGCATTTTCTATCATCTCTTTTTGCTCGAGATCAATTCCTGGGACTGCTTTTTTATTTTTACCAAACATTTTGACTATTTTACAAAACAAATTTACGTTATAATATATTTTTAGACATAAAAAGCAGCGATATATAATGATTGATCAATTTCCTATTCTTAAAAAATATACTTATCTCAACACGGCAAATCATGGTTTGCTTTCTCAAGAATTGCTGGAATATCGCAGATCGCTAGATGAAAAAATGCGCGACCAAGCGTCTATTTTTACTAATCACCGTCACGATTTTATTGACGAGGTGCGCCATACTATAGCCAATTTTGTAGATGCAGATCCAGACTTGACTGCTGTGATTCCCAATTTTTCTATAGGCTACAATACACTAATCAGTGGTCTAACTGCTAGCGCTAGTTTTTTATTGTTAAAAGGCGATTACCCATCTGTAAACGAGCCTGTTATATCAAGAGGTTTTAAGACACATTTTGTCGCTATAGACCAGCAAATGGAGTCTCACATAGTTGCCTTGTGTGAGAAAGAGCAGCCAGATTTCTTCTGCTTTTCTATGGTGCAATACACATCTGGTATTTTGATGGATCTTGATTTTTTGAGTGATTTAAAATCGCGTTTTCCTAACATGATCATGATTGCAGACTGTACTCAGTATATAGGTGTTGAAGAATTCCGCTTTCGCGAAAGCGGGATAGATATCATCATCGCTTCTTGTTATAAATGGTTGCATGCTGGCGATGGTAACGGCTTTATTTGTATTAAAGAAGAGGTGCAAGAACAGATTTTTTCTAAAGCAGCTGAACGTAAAAAAGCACCAAACAGCATTAATTCTAATGGCACATTTATCAGTCGTTTTGAGCCTGGTCATCAAGATATGATAGCTTTTGGCACCCTGCAACAGGCCATTATTAAGATTCAAGAAATGGGATGGAAACAAGTTGAAACGCCAGTAAAAGAGCTATCAAAAACAGTCAAAGCAGCGTTTGAAAAGCGACAGCTACTCTCTCCAATTGTGGTTGCTAGAAAACAACACTCGCCTATTTTTAATATTAAAGGCAATCAAGAGTTATTTGATAAATTAAGAGATCATGACATTATTACCTCTATGCGAGGTGACGGAATCAGAGTAAGTTTTTCATTTTTTAATACTGTGCAGGACCTAAATAAGCTGCTGTATGTCCTAGATTTGTAATTCGTTTTAAATTTTTAGATTTCCTTTTTTCAATCGTCTATGAAAATTTTGTTGTTCTTAAGTATTGTTTTGTTTGGTTGTTTGGGTTTTTCTCAAAATCCTAATGATTGTACAAGTGCTATTTTACTTTGTGGTGATACTGATTTAGGGCTAATCCCTTCTGGTATAGGCGTGAATGAATTTCGAGCGCCAGGAAACATTACTCCTACTTGTTATGATTTTCAGGCAGATCAAGTGTGGTTAAGGGTAGAAATTGAGACCACAGGTAATTTTGCTTTTACCCTTACACCAGATACACCACAAGCTGATTATGACTTTGCTATTTTTGGACCTGCCAATAGTTGTGATAACCTAGGCGCTGCCATACGATGTTCTAGCACCAATCCCAATGCAGCGGGTGTAACTGGCGATACAGGTTTAAACGATACAGAGACAGATAATGTTGAAGGTCCAGGTGCTTTAGGAAATGGTTTTTTACAAGAATTAACGGTTAATGCTGGTGAGGTTTATTACATTATAGTAGGACTAGCAGTGGGTCAGGGCGGTTTCTCTCTTTCTACTAGAGGTAGTGCAGATCTACCACCAGCACCTACTGCAAATCCAATTGCCGATCTTGATGTTTGTGATGAGGTAGGTGCACAAGACGGGTTTACAGCTTTAGATTTTACGTCTTTAAATGACACCGTGTTAATGGGACAAACCAGCACCACAGTAACCTATCATGAAAGCATAAACGATGCAAACATCGGGGTTAATGAATTGACTTTTCCTTATACAAATACCACAAATCCACAAGAGATTTTTGTAAGGGTGTTAAGAAATGATTCAGAGTGTACTGCTTTTACCCAATTTACTGTAAATGTAGATGATACCAATTTTATTACCGATGCACCACCTGTCATTATATGTTCAGAAAACGCAACAGAATCGTTTGATTTTAACAGTGTTATAGATTCTATAGTTGCCAGCTCCAGTAATTTTAATATTACTTATCACCTCACTGCAACCGATGCAGAAGATGATTTGAATCTACAAAGTTCTATAGTTACCGCAACCACTACAGAACAAAATTATTTTATAAAAGTGATTGATCCCACAGGAGTCACTTGTGAATATGTTATTAATGTTCCTTTTTTTGTGGCAAATCTGCCTGCTGTTTTAGCGCCACAGGATATCTTTTTATGTGATGATGATTTTGATGGGTTGCTAGCGGTAGTACTTACAGATCAAAATTCAGAAATTCTTGCTGGTTTAGATCCTAGTTTACATTTGGTAAGGTTTTTTGCAAGTTCAAATGATCGCGATAATGGTCAAAATGCGTTGCCCGGCAATTACACGACCACCCAAAGTAATCAGACCATTTTTGTGCGGGTAACAGAAACAAGAACCTCGTGCTTTGAAGATGTTGAATTTATAATTAACATTTTGCCCAAACCTTTTCTTGCAGCACAAGAAGATATCGTGGTGTGTATAAATGCTGTGCGGTCATCTACCATTAGTGTTGCAGCAGGCTTTGATTTTTATGAATGGAGTACTGGCGAGGCTGGTGCCACAACAAATACAATAGAAATAAATCAACCTGGTGATTATACCGTTACGGTAACCAATAATTTTGGTTGTGAAAGTCTGTTTACTATTACGGCCTTACCATCTGATATTGCTGTTATAGATGAAATTATTACAGGAGATTTTAGAAATGGAGATAACACTGCACAGTTTATCGTATCAGGACCAGGAGATTATGAATTTTCAGTAGATAATGGAGAATTTCAAGATTCAAATTTTTTTAATGGACTTTACAAAGGTTTTCACACCGTAAGAATACGCGACAAAAACGGTTGCGGTACCATCACACGCGAGTTTGCCTTGCTAGATTACCAGCGGTTTTTTACCCCTAATGGTGATGGTTTTCACGATACTTGGACATTAGACGGGCTTACTATTTTTCCTCAGGCTATTATTTATATCTATGATAGACATGGTAAATTGCTACATCAAATGGCTCCCGAAGGTCCTGGCTGGGACGGCACTTTTGCAAATAACCCATTGCCATCTAGTAGTTATTGGTTTACTTTAGAAATTCCCAATAAACCATTGGTAAAAGGTTATTTTGCTTTAAAAAGGTGATTTTCGGTGTTCCGCTTTCGCGAAAGCGAGATAATAAACTTCTTATCAATACATAATAAATGCTTGATTAGAAATAAGTAAGTGCCTCATGTAAATAATTATTCAAATAGTTTTTTAAACTTTCTATTTTGTAAGTTGTTTATTTTTTAATCTAAAATAAAGCCCTTATTTTAGGCAGTTGACCTAGCAGAAAATCAATTTTTGATATTTTTAACTCAAAAACAACCTGCATTTGATTTCTTAACTCAAAATGTATAGTTGTAATAGCGTTAAAATGATTGTGATTTAAAAGTAGGACACTTAACTTTATCCAAAATTGAAAATCATGTATAAAATTATATATTTTACCCTTGTAGGATTGTTTCTAACTGGTGCAAATGCACAGTCATTTCCACTGGATTTTGAAGATCAGCAACATACTTTTACTGGTTTTTCTGGTTCTTCATTTTCCCAAAGAACAGATCCTGCAGATGCCACTAATAATGTAGGTCAGTTTTTTAATGATGGTAATGCAGCAGCCCAAGGTTTTTTTATTGATGTAAGTAATGCAGTAGATTTAAGTAATGATGCCACGGTAACTTTAAGATTTTATGCTTTTGATCCTAATGGACATACCCTGCTATTAAAATTGGAAAATGG
This sequence comes from uncultured Flavobacteriaceae bacterium, assembly GCA_964593255.1. Taxonomy (GTDB): domain Bacteria; phylum Bacteroidota; class Bacteroidia; order Flavobacteriales; family Flavobacteriaceae; genus Nonlabens. Next base: position 3,546 of record CAZQGX010000080.1, on the reverse strand, counting down.
TAGTCAAGCAGATGTAGAGCTTACACAACAAATCCCTGCAGGAGCTAACACCTGGAGAGATGTGAGTTTTAATTTTACAAACGCTACAGGACAGTATAACAGGCTGACTTTGTTTGTTGATTTTGGTGCAACTACTGTGGGAACTTATTTAATAGATGATATTAATAATAATGCTGTTCCAGCAAACCCTATAGATGTGGTGTACAGCGATCTGGTATGGTCTGATGAATTTAACACACCAGGAAATAATAATCCCGTTGATGCTACTAACTGGTTTCACCAAACGCAAATACCATCTGGTGGCAGCTGGTTTAATGGCGAGGTACAACATTATACCAATCGTTTAGAAAATTCTTATGTAGAAAACGGGTTTTTACACATCATGGCAAAACGAGAATCTTTTACAGATCAGGGTGTTACAAAACAATTTACTAGTGCCAGATTAAATTCAAAGTTTGCTTTTACTTATGGACGTATAGACGTGCGTGCAAAGTTGCCACTAGGTGATGGTACCTGGCCAGCGATATGGACTCTAGGTAAAAACATCAATGAAGCTGGCGGTTTCTGGCAGCCACAATTTGGCACGACTAACTGGCCGTTTTGCGGTGAGATCGATGTGATGGAACACGGTTTGGGGGCTTTAAATCACGTTTCGGCGGCATTGCACACGCCTAGTAGTTTTGGGAATACTCAAAATGTAAGAGAACGCATACTTACCGATGTGGCAAATACCTTTTATGTTTACTCTATGAACTGGTCGCCTAATCAAATTACTTTTTTAATCGATGATGTTCCCTTTTATACCTACAGTCCTGCGGTAAGAGATGCAAATACCTATCCGTTTAATGATGATCAATACATTTTATTAAATGTTGCCATGGGTGGGATTGCAGGTGCTATAGATCCTAACTTTCAGCAAAGTCCTATGGTAATTGATTATGTAAGGGTTTTTCAAAACATTGCAAGTGTAGAAGACAACTTTGACGCAAGCATTAATATTTATCCTAATCCTGTGAATGATGTACTGCATATTAACGCAGTAGAAGCTCTTGACAAAGTAGAGGTTTTTCACATATCAGGACAATTGCTACTTTCAAAAACAGATGCTACTGATCAAATTGATATGTCCTCATTCTCTTCTGGAATATATATTTTAAAGGCGTATTCTAGAAATCAAGTGTCTACCAAAAAAGTGGTAGTGGAATAATTTATAAGGTATCGCAGTTAGAAAACGAGGGGGTTTTCAAAGCTTTTCACTGCCGGTTTACAGCAAATATAGTCATGTAATACCAATCTTGTAGTCACCACTGCACACCCCATGTTTTATATCCATTATTAGCGGGTCGTATCAATTCTTTTAGAAACTCTTTAAAGACTAATTTATTGATTATGATCTTTTTATTTTAAAGTATTTGTCTTTTTTTTTAACCTTGATTTTTCAATTTATCTAAAGCAATAAACATTAATGCTCTTGATTTACCTGAAGCAGGTGGTGCTTTAAGCAATAAATATTGTGCAGTTCTTCCTTCATAAGCTTTCTCCTGCATTTCTCGCATTCCCAGCGCATTGGTACTTTTGCTTTTTCCTGTTTGGTCGTAATTTACGTGTACTAAATTTGGCATAATTTATTTTTCTTTTCTTATAACACAATAAATAAGTGACTATTTATCAAGTATTTATGTTGTTTTATTTTTAGGTTTATTTTCAATTTATTTTTTTTAGCCAATTTATTAGTTTTGTTCGGTCGTCTAAAAATGTCTAAAAGTTCGTCTAAAAATGTCTAAACTATGTTGTTTTAGACATTCGCCAGACTTTACCTTCAGTTACTATTTTACCTTGCTTTCTAAGCGACTGAAGGTTATTCTTTACTTTGTTTTTCTTTTGTTTAATGTCTAAAACATCTGGAAGTTTATCTAATAATATCTGTTCAAAATCTGACTTTTTACCTTCTGTGAATTTACTTAAATAATCAAGGATTATCTTCTGACAATAAGAATCATCTATTCCCCTTTGTTTAATGTAATCGGATTTATCTCCTGTAACCGTAGCTACTGATGATGAAATATGGTAATTTGGCATTCTGCCTTCAATCAGGTTTTTTATTTTTAATCGTTTAACCTCATCGGTCGTAATAGCTTTACTTTTTGCTACTTTATCTAATAGCATTATCTCCTGTAAACTCAATTCTTTTAACTCGGCTAGCTTGCGTGCATAATTTACATACACAACTTTACCTGTGATTTGAACCATTATTTTTTGGTTTCTAAAGTCATAATCGGGAAGAGGGAAAAACTTGTTTTTTTGTATAAAAAACATTTTCTTTATACCACTGCCAATAGTGTCAATCATGTTCAGGTTTACCATGGCATTAGCTAGAAAAGGATTTCTGTAATTGGTTTCAGGAGCATCTGATGCTATCACTTTTTCAATACTTTTAGGAATAAAAGTGCCTGAATTCACAAAGGTTAATTTGCTATCTTCATGTTCCACCACATTTATTTTTCCGCCAAAAGTATAGTCCTGATGAGCAATACAATTGTTTAACGCTTCACGGATAATATAAGGGTCATATTGATCCACTTCGTCAGGAAATAATGTACCATCTTTTATGTAGCGGTATTTCAAATTTCTGATTTTTGCTTTTACATTTTCTACTTCCAAAAGTAAAGGACAAGTAAAATGCTCGTAGTCTTTTTCAATATTATCTCTGTCTTTCAAAATCCATGAAATCTTTGCCGTAGCTGGAGAAATAAAATGCTCAGATTCAAGCTTACCAAGCAGTAGAATGGCTGTATTTGTGATTTTACCATTGATGCAAACTTTTGCTTTGTTTAAAAAGGTAGCATTATCCCACGAAGGTATTTCATCTTTTAATTTTGGATTCTTTTCAGCGAATTGTTTTCGGGCCATATCAATAGCCTCTAATGACAAATCATCCAAATTGGCCTGTTCAATGATTTGTGCCGACCAGTCTGCTCTTTGTGTTTGCGATTGTATTTTTTTAAGTTCATAATCGTTCAGTCCACCAAGGCTTTCTCCATCCCTTCCGTATCTGTGTCCTTTCCAAGATACTGCTGTACCTTGTGGTGCCGCTGGTATTTCTAAAAGCAAAACATCCAAGCCCTGATAATTCACTCTATAAACATCCACAAACGATAGTTTAGGGCTGGTGTGGTTAGCCATTTCTGCCTTGTACTCGTTAATCTGAGTATCATTAATAGTAGTACCTACAATACTTTTGTCGTTTTTAACTCCAAAAAGCAACCAAGCCTGTGGTTTTCCTTTTAAGTTTGCTTCATTACTTAAAGCAGAGAAGTATTTACCCAATTTATTTTTATCATATTGAGTTTTTGCTTCTTTGAATTCTACTACTTCATTTTCGGTAGTAAGCGACAATAAATTATTTAGCAATTCTATCATTTCTTCTTACTTTTCCTCGTTTTCTTCTGCTTCCCAAAAGGCGTCTCCTTCTCATTAACCATTAACAATTCATCATTAAGGCTAAGTTCTAGGACAGATGTGTTATATTTACACTAATAAATTAGT
>CAZQGX010000079.1:0-10554 GCA_964593255.1 uncultured Flavobacteriaceae bacterium | reverse complement strand
GTCAACAGAGCATATAGCGCTGGCCTATCGGCACGCCATATGCTTAGTTATTGGCGGTAGTATTTTTTTAGTTTCGCTTAAACCAATTCTCAATTTTGAGATTTTTTAAATGTTTAAAGTCTTTTATATTGTCGGTTACTAAGGTCAAATTGTTTTCAATTGCAGTTATTCCAATTATCAAGTCAAATTCATCGTGCATTGGCTTTCCAATTTTCCGTAATCTCACCTTTTCCTCTGCGTACTTTTCAACAATTCCATAAATTGGAATTATTGATAAACCATTAATAAATTTACGAACAGCTTGATGCGATTTCTTTGGGTTTTCGCTATTCTCAGCTCCATATTTAAGTTCAAAAACAGTCAATTCAGAAATAAAGCAATTTTCAGTTCCCTTTTCTCTTATTATTTTGTCAAGATTTAGTTTTCCTCGCAGAAAAAACACACAAATATTCGTGTCTAATAAATACTGCATATATTTTATAATTTCAAATCCTCACGGTTGAACTTTCTACTTTCTTTGATTTCTCGATTGATGTCTTCAGCTGATTTTTCCGAACCAAAAGCTCCAAATGATTTAAAAAAGTCCTGTTCTTTACTCTTTCTTTCTCTTTTTAATGATTTAGCAAGTTTTTCTAAAAGTTCGATTTTACTAATAGAATTCAAACCCTCAAAAAGGTTCGAGTATGTATCAACTATATATTTTTCTGCAACGGTCATTTTAGTTCTTAATTTGTCTCAAATATACTGATTTTTTGTTTGTTATATTTTCCGTTTTTTTGGTCAGTATTACCGCCAACGGTCGTAACTATGCTTAGTGCGGGGCAAATAAACGAAAACCATTCGGTTTATATTTTCATTTTTTAAATATACACAAAATTTTGACTTCGCACTTAAGCCCGCATTAAGCATAGCCTTTGTGTGTGCCCAGTATGGGCATCTTTATCTTACTGCAAAGTAAGTTATTAATCTAGAGGGTGCAAGTCCCTTATGCGCTGGAGTAACCCTTCGACAGGCTAGGGCAGGCTACTGGAAGCATTAGTAAGTCGTAAGGGTGGTAATCGTGAGGTTACATTTGAAGAAAGCGAGACTACAAAACTCGGTACTGACCCTTCGGCAAGCTATTAGATTCGTATCGTATATTTAAAGGAAGTTTAATTAAATTAAATTTCTGAAAAACCAGAGGAGAAAGGTGAACTATTTCGACTATTAAATGCTAGGATTTACACTGAGCATTAGTCCTTACTCCTCTTTTAGGTTTCGGTACCATTTAGAATGTTAAGCTTAAAGGCTTATTAATAGCGTTAGTACACAGACCTTTTGGTTCTTCAGGGTTTTAATTGTCTAAATCAAAGTTATGAAAAAACTAATTACAGGAATCGATGTTTCTAAAGACACCTTAGATTATTGTATTCTAGATACTAGTTCTGTCACGGTCACTAGTAGAGGTGTTATTAAAAATGAGAAAAAAGCTATTGAGAAATGGCTTAAACGATTTGATAACTCATCAATGAGTTTCTCTTTAGAACATACTGGTCACTACGGTATGTGCCTTGTTAAGTGTTTAAGTGAGCATTATTTTACCTTTTACATGATTAACCCTTTACAGCTTAAAAAATCTTTAGGTATTCATAGAGGTAAAACCGATGTCGTAGATGCTTATAGAATAGCAGAATACAGTATTACTAATAAACATAAACTCACCGAATTCAAACTACCTACTGAAAGTCTTTCTAAAATTAAAGCACTTATAACAGCTAGAGAGCGATACGTGAAAATATCTGTTCAAGTCCAAAACAGCATTAAAAGTAACCAAATACTCAATAAAACAGTTGATGTAAAAATGTTATTAACCGAAGAAAATAAGCAACTAAAACATCTAAAAAACAGTATCAAAAATATAGAGAATCAAATCAACCAGATCATAAAACAAGATCAAGATTTGAAAAGTAGCTATGATAAAATTACACAAGTTATAGGTGTAGGTCCTATCATAGCAGCTAAGTGTATTGCTGAAACAGAAAACTTTTTAAAATATACTGACCCAAGAAAATTTAGTTGCCATTGTGGACTAGCTCCTTTTCCTTATCAATCTGGAAGTAGTATTAAAGGAAAAACAAGAACACACTTTTTTAGAGATAAATCATTAAAAGCAATTTTAACCAAAGGTGCTATTAGTGCTGTTCAACATGATCCTCAACTCAAAAGCTATTACAACAGGAAAATTAAAGAAGGTAAACATCATATGACTGTTATAAATGCCGTCGCTAACAAAATTGTACTTAGAATTTTTGCCGTCGTTAAAAGAAATGAACCTTTTGTGAAATTAGTAGCTTAATTATTTGTTTTTCTCTTAGAATGCTCAGGATAAATCAAGCAGAAACTGTATACGAGGCATATTTACTTGGGTAAGCAACCACATCATTGTAACGCCCAACCAGTACCAAAAGGGTAAATATGTAGATACGGCAGGAATTGAGTGAAAGAAGATGCCATTACCTAGAGGACACAGCGTTAAGAAATCACCCAGTGGGTCACTTTAGCGATCGGGGCAGGTGGCGTGCAAGGGCAACCACCAGTTGGTTAAGTACAGAAGTCAGCAGAAGTCATAGTACTTAAGGGAAACGAGGTAGGAAAAACCTATAGGTCTCACAATTAAGGAAGGACTGAACATTAAATCATGTTGAAATTAGATTAGGAGGCTTCGCTAGCCTAATCTTAAGCCAACAGAAATAAAAAACTTCGATTTGGTGAACCGCCGTATACGAGACCCGTATGTACGGTGGTGTGAGAGGCGCACTGCGCTAGTTTCTAGCGGAGCCGTCTACTCGACTGTAAAACGTACTTCTTTCTATACGTCAATCGATATATTAACTTTTCCACCAAGTCCTTTTTCTACAATATCAAATAAGGTTTTTAAAGTCAGATTACTGCCATTATTTTCCACTCGAGAAATGTAAGTGCGTTTTTTGTCAATTATTTCGCCAAGTTGTTCCTGGGTCAAATTTTTTTCCTCACGTGCATTTCGTAAAAGTAAACCAATTTTAAACGATTCAAAATCTCTGTCGAGTTCATCTCTACGTTCCGTTCCCTTTTTTCCGTAAACCGTATCCTTTATGTCTTTCCAGCTTTTAGTTTCCATTTCTTTTATTTTTTTCTTCGTAATACTCTTGGATTAATCGAATTGCTTTTTCAATTTCCTTTTTCGGTGTTTTCTGCGTCTTTTTAGTAAATCCGTTTTATAGTATAACTAATTTACCTTTAGCGAAGAAGCAAAAAAACTCACCATATGTTCGAGCCTAATTTTATTCGAGCCTCAAATAATCCTTTGTTAGTTTTCATTGGTGCCAAATACGTTTTCGGCACGTGTTGGTAAGTTTCGATTATTTCAATGACCTTAAATTTAAATATCTTGTCCTGAACTTTTTTCGGTTGAACAAGTAGAAACTCCTCGAAATAATATTTATATTGAATTACTTGCCTAACTTTTCCCATCTCGACATAGGTAAATTAAAAGTAATTATTTTCAAAGTGTTAAAAGTTGGTTTTTTAGTTGGATTTCTTTTTTAGTATGTTTTACAACTAGCAAATAAGGGTGGTTAAAAACCGACTAGTTATCTACTTGCGCATAAAATGCCACACTGTGAACAATAAAAACCAGACAAAATAATGCAACTCTTATCCAATTATAATTCAATAAACGCAGCTGTGTTTGTTGATTACTCGCATCTTGATCAATTTTTTGATGTAACGGGATAAAAACCAGCATGGTAAGTAACCAATTGATGGTTATAAGAGTAAGAGACGTTATTTCAGTAATGGAGTAGGCGCGATTGATAACTAGTACATAGGCTGCAAGAACCAGTTGTGTAATCATTAAGGGTGCAACAATTACAGTGATTTTACCTGTATAAATGGGGTGCCATTTGTGTAAATCACTGCTGTGGTAATACAAAAAACTAGGATAAATAATGATTTGTACCATCAAGATCAAAATGACTAAACCAAAATCGATCAATAACTGTATGAGCTCTATAGCATTCATAAACGTGAAATTTTCCAAGCCCAATACATCAGTATCGGGTGTATTATAAATAATCTGAGCCAACTTATCCACTTTGGGATGCAAAAGCTACTGATGCAACTGCCATTTTGGATAAAATATATATGAGAAATAGTAAAAGCACCTAGCATTAAAATGGTGATGATACCAGCGAATTTGCGTGTTTTAGAAAAAATTGCCAGTAGCGCTATTAGTAACTCTACCGCGCCAGCTAGATAATTCATGGTCATTTTATCCCCTAGCCAATCAGGAATCACCTCTAAATAAGGTTCTGGAAATATAAAGTGCATGATGCCACCCACAGCATATAGTGCAATGAAACTATAAAGAGATAATTGTGACTTCATGACTAGGTAAGTCTTGAGATTAGTTTGTAATTAATATTTTAATAGGTGGCACCTATTTTTTTATTTTGTTAAGAACTTAAGCAAGTTTCCATTGATAATCGGTATGTACTTTTTTTAGGATTAAGAAAAAAGGAATCCACCAGATAAAATCGTTAGTGATTAGGGTGTAGATAAATTCAAAAGGGACAATATCTTGCATATAGTTAAATAAAAAGCCTAATGGCCCAAAAATTTTACCTAAAAAACCTACTGCCACTATAGGCCAATGCTTCATTGGGTTATAACTAGCCCACCAGTATCCCAAACCATAAACACCTATCACCATACCCATACCTTGCCATACCATAGGGTGGTTAAGTGGTTCCATGCCTACAAGTTCAAAAAAATGATTGGGAAAGAGAACCACCCATGCGCCCCATAATAGGTTATAAATAGCGGCTAGCTGTAAAGTAAGTTTCATGTTTTTCATGGGGTAGTCACAAAGTAAATTAAGTAATTACAATAATTGTTATTTGCTATTGTACGATTATTTAGTTTTTAAAAATAAATTCGTAAAATCAGTAAAAATTGTTTAAAAAATTTTGATAGAAATCATGTAATGCGATATCATCAATCGCCATCATAACGATTTTCGCCATTGCTGTATTCCTTTGTGAGTGCAATTTTTATACCGATGTTAAACATAAGGTTAGACACGTTTATAGTCTTTAACACATTTGGTCTTATTGGGGCGGTAGAACTGTCATCTCTTATAGAGTAGGCTAGTGGCTTGCCTAGTGTGGTTCCATAAACTGGTGAAAAGAATACCTGCACAGACCTGCGGAAATAATAATTAAACCGCAAACCTCCCTCTATATAAGCGCTAGAAGAAGAATCGTTTGCAGCATCGCTAGAAAACACCAGTGTGTTACCTATACCAACTTCTGTAATTCTATTATCTGGATTTTTTAAAAGTGCCACCCCAGCCTTTGCAAAAAGATCCATTTGAAATCTGTTTTTAGTAAAAGAATAGGTAGGACCTATTGCGATACTGGTGTTGCTATAATTATTTTGTGACGCAGTTGTTTGTGCATCATTTTGAAAATCTAGATAACCAAATTCATTGTATTGATGCCTAACTGAAACACCTAATCCCAGGTGTTTATTAGTATAATACACATATTCTGCACCTATATTTAGACCAGTGCGCGCAATATCTTTAAAATTACCACTAGGTTGAATAATTCCAAAATCTACCACTAGGTTGTGTCTAGGAACCTCCCTTAAATGCACTGCTTTTGTTGTTGTAGAAAGTTCAAGGCTGTCGTTTTGAGCCACTCCGGCAGTTGTAATTAATAAAAATAAGATCAATATTTTTTTCATCTTGTAAATATAAGAGTTAGTTTTTTATTTAAAATTATTTTTAACAAATGGAAAATTTTTTAATCGCTTCAATATCTTTTTTTGTGGTACGCTTTCGCGAAAGCTTAACCATCAACATAAAGGTATAACTTATGTTTTTACACCTTTTTTTAACTTTTGTCGCAATAAGGTTTTAATAACTAATCAAAAAATTTAAGATAAGAATGAGATGCAACTGGCAAATAAAAAATATCTTTGATAAAAATATTTATCATGGAAAAATTAACAGAAGCACAAATAGAAAAACACCTTGAAACCATAGAAGGGTGGGATTATTACGACGATGCCATTCACACAACATTTGAGTTTGAGAATTTTATGGATTGTTTTTCTGTAATGACTCGTATTGCGATGGAGGCAGAAAAAATGGAGCATCATCCTGACTGGCACAATACTTATGCTACATTAGAAATCACGCTTTCTACGCATGATGTAAATGGTTTAACTGAAAAAGATTTTAAACTTGCCGCTGCTATAGAACATATAGTAGGTGACGAGTAATTGAAAATCTAACACATAAAAAAGCCCTGAAATTTAAACGATTTCAGGGCTTTTTTATTTTTTAAAAAATACTGCTTTTAAGTTTATCCTTGAATAAAATATGTTGAGCAGTTAAAAGTTAAACAATAACTAGCCGCCCACACGTTTTACTTTAAGGCCTTTTTCTTTAAGTAGTATCATAATGCGGTCTCTGTAATCACCTTGTATGATGATTTGATCATTTTTAAAACTGCCGCCCACACCTAGATTGGTTTTTAATTCTTTGGCAAGCATCTTAAAATCGGCTGTTGCGCCAGTATAACCATCTATAACGGTGTTTACTTTTCCTTTGCGTTTTTCAAATTTGCATTCTAGCGGTTGGTCTTGTAACCAGATGTTACTTTTTTCTGGCTTTTCTTCTTCCTTAAAATCGTGATCTGGAAAAAGGTTTTTAAGTTGATCACTTAAATCCATAGCAGTTTTTTAAATCGTTTTATCTACACTTTGATCGTCAAGGTCAAAGATAGAATCTTTTTGAGATTTGAGAATAGAAACTCCTTTTTGCAGTAATAAATTGTTAGGATAGGTAATGACCTCGCCTTCAATTGTAATTAATAGGGTGTAAAAACCTTTTATATCGCTTATGGTTGCTGTGATTGGTAAGTCTTTGTCATGAATGCGCACACGATCACCTATTTTATAAGGATATGTAAAATACAAAATAAAACTAGCGGTGACATTACTTAATATACTCCAGTTAGCAAAAAGTGCAACTCCTACAACAGCAAAAGTTGAGCTTAAAGCTACCCAAAATCCATTTGTGGTGATGCTCCACAACAAAATGATAACAAGAATACAAATACTCCATATTACATAACCTGTATAGCGATTTAAATACTGCTTGCGCAAGTGAGATCTAGAAACTCTTTTTGAAAATTTTGCAGTGCTCCAAATAATTAAACGATGAGTAACAAAAGTAAAGACCAGTAATAGTATCGTTAAAACGACTTCTTGTTTTAAAAACAATTCTTTCATAATCCTAAACTATCTCTCATAATAGTGTCTTTGTTTGTGTTTTGATTCCAGTAAGCAGTTTTAATAGTTTTGTTTAAAGTACCAGTAGTGACCATGGGTGCGCCACCATCTTCATAGCGATCCATCCATGAAAGTATACGGTATGGAAAAGTTTTTTCTGTTTTAAAAGCAATTGTTCTATTTAGTTCTGTAAACTTAACACTATAAACATAACCGTCTTCCATTTCATTTAATTTTGCAGTTGCTTTATAAGCTTTTGTGGTAACGTGTTTTAACCTTAAATATTCTGTGCTGGGAATAATTTTTAAATCACCAGTAGGCATTTCAATAGGGTCTAGCCTTAACTGTGCTGCTAGCTGATTCTCTGTTATCACATTGTCGATTTCAAATTCTTTATTTCCTTCATTTTGAAAATAAGAAAAAAGAGACACTTGATATATGTCATCTCTATGATTAAGTTGCATATAGGTGTGACCGCACCATTCTTGAATAGAGGTGGCGATTTTAACAGCATTCTCTTTTTTATCTAATGGTAAAAAGGTACTACTCATGATGTGATAAGGATAAATACCTGTTTTAAAATCTCTTATGGCATTTAGTTTTAACACAGGCCTAGTGTTGTTGCTCTTTTGATATGCTTTAACTTGATCTTTTTTATCAAAATCTTCAGTTACAAAAATTAGTACTGCGGTTCCCTCTCTCATCGCTCCATACCTCGCTTGGTTTAACGTATAACTAGAAACCTCTGCTGTACCATTGAACCAGTAATCTTTAAATGCAGCAGAAAGGTCACGGTTTTCTATCTCTTTCTCAGGTATTGTTTCATTTGTATCGTTATTGTTGGTTTCTTTGGTGGTTTTTGTGTCACAAGACGTAAAACTTAAAAACACTAAAAGGGTAATAATTGTATATTTCATGATATTTTTTTTAAAGATCGTTGATCTAAAAGAGTCTATTGATAAAACACTTAACATAATTATTAAAGCTATTCTATTACAAATTTAAAAGTGTTTTTATGAAATGTAATCTGTTGCTCTTACCATGTCACAAGAAATTATAATTGATAAAATGAATTAAACTTTAAACCTTTAATTGTTCTAATATATATCCTTCACTTTTTCTTGCATCATTTTGATTTGATCGCGCAGGCGGGCGGCTTCCATAAAGTCCAGTTCTTTGGCAGCTTTTTCCATCATTTTGCGTGTATCGCGTATTTTTTGTTCCAGTTGTGCCTTTGACATGTATTCGGCCTCTTCTTCGGCAGCTTTCATGGAGAGCACCTCTTCTATAGCATCACTTGCTGCATTTTTGCGGTATAATGCGGTTTCCAGTTTTTTCTTTATTGCCGTTGGTACAAGACCATTTGCTTCATTATATGCCATTTGTTTAGAGCGTCTATAGTCTGTTTGATCTATGGTTTTTTGCATGCTCTCTGTTATTTTATCTGCATACAAAATAGCTAACCCGTTAACATTACGTGCAGCCCGCCCAATGGTTTGTGTAAGCGATCGTTGATTGCGTAGGAAACCTTCTTTATCTGCATCGAGAATAGCTACAAGCGATACCTCTGGTAAATCGAGCCCTTCTCTTAATAAATTGACACCTATCAATACATCAAAAACCCCACGTCGCAAATCGGATAAAATCTCTACTCTTTCTAGTGTGTCTACATCACTATGTATGTAACGACATCTCACATTAATGCGGGTTAAATATTTTGTTAATTCCTCGGCCATGCGTTTTGTGAGGGTAGTCACTAAAACACGTTCATCTCTTTCTTCTCTTAATTTTATTTCTTCGACTAGGTCGTCTATTTGATTTTGACTAGGTCGCACTTCAATCACAGGATCTAAAAGTCCTGTAGGTCTTATAATTTGTTCAACCACTACACCATCACTTTTGGCTAACTCATAATCTGCAGGGGTAGCACTTACATATAGCACTTGATTTTGTAAAGCCTCAAACTCCTCAAATTTTAACGGCCGATTATCCATAGCCGCGGGAAGACGGAAACCATAATCGACCAAATTTTCTTTACGAGACCGGTCACCACCATACATAGCACCTACTTGTGGCACACTCACGTGACTTTCATCAATAATCATTAAGTAGTCATCTGGAAAAAAATCTAACAAACAAAAAGGTCTGGTACCAGGTAAACGGCCATCTAGATAACGGCTATAATTCTCGATACCAGAACAATAACCTAACTCTCTTATCATTTCTAGATCAAACTCTGTGCGTTCTTCTAGTCTTTTTGCTTCTAGTGGCTTGCCTATTTCTTTAAAATAATCAACTTGTTTTAACAGATCTTCTTGAATGGAATGTATGGCACCTTGCAAAATATCTGGCGAGGTGACAAACATATTTGCTGGGTAAATAGTGATTTGTTCAAATCGCTCTATCACACTACCGTCTATGGGGTTAAAGCGTTCTATTTCTTCTATTTCATCGCCAAAAAAATGAATTCTAAAAGCAGTATCTGCATAACTAGGATATACATCTAGGGTATCTCCTTTAATTCTAAAATTCCCTCTATTAAAATCGGCTGTGGTTCTAGAATATAAGGACTGTACCAGTTTATGAAGCAAGGCGGTTCTTGCAATGACCTCGTCTTTTTTGATTCTTACTACATTTTTTTGAAACTCTACTGGATTACCAATTCCATATAGACAGGATACTGATGCTACTACAATAATATCTCTTCTACCAGAAAGTAGGGAAGAAGTGGTACTTAATCGCATTTTTTCTATCTCTTCATTGATAGAAAGATCCTTTTCTATATACGTGCCACTACTAGGTATAAACGCTTCTGGCTGGTAGTAATCATAGTAAGAAACAAAATATTCAACTGCATTTTCTGGAAAGAAATCTTTAAATTCTGAATATAATTGGGCAGCAAGTGTTTTATTGTGGCACAGCACAAGGGTTGGTTTTTGCACACCTTGTATCACATTTGCTGCAGTAAAAGTTTTTCCACTACCTGTTACACCCAGCAGGGTTTGATATTTATCCTTTGCATTTATACCATTAACTATTTTTTCAATAGCCTGTGGTTGATCTCCTGTAGGAGAAAAGTCTGATACAATGTTAAAATCCATGTGGTAAAAATAAGATTTTTGTAATTCCGCTTTCGCGAAAGCGAGGTTAAAATAACCACAAACCAATTAATTATCTTAGCTAAGTTCTAATTAGCATATTAAATGCTTCTTGTTTGTATTGATACCAGGC
>CAZQGX010000078.1:0-10810 GCA_964593255.1 uncultured Flavobacteriaceae bacterium | reverse complement strand
AGTCAACAGAGCATATAGCGCTGGCCTATCGGCACGCCATATGCTTAGTTATTAGCACTCGTTATTCTTTCTCTCGTTTTAATATTTCGTCAATAAATTTCTTTTCTTTTTCTGTCAGTTTTATTTGTTCCATTGTCAAATTTGGGTCTGGAATATACCACTCAAATTGTGAAAAATAGTCTTTCAAATCCATACTGTTAAACGAGTAACCATACTGTGCATAAACAGTGTTTCTTAAAATTTTCAAAGTCTCTTTCGAGTAATTTGTTTCACTGTCTAAACTTAAACCACAAATACCAAATACTTTTCCTTCTTTTAATTTTTCAAAGTCTGTTGGTCGAGTGATAAATGAATTTTCGCAGACTATTCCAAATTCTATATTCTTTAATGGTCTAAAATCTTTAACGTCAATTTGTAAACTGCCTGAAAGAACTCTTACCATTCTGCAAGAGTCTTCATAATTGTCAAATTTTTTATTGGTCGCTTTACCGCTCCCAATTATTGACCAATTTGCAGTTTTTCCAAAAATGTCATTAACGTAAAAATATTTGTTGCTTCCCAAGTCAAAATTTATCGTCAAGTTTTTAATTGTCCCACCTGCCCATTTAGCACCTGTTGTTAAAATGTAATTATAAAATTGGTCAAATTCTACGTTTGAGCTTGCAGGAAAAGAGTAACTATGATTTATTTTGTTAAATCCGGGCTTAAATGTCAACTCGAACAGATAAACAAAAACGCCTTGTTCTGATTGTGAAAATTGAAAGTCCTTTGGTTCTTTTAGTTCACAGTCTTCGCATTCTGTTGCTTTGAGTTTGTAAGGAAGTATTTGTCCATTTGCTAAAATTTTAAAGTCGGCAATTTGATTGGTATTGGAAATATTGTCAGACACGTCACCAACTGCTGTCGGTGCCTGAAAACCAATCATTAGTTTCCTTTCTACATTCTCGGGGTTGTTGAACTCGAAAAGAATGTCAACTCGGCAAATTTTGTCTTGAACGCTGAATGATAAAACTTCTCTGTCGAGTGAAATTTTACTCTCTTTTGTCGGATAGATTACGCCACCACGTGTCAAATAAACTCCGTCATTCCCGTAAACGGAAATTGTCAAAATGAGTGTTAATATTGTTGTTATCGCTGTCTTCATATAATGAGTGCTAACGGTCTCGGCTATGCGTAGTGCGGGATTCCAAGGTACTTCACTGTCCGTTCACCGAAAAGTTTATTTAATGTAATTGATTTCATATCAGTACTTTCGCCCGCATTACGTATAGCCATTGTTGTGCAATCGTGCTTTCTTTTTTCTCGTCCGTGCGTTGGCTCAGACACACTTATTGGCAAGCTTTGGATCGTGTGGCTGGTATGAGCGGCTTGGCAATGTGTGTGGCTGTTAGCGTGGGATTTGTTATCTGAACCCATACTTTTCTGCTGTTTTTAAATTAAGTCTTGCTAGAAACTTATTTCTATCTGTTAGTTCTTTTTTCCCTTCTAAAAGGTCAACCATAAAGCGATATTTATATGCGTCTAGTCTTTTATTTCTTTTATCCCATTGTACAATTCTTTCAATGAGGTCTATGGAAATTTCTACTTCTTCCTCCTTCTTGTTCTCGTCAGCATTGAAGAAGTCGTCCATATCATAAAACAACTCAGGGTTTAGTTCGGCTACTATATTTAAAATAGACTCTCCTTGGTTAAGCTGAATGTCCGTTATTTCTCTGTTGTTTCTTATTTTACTACCTAGAGTAGAAGCCATATCATACTGATATTGGGTAAGGTTTTGAGTCTCTCTCCCCCAGTCTTCTATTTTCTTCCAAGTTTTAATATGTATTGATTTTAATCTATTCAATGAAGCCTCTATCTCAACCTTTTGTGTTTCATCCTCTGTTAATTTTTTACGCTTTTCAGACAACTTGTTCTCCAAGTCTGCCTTTAAACTTTCCAAGTCAATGTTGAAATTCTCATTTTTGATTGCATTCCAGCATTCTTCTTTTTTTGCCCACTCTCCATATAAAGAACCAGGAGCTTGGTTTTTTATGTAATCTTCTATTTTAGACATTACCTCATGAAGTTTGTCTTTAAGAATCTCGCTCAGGGATTGTTGTTTCCAGATTTTGTATAGGTCAAGTTTATAATCCAATTTGAGACCTAACCAAGCTATTGAATAAGGAACTGTTATGTATCGCATATCACCAATTGCATTTGGTTTTACACCGTAAATTTTTTCAGCATTTTTAAATAATAATGCTTTTGCAACTAAATCTTCAAACCAAATATTGTCAGGTTTGAAACTGAAATTATAATTCAGAAATTGAGCGTAATTTTTTTGACTGCCCCGAACAACGATATGTGGACCAACAACTAATTTCTTGCCATTATAAACTTCTTCATATGAGTTGATATATTTAGCAAGTAGCTCTTTAGTAAACATTTGACTTCTTGGATTCTGTTTGTCAAATTGCTTTCGTTTAGATGGAGTTATTCCGAATCGGTTTCTATCATTTTTATACTGCCCTCTTGAACGCTCAAAGAACCAGCGTGTCTGAGTTGTTTCCCCTGAAATTGGTGGAGCCCAAATGGTTCTTGACAGTTTTTCAATCAGTACGTGGTTTTCTCTATTCGAACTTAAATCAGAAGCTGAAACACGATTTTGAGTGTTTGCATATTCTGCAATGCGTCCTACTATTTCAGAAAAATTATCTCTATTTTTTACAATCGTCAGTTTTACAGGCACAAACACATTGCTTATATCAACTTTATCTTTTTTCCAAGTATGGTAAACAGATGCTGTTGTTTGACCGCCATTTACGATTTGAAAATCCTTTACTTGGGCAATTGCTTTTCCTTGATTATTGGGCAAATCTGAGATGGTAACTTCTTCGGCAGTGGCAGCAATACCATTATTAAAAGCCATAAACATATGTTGCTCTTTCAAAATAGTGTTACGGATACCTTTGTTTATTTTTCCAGTGAATTGAAGAAATGAACGAACATTTTGCTCAAGAAGCCTTGCTCCATATTGCTCATAAATATCAGCTAGTGCAAGACCTGGAATAATTGCAAGCCAAGATTGATATTCAGAATTCTCAGTTTCATTCACAATACAGGGAACTTTATAGCCTGACTGTTCAAAGTTGATTTCAATAGGTACTCTTGATTTGTCTGAAAGATTGAAAAGATAGTTTAAATCAATCGTTCTATAAAAAACCGTGTAACCCGCAACTGTATCAGAAGTTTTTAAATCAGCTTTTACTTCACCATTAGTAATTAAGAAGATATTTACTCGAGTTAGATATTCTTTAACTTCTGGAACATTCGCTAAAGTTTGAGCAAGGTCAAATATTTCTGAACTTTCCTCAATTTCATTTACATAATCTTTATAAATTGCATTTCTGAAAAACTTTACAGCCCTATCAATCGTCTTATCAGCATCTCCTTTTGTAACGCTTTGAATAGAAGAATCGCCATTATATATGGTAACAAACAAATCAAGTGTTTCATAATTTTCATAAAGAGAATAGCCGTTGATTTTATGTTCAACACCTCTTTTGCTAATTTTTTCATCAAAACAAACTCGATAGTTTTCAGTCTCACCAGCATCTGATAAGAAAGACAATGCTAATTCAGTAAAAACTTGCTCAGGGTTTGTTCCTTCTTCCTCTGTAATTAAGGTTGAGTTAATCTCTTCTTGAATGTCTATATAGAACTTTTGTAATTCTTTGTTTTCCATAAAAATGTTATTGTATTTCGCCTAAAAGAGTTTCTTGGTCTATTCTCCATTCCTCTGATTCGGATAGAACAATTGAATATCTCACGTCACCAACACCAATAGGAATTTGATTTTCGGTTATTCTTGGAAAATTTCCAGAAACTCGGTACAAGTTTTCTTGGCGAATGGTATAACCTCTTTCTTCATATAAAGGTCTATGTGTTTCATAAAATCCAGATTCCAATAATTTTAACTTAAATAAATTAGAAGCCATTGTATTGTCATTCAGCAATTCCGAAACTTCGTCAATAAGTGAATTTATTGATTCTCCATTTCCAACTCTTATGTCAAGCGAAAGATGATACAGAAATATTTTTTCAATGATAGAATCATCCAACTGTCGTTCACTAGTGATATGAATTTTTTGATGATTATTACCGTGTGTGGTTTTTACTTCAACTGCCCAACTAGAATATTGAAAGTCTTGTATTGACTTCTCAGGACCAAGCCAAGATTTGAGGCAGTAGTTTTTGTCAGATGTATTGTTCAAGAAAAAACGCAAAAAGTAAATTTCACCAAAAAGACCTCTTTGTGCTTCATCTGATAACCCTTGCTTACCCACTTTTTCAAATAAGGATTGCCACTTTGCTAATCGCTCTAACAACTTTTCTACCAATGTTTGCTCCGTTGATACTTCTGACACTCCAAAAATCAAATCCTCACATAGGGTAGAGAAAATATCTTTGTGTTGTTTATTAAGTAATAGAATGAGTAAAAATTTCTTTGATTTATCTCTTTCATCAGGAAGTGTTTCTATCTTGATGTCTTTGAGTTTGTTCCATTGATTTTCGTCAAAAGAGAATGAGACACTTATTCTAAATGCAATACACCGCAGTTTTTCTGGAGCTTTTAAAGCAATAAACACATCAGGCAATACTTCTGCGGAATATCGCTTATAAAGCAATCCTGAGTGACTGAAATTATCACCCTCTAAACCGAGCCAAATATTTTCAATCTTCGTCATCTCCATAATCTTCAAAATCTTCTTCAACAATATCAAATCTGTCGAGTAACTCCTCATTAACAGCATAAGATACTGGAGCGTTATAATTACTTTTTGGAAAGCTTATTGCGTAGCCTACAAATGGATTTATTCCTTTTGGTAAAGGATTTTTGGGGTCTATACTTTCTTCAGGGTCAAGTAGGTAAATAATTAATAATGGCTTCTTTGGGTCTCTTAATTCATTTCTAACTATTTGTCCATTCGGATACATTGCTGCACCTGCTTTTTTTCTATGAAGATTAGTTAGGTTCATAGCTCTTTCATACTCTTCATCAGTAAAATCAATGAATTCATCTGATGGACTTATGATATGTGATTTTCTTAAATAATATATCTGCTCATTTGAATTCTTATCATCTTCAGTTCTTTTCCATTGACCAATTTGAACTTCACTATCATTTAGTTCAATAGTTGAATAATTTTTTGGGTTCGGCTTAGTCATAAGAGCAATTCGCCA
Source organism: uncultured Flavobacteriaceae bacterium (assembly GCA_964593255.1). Classification (GTDB taxonomy): domain Bacteria; phylum Bacteroidota; class Bacteroidia; order Flavobacteriales; family Flavobacteriaceae; genus Nonlabens. The sequence continues at coordinate 5,587 of CAZQGX010000078.1, read as the reverse complement.
ATCAGTTAATTCACCGTTTCTTAATTGAGCATTAATGAATTGAATTATTTTTCTAGGTTCAGCCTTTTTAAGGTTTTCCACAGATTGTATTCCTTCAAAAAAGTTGACAACTTGCTCAGCAGGTATATCATACCACACAAAAGAATTTGGCTTTGTAACAAAATTTGATGGTAGAGTTCCTATGAATTTTTGTGTGTTTTTGAAATTATTGTCAATGACAGAAATGTCCTTCTTAAATTCATAAGATTCGACCAATCTACCTGCCCAAGAAATTTGAACCGTAATTGCCGAACGCATTTTATTGGTTGCCGATATTTGCAGAACACCAGGATGTGTTCTAACTTTTAAGGCATACTGTTCGGGAGTTGAACCCGCAACATCTGTCATATAATCAAATTCTTCTCTTAATTCTTCGGATGCCTGAGTAATATGGCAAAACCATTCATTTAACTCTCTACTTGTAAACAGACGACATAAATCTACATATCCACCTCTATATCCAAACCAACGCCCCATTTGCATGAGAGTGTCATACATTCTTGATGCTCGTAAATAGTAGCTTACCGAAAGTCCTTCTAAAGTCAAACCTCTGGATAATTTGTTTCCACCTACCGCAATTACTGATAATCCGTTTTTATGGTCAAAATAGTCAAGTGCTTCACCCGAACCACCGTGGATTGATTTCACTTCAATTCGTGCAGCAGCGTCATTCAAATATTGCAAAACTTCGCTCCATTCATGAACTTTAATTTGTGAATCTAAACTTTTGAGTTCTGAATCTAAAATTTGTTGAGATACTGTTACAAAAGACCTATAACCATTTTCATCTTGTTCAAAGGTAGATTTAAACTCATTTAAAATGACTGAGTCATTTTGGTCAATGCCTCTTCTGTAATAAATGAATTGATTAGATACCAGTTCCGCTATATGATCCTGCCAAAGAACAAACCTTGACACGTGAATAAGCATAGAGTTATGAACTGTAGTATGCCCTCTTAATCTTCTGATGGCACAAGTGATAATAAAGCAGCGTATTGCTCTTTTTAAGGATTCGGGAAGCGAAGAAGGTTTTTGGTCATCTTTTTTATGTCTATCTGGTACAAAATCTCTGTAATCATTAATCCTGTTAACTATTGGAAGAACCATATTGGAAGCTTCATCTTCTCCCAATGGACTAAAACCAAAAACTTTTTCTGGTCCAATGTAATTGGAAGGAGCTGGTATGTTCTTTATAAAATTCCTCGGGAATAAGTTTTGGTCATCCAATGGAATAAAGATATTGGCGAATGGAGTTGCAGTATAACCGACATAAGCATTCTTACCAAAGAGATTAAGTATTTGGGTAATCCATCCGTTAATAGAACTTTGCCTTTCAGGATCGTTTGAAATGTTTATGGAGGCGTTATCTGCTTCATCATCAATAAGTAAAAGAGATTTGTTACGAATTATACGACCAAGTTCGCTATCTTCATTTGCTTGTGCTCCCAGCCACTGGTAAATTCTACGAAGCACGTGCGGATTCTTTTTTATTACTGCTACAATGGGTTCAGAAGTATTAAAGTTTAAACCTAATGCGTTTGCTGCGCCTTGGGTAAAATCTCCTTTTTCAATGCTTGAGGTTAAAGAATGGGCAACTATTGGAGAGCCAAAGTAAGGGTCACCAACTCCAATTTGAATGCTTCTTTGGTCAAATGCTCTGGTGTGTTGTGTGTCAAATCCTAAAAAACTCTCGTCAATTCTTATTTGTGTTTGGCTTCTGAGATTGTTATGAATTCCAGCTAAAACAATGATTAATCCAAAACCAGCATCAGCGGCTTTGCAGATAAGACCTGTATAATTTGCTGTTTTACCTGATTGTACTTGCCCAACAACTAACCCTTTTTTGTTAATTGTTGCCTTAATTGAAGGGTCGAAAAAGTTGTCAAGAATGCTGTCTGTTATTCTGTCCAATTTATTTATTACATCTGGTGCAAAATTCTTTTCTATTTCTAAATACTCTCTATACCTTCCCCAAAACCCATTTTCAAAATCTATATCGGCACGTTTTTCATTTAACCAAGGATTATTTTCGTCCTCCTTTAAAATCGTTCCAAATTCATCTTGTCTAATTGTATAAAGTTCTTCGATTCTTCTAATGAGCATTTCACGATTCTCATTCACGAAATACTTCATTTTAAGAACTTCATCAACCGCATCTTCAATTTCCTCTCTTGTGAATGAAGAGCTATCGGATAAAAGTTGTCTAATATTTTTTATAGGGTCTTTTTTACTCATTTATCAAAAATTCAATGTATTCCGGATAGAAATTATATGGTTCGGTATTTAATATTCTTGCCTTTGCTTTGTCAATAGAAAGTCCACTAGCAACAAAACCATTGAAAAGCTTTTGCATTGTTTCCTTTATCGCATTGTGGTCTATTCCTTCAAAAGGTTGTCCGTGTGGCTTTTCGTTTTCGCTTTCTTGAAGTGTAATTAATGGAACAGGTATAGTTTCTTCAATAAACTGAATTACCTTTTCAATGTCTTTTTTCAAATCGCCAGATTTGGCAAGTAATTCATTTAAAAGAGGATGTTTGCGGTTTATTTTATAGAAACGCTTGCCGTGTCTAGCTCTTTCTTCCCAGAAGGGAAAATATTCATCCAAAGCCAATTTGCGTTTAAGAACTTTGCCTTTGTGCCTATAAACTTCAACTGCTTGATTTCTGGCTTCTTTTGCAACTGCTAAAATCTGTTCACGGTAAATTGAAGGTGGTCTGGCAATAGATTTTTTGATGTCGATTTGCCAATCTTCATCAAAGTTATTTGGTAAATCAATTTGAATTCTACATAGGTCATAATGTACCTCTCGTTTAAACATCCCTAACCAATCACCCGCCACCAAGAGCCTTCTATTTCGATAAACATAAAAACCTTGATGTGCAGTCCAGCTATCTTTTGGACCTTTTCCATAATTATACTGTTCGGCTGAAAGTTTTGAGCGGTGTGGTAATACAAACCCCTTGATTCTAATTGAACCTCCTTCTAATCTCGTTTCAGGTTTAGTTTGCAAACCATCAATACCAATCATAAATGGATCCCAAGACTTTATTTCACGTTCACGGAAGTAGATTTTTAGACCTTCATCCATATATCTGTGAAAAACCATTGACAAATGAGATTTAACTGAATCCATAATTCCCAAAAACTTACTTTTGGCTTCTTCATTGTCTTCATTAGTACCTTTTGTGAGTCTATCCAAATCCCACCAAACAACACAAGTTCCTGTTTGTAAGGTTACGATTTTTTGAGTCCAATTTTCTTCGTCAGGAATATGTCTAATTAATTTCCATGCTTTTGCTTGGTTCACATAATCTAAATCCCAAGTCCAAAATACAGGCTTGTAGTCTTTTGCTTTTGAAAAAACTGTGAATTTTCGTGATTGGGAAAAAGAAGCGGTTTTCAACCCTAATCCAAACCGACCTAAATCATTACTGCTTCGTTCTTCTAATGGATTTCTGCTTCCAGGTCGCATAGCTTGAATGAGTTGCTCATTATTCATCCCTGTGCCGTCATCCAAAATGGATAATGTTGTGTTTGAACCTTTCCAATTGTAATCTATCCAGATATTTTTTGCTCCAGAAGTAATTGAATTATCAATTATGTCAGCAATGGCAGTTTCGATAGAATAACCTATTGCACGGAAGGTTTCAATCATTGAGCTTGCTTCTGGCTCGGCAGAAGTAGATTGTATGTTGGAGTAGTCAATCATTAACCTTTAAGTGCTTTTGAAATTTCTACTCCTATAAATTTCGCCATCAATGGCGGCACAGCATTCCCAATTTGTTTAAATGCAGCCGTTCTGTTTGCTCCCTCTTTTTCACCTTCGAAATAATAGTTGTCAGGAAATGATTGTAGGCGAGCAGCTTCTCTTACGCTAAGGGACCTATTTTGCTTAATGTCAGGATGAATATAATAATGACCATCTTTGGCAATATGAGCAACAACAGTTTGTGAGTAGGGCAAATCTGCTGCTACAACTTTAAATCTGTCAAAAAATGAAGTGCGATTATTGTGGGTTTTCAGCCTTTCGGGTAAATCATTGTAGTTTAATCGCTCTTGTTTTTTCTCCCATTTCTGAATAGCAATTTTATAGATTTCCTTGTCTTGTTCTCTATGTGGTCGTGCAACGTGTTGGGTTAAAATGTCAATCCCATTGCGTAAGGCGTGAGATTTGAGGTAATCGGTTGTTTCTGTTTTGTACTTCAAAAATTTGTCTGCACCCTCTCCAGCTTTTATAACTGGCAAATCATTCAATAAATCTTTAACTAAATAATTACTTTCAGTTGCAATTTCTTCTAAGTTTGGAATATTAACCTTTCTATTTTTTTGCCAACCAAGAATGACAATTCGTTTTCTGTTTTGCAATACTCCAAAGTTTTTTGCTTCAAGGGTGTGCAGTTTTATTTGATAGCCTTTTTTGTTAAAAATCTTCTCCATTTCTTTGAGATAGTGACCACCTTTAGCAGACTTTAATCCCAATACATTTTCAAATACAAACATTTTCGGTTTGTACTTTTCTAAATATTCCGCATACTGAATAAAGAGATAATTCCTTGGATCACCTTCCATTTTAGTTTTCGACCGTGATCTTCCAACCAATGAATAGGCTTGGCAAGGTGGTCCACCTATAATCAAATCAACTTTTTGAGTTCCTAAGTATTTATCTATTTGATTTTGTATTTCCTTATTGTTTTCATCTCCGATTGGTGCATTGATAACAGATTCTAAAACCTCATTAGGTACGCTTTTATAAAGTTCCTCACGAGTAATTTCTCCTTTGAGATATGATATGTATATTTTATATTTCTTATTAGATTTTAAATAATGATATGCAGCTCGAGTTTTTAGCGTGTTGCATGCAGATTTTTCGATTTCAACGTGGGCAATAGGTTCAAAACCAGCTTGGATAAATCCTTCTGAAAGCCCGCCTGCTCCCGCAAATAAGTCTATAAAATTCATCTTTTTATTCATGCTATTCATGATTTTGAGGCTTATTCGAAATGATTAATTCTTTAACATCTATGTCTAATATGTTTGCTATTTCCATTAGTATTTCTAGTCTTGGCTGTTGCCTATTTTGCACATAACCATTCACCATGTTGTAACTTTTTCCAAGTTTCTCAGCTAACCAAGTTTGTTTTATTCCTTTGTCTTCAAGCACCGCTTTTATTCGGTTCATATCCGTATAAATTTAAGTCGCTAAAATAGCACAAAAATCTCGTTTATCTCGTTTTTCAATATACATTTCGTTCGTTTCATTGTTAGTCTGTCCGAGCGCTGGCAAAAAATAGGCTCTTTTGGTTTTTTGCGTTTGGCTTGTGGGTCGGCAAAAACCAAATGTGCCTATTTGCGCGTTGGCTTTTCAGCATGTTGCACAACGGTTTGGCTATACATAGTGCGGGCTAAAAATACGATTTCTATTCAATTAAGCCCAAAGTTTATAAAGAAACTAAAATTTTCAATTTCAGCACAAAACCCCGCATTACGTATAGCCAATGTTGAACTAATCCTCGTGCCTCGGAAGCTTTTTACTATGATAACGTAAAAA
>CAZQGX010000077.1:0-11058 GCA_964593255.1 uncultured Flavobacteriaceae bacterium | reverse complement strand
TTATATTTCAACACAATATACAAAATTTAGGCGTAATTACGGATATTCAAAAAAACTATTCTAGTTTTAATCGCCGCAAAGGTTGTTAACGATAAACATCATTTTATACGATGCTTTTAAAGTCTTTACTTTCTAGTGCATAACATTCCTGTCTTTGTATTTTACTTTTGTTCTTGCTTTTACTTCTACTTATAATCATTATCATTCAAAAAGGTATATTTGCACCTCTTAAAATACATCATGTTTCAATTAGGCAAAACCATTATTTCAGACGATCTTTTAGAAAAAGATTTTGTGTGCAACCTCACTGCCTGTAAAGGTGTTTGCTGTGTTGCGGGCGAGGCTGGTGCACCACTTGAGCAACATGAGCTGGATATTCTCGATAGGGAATATGAAAACATCAAGCCTTTTTTAAGACCTGAAGGAATTGCTGCAATAGAACAACAGGGCAAATGGATAGAAACTGAAAATGGCGAGCTAGAAACACCATTAGTCAATGGTGCCGAGTGTGCTTACACTACTTTTAAAGAGGATGGAACTGCCCTGTGCGGTATAGAATCTGCCTACCGCGAGGGGAAAACCACCTTTTACAAACCTATCTCTTGTCATTTGTACCCCGTGCGGGTGCAAGAATACACCGATTTTAAGGCGGTAAATTATCACAAATGGCAAATTTGCGACGATGCCTGCCAGCTGGGTGAAGAACTAGGCGTGCCAGTTTACAAATTCGTAAAAGAAGCCTTGATTAGAAAATTTGGTCAGAAATGGTATAATGAACTAGAGCAAATTGCACAAGATTTTTAGTTTGATGTTTAAAAATATTCTTTTAGAAAAACGATTTTTTAGTATTCCGCTTTCGCGAAAGCGTGCATAACTTCTTTCAAAAAATAACAAATAAAGATTCTTATTTACCTTCAAAAACCTTTTGAGCAGTGATGCTAGCTAGACTTTTGAGGAGAGAATTCTATGAATAGTAAAAAAATACGATAAAGCTGCAACTACCTGTATTTAATATAGTTAAAAAATTATTTTGACTTAGTATTATAACTTTGCAATGTTGAAAACTTGTGAAAAAACCAAATGTTAAATCCTATTTATCACTCACAAGATTGGTCATCTTTGTATTCCTCGATTTTTAAAACTAACAAAAGACTATAACATCATGCAAGCAACACAAGAGCCTATCCTACAAGAAAATCCTAACCGATTTGTAATTTTCCCTATTCAACACAGTGATTTATGGGAGTGGTACAAGAAACAACAAGCTTGTATCTGGACTGCCGAAGAAATTGATTTACAAGTAGACCTTACTGATTGGCAAAATTCTCTTAATTCTGATGAGCGTTACTTTATCAAGCACATTCTTGCATTTTTTGCAGCAAGTGATGGTATTGTAAATGAAAACCTTGCCGAGAATTTTGTAAACGAGGTACAATATTCTGAAGCTAAATTTTTCTATGGTTTTCAAATCATGATGGAAAACATACATTCAGAGACTTATTCCCTTCTTATCGATACTTATGTAAAAGATGATAAAGAAAAGGATAAGCTTTTTAGAGCGATAGAAAATTTCCCTGCGATTAAATTAAAGGCAGATTGGGCTTTGAAATGGATAGAAAGCCCCTCTTTTGCAGAGCGTCTGATCGCCTTTGCAGCAGTAGAAGGTATTTTCTTTTCAGGAGCTTTTTGTTCTATTTACTGGTTAAAAAAACGTGGTTTAATGCCAGGATTGACCTTTTCAAACGAGTTAATCTCTCGTGATGAAGGAATGCACTGCGATTTTGCCGTACACCTGCACAATCACCACCTGGTAAATAAAGTACCTAAAGAACGTATTACAGAAATTATTGTAGACGCTCTTAATATTGAGCGCGAGTTTATTACAGAATCACTGCCTGCTAGTTTGATAGGGATGAATTCTAAGTTAATGACTCAATACCTAGAGTTTGTGACCGATCGTCTATTAGTAGAGCTAGAATGCGAGCCAGTGTACAATGTAACAAATCCGTTTGATTTTATGGATTTAATAGGTATGGAAGGAAAAACCAATTTCTTTGAAAAAAGAGTAGGTGAATACCAAAAAGCTGGTGTGATGAATAGTACCAAAGAAGAAAAGAGCACCATGGATTCCTTTTCTCTTGATGCGGATTTTTAAATAAATCCTTTGTTAAGCTTAATAGCTAGTAGTCTATAGTTTTAGGTTTCAAAAATGCAATTGTCAAAGTAACGGATTAAAGAGCTTCATTTTTTGAATCCACCCAAAATTAGTTTCTTATGTATGTAATAAAAAGAGATGGCCACAAAGAGCCAGTAATGTTTGATAAAATAACTGCAAGAATACGCAAGTTATGTTATGGTCTAAGTGATCATGTGCAAGCTGTAAAAGTAGCCATGAGGGTGATTGATGGCTTGTATGATGGGGTAACCACCAGCGAGCTGGACAATCTTGCTGCCGAGACTGCTGCGACCATGACCACAGCGCACCCAGATTATGCAAGATTAGCAGCACGCATATCTGTTTCTAATCTACATAAGAATACTAAAAAAACTTTTACCGAGGTGGTTACAGATTTGTATGAGTACGTAAACCCACGTACCAACAAAAAAGCACCCATGATCTCAGACGAGGTGTATAAAGTAATACAAGACAATGCCGACCGTTTGAATTCGGCTATTATTTATAATCGTGATTTTGGCTATGATTATTTTGGATTCAAAACCCTTGAGCGCAGTTACTTATTAAAAATAAACGGCCAGATTGCCGAGCGTCCACAACACATGTTAATGCGGGTATCGGTAGGGATTCATCTAGACGATCTAGATGCTGCGATTGAAACTTATGAGTTGATGAGCAAAAAATTCTTTACTCACGCTACACCTACATTATTTAATGCGGGTACACCAAAACCACAAATGTCTTCATGCTTTTTACTCGCAATGCAAGACGATAGTATAGAAGGTATTTACAACACCCTTAAACAAACTGCCAAAATCTCACAAAGTGCTGGTGGTATAGGTTTATCTATACACAATATACGTGCAAGAGGTTCTTATATAGGCGGGACAAACGGTACATCAAACGGTATTGTACCTATGTTAAAGGTATTTAACGATACCGCTAGATATGTTGATCAGGGTGGTGGTAAGCGCAAAGGTTCTTTTGCAATATATATGGAACCATGGCATGCAGATATTTTTGATTTCTTAGACCTTAAGAAAAACCATGGTAAAGAAGAAATGCGTGCACGCGACTTGTTTTATGCCATGTGGGTATCAGACTTGTTCATGAAAAGAGTAGAGAGCAATGGTATGTGGACTTTAATGTGCCCACACGAGTGTCCAGACCTTTACAATGTTCATGGTGATGAGTTTGAAGCCTTGTATACCAGGTATGAAGAAGAAGGAAGAGGTCGCAAGATCATTCATGCCCGCGAGTTGTGGGATAAAATTCTAGAATCACAAATAGAGACAGGCACGCCATACATGTTGTATAAAGATGCTGCAAATAATAAGTCCAATCAAAAAAATCTTGGTACTATTAGATCTTCAAATCTTTGTACAGAGATAATTGAATACACCTCGGCCGACGAGATTGCAGTTTGTAATCTTGCCTCGATTGCACTGCCTATGTTTGTAAAAGATGGAGCTTTTGATCATAAAGCACTGTATAAAGTGACTAAAAGAGTTACCCGCAATTTGAATAAAGTAATAGACCGCAACTATTACCCAGTAAAAGAAGCCGAAAACTCAAACATGCGCCACAGACCAGTAGGTCTAGGTATACAAGGTCTAGCAGATGCATTTATCATGTTGCGTTTGCCTTTTACTAGCGACGAGGCTAAAAAATTAAATTCAGATATTTTTGAAACACTGTACTTTGCAGCCTGCGAGGCATCTATGGAACTGGCTCAAGAAGAAGGACCTTATTCTACATTTGCTGGTTCACCTATGTCTCAAGGATTGTTTCAATTCAACATGTGGAATATTAACGACGACCAATTAAGTGGTCGTTACAATTGGGCAGATTTAAGAACTAAAGTAATGGAGCATGGTGTAAGAAACTCACTACTTGTTGCACCTATGCCTACTGCAAGCACCTCGCAAATTCTAGGAAACAACGAGGCATTTGAGCCTTATACCTCAAATATTTATACCCGTAGAACACTTTCTGGTGAATTTATAGTGGTTAATAAACACCTATTAAAAGATCTAGTAGATCTAGGACTTTGGGACGATAGCTTAAAAAATGCCATTATGAGAAATAACGGCTCTATACAAGCGATTGAGGGAATTCCAGAAGATATCAAAGAGTTGTACAAGACCGTTTGGGAAATGAAAATGAAAGACATTATAGACATGTCTAGAGAGAGAGGTTACTTTATAGACCAGTCTCAATCATTGAATTTGTTTATGGAAAATGTAACTACCTCAAAACTCACCTCTATGCACTTTTATGCATGGAAGAGCGGTTTAAAAACAGGTATGTATTATTTAAGAACCAAAGCTGCAGTAGATGCCATTAAATTTACTGTTACTAAAGAAAAGAAAGCCGTTCCAGTTGCAGCAGCAATAGAAACCCCTGTGGTAAATACAGCCGCTGCGGCACATGCAGCAAGTACATTAATAGCACAACAGCAGGCAAAAAAACCTGTGACACCCACACCAGCAGCTGTGGTTCATACACCATCGTTGTTTGCAAATGATGAATCATCTGCTCACCCCACAACCAGCAAAGTAGAAGGAAATGCCGAGATGACAAAAGAAGAGTATCAATTGATCCTACAACGCGCCAAAGACGCCGCCAGCAACGGCGACGACTGCGAGATGTGTGGGTCATAATAGTTATTTATGGCAACTTTTAAAAAAGGCTCTGAATTTTCAGGGTCTTTTTTTACTAGACAATACACTTAATTCTTGGGATAAAATAAAATTAACAATTTAGATTTTTTGAATTAAAGTGAAAATTGCCAGGTATAGCTCAGGACTTGAATTTTGGTCTGCTTTTAGCAAGATTTATAATTACCATATAGCAATAAAATGTGCATTTAATACCGTAGCGGCTTGCAGTATAAATACCAGATTTACACACTATAACAGCTTTCTTGATTTGACTTTTGTAGTCAACGACCTGTTAGGCTTTCAGTTAAAGATAGAGCGATGTTTTTTGCTTATATTAACTAAGGGAATAGTTATTATTATATCATACACCTAGATGTGTCTTATAGTTTTAAAATCAGTAAGTTATTATTTTGCTAGAGGCAAGATGTCTTAAAAAGACAAAACAATTTCAAACCAGTTTTATAAACTATATTTCATTTTCTACAGTGAGTTACGTATTACTGCCGCATTATCTATTGATGATCTTAAAATATAGGTTCTAGAATTTATACTTAATCATTGTTACTACTTAAAAACATCTAATATTGTGAATAAACTTCCCAAGATTCTAGATGGGTGGTACATGTATCATTTGTGATTTATTTATCTTTAAAACTTTAGATTAAAAGTGTACTTGTTTTACAACGATCTTTAAATCAATAGTTTGATTAAAACACATAAATATAGCGCTACGATATGTACCTCATCTTTGACACTGAAACCACAGGACTTCCCAAACGCTGGGACGCACCATTTACTGATGTTGACAACTGGCCACGAGTCATACAAATCGCCTGGCAGTTGCACGACGACATGGGTAATTTGATAGAAGCACAAGACCACCTAATACAACCACAGGGTTTTGACATTCCTTATGATGCACAGCGCGTGCACGGCATATCTACCGCCCTAGCTCAAAAAAATGGCGCGCCTTTAATAGAGGTATTAAGCGCCTTTAATATTGCGCTTAGTAAAACAAAATTTGTAGTAGGGCAAAACTTAAAATTTGACCTTAATGTCACTGGTGCCGAGTTTGAACGCACACAAATAGGTAACGACCTGCAATCTCTACCCGTTTTAGATACTTGTACAGAGCAAACTGCAAAATTATGTCAACTACCAGGTGGCCGTTATGGCAAGTTCAAACTGCCCACGCTTACAGAATTGCATGAGTTTTTATTTAAAAAATCCTTTGGCGAGGCCCATAACGCCACTGCCGATGTAGAAGCTACTGCGCGCTGTTTTTTTGAATTGTTAAGAATTGGTAACTACAGTATAAAAGAATTGGGTGTAGATGATGGTTATATGTTACGCTTTCGCGAAAGCAATCCTACTACCATCTCCCCAGCAGGGATTCAACATCTTAACCTTAAAAAAGCATCAGAAAACCTACAAACCGATGATGCACCACAAATTTCTAAAGAAGAAATTAAAGAAAACCTCAATGAATTAAGTGAGACTAATTTTGTACACCTGCACAGTCACAGTCAGTTTTCTATACTACAATCTACTGCAAGTGTGGTAGCCCTTGTACAAGCGGCAGCGGCACAAAATATGCCCGCAGTAGCCATTACCGACCATGCAAACATGATGGGGGCTTTTCATTTTGTGCGAGCAGTAAAGGCGCATAATGCCACATTGCCCGTGTTAGAAAATGGCGTGCAAGGCAATGCCATAAAACCCATAATAGGCTGCGAGTTTCAGGTTTGTGAAAATATGAACGACCGCACGCACAAAGACAATGGTTATCAAATAGTGATTCTTGCCAAAAATAAAAACGGGTATCACAACCTTGCAAAAATGGCTAGTAAAGCCTATACAGATGGTTTTTATTACTTACCTAGAATTGATCGAGAATTGATCAAACAATATAAAGATGACCTAATTGTTCTTACAGGAAATATGTATGGCGAGGTGCCGTCAAAAATCCTAAACATGGGTGAAAATCAGGCCGAAGAAGCGCTGCTGTGGTGGCACGAGCAATTTGGTGAAGATCTGTATATAGAAATAATGCGCCATGGTCAGGAAGATGAACAAAGAGCAAATGAAGTATTGTTATCGCTTGCGCAAAAACATAATATTAAAATAGTAGCAACAAATAATACTTATTACATTCATAAAGAAGATGCTAATGCACATGATATTTTATTATGTGTAAAAGATAATGAAAAGCAAGCAACCCCTATTGGTCGCGGTCGTGGTTATCGCTATGGATTACCCAATCAAGAATATTATTACAAGTCTACACAAGAGATGAAGGAACTCTTTAAAGACTTGCCACAGGCTATTTTTAATATTCAAGAAGTAGTAGATAAAATAGAGTCATATGAACTTGCAAGAGAGGTGTTGCTACCAGCTTTTGATATCCCCGCCCAATTTATAGATAATACTGATGTCGCTGCAAAAACTAAAAAAGGTGAAAATGCCTATTTAAAACACCTTACTTACGAGGGTGCAAAAGAGAGATACGAGATCATCACACCGCAAATTAAAGAACGTCTTGACTTTGAGCTGAGTGTTATAGAAAAAACAGGTTATCCTGGTTACTTTTTGATTACTTGGGATTTTATAAAAGCAGCGAGAGAGATGGGCGTTGCAGTAGGACCAGGCCGTGGTAGTGCCGCGGGTAGTGTGGTGGCCTATTGTTTAAAAATAACAAATGTAGATCCCATACATTACGACTTGCTTTTTGAGCGTTTTTTAAATCCAGATCGCGTGTCTATGCCCGATATAGATATAGATTTTGACGATGAAAACCGTCATAAGGTTATGGATTATGTGATTAATAAATATGGAGCATCCCAAGTGGCACAAATCATCACTTATGGAACTATGGCAGCAAAATCTGCTATTAGAGATACGGCTAGGGCTCTAGATTTACCATTACAAGATGCTGATCGTGTGGCAAAACTTATTCCGGATTTTACAACACTTAAAACGATATTTGCACTAGATGATGCCGAAATCAACAGCAAGTTTAAAGCAGACGACGCTGTGATGGTAAGAGAATTAAGAGACCTTGCCAGCGGTAACGACCTCACAGCCGAAACTTTAAAACAAGCCCAAATTCTCGAGGGATCTGTAAGAAATACGGGGGTCCATGCCTGTGGTGTGATTATTACACCAGACGATTTGACCAATTTTGTTCCTGTTGCCACCGCAAAAAACTCTGATTTATATGTAACGCAGTTTGACAATAATGTGGTAGAAAGTGCGGGTCTTTTAAAGATGGACTTTTTAGGATTAAAAACGCTCAGTCAGATAAAAGATACCGTCTCTATTATAAAAGAACGTCATGGTATTGAACTAGATATAGAGGCCATACCACTGGATGATCATAAGACATACGAATTGTTTCAGCGTGGGGAGACTACTGCGATTTTTCAATATGAAAGTGCGGGGATGCAAAAATATATGAAGGAATTAAAACCCACACAGTTTGCAGACCTTATTGCCATGAACGCTTTATATCGACCTGGACCTATAGATTATATTCCAGAATTTATTGATCGCAAGCAAGGTCGTAAAGAAATTGTTTATGATCTAGATGCGATGGAAGAGTTTTTAAATGAGACTTATGGTATTACCGTTTATCAAGAGCAGGTAATGCTATTGTCTCAAAAACTGGCCAATTTCTCTAAAGGTGATGCCGATGTATTGAGAAAAGCCATGGGTAAAAAACAAATTGCCACGCTGCAAAAAATGAAACCACAATTTCTAGATGCAGGAGAGTCAAATGGGCACGATCGCACAATTTTAGAAAAAGTATGGAAAGATTGGGAGGCATTTGCATCTTATGCTTTTAATAAATCGCACTCTACTTGTTATGCATTAATTGCTTATCAAACTGCTTATTTAAAAGCAAATTATGGCGCAGAGTTTATGGCGGCCACCCTTTCTAATAACATGAATCAAATAAAAGATGTGACAAAGTTCATGGACGAATGTCGCCGCATGGGACTAGAAGTGCTAGGCCCAGATGTAAATGAGTCCAACTATAAATTTACTGTAAACCCTCGTGGCGCCATACGTTTTGGAATGGGAGCAGTAAAAGGTCTAGGACATAGCGCTGTGATGACCATTATCGACAATAGGAAATCTGGTGCCTATAAAAGTATTTTTGATATGGCAAAGCGCATCGATTTGCGAGCAGCAACTAAAAAAGCATTTGAAGCCCTAGCACTAAGCGGTGGTTTTGACGGTTTGGGTGGTGAGAATAGAGCACAATTCTTTCATGAATTTGACAACGGTCAGATGTTTCTAGAGCAAGTGGTAAAGTATGCTCAAAAATATCAAGAAAATCAGAATAGTGCACAGGTTAGCCTTTTTGGGGATGCTAGTGATGTGCAAATTCCTGAACCTTTATTGCCTATTTGTGAGGACTGGGGAACCATGGAAAAATTAAAAAGAGAAAAAGAAGTAGTAGGTATTTACATATCAGGTCACCCATTAGACGATTATAAAAAAGAAATACAGTTTTTTTGTAATGCAAACCTTGCTGCCATGAAAGAATTAGATTCATTGGTAAACAGAGAACTCAGTTTTTGTGGTGTGATTACCGAGGCAAAACACATGGTGAGCAAGGCAAATAAACCATGGGGGATGTTTACTTTAGAAGATTATGAAGAGACCTTTGAATTCAGATTATTTGGTGAGGATTATTTAAAATTCAGACACTTTTTAGTGCCTAATACATTTTTATATGCCAAAGTAAAAATACAACAAGGCTGGATGGATAAAAATACAGGTAAACCTCGCGAACCGCGTATTATGTTCATACAAATGTCGCAATTACAAGATGTGATGGAAGGTGCTGCTAAAAAATTAACCATAGAATTTCATGTAAGCGAGGTGCTAGATGAACTTATAGAACTTTTAAAACAAACGCTAGACCAGCATCAAGGTGACCACCGTTTGTACTTTAATCTTAAAGACCATGAAGAAAAAATTTCTATAGGCATGGCCTCTAGATTACAAAAGGTAAATGTAAATGCCTCATTACTTGCTGTGCTAGACGACCTCGGTATTACATATGGGGTGGAGTAGTTTAGACCAAGCATCTTAAATATGCGTTTTAAAAGCATCATTACTTAGTTTTCTAACTATAAAATAATTTTTCAATTGATTTTTTGTGGTATATTTTTATGTTACTGTAATTATTTAGTTAGAATATTCAACATAAGAATTTTTGAATATCCGTAATTACGCCTAAATTTTGTATATTGTGTTGAAATATAATAAAATAAAGCTATGAACTTATTTACGTTTACCGCTCATTTTGGAGATGAAAACACATGCCGTAACCACTTCAAGCAGCAACGCGATTCACAAGGTGTAGTATGTAAGAAATGTGGTTGTAGAGATCATTACTGGAAAAAGGATAAATGGAGTTATGAGTGCAAGTCCTGTAGATTCAGAACCTCACTTCGTAGTGGAACGATCATGCAAAACTCTAACCTACCATTTTTGGTATGGTACCGCGCTATGTTTTTGATGAGTACAACTAAGAAAGGTTTTTCAGCTAAAGAGATGCAACGTCAATTAGGACTAAAACGATATGAGCCAGTATGGGCAATGGTTCACAAGTTGCGCAAAGCTATGGGAGATAGAGATGCTAGCTATACCTTAGAAGGCATGATAGAGATGGACGAAGGATATTTTACTGTTGAATCCTCTGAAGTTGAGCAAAAGAAAGGCAAGCGTGGTAAAGGCGCAGCAGGTAAACAAAATGTTGCAGTTATGGCCGAAAGCACCCAGCTTGAAGACCCGAAAACAGGAAAAAAATCCAGTCAGGTTAGATACTTTAAAGCTAAAGTGTTACAAAGTCATCAATCTGAGCAAATTAATGAAACTATTAAAGAATCCCTAGATGAAAAGTCTATTGTGCTCACTGATAAAAGTACCTCATATGTTGATATTGCGAATTATGTAGAGATGCACGTTATGGAAAAATCTAGCGAAGAGTCCACCAAAGAGACCCTGAAATGGGTGCATATATTTATCAGTAATGCTAAAAGAAACTTACTGGGAAACTATCATAAAATAAAGGGAAAGTACCTACAAGCATATCTAAATGAGTTTGTCTATAAACTCAACAGGCGACACTTTGGAGAGAAACTATTTGATAGACTGATAGTTGCGGCAATAAATTCAAATTAGGTGTGAAAACGGATATTCAAT
>CAZQGX010000076.1:5981-11392 GCA_964593255.1 uncultured Flavobacteriaceae bacterium | reverse complement strand
ATAGTATGGAAGCAGCTACCGAAAAATTCAAAGAATTTGCTTCAAAACTTGATGAGGAAAAAGAACAGGCTACAGAAAAGTTGGACAACTTTAAAAAAGAAGTAGCACAATCTTACAAACATTTAAAAAAAGCGTTTAAGTCTCTATAATAAAAAACAATCCTTGTCATTAAAACGTCAAGGGTTGTTTTAAAATAATAAAATGAGTAAACTAGGTTTAGCACTTTCTGGAGGCGGTATTCGTGGTATGGCACATCTTGGCGTGTTACAGTATTTAACAGAGTTAGGCATAAAACCTTCTGTTATTTCTGGTACAAGCGCAGGTGCTTTAGTTGGAGCATTTTATGCAGCAGGCTTTGAGCCTAAACAAATTTTTAAAATAGGAAAATCTGAAAAATTCTTTAATTATTCAAGCCTATTTAAACGACAAGGTGTAGGGTTATTTTCAACAGATATATTCGAGAATATAATTAAAAAACATATTGCTCAGGAAACGTTGGAGTCATTAGAAATTCCATTATTCATCACAGCAACAGATTTGAATAACGGAAAATTAAAAATTTTTAATGAAGGTTCATTAGCCACAGCTGTAAAAGCTTCTTGTTGTGTACCATTGGTTTTTCAACCTGTTTTATTTGAAGGAATCTACCTTAGTGATGGTGGTATTTTAAATAATTTTCCTGTAAATATTTTAGAAGGTAAAGTCGATAAAATCATTGGCGTCAATGTAAATCGCATAAACACCATAGAAGGTAAAATAGGTTATAAACAAATTATTGAAAGAACAGTTCAAATAGCAATTGGCAACTCTGTAGAAACTCAAAAATATAAATGCGATGTATATATAGAACCACCAAGTATTAGAGACTATGGAATTTTCGATTTCAAAAAAGCAGATGAAATATACCAGACTGGGTATGTTTATGCTAAAGAAAAAAAGAATGAATTGTTACGTTTCCTTGATTAATTTATTTTCTATTGAAAACAAACAAATAGAATTTTGTATGAAAACTTTTTTTTCTTTTTTCTTTTGCTTTTTTATTAATTCCATCCTCTTTTCACAGGAAAATTACCCAGTACCTGAAAAAACAGCATCAAGACTTTTTTATATACAACATAGTAATAACTATAATACTTATGTATATGATGCAAATATGGAAGGAGATTTTATTAGCACTGAGAATCCAATTAATGAGTATAGAATAGTCTATACAGAAGACGGTGCTAAAAAACCATTGAATAAAATTCAAAAGCAATTTGCTTACGGAATGATTACGAAATTAATTGCGCCAAATCTTATAGAAATGCATTTGGCAGCATCATCAAAGTTAAAATTCTATCTCACTTTTAGTGATAAAGAAAAACCTAGAGTTTATGTAACTATAAACAAGTGTAAACTATACTTAGATAGCATGTTTGTTCAACTTAAAGAAGGTTCAACTTCCCTAAAAACAAAAGCTAAATATGTTTTGTTCTCAGGAAAAGATTTTATTACCGGCGAAAATGTAATAGAAAAATTAATAGTAAAATAACTTCAAAATTCTATGAAGTTATCTAAGACATAATAACAAAACCATATGATAGAATTTTACAACAACTATAAGCAGTCCATTTTTTATATGTTTATCGTAATTGCTGTGGTGGTGTTTTTACTTTTTTTAACAAAATTATTGCACAATAAACTTGAAAAGCTAGCGCTTAAAAAATACCCTAATGAAGACCCAAAAACAATCCATTTAACCAAACGTATTTTAAATGCACTTTGGATCGTCTTAGGGATTATGGCTCTTGCTTTTATTTTTATCGATGAAGAACATTATAAGACGGCCACAACCAATTTTTTCCTTGTCTTGTATTTGGGTGTTATTGCAGTGCTAACCCTAGTAATAGCCTCTTTTGTGCAATTATGGTTTTCTAAAAAAATAAAAGAAAAGACAGCACAACAACAAGATGCTACAAGTTATAAGTTTTTAAGGTATGTAGCAATTGTTTGTGTTTACTTTCTTGGAACATTATTAGCAATACTAGCTTTTCCATCATTAAGAGATATAGCTCAAACCGTTTTAAGTGGAGCAGGTATTATTGCTATTATAGCTGGAGTTGCTTCTCAAGAAGCACTAGCAAACCTTATAGGCGGTTTTTTTATTGTTTCGTTTAAGCCTTTTAAGATAGGAGATATTATTAAGGTAGATCAAACCATGATAGGTACCGTTACCGACATTACATTGCGCCATACTGTAATTAGAGATTATGAAAATAAGATGATAGTAATTCCTAATGCCATTATAAACAAAGAAAAATTAGTCAATTATGATTTAGGGGAACGCAAGTGTTGTCAATGGATTGAAATAGGTATTTCTTATGACAGCGACATCGATTTGGCAAAACATATCATAAGAGAAGAATGTGAAAGCCATCCATATTTGATAGACAATAGAAGTAAATTAGATAAATATAATAATGAAAAAAAAGTAAAGGTACGTGTTATTGGTTTAAATGATTCTGAGGTTACTTTAAGAGCTTGGGCTTGGGCAAACAATTTTGAAGAAGCATTTGCAATGAAATGTGACCTCTACGAAAGTGTTAAGAAACGTTTTGATAAAGAAGGTATAGAAATACCGTTTCCACATCGCACTTTGGTTTTTAAAGATAAGGTCTCACAAACAACACAAAGCTCAAGTTAAATCTATAATAGGCAAAACAAAACATATAAATCATAATGGGAAATAATACTAATAAAATAACTAGAACTATTAAAATAGCTTCGGTACTCTCAAAATATGGGTTCGAAGATATTATTTCACATAGTAGTATTGACAAGATAATACCTAAGAAATTTATTCATGCAAATGAAAAAATAGATAGAATAAAATCACTTTCTGTTTATGCACGTATTAGAATGGCTATTTCAGATTTGGGACCAACTTATATAAAATTAGGGCAATTATTTAGTGATAGAGATGATTTATTACCCTCAGAACTTACCGCAGAATTAAAAAAACTTCAAAATAATGCTGGCGAAGATTTTATAAATGTAAGAGAAAAAATAGGTAAAGAATTACAAATTAACCCAGATGATTTTTTTGAATCTATAGATGAAAAACCTTTTGCAACAGCTTCAATATCCCAGGTTTTTAAAGCGCAATTAAAAACAGGAGAAAAAGTAGTCTTAAAAATAAAAAGAGAAAAAATTCAAGAAATAATAGAAGCAGATCTTTTAATAATGAAAGACCTTGCCAAAATACTCGAAAACTATAATGCAGAAAGTAAGAAGATAAATTTATATAAAATTGTTCATACGTTTGAAAAATCAATCCATACAGAACTTTCATTCTTGCAAGAATTCGATAATATTGAACGTTTCAGAAAAGATTTTCAAGAAGATGAAAACTTGTATGTGCATAAAACATTTAAGCATTTGTCTAATAATAATATTCTGTGTTTAGAATTTATAGAAGGCATTAAGATTACGGACATATCTTCACTAGAAAATCAAGGGTTTGATACTAATCAAGTAGCTATGGTAGGCTTTGATATGTATATGCAACAAGTATTAAAGAATGGTTATTTTCATGCAGACCCACATCCAGGAAACATTTTTGTAACATACAAAGGAGAGATTTCTTTTATAGATTTTGGTATTATGGGAAGGTTAATGCCTTCAGATATCGAGCATATCGAAGATTTCTTACAATATCTTATAAATAAGGATGCTAAAAAATTAATATCTACGCTAAAAAAAATAGCGGTATCATATTCTGTAAAAAATCAAAAACAATTAGAACGAGATGTTTATCAAATTTTTGAAATTGTGGATGAGTCTTCATTAAATAAAATTGATTTAACCTTAATTATAAAAAAATTAAAAGAAATATTTAAACAAAATGAAGTAGAGTTTCCTGATTACGTTTATCTTTTAATGAAAGGGATTGCATTAATTGAAGGTATAGGTAGAAAATTAAACCCAAATATTAATGTTTATCAAATAATAGAACCATATGCTATTGAAGTTATCCAAAAAAAACTTTCCCCAAAATATAACTTTTTTAAAGGTATAAAAAGACTACAAAATGTTTCAGAACTTCTAGGGGATTTACCTAATGAAATACAATCTATAGTTCACAAAATTAAAGAGAACGATATAGAAGTATCGCACAAGATAAAAGGTATTGAGTTAGTTGCAAGTACAGTAGATCGTCTAGTAATAGCAATAATTTTAGCAGCACTTTCAATTGGTTCTGCAATACTAGTATTAGCAGACATGCCCCCTAAAATTTACAACATACCTGTTCTAGGTTTTTTAGGTTTTACAATTTCATTACTTCTAGGGATATACATAGTTATTTCAATGTTGAAAAAGGATAAATCATAGGTGTAATATTACATATAACTTATGAAAGAAAATACCAACATATCTCAAATAGTAAATAACATTAAGGATTATACTTTTGAAATTATAGATAAAGAATCTGATAAAAATTTATACACTACAATTAGTAGAGTGTATAGAATTGAAAAAAATATTAACACAATAATTAAAGAGGATAGAATTGAGAATATTGATATAGATTGTTTATACCTAGCTAATTATGTGTTAAACATAGAACAAGCCACTACAAAAGCTAATACATTAAATTTTAAGGACAGCGAAACATCAATAAATGAAATATTAGATAGTCTTAGATTAAAATTCAAATTAAATAGTGAAACTGTAAATAGAGTAAAGACAATTATTATAGAATCATTTCCTTTTAACGAAACAAAATTATTAGAGTCTAAAATCATTTCAGATGCTAACATCATGGATTTTGCTGGCAGTCAAGGAAGAGATAGGTTAAAAAAAATGTATGAGCAGATGATTTTAAAAGATTTTAAACTATCTAAAAGTAATTGGTACGATACACTTATTGGTATTTTAGATAATTATAAGACAACTACCCATTTTGGTCAAACCCATGTACAGCCATCAATAGATAAGCTTTACAAATCTTTAAGAAAAGAAAGAAAGGATCACAAAAATCATACAAATTTAATTTTACAAAAAGAGTTAAAAATTAGTGATCAAGAAATTAAAAAGTTAAAAAAAGATATAGGTAAAATTAAGGGTAGAGATGATAGAGGCATTCAAACTTTATTCAGAAATACCTCAAGAAACCATTACACCTTAAATAAGATGGTTGACGGAAAAGCACGTATAATGATTACGATAAACTCAATTATACTATCTCTAATATTAGGAGGTATTATAGGTAAATCTTCTAATGAAGTAGTTTTAAATATTCCTTCAATCATTTTTGCGGTAACTAATTTAATATCCATAGCATTTGCTATTATTTCTATAACACCTAATAAAACACAAGGAAACTTTACCGAAGAAGATATAAGAAGTAAAAAAGGAAACTTACTCTATTT
>CAZQGX010000076.1:0-5881 GCA_964593255.1 uncultured Flavobacteriaceae bacterium | reverse complement strand
AAGGAAACTTTACCGAAGAAGATATAAGAAGTAAAAAAGGAAACTTACTCTATTTCGGAAACTTTCATAACATGCATTATCGTGATTTCGAATGGGCTTTCTTACAATTATTACAAGACAAAGATTATCTGTACACATCAATGATCAAAGATTTCTACTATCAAGGTCAAATCTTGCAGGTAAAAAACAAACTTATTAGAATATCGCTCTATACATTCTTATTAGGTTTGGTAGTAGCAATAGTTTCTCATTTTGTTATTTACTGGTTATGATTTATATACAAGCAAAACAAATTCTTTTTTAAATTTTTAATATGAAGAGAAATAGTAAAAATATCATTTTAGAATATTCTAAGAACAAGTGTTTTAGTCATAAAATATACTTCATAAATGTAATACACCTTTAAATTAAACTCTAACGTATGCTTTACAAAATATCATATGCGTTTTCACTTCTACCGTTAAGACTGTTGTATCTGATATCAGATGTCTGTTATTACTTGTTGTATTATGTTGTAAAATATCGTAGAAAAACGGTATCAGAAAACATTAAGAATTCATTTACCAGTCTAAACAAAAAAGAAAGGCTAATTATTGAGAAAAAATTTTACAGAAATTTCTGCGATAATTTTATTGAGACATTAAAACTTTTGTCGATATCAAAAGAAGAATTGCATAGCAGGATCTCTGTAGATTATTCTGAATTAATAAACATAATATCTCAAAAGAAAAATTGTCATGTTTATTTGGGGCATCAGTTTAATTGGGAATGGGCGAATTTACATATTTCAAGTGTATTAGAAGATAATGTTATAGTTGCTTACAAACCCATAAAAAATAAAAAGTTTAATAGCTTAATGAAGCAAATGAGGAGTCGATTTGGTTCAAAATTGGTTTCATCAAAAAAATTAAAACGAGAGATTGAAAAATTCAAGGACAATCCACATGTATTAGTTTTAGTTGCAGACCAAACCCCAAAAATTTCAATAAAAAGTTTTTGGACAAATTTTTTAAACCAAAAAACAGCCTTTTTAAGTGGAGCCGAACTTTATACGGCATCAAATAAAACCACTTCCTTTTTTGCAAACATTATTCGTTTAGATAGAGGTTATTACAAATTTGTTATAACACCTCTTTTTGATTTTTCAGAACAATATCAAGTTGGATTAATCACACAATTTTATGCCAAAAAATTAGAAGAGTCAATATATAAAAACCCTGAAAACTACCTCTGGAGTCATAGACGTTGGAAACGAAAATATAAAGATGAATATAAAAGGAGATGGATTGGAAATTTATCATAACAAAAAAATAGAGTATGGCTTTTAATAGAAAAAAAATGATTTTAGAACAAGCAGTCAATATGTTTTTTAATTATGGGATCCAGCATATCACAATGGATGATATTGCAAAAAAATGCGGTGTTTCTAAAAAAACAATTTATAAATATTTTGAAAATAAGGATGATTTGTTGCGTCAAGTTATAGAATTACAAATAAAAGAACTAAAAAAAGAAATTTTTGAAAACAAACAAATAAGCGAAAATGCATTACAAGAATTAATACTTTTTTTTGACTATATAAATAAGCTTTCCTTTAACGTATCTGCTTCATTTGGCAAAGAATTAAAAAAATACTATCCAACAATTTTTTTAGATGTTGTTAAACACAAAAATACTATAGTAATACCTTTTCTTATTGAAAATATCAAAATAGGTAAACTAGAAGGAGTTTATAAAAAAGATATAAATGCTGAAGAAATTTGTGAATCTTTTAATGATATTTCTAAAATTATTTTTTTGGATGGTTTTTTCTACAATCCAGGAACAAACCAAAATACACTTAAGTTTTTAAACTCATTATTTTTACATAGGCTGGTGTCGGTAAAAGGATTAGAAACGTTAAATGAGTTTAATAAAAATAAAGCTATTTGAGTTCAAAAATAAATAACCTACTAACTAATCTTAATGACCAATTAAGCTTTATAGATTTAGAAATAGATAACCAATCTATTCGATGTGAAAATGCTATTGAAATAATCTTGAAGACAATAAAGTCGTTAAGGATAATTTTATCAAAAACAAAGTTTAAAACAGATGCTGAAGAAATTAAATTCTTTAAAGAAATAAAACCTCAATTCACTTCTAAACTAATATACTATAACACGATTTTCAAAATCGAAATGAAAAGACCTAATGGAGGAAACAGAATTGTAAAAAAGTATTATAACAATGAATTGGTTAAACTAAAAGCATTTTTTGATAACGAATTGGAGTTTTATAAATACTACCGTTCAGGTAGTACTTACCTAGATCATAAATACTTTTTACGTAGCAAGTTCGACATTAAAATGTCGTTATCTAGCTACTACTTTGAAGCAGATACAAACTTTTCAACCTCACATGATTATAAAGTAGCTAAGATACTAGCCAACGATTTAATTCAATTGTATTTAGAAAATAATTTAGTATTAATTGGTAATAAAGACAATGGCGAAAAATCACAACGCAAACCGAACTTGAAAATGATTTGGACAAGCCCAAAAGTAGCCTTAATCGAGCTTGTTTATGCACTACATACCGAAGGTGTATTTAATAATGGTGCTGCTGATTTAAAAGATATTGCAGAATATTTTGAACATATTTTTGAAATAGATTTAGGGCAATACCGTCGTACATTCCTTGAAATTAGGACTCGGAAAGCCGATAGAGCAAAATTCCTTACCACATTAAATAAAGGATTACTAAAACGAATGGAAGATACCGATGAAGGGATTTAGGTAAAATCGTTCACAACACAATCCCCGTTGTGAATAAACAAAATCAATTCCCTTCATATTTGCCAAACGAAAGTCAAATCACATTAATAGCTACTGCTGCGAATGTTATGTTCAAAGCGGTAGCTATTTTAAACTAAAAACTTTACTATGGCAGCAACAATTATCACTACCGAAGATCTTCGAGAGTTTAAAGAAGAATTACTGGAAGATATTAAAGCAATCATTAACCACCAATCAGGTTTTGCACCTAAAAAATGGCTCAAATCACCAGAGGTTCGTGATCTCTTAAGTATCTCACCAGGAACATTACAAAATTTGCGTATCAATGGAACATTACCCTATACTAAAGTTGGCGGAGTTATCTATTACGACTATGAGGAAATCCTAAAAGTATTGGAAGAAAACCGCATCCATAACAAATTTTAGTGTCATTGCGAGAAGCGTAGCGACGTGGCAATCTCACTCATATGGAAGAAGTAAACTATATCAAACATCTCAACGCAGTTTTCAACCAATTCTCAAAAGACAATCGATTAAATCCAACACATATAAGCTTATACATAGCTTTATTCCAGTTGTGGAATTTAAACCGATTTTTAGAAGAGTTTTTTATAAACCGTGATGAGGTTATGCAATTATCTAAAATAGGCTCAAAATCCACCTATCACAGATGCATCAAGGAATTAAACCATTGGAAATATATTGTGTATTTCCCATCTCACAACCCATATCGTGGTAGTAAAATTAAGATGCTCAAATTTGGGACAAGTTCTGGACAAGTAGTGGGACACAACTCTACTCAAATCGAGACAAGTTCTGGACAAGCACTGGTACCTATATATAAACATATACAAACTATAGAAAACAAAAACAGTAATAAACAGAAAAATTTTAAAAATTCAGATTTTAATGATTCTGAAAATGATTCAAAACAAAACAGCAGTGTCCCAAATACGGACAACCTAAAGACTACTAAAAACAAAAACTACAATGAACCTTTATGAAAAATGAGAACCCGCATATCATTGTTGAGAAAGGTGTCCAATACAAACTTGGAGAGTTAAAAGATAATTGTATTCAATACGATTTCAAAAGCATACTCATTTACCTCGATGCAAAAGCAAATTTGTTATTTGGCAAAAACTTCAAGATTTATGAAGAAGATGAGGTTGTCCTTTATAAGCTGTGTATTTATTTCATTCGCGATTTTGAAGCCTGTGCAAAATTAAATATCGACCCCAACAAAGGCATTCTTTTATCGGGTCCAGTGGGTTGTGGCAAAACCAGCTTAATGAAATTATTAAGGCACATCGTACCACATCAAAAATCTTACGAACTAATTCCAGCAAGAAACATCACATTTGCTTTCAACAATATTGGCTACAAGACTATTCAAGAATATGGCAACAGTAATTTCTATTGTTTTGATGATTTAGGAGTGGAAACAACCGGAAGGCATTTTGGAAAAGACTGTAATGTTATGGGAGAAATTCTCTTATCACGTTACGATTTATTTCTTCAGCGAAAAATCAGAACTCACGCAACTACAAACTTAAACGCCCAAGAATTGGAAGAACGTTACGGGAACAGAGTGCGTTCCAGAATGCGACAACTATTCAATTTAATTGCTTTTGATAAGGAAAGTAAGGATAAAAGAACCTGATTTAAAGACTTATACTCAATAAAAAATCTTAAAAGTCGTTAGAAATACGACTTCTTTATGAATTTTGTAGATTTGTAAAAATAATGGAGATAACTAAAGATATAAACCAGATTAGGAGTTTAGCTCAAATTTTTTCTACCGCTAATTTTAAAAAAATAGTGAGAGACGAAGATTATTTTGATACATTTTATCGTGTCGATAGATATACAAAAGTCAAAGAGAGTACTACTAATCTTCAGGTTCTAAATCAAATTTACAAATCCTTACTTTGCAATTATAAAAATGAGTATGTTTATAAGAACATTCTTATCAATAAGCTTTTATTGAGAAAATATAGTTTGAAAAGCACTATAGCATTAAATGAATTTAAAATAGGTAATTCAATTGCTGACTTTGTTCTTTTAAACGGTGAAGCTCGCATATATGAAATCAAAACAGAATTAGATGGTCTGGAAAAGTTAGATAAACAGTTATCTGATTACGAAAAATTTGCAGATAAAATCTATATAGTTACAAGCTCAAAGCATATACCAAACCTATTAATGAAATATTATAATTCTAATATTGGTATAATTGAGTTAACTCAACGAAATGCACTAAAAACTGTAAAAGAAGCTAAAAAAAACACCTTTACTTTCAAGCACGATGCTCTTTTCAAGACATTACGAAAAGATGAATACATTAGTTTGATGAGATCTTATTTTAAATTTGTGCCTGATGTTCCTAATACCCAAATTTTTAGAGAATGTCTTAAGATGTCAAAAAAAATAGATATTTTAGAATTTCAAAAATTAGTTGTACAAAAATTAAAATATAGGAACATTTCTAATCCGGAAGTTTTTAAAGAAAGACAAATCCCAGAATCGCTTAAGCATATTTGTTATTCTTTGGATTTTTCAGATATTGAATACCAACAATTAGAATATTTCTTATCACAAAAAAGCAAAGTATGTATTTCCCATATGTCAGAGGTAAACAATTTGAGTTAATCGCATTAAGAGATTTATGTGGCTTATTTCCAAACGATATTTTAAAGACTTCACCAGTAATAGAACCTGTGAAGAGTTCTTCCACATTAAAATCTTCTTTAAAGGAACTGGCTTCTAAAAATGTTACTGTTTTGACTGATGGACAAGGTAATGTCTTGGATGAAGCATCAGGTAACGATGTTGCATCTGATGGTGATGTAGACTTCAATAGTATGGATAATGTCGTCATCCCAGCGGATGAAGCAGATGTATTCCATGTCTATGTTGATGTTGTAGATGGTAATGATGCAGCTAATCAGACGATTGAAGTATCACTTGTCTCTATCGACTTCGAAGATGAAGACAATGATGATGTTACTGCAACACCAAATGATCTTTCTACACTTGGTTCAGCAAACACAGTCACTGTGGAAAATGCTGGTTCTGTAGTAAGTAGCTTCAACACAAGTGAT
>CAZQGX010000075.1:0-11396 GCA_964593255.1 uncultured Flavobacteriaceae bacterium | reverse complement strand
AGACTGATAGTTGCGGCAATAAATTCAAATTAGGTGTGAAAACGGATATTCAAAATTTTAAAAGTAGGATTAGGGTATAAATTTTAAGCATTACAAAACATATCAATAAAAATCAGTAACTAAGTGCGCACAGCCTTATGAACACACAAGAATTACTTAAAAAAGTACGCAAGATTGAAATCAAGACTCGCAGGTTGAGCGATGCGGTCTTTGGTGGTGAATATCACAGTGCTTTTAAGGGTCGTGGTATGACATTTAGCGAGGTGCGGCAATATCAATTTGGTGATGATGTGCGCAATATTGACTGGAATGTCACCGCAAGATATAACGAGCCCTACATAAAAGTATTTGAAGAAGAACGCGAGCTGACCTTAATGCTGGTAGTGGACATCAGTGGTTCAACACTTTTTGGGTCTTATGAACAAAGTAAAAAAGATATCATTACAGAATTGTGCGCCACACTAGCATTCAGCGCCTTGCAAAATAATGATAAGGTGGGATTGTTGTTGTTTTCAGATCAAATCGAACTTTACATACCGCCCAAAAAAGGAAAATTTCACATTCTTAGAATCATAAGAGAGCTACTAGAGTTTCAGCCCAAGGGTAAAGGAACAAATGTGGCTGCTGCTTTAGAATTTCTTGCAGGGGTACTTAAGAAAAAAGCCATTGTGTTTATGTTGTCAGATTTTATGAGCAGTAATTATAAAAAAACGCTTCAAATTGCTGGTCGTAAGCACGATGTAACTGGTATAAGAGTACACGACCGTCGCGAGATAGAAATGCCTAAAATGGGACTAGTACCTTTTATAGATCAAGAAACAGGAACCACCCAATTGATCAATACCAGTTCAAAATCTGTGCGCAATAAATATGCTGCCTATCATCTAGAATGTGCTGCCTATTTTAAAGAAGCCTTTACAAAGTCAGACGCCGGTGCAATAGACCTAGAAACACAAGAAAATTATACTAAAAAATTATTAGGATACTTTAAAGCAAGATGATCAAAAATATCTTTTACATATTACTTGTGTTATGCACTACATTATCTGTCGCACAAAATCAACCTAATGAAGAGGTGGCGACAAAGGTAGATCGCGACTTGATCAAAATAGGTGAAGAGGTAAAACTGGCCATAAGTGTTGATGTAGAACTGGGTGATCTTATCATTTTTCCAGAGCAAACCACCATGGGTGCTATGGAGGTATTGCAAAGTTATCCCGTAGACAGTTTAAGAATAGCCGATAAAATTAGGCTGTACAAGCAGTATGGCATCACGCAATTTGATTCTGGTGACTATTGGGTGCCACGACTTAACATACTTAAAAATGAAAGGACATTACAATCAGATTCTGTATTGGTAAGTGTGCGAGAGGTAATTGTCGACACCCTTAAACAAGGCATGTTTCCTATAAAAGATGCGCTTGATATAGAAGACCGATCAACAGCATCTTACAGCTGGTTGTGGTGGTTGTTATTGCTTATTCCAGTAGTGTTGGTTATTATTTCGCTTTCGCGAAAGCGAGAACAAAAAACATTTGAAGAAACTTTACAGCCCTTTGAATGGACAAAATATCGTTTAAAATTATTGGATGAAAGTGGGAATTTAGAAAACCGCAACTGGAAGGAATATTATACAGAATTATCCTACATCATAAGAAGGTATATCGACTCTAAAGTATATGGGCAGACTCTAGAAAGTACCACAGGGCAATTGATCAAAGAATTAAAAATTGCAATGAATGAAAAAGGCATGCACATTACCGATAAAACGCAATCTAGGCTACAAGAGATATTGCAAAAAGCCGATTTAGTCAAGTTTGCAACCGCAGGTGGTGACGCCATAAGCGCTAAAGAAGATAGGCAGCGCACCATGGAAATTATTAATAATATTCATCAAGTTTTACCACCACCTACCGAGGAGGAATTAATGCAAGATGCTGCCTACAGGCGCAAACAAGAACTTAAAAAACGGGCTCGTAAAATTGTCGCTGGGGTTGCTCTAGGAGTAGTGGCGCTGTTGATTGCTGGTGGCGTTTGGTCTTATATGATAGGGATCGACAATGTAAAAGATAAAGTGTTAGGTAACGAGTTAAGGGACCTAACAGAGCAGCAATGGCTTACCAGCGAGTATGGAATGCCGCCAGTGCAAATGAATACACCAGATATTCTAGTACGCCAAGACAGCACCTTGTTAAGTGATCAGTTTGCTGTGATAGCGGCCACAGTAGATCAATTTGCCACTGGTGATGTGTCAGAAGATTTTTATGTAGGGGTCATTACATTTACCTTAAAAGGCGAGGTTGCCGAAGACCAAAATCAACTACCTACAGCTGTGGTGCACGACAATATGATCAAAGTGCTAGACGGGATGGGAGCGACCGATATTTTAATGCTGGATAATGAAGTTGAAATTAACGGTATTAAAGGTGTCTCGCTACAAGGAACTTATAAACTAGATGGCGTAGAATATCAATATGAAATATTGATGATGTTAAATCGCATAGGCATTGATCAAATCATCATAACAAACAAAAAAGATGATGAAGAAAATCCAGAACGTGAATATGGAAGAATACTTAGAGAGCGTGTAAGAAGCTCTATTGCTTTTCCATCTTTTGATACGGGTAAAAAGAAAGAACAACAATGATAGACGGGTTTTCAAATATAGAGTTTGCCTCGCCACAAATGTTTTGGTTGCTGCTTGCACTGCCCGTGGCTATTGCTTTTTACATCTGGACGTTTCATAAGCAATATGCACAAGTAAAGGTATCGTCCATAAAAGGATTTCAAAATAATGGATCTTTATTAGGTAAATTAAGACCCTTACTATTTGTCTTGCGATTACTAGCGCTTGTGCTTATCATTACGGCCCTAGCCAGACCGCAAACGACCGATGTCACTACTAAAACCAAAACAACAAACGGTATTGATATCGTTCTTGCAGTAGATGTAAGTGCTAGTATGCTGGCAAGAGATTTTAAACCAGATAGGCTAGAAGCGACCAAAGAAGTAGCGGCAAATTTTATAAACGGTAGGCCCAATGATCGTATAGGAGTAGTAGTTTATGCGGGTGAAAGTTATACTAAAACACCTATAACTACCGATAAAAGCGTATCGCTTAATGCTATTAAAAGCATCAAATTTGACGGTGTTTTAGAAAATGGGACAGCAATAGGTATGGGGCTTGCCACGGCGGTTAATCGATTAAAAGAAAGCGAGGCATTGAGCAAAGTGATTATTTTAATGACCGATGGGGTAAACAACAGCGGTTTTCTCGATCCTAAAATTGCTAGCGAGCTTGCGGTAGAATTTGACATTAAAGTATATACTATAGGAATAGGAACTAACGGTAACGCCATGTCACCCTATGCACAATTGCCTAATGGGGCATTTCAATTTAGAATGGTACCTGTAGAAATTGATGAAAAACTGATGAAAGAAATTGCTGCAAGTACTGGTGGTAAGTATTTTAGAGCAGATAACAATGAAAAACTAAAAGAAATCTATACCGAAATTGATCAACTAGAAAAAACAGAAATCGAGCAGTTTGAATTTTATAATGTAGAAGAAAAATATAGAGATCTTGTACTACTAGCCTTATTTCTAATTACGCTAGAATTATTGTTGAGGTATACAGTTTTCAGAACGGCAGTATAAAAAATGAAAACTACAAATCAAAATGAAAAAAAATTGAGAGATTGTAATGAATAAAAGACATTAAAAAAATACAGTTATATAAGTGTAAAATTAAACTTATTAAAAAATAAAACAACAGTGTATCTATTAGAAGATAAATCATTTTTCTGGCTTTTGTGCCTTATACCAGTTCTGGTGGTTCTGTTTATAGGACTTTCTTACTGGCGATATCGTGCGCAACATAAATATGCCACCCCACAAATGCTGGATCATTTAATTCCAGACCGCTCTGTGTTTAAACCTATTTTAAAGTTGGTTACTGTGTGTTTTGGTATCGCATTTCTAGTTTTTGCACTAGTTAATTTAAAAGCTGGTGAAAAAACAGAAATCGTAAATCGCGAGGGTGTTGATATTGTTTTTGCGGTAGATGTTTCAAAATCTATGCTGGCAGAAGATATTGCACCTAGCAGACTAGGTAAATCACAGCGACTAGTTACAGAAATCATTAATAACCTAGCAAGTGATCGCATAGGTCTTATTGCCTATGCCGGTAGTGCAGTACCGCAATTACCCATTACAACAGACTACGGCAGTGCGAGAATGTTTATTCAGTCTTTAAATACCGATCTTGTTTCTAGTCAGGGAACGGCCATAAACGAAGCCATACAACTGGCCCAAGGCTACTATGGTGAAGATACCGAGGCTGCAAAAATTCTAGTAATTATTAGCGATGGCGAGGATCATGAAGGTGAAAGCGCCGCCGTTGCCGAGGCAGCTGCAGAAAATGGAATGCGCATCATTACCATAGGTGTAGGTACTGAAAAGGGAACCACCATTCCCATAAAACAAAATGGCATTGTAAAAGAATTTAAAAAGGACCAGGAAGGAAAAACTGTAATAACCAAATTAAATGCTGCAACACTGCAAGATATTGCCGATGCTGGTGGCGGGGTTTACATAGATGGTACGGTTACTGCAACGGTTATTGATCAATTAAAAGAAGAGCTTTCAGGCATTGATAAAGTGGCCTTTGACTCCCAGCAATATGCCGATTTTGAATCACAATTTCAGTGGTTTCTGGGTTTTGGTCTGTTTTTCTTATTTTTAGATATCTTTTATCTAGAAAAAAGAACTGGGTGGCTTAAAAAATTAAATCTGTTTAATGAATAAGATGATGAAAAGACAGTTAATAACAGCGATGATGATTATGGTGGGTTACGCTTTCGCGAAAGCGCAAGAAGCACCAGCAGTTAACACAGAATATGAAAATACGATTGCCAAAGCTCAAGAATATGCACGCGATGGAAACTTTAATCTAGCAGAAGCTGCTTACAAAAAAGCCAAAGCAGTGAATCCGCAAAGTGCTCCTGCGGCATATAATTTGGGAAACTTATATTATGAGAATACTAAAAAATACAACGCGTCAAACAGTTATGTAGATGCTGCAAAGGCTGCGACATCAAAAGAAGAAAAACACCGTATTTTTCATAATCAAGGAAACCTGTTAATGGAAAATAAAGAGTATGGTAAAGCAGTAGAGGCTTATAAAAATGCATTGAGAAATGACCCTACCGACGAGGAGACACGTTACAATCTAGCTCTTGCCAAAAAAGAAAAAGAAAAGCAAGGCGGCGGTGGTGGCGGTGGTGACGATGATAAGGATCAAAAAGGTGATGGTCAGGATAAAGATAAGGACAACAAGGAGGGCGACAAAGATGAAAAGTCTGACGGTAAAAACGACGGTAAAGAAAACGAGAAGGAAGGCGACGATAAAAAAGGAGACGGCGAGGGAGAAAAAGACCAGGACGGCAAACCTAAAGATGGAAAAGAAGGCGATGGCGAGCCTAAACAACAAGATCAAAAAGCACCACAACGGGTGGATGGTAAAATGACCCCGCAGCAAATAAGCCAGATTCTAGAGGCTATGAGCAATGAAGAGCAAAAAGTAAGAGATAAAGTAAACGCAAAAAAGGCCCAAGGCCCAGCAAAAAAATCTGAAAAAGATTGGTAATGAGAAATGTATGTTACATGTTGTTTTTTTTGGCAAGCATTTCGGGTCTCGCACAAGTAGAGTTTACTGCAAATGTGAGCCGGGATAAAATTGCGATAAATGAACGCTTGCGCATCGAGTTTAAAATGAATGTAGATGGTGATAATTTTACACCGCCTAACTTTACTGGTTTTCAAGTGGTGGCAGGCCCTAGTCAGTCGGTTTCCCAAAGCTGGATCAATGGTAAGGGTAGCATGTCAAAATCCTATACCTATGTTTTAAAACCTACTAAAACAGGAAAAATCTCCATACAACAGGCGGTAATGAGCTATAAGGGTGATGAATATAAAACCATACCCCAGGTAATAAATGTTACTGGTGCTGTAGCCACCCCAAAATCTCCAGACGATCAGTCTATTGTTGCAGAAGATGGTATTCATCTGGTCGCCGAGGTCTCAAACGCAAATCCTTATTTAAACGAGGCCATACGTGTGGTGTATAAGATTTATGTTTCAAATCAAACAGGTGTTACGGGCTGGAATGAGCTAGACAGCCCTAAATACCGAGATTTTTGGTCTCAGAATATAGATAATCGCAACCGCCAGGTGCAAAACGGTACATATAACGGTGAACCATATCGTTTTCTGGTGTTGAGAGAAGCCTTACTGTATCCGCAAAAAACAGGTGTTTTAGAAATTGAACCACTCACACTAGATGTTCAAGTACAGGTACCTGGTAATAGAACAGATTTTTTTGGCAGGCCTTATATGGTTGATTCTAATATAACTGTAAGTGCTGGAAAAAGGCAGATTAATGTAAAGAACCTTCCAGCAGTAGGGCGCCCAGCCAGTTTTACAGGTGCAGTAGGAGATTTTGATTTTAAAGTAACCACAGATCGTGCACAACTAGAGGCAGGTGAAAGTTTAACAACGCAAATAACAGTTTCTGGAACAGGAAACTTAAAGTTGATGGAACTGCCTAAATTAAAAGCACCACAAGGTCTTGAGGTTTATGATCCAGAACGCACGACAAATGTAAACACCACCATCAACGGTATGCGCGGCAGTATTACAGATAGTTATGTAGTGGTACCGCAAAATGGTGGGAAGTACATCATTCCCCCTGTAGCATTTTCTTATTTTGATCCTACAAAAGGGCAATATGTCACAAAGACTAGTGAAGAGTTGCTGGTAATGGTAGATGGAGAGCCAGTTACCACGGCGAGCGGCGTTGCGGCAGCAACAACCTCAAATTCTAATATAAATGTAATACCGACAATTGCGCCTTTTGCATTCATTAAAACACAAACCCAGCTGGTCGATCAAAACAAGACTTATTTCTTTAATTCTGCCACTTATTGGGCAATTTTGGGTGGGTCCTTTTTACTCTTGCCACTAGTATTGATTGTTAGAAATTATCAGGATAAAAGAGGTGCAGATGTGGTAGGTAATCGCATAAGAACTGCTAATAGACTGAGCAAAAAGTATTTAAGCGAGGCAAAAAAACATATAGGAAATCACGATTTGTTCTATGTCTCTCTAGAAAAATCACTGCACAATTACCTTAAATCAAAGTTGCGATTACAAACCGCAGATATGTCAAAAGACAAAGTAGCCTTGTTACTTACAGAGCGTGGCGCACAGGAAGAGACCCAGAAAGCGTTTGTAGAATTACTCGCCAGTTGTGAGTTTGCCCGTTACACCCCATCATCAGATGCGACCATGCAACAGGACTATGAAAAAGCAGGTAACGTTTTAACAACAATAGATAAACAGATAAGAAAGTAAGATGAAAAAAGCATTACATATAGTAAGTTTACTTTGTTTGTTTATGGGTTATTCTCAAGATTCTTTTGAAATGGCCGCTTTCGCGAAAGCGAACAAAGCATACACATCCGAAAACTATGATCTTGCAGTTGCAGGGTACGAGCAATTACTTAAAACAGGTAAACACAGTACAGAGCTATATTTTAATCTGGCAAACGCCTATTATAAATTGAATGCACTGGGGCCAGCGATTTATAATTATGAAAAGGCCTTGCAGCTAGACCCAAATAATATAGATGTAAGAAACAATCTGAAGTATGCAAATCAAATGAAAATTGATGCCATAGAGGATGTCCCATCACAAAGTTTAAAAAAAAATGTAGTAAATATTATAAAATCTTTAAGCATTGATGAGTGGGCATATTTTAGCATTGTCATTGTTTTGTTTACTATTTTAATAGCCATTCTTTACATTTATGCGCAAACAGCAGGTAAAAAACGATTGTTTTTTATTTTGACTTTTTTAGGAATATTGCTAGCAATTGCCTCTATAGCAGCAGCCTTTTATGCAAAAAGCAGTGCAAACGACCAGCAATATGCGATTGTTTATACAGCACAGTTTACTACTAGAGAAGAACCCAAAGAAAAAGCTATTGCAAGTTTTACCCTGCACGAGGGAACAAAAGTAGAGGTGCTAGAAGAGATTGAGCAGTGGGCACTGGTATCACTTTCTAACGGAAATAAGGCGTGGATACTTAAGGATAAGATCAGAAAGTTATAACGGGCAATGATAGAGAGTGATAGAACGAGTCAATAATGCTTGATTTAGTTTTATAATTGTCTTTATTACATAATTCATTATTCATACACAGTATTTCTAAAGAAATCGTAATAGTTGGGTCTTACAAAAATGGTATCTTTGATTTTATAAAAGATCTTTAGTTATTAAATGCTATTGAAATGCAAAACAACCTAGCTTTTTTATTTTGTTTGCAACTTTTTGTTACCATCCTAGTATGATTTAATCATTGAAGATTTATAAACTGACTTATTAATGCAACAATCAACCAGTAATATTGCCTAGTATGGACCAGACCAGAAAAATTGCCGTAATAGGCGGCGGCAGCTGGGCAACAGCCATAGTAAAAATGCTATGTGAGAATCAAGATACCGTTTATTGGTACATGCGCAGCGATTATGCGATTGAGCATATTAAACGAAATGATCACAATCCTAGTTATTTAAGTTCGGTTGAATTTAAAACAAAGCAACTGTACTTATCTAGTGACATTAATGAAATTATATCACAGGCAGATTTATGCATTTTTGCAATTCCTAGCGCTTTTTTCTTTACAGAACTAAAATCACTTACTGTTTCATTAAAAGATAAAATAATTTTCAGCGCTATAAAAGGAATTGTTCCAGAAACTGGGTTAATAGTAGGAGAACATTTTCATGAAACTTATGGAATACCTTATGAAAATATCGGCGTGCTTACTGGACCATGCCATGCCGAAGAGGTTGCACTAGAAAGACTTTCTTATCTTACAATTGCTTGTGCAAATGAAGATACTGCCACTTTTGTTGCAGAGCGGTTACAAAGCGATTACATCAATTGTAAAATAAGCGATGACATTATAGGTACAGAATATGCAGCAATGTTAAAAAATATTTATGCGATTGCTGCGGGCATTGCTCACGGGTTGGGGTACGGCGATAATTTTCAAAGTGTGTTAATGAGCAATGCGATACGTGAAATGAAGCGCTTTATCAAAAAAGTGCATAAAATGAAACGTAACATCAATAACAGTGCTTACCTAGGTGATTTGCTAGTCACTGGTTATTCTGGCTTCTCTCGTAATAGAATGTTTGGCAACATGCTAGGTAAAGGATATACAGTGAGAAGTGCACAAATGGAAATGAGCATGGTTGCCGAAGGTTATTATGCTACCAAAAGTGCTTATGAAATAAATGAAGAAAAAGGAGCTAAGACTCCTATTCTCGATGCGGTTTATAGCATCTTATATGATAATAAAAACCCTAAAAAGGTATTTAAAAAACTAGCAGATAAGCTAGATTAAAATTAAACAATTACATGTCAACAATTGCAAAAGAATTTGGGTTACATGTTGCACTAGAGCAGCTGGGTCTTAAGGAAACAAATCACGGAACATCAACAGGAAACCACCATTTTGGTAACGGCCCTACAATTATTTCATCTTCTCCTGTAGAAGGTGCTGTAATAGGTAAAGTCACCACCACCACCAAAGAGGATTATGAAAAGGTGGTAACAAGCGCACAAGCAGCCTTTAAAGACTGGAGGTTAAAGCCTGCACCATTAAGAGGTGAAGTCGTACGCCAGTTTGGTGACGAGCTGCGTCGCCTAAAGGAGCCGCTAGGAAAACTAGTTTCTTATGAAATGGGAAAATCCTATCAAGAAGGGCTAGGAGAGGTACAAGAAATGATAGACATTTGCGATTTTGCAGTTGGATTATCACGACAGTTGCACGGTTTAACCATGCATTCTGAGCGACCAGGTCATAGAATGTATGAACAATACCACCCACTGGGTATAGTAGGAATTATAAGCGCCTTTAATTTTCCAGTAGCCGTTTGGGCATGGAATACTGCCCTTGCATGGATATGCGGCGACGTTTGTATATGGAAACCTAGTGAGAAAACACCGCTGTGTGGTGTGGCCTGTCAAAATATCATCGCTACCGTACTTAAAAATAACAACCTGCCCGAGGGAATCTCTTGTTTAGTTAATGGAGATTATCAAGTAGGTGAGTTCATGACCACAGATCAACGTGTGCCATTGATAAGTGCTACAGGTTCTACCCGTATGGGAAGAATTGTCTCTAGTAAAGTAGGAGAACGACTAGGTAAATCCTTACTAGAATTAGGTGGTAACAATGCTATTATAGTAACACCAGATGCAGATGTGAAAATGACGGTAATAGGCGCTGTTTTTGGCGCTGTAGGCACCGCAGGACAACGTTGTACGTCTACCCGTCGTTTAATTGTACATGAATCAATGTATGATCAAGTAAAAGATGCCCTAGTTGCTGCATATAGCCAATTAAAAATCGGGAATCCGCTAGATGAAAACAATCATGTGGGACCAGTAATCGATATTGATGCTGTTGCAGCTTATAAAGAAGCCCTAGAAAAAGTAGTACAACAAGGCGGTAAAATAATAGTAGAAGGCGGCGTACTTGCTGGTGCAGGTTATGAAAGCGGTTGCTATGTAAAACCCGCTATTGCCGAGGCTACAAACGATATGCAAATCGTACAACATGAGACTTTTGCCCCAGTATTGTATTTGCTTAAATATTCAGGTACCGTAGAAAATGCGCTAGAGCAACAAAATGGGGTAACGCAGGGATTGTCTAGTGCCATCATGACTAATAATTTAAGAGAAGCAGAGCAATTTCTATCACATGCAGGTTCAGATTGTGGTATTGCCAATGTTAATATAGGAACTAGTGGTGCCGAGATCGGCGGTGCTTTCGGTGGTGAAAAAGATACCGGTGGTGGCCGTGAATCAGGATCTGATGCATGGAAAGTCTACATGAGAAGACAGACGAATACTATTAATTACACAACTGAATTACCTCTTGCTCAAGGGATTAAGTTTGATTTGTAATTAAAATATTTTATTTTGTTCATTGAAAAACCGCCTTATTGGGCGGTTTTTTGTGGTTATGTAGAACTAGATAAATTTTCTAGTCCTGCATTCGTATAGATTTTCAATTTTTTTTGACCAACCCAATTTGCAAATACTTTGTCAATTTCAGCCATACAAACTTTTTCTTCTTGTTTATATGCATTAACAAAGTTGGGTTAACTTCTTTTATCTCGCTTTCGCTAAAGCGGAATTATAAAAAAGCAAGACTATATATAAAGTGGGATAATTAAAGTGATCTAATAAAGGGCAAATTAAAAGAAAAGGCTAAGTTCTAGGACAGATGTGTTATATTTACACTAATAAATTAGTTTTA
>CAZQGX010000074.1:0-11966 GCA_964593255.1 uncultured Flavobacteriaceae bacterium | reverse complement strand
GAAAAAAGGTGAAATAAGTCAAAATTGGGGAACAGATTTGCAAGTTGGGTTAAAGATTTATATCTCTAGTGATCGCACTCCCATAATTGAAAAAAGGTTCAGTAAACAAGTTAATGTTTATGAAGTTCAAAGAGTTTTAGCCAAATATGTCTTAGGTTAGTATTGCTCAGGTCTGGGCTGATCATGACATTAGACGGCTATGCTTGTTCAAATTCTTTATGAATAAAAGTTAAGTAACATGAAATTTATAACCTAACTACCAAATACAAATTATGGAAAAATTTACTATTCTTAATGGTCGTTTCTCGTGCATACGTCGTTTTATTATAACGGTAAGCCAAAAAAAAATAATCAAAAAATGATAGTCTTAGAGAATGCAATTTATAAGGCAATTAAAATAAACAAACATTTACTTACGCATGTAGAAGAATAAGTAATAGTTTAAACGAATTTGTCGATTATGAAACTAGTCAAAAAGATTTTAAATATTCACTTAATACAACCTTAAAAAACTAGGGTCATATCCAATTGGAACTAAATTTTAAAAAGACCAACAGTGAACAAAACTCACAAAAGTATTACATGACATTAAAGCAAAATAAACGATTTGCTAGCAAAGGCTTTACAATAGCTGGTGTTTAGTACTTCTATCTAAATTTAAAGATTCATCAAAGTTTTGTGCTTGTTAAAAAGTTTGTTGCCAGAAATCTCTATCTTTCCAAAGCCTTAATAGAATATAATCATAAAAGCTG
The DNA here is from genome assembly GCA_964593255.1 of uncultured Flavobacteriaceae bacterium. Lineage (GTDB taxonomy): Bacteria > Bacteroidota > Bacteroidia > Flavobacteriales > Flavobacteriaceae > Nonlabens. Next base: position 11,214 of record CAZQGX010000074.1, on the reverse strand, counting down.
ATCGGCTTAAAAAAGTCTAAATCACTTCATTTAAAACCATTAATTATGGAAATTAAAATTACTAATGGAATGTCAAAGCTGTTGACAAAGTCTCAAAAAACGATTCAAGCAAAAATCGATAAAATTGACAAGCTAACTAATCAACTTGCCGCCACTGAAGAAAAAATAAAAAAAATCCAGCTTATTTATAATGTACATATTTTCAAAGAGCAGGCTGCACTAAATAAACAAAAGGAAGTGCATATTGTTAAGCTTTATGAACGTTTTTTGCAAAAATCATTCAGTGTTAATCAAAAGGATATCCTTTTCCATCTAATAAGTGAACATTTAAACGACCTTAATCAATCTGGTTATAGCAGCGAGATTATAAATGATATCATGAAGCATGTAAATCAACTTGCTTTAGAAGAGTGTAAACAGTTAGAAGACGTAGATGAATTAAAAAGAGCAGCAGCCCAAACAATGCGGGATATGGGAATGGACATAAACGATGACTTTTCAATAGACGACATTTATGATGAAGAGTTTATAAAAAAGCAACAACAACATATATTTGAGCAAGAAAAAAGAGCCAAACAAGAAGCAGAGGAGCAGCAAAAATTAGAAAAAACAGCCCAAACAGATAAAGGTTTTTACAAACTGTATAAGACGCTGGTAAAAAAAGCCCATCCAGATCTTGTTAAAGCTACTGAAGAAAAAGAAATAAGAGAGGATTGGATGAAACAACTCTCGCAAGCATGGTCAGACCGCAATTACCTAGAATTACTCGTTCTAGAACAGCAAATTACAAAAGGAAGTACCGTTGCACAGCTCACTGATGAACAAATAAAGCCGCTTATTAAATCTTTGAATCAAAGTATAAGCGACCTAGAGGCAAAAAGGTTCATTATGACGAGTCAGAATCCCAATACCTCCTACTATTATAGAAACTTTAATGCACGCAGTGATAAAGGCATTCTAAAAAAAATCAACGCTCACAAAACAAAACTAATTTTTGAAATAAGCAAAATTAAACAAGAATCAGAGAATCTTAATACGCAAAAACAAACCAAAGCATATCTAGCCATAAAGGAAAGAGAACTGCAAGAAGTAGAGGACTTTTGGGACACCATCTGGGATGATGTACCCGACGAGGATTATTTTTGATTGATTAGATATAGTTTATATTTCGCTTTCGCGAAAGCGAAAAAAACCGACCATGCCTTATCTTTGATAAATGAATGAGAATTTAGATCCTACAGGAAATCATTTTACAAGTGAAGAAAATGATATTGATAGAGCACTACGGCCACTTAGTTTTGATGACTTTGCTGGACAGGATCAAGTATTAGAAAATTTAAAAATTTTTGTACAAGCAGCAAATCAACGAAAAGAAGCTCTAGATCATGCCTTGTTTCACGGCCCGCCAGGTCTAGGTAAAACCACACTGGCACATATTCTTGCAAACGAGCTGGGTGTAGGAATTAAAGTAACCTCGGGACCAGTACTAGATAAGCCTGGCGATCTTGCAGGTTTATTAACTAATTTACAAGAGCGCGATGTGTTGTTTATAGACGAGATCCACAGGCTCAGTCCTATTGTAGAAGAGTACTTATACTCGGCCATGGAGGATTATAAAATAGATATCATGATAGAAACCGGTCCCAATGCTAGAACGGTGCAAATCAATCTATCTCCATTTACATTAATAGGTGCCACCACACGATCTGGCTTGCTTACAGCGCCCATGCGTGCCCGTTTTGGCATTCAGTCTAGGTTACAGTATTATTCTACAGAATTATTGTCTACCATTCTTACACGCAGTGCCCAGATATTGAAAGTAACAACCCATGAAGATGCAGCCATAGAAATTGCTGGTCGCAGTCGTGGTACCCCGCGTATTGCAAATGCCCTATTGCGACGTGTGCGAGATTTTGCACAAATCAAGAATAAGGGTGTCATCGATTTAAAAATAACACAGTTTGCTTTAAAAGCATTGCATGTAGATGCAAATGGTCTGGATGAAATGGACAACAAGATATTGCTTACCATCATCGATAAATTTAAAGGTGGTCCAGTAGGGTTAACTACTATTGCCACCGCAGTGTCAGAAAGTGCCGAAACTATAGAAGAAGTATACGAACCCTTTTTAATACAACAAGGCTTTATCATGCGCACCCCACGCGGTAGAGAAGTGACAGACCTCGCGTATAAACATTTAGGTAAAATAAAAGGAAATGCGGTAGGAGGCCTGTTTGGAGATTTATGAGACAAATAGATCAGGTGCCTGCACTTACATTTTTAGCAAAATCAAGACAGATTTATAAAGACCCGCTGCCATTTCACAGAGAGAACTTTAAGAAATACGGTAATACCTTTAAAATAAGTCCAAAACCAGGACTGCTTATTCATTTTACTTGCGACCAGAAATTAACGCAACACATCCTACAAAAAAATCAAAAAAACTTTGACAAATCAACCCTGCAAACCGAAGATTTAGGCAAATATATAGGTCACGGGTTGCTTACCGAAAATGGTGATAAGTGGCGAGCAAATCGCAAATTGATACAACCAGCATTTTATAAAAAGTCTATAGCACAAATTATGGACACTATGGATGCAGTGATACAACAAGAGCTGGGTCAAATCAAAGCAGGCGAGGTAACCGATGTATATGCCATATTTAATGACCTAGCCTTTAAAGTAGTTGCCCGCAGTTTGTTTGATCTGGGTGATATCGCCCAGCTAGACGAGAAAATTACCCGATTGCAATTTGTTACCGAGGCCGCCCAAAAAACGCTCATCAAAGAACTGCGCATCCCGTGGATGAAATGGTATTTTGATAGAGAATGGCTGTCTGGCACTAACAGTATACCACATGTACTGGGCATGCTAGACGAGGCTAGAGACATCCTGCGCACAATTATCATCAATCGCAGGTCCAGCGGTAAACACCTTGGCGACCTGCTAGATATGTTGTTGTACAGTACCTATGAAGATGGCACCTTTATGCAAGACGACCAGCTGGTAGACGAGATTTTGGTATTATTTATAGCAGGTCACGAGACCACGGCAAATGCCCTTAGTTTTGCAGTACAATTGTTGGCACACCACCCAAAAACGATTACAGTTGCCCAAAAAGAACTAGAAAACCCCACAAATGGTGATCTCATGACCCAGCTCATGAACATGCCCTATATCAAACAAATTGTAGAAGAAACCCTGCGACTGTACCCACCCGCCTATGTGACCGACCGTGTCGCAATAGCAAATGATGTTTGTGGGGATATACATATAGAAAAAGATAGCATCTGGTTGATCTCGTTTTATGAAATGCACCGTCGTGCAGACCTGTGGGAAAACCCAGAAGCTTTTGACCCATCACGTTTTGATCCAGAACGTGCAAAAGCATATAGAGACTTTTATTTTCCCTTTGGTGCAGGTCCTCGCATGTGTGTAGGCAACAATTTTGCTATGATGGAGCTCATGCTAGTCTTGCGCCGCATTTTAGAGCGTTTTGATTTAAAAACAGTACATAACGTTATCGATTACCATCCATTGATCACCTTAAAACCTAGAAATGCACAACTTGTTTTTAAAGACAAATAATACGCTATAAATGAGTGTCATAATTACGCTTTCGCAAAAGAGATAACCACACAAAGCTCTCTAAATATTTTAATATTTTTTGCACTTTACATTTGCACTTTACATTTGCACTTAGGTATTTTTAGCCCTCTTTACGAAACAATCCCACCACACAGCAATCCGAGGGTTACTAGAATTTGGTAGAGAGTTACCTTAACGAATTTTGAAGGGTATGTCATAGAACCCTTTATAGTGTTGGTTTTATTAGTTTTAATCTTGATAAACTGGGCGTATATAGCAAATATTAAACAATCGATTACCGCGTAAAGTGCTTTTATTTGAAGAAAGCGCCTAAGAGGCTTTATCAATTGCCGATATGTATTGCAACGAAATGATTTCAAAAAAGAAAATCTGTAGTGCACAAGTCGGAAATTAAAAAAATGTAAGGTCCAATTTATGCCCAACTGACGTTGGTTAGCTGCAACTTGGGTAACTTGTGCAATAAAATGATCAGGTAATTGATGTAAAGCTTCTTTTGGAACTGTTAACTCAGCATGTTTTACATTAAAGAATTCACAGGTGTTAGAATAGGATTGTAAGTTTTGTTCTGGATCAGATAGCAATTGTATTTTTAAGGCAGCAGCCTCTATATTATAACCTTGATAATCAATTAACTTTAATAAAATATCATGGTTAAATTGCATTTTCTTATTTAGACAAGTCCAAGCTAAAAAAACAGAGTGGCAAAGTCTTTACACAATAATTTATAAAAATAATTAGATAGATTCATTGCTATAGATATTATTGCAACATTTAAAACTTTATCATAAAAACTATCTTTCTTAGGAACTTGATACATTAAATCTAGGTAATTTGTGTTTTGACACTAGTTAAAGTAGATCTAAATAGATGTTTTAGTTTAGTTTCCGCTTTCGCGAAAGCGAAAGACATACATGTTTTTAAATAATTATAGGAAAGTTAGTTTTGGTATGAGGCAAAGCAATTATGTGATAATAATCACTGATCAATTTAGGGTTAAATAAGATGAGAGATAAATTTAAGGATTCCTTGATGGATTAATACTTTGACTTTGCTAGTTTTGCGAGCGTATTAACTCATAATAAAATGTTGCCATATAAAAGCTAATCCATGCGTAAAATTATATTATCCTTGCTAGCCATAATAATCATTGCCGCCGCAGCTCTAGGTGCCAAAATGATCATCGATAGCAAAACTGCACCTAAACCAAAGGTGGCTAAACAAATTAAAATCGTCACTACAGATACCATTCAAAACACCTCTATTCCTATTTTAATAACCGCAAATGGTAATTTAAGAGCAAAAAAACGGGTAGAGTTATTTTCTGAAGTAACAGGCGTTTTTAAATCTACAGGCAAATTGTTTAGAACAGGGCAGCAGTATAATGCAGGAGAAACCATTATTGCCATAGACAATACCGAGTTTTATGCACAAGTAAAAAGTGCACGCAGTAATTTGAACAATCAAATTACGGCCATCATGCCCGATTTAAGACTTGATTATCCACAGGCCTATGCACAATGGCAACAGTATTTAACTCAATTTTCTGTAGACCGCAGTGTGCCCCCGTTACCTACTGCAACTAGCGATAAAGAAAAGTATTTTATAACTGGTAGAAATATTTATACCACTTATTACGATATTAAAAATCTAGAAAGTCGTTTAAGTAAATTTAGAATCACAGCTCCTTTTACTGGTGTGTTAACCGAGGCTATGGTAAGTGAGGGAACCCTGGTGCGCAACGGGCAGCAATTGGGCGAGTTTATTCAAACAGGAACTTATGAAATAGAAGTAGCCGTTAGTGGGGAGTTTGCCGAATTATTGAATATAGGTAAGGTGGTAGAGATGAGCACCATATCAAACACAGCCAGTTATCAAGGTACAGTGACCCGCGTGAACGGTAAAATAGATCAAGAATCTCAAACCATTATTGCTGTGATAGAAGTAAGTGATCCAGTGCTTAAGGATGGTATGTATCTCACTGCAAATATAGAGGCAAAAAATATTGAAAATGCCATAGAAATTAATCGCAGCTTGTTACAAAATGGCAATCAGGTATTTACAGTTAAAGATGGTAAACTAGAACTAGTCGATGTAAACCCTGTGTTTTTTACAAATAAAACCGTTGTACTTAAAGGACTAGAAAACGGCACCGTGATTGTGGCAAAATCAGTTCCTGGAGCATACCAAGGCCTTTTAGTTAAAACAGAAGAGCAAGCCAAAGCAGATAAAGTTGCTGCAACAAATTCTAATACAGCAGCACAATAAGCAATGAGAAAAGTAATTGCCTATTTTATTAAGCATCATGTGGCAGTAAATGTGGTGATAGCTGCATTTGTCATTTTTGGAATCATGGGAGTACGCTCTCTTAAATCTTCCTTTTTTCCTTTGGTAGATTCAAAAATAATTACAATTAATGTGATTTATCCTGGAGCTTCTCCTCAAGAAATTGAAGAAGGGGTAGTGTTAAAGATAGAGGATAACCTTAAAGGTATAGAGGGTATCGACCGTATAACCTCTGCATCTAGTGAAAATGCAGGTCTTATCACGGTAGAAATTATAAAAGGGTATGACATAGACTTCATGCTGCTAGAGGTTAAAAATGCAGTAGATCGTGTGCCTTCTTTTCCTATAGGTATGGAGCCGCTGGTAGTTGCAAAGCAAGAAGAGTCTAGACCTACCATCGTTTTTTCATTAAGTGGTAAAGATGTGCCTCTTAATACGTTAAAACATTTGGCTCGTGATGTAGAAAATGACTTAAGAGGTATCGAGGGTATTTCTCAAATTACCATTGCTGGTTATCCAGACGAAGAGATTGAAATTGCAGTAAATGAAAACACCCTTTTAGGTTATAATTTAACTTTTCAAGAAGTAGCAGATGCCGTTGCAGCGTCAAACATACTCACCACAGGCGGAAACATAAAAACAGATACCGAAGAATATCTTATAAGAGCTAATAATAGAAATTACTTTGGCGACGAGTTAAATTTTATCCCCGTACGTACACAACCTGACGGTACGACTATTTTCTTAAAAGATGTGGCAATAGTAAGAGATCGTTTTTCAGAAACGCCCAATGCAACTTATTTTGATGAAGAACGCGCAGTAACCATTACCATTACCAGTACCAATTCTGAAGACCTTATTGTAAGTGCCGATAAAGTTAAAGAATATATTGAGGATTATAACCAGCGTTCTAGCAACGTGCAACTTAATGTGGTAAGGGATCTTTCTATTACACTCAACCAGCGTACGGCATTACTTACAGAAAATGCCATTGTGGGAATGCTACTTGTTTTGTTCTTTCTATCCATCTTTTTAAATACAAGGCTCGCTTTTTGGGTGGCATTTGGTTTACCTATTGCGTTTTTAGGGATGTTTATTTTTGCTGGGCAATTTGATGTAACGATTAATGTACTTTCTCTTTTTGGGATGATTATCGTGATCGGTATTCTAGTAGACGACGGTATTGTAATTGCAGAGAATATCTACCAGCATTATGAAGACGGTAAAGATCCTATACAGGCTGCTGTAGATGGTACGATGGAGGTGATACCCCCTATCTTAAGCGCTATTATTACTACCATTCTTGCTTTTTCAACTTTCTTGTTTTTAGATAGTAGGATAGGAGAATTTTTTGGCGAGGTTTCGGTAATTGTGATTTTAACCTTATTGGTTTCTTTGGTAGAGGCATTGATTATTTTACCAGCCCACCTAGCACATTCTAAAGCCTTGCAGCCTAGGACCGATGAACCTAAAAAAGGTATTGCCCGATTATTTCAAAAAATGAGGGGAGTCAATAAATTTGGCGACCGATTAATGAACTGGATGCGTGACAAATTATATGCACCAGCATTGCGATTTACGTTAGAGTACAAATTGCTTGCATTTTCATTTTTTGCAGCAGCACTTATGTTAACTGTGGGATCGGTAAGTGGTGGTATTATAGGGGTGACTTTCTTCCCTAGTATTTCTAGTGATCAGGTAACGGTTACTCTTGCCATGCCCAATGGTACTGCAGAGCGTATAACAGATTCTATTATAAGCGCTATTGAAGAAAAAGCCAAAATTGTAAATAAAGAACTAACTAAAGAATACCTAACTGATGAGGTGTATGGCGACAGCGTTCAGTTATTTGAAAATATTATAAAAACTCAAACTTCATCATCTGCAGCAAATCTGGCTATTAACTTATTGCCAGGAGAATCCAGACCAGAGGTTTTAAAGTCACCTATTGTGGCAAATAGACTGCGAGAGCTTGTAGGTGGGATACCCGGTGCAGAGACCATTACTTTTGGTAGTGGTGGTAATTTTGGAGGTAGTCCTGTAGCTGTCTCGTTATTAAGTAATAATATAACCGAATTAAAAGCTGCTACCGAAGACTTTAAGGCGATTCTAGAAACTAATCCTTTATTAAAAGATATTGAGGATAACGACCCCGCAGGAATTAAAGAAATTAATCTAGAACTTAATGACAATGCCTTTGCATTAGGTCTTGATTCTAGAACGGTGATGACACAAGTTAGGGCAGCCTTTTTTGGTCAGGAAGCACAACGTTTTCAGCGCGGTCAGGACGAGATACGTGTATGGGTAAGGTATGACAGGGAAAATCGCAGCAGTATTAAAGACCTAGACGAGCTCAGGATTTCTACTCCTACAGGAACCAGAGTGCCACTGCGCGACATAGCAACCTATTCAATTGCACGTGGTGATGTGGTAATCAATCACCTAGAAGGTCGCCGAGAAATTTTGATCAGTGCCGATTTAAAAGATCCTAACCAAAGCACCACAGATATTCTAGATGATATACGCAATAACATCGTACCAGAACTGCAAAAAAAGTACCCTACCATATCACCTAACTACCTGAGCGGTCAGGCACGTGAAGCCGAAAAAATAAGCCGCAGCGCCAGCTTTATTTTTCCTATTGTTTTGTTACTTATTTATTTTGTGATTGCCTTTACCTTCCGCAGTGGGACACAACCTATTATGTTGATATTGTTGATTCCGTTTAGTTTTACAGCAGTAGCATGGGGTCACTGGATACACGGTTTTCCTGTAAACATTCTATCTATGTTGGGAATTATTGCCCTGGTAGGAATTATGGTAAATGATGGTCTGGTGTTAATAGGTAAATTCAATACATTGATTAAGAGTGGTCTCGACTTTGACGATGCTTTGTTTGAAGCTGGTAAAAGCAGGTTCAGAGCAATATTTTTAACCTCTTTAACAACTATTGCTGGTCTTGCGCCCTTATTGCTAGAAAAAAGTAGACAAGCACAATTTTTAAAACCTATGGCTATTTCCATTTCTTATGGAATAGGAATCGCCACATTACTAACCTTATTGTTACTACCCTTATTCCTCAGTTTTGGAAATAGTGTAAAAGTCTGGATACACTGGTTACAAACGGGTGAAAAGGTAGATAGAACACAGCTCACTAGTATCGCAAAAGAGCAAAAAGCCCTAGAAGATTATGAAAATGAATAAGCTGGTATATGGTTTATGTGTGTGTATGTGTCTCGCTTTCGCGAAAGCGTACTCACAACAATCTATAGAAACCTTTTTAAGCAGAGAACAGGCAGTAGCACTGATGTTAGAAAGTAATTATGGTATCAAAATAGCCGAAAACACCACCGAAATTGCCGAAAACAATACGAGTTTGTTAAATTCGGGCTACTTGCCGTCCTTGCAAGGTACTGCTGGTGCAACAATAGATGAAAATGATTCTAATACAGATTTTAACGGGGCACTGGATCAAAATGGGGTGCCGCGACCTGATATAGAAATTAACAATGCACAAACCACACAGTACAATGCAGGTATATCACTTAACTATACCTTATTTGATGGTCTAGGGAGGTTGTATAATTTTAAAAGATTAAAAGAGCAATATCAATTAAGCAAGCTAGAGGCGCGTGAAACGATAGAAACCACCACGGTACAGTTAATGAGTGTGTACCTAGAAATTGCAAGACTTACAGAAAATGTGTATGTATTTGAAGAGGTTTTAGAGATTTCTAAAAAACGAGAAGAACGTGCTCAATACCAGTTTGATTATGGTCAGGTAAATAAGCTCGAGGTGCTTAATGCACGTGTTGATATCAATAGTGATAGTGTTAATGTGCTTAATGCAAAACAATCATTGCGCAATACAAAGCGAGACCTTAATCTATTGCTTAATAGAGAACTAGATGCAGATTTTGTAGTAGATACGACTGTCACGTTGCAAAATAAGTTATTGATTGATAGTTTTTTAGAAAAAGTAGCTGAGAATAATGTGCGGTTATTACAATCACAAAGTAGCTTACAAATAAGTGAGTACAACATTAAAACCAGTAGAGCATTGTTATTGCCTAGGATAGGTTTAACTGGTTCTTATGGGTGGAATCAATCTCTTAATCCACCCACCGCGTTTTTCCCTTCTATAACAAGAACAGCATCTAATGTCGCTGTGGGTGCCAATTTAACCTGGGATATATTTGATGGTGGTCGCAGTTTAAACGACTTGCGCAATGCCAAAATTTCTTATCAAAACGAGGCGCTTTTTAAAAGCCAAATAGAACAAGAGGTGGCACGCGACATTGCAAATGCTAAAGGTAATTATGACAATGCACTTGCGATTTACAACATGCAAGAACAAAATGTGCTAACTAATAGAAGTAATTTTGAACGGTCTGAAGAACAATTTAAATTAGGGCAAGTGTCCAGTATAGAATTCCGCCAGGCGCAAGTCAATTTACTTAATGCGATTACTATTAGAAACCTTGCAAAATATGATGCCCAACTAGCAGAATACCAATTGTTGCAACTAGCAGGTCAAATTTTGAATATCGCTTTATGATAGAGCATTTTTTTATGTGCCCGCACTGCTGGCAAGAAATATCGATGTTGCTAGACCCTGCCTATTCACAAACATATATAGAAGACTGCGAGGTGTGCTGTAATCCTATAGAAGTCTATGTAACTTTTCAAGATGGAGAGATCATGTCTTTTGATGTTAGTGATATAGGGCAATAATATTTTTAACGAATTAGTTTGCGTATAGTAGAAATAGTGTGTATTTTTGCATTCCAATAAAACAAATAAGAAGTCAGCTTTATGATCTGAAGTTGTTAAAACAAGTTTCTTATAGTTTTAATATCGCGAGGTAGAGCAGTAGGTAGCTCGTCGGGCTCATAACCCGAAGGTCGCTGGTTCGAGTCCAGTCCTCGCTACTAATGTAAAAAGCTTTTGAGAAATCAAGAGCTTTTTTTGGCTTTATACTTTATGGATTGTGATGAATATGTAGTTTATGTTTTATTTTCTAGCGTCTTTTCAAAAAGATATGTTGGAATGACCACGAGTCTTATTTCAAGATTTAGATCTCATAATGAATTGGGTAAAAAAGGTTGGGCTATAAAATTCAGACCTTGGAAAGTGGTACATGTAGAGTTTTTTACGACAAAGAAATCAGCAATGCAAAGAGAGAATCAGTTGAAATCTGGCATGGGAAGAGAGTGGCTGGATACTCATATTGATTTTAAGTGATAGCTCGTCGGGCTCATATCCGCCGCGGCGGACGCTGGTTCGAGTCCAGTCCTCGCTACTAATGTAAAAAGCTTTTGA
>CAZQGX010000073.1:0-12393 GCA_964593255.1 uncultured Flavobacteriaceae bacterium | reverse complement strand
GGTATCAATACAAACAAGAAGCATTTAATATGCTAATTAGAACTTAGCTATTTTAATTTATGAATTACACTATATCAAATGAAAAAAAGATTCTTGATGACTTCATCAAAATTTACAAAGCAATAGTAACCCATGATACTTTTAATTCAACAAACCAAATAACAGCTTCTCGTCTCGCATTAGACCGCGGTAATGCCATTGCCGTATTACTTTATGAAAAAGATACCGACAGTTTTTTATTTATAAAACAATTTCGATACCCCAGTGCTAGACATGGCCACCCATGGTCAATAGAAATTCCTGCTGGATCTATAGATGGTACAGAGACAGCCATGCAAGCTGCTATAAGAGAGGTAAAAGAAGAGATAGGCTATGAAATAGATCATTTAGAATTTGTTATAGAATATTTTCCATCACCAGGAATGCTGTCAGAGCAAATCAATATTTTTTATGGAGAAGTAACATCAAAACAAAAAACCTTTAAAGGTGGCGGATCAGTATCTGAAAAAGAGGATATTCAGTTAATAAAAATTCCAAGGAAAGAATTGAAAACCAAGTTGCAAGAGCGCTATTTTAATAATTCAATTAGCATCATAAGTTTACAATGGTATTTACTGAACAAAAGCTTAGCATAGTCTAAACTGCAGGTTGTATTTAACGCATAGATTGATAAAAATAATTTCATAAAAAAAGCGCATTGTTTTTACAATGTGCTTTTGATAAATGAAGTGATTAATTTACTCCTCTATTTTTGTTATTTTCATTTCAAAAACAAGATCTGTATTAGGCGGTATCACGCCACCAGCGCCTCGCTCACCATAACCTAAGTCAGATGGTATGAAGGCTACAATCTCATCACCATAATTCATACTTAACATAGCATCTTTAAAACCCTGCACCATTCCTACAGTAGAGCTATACTGCACTGGCATAGGAGCGTATGCGTCCATTTGTTGCTTTCTTTCATTTACATTATCAAATTGTTGTGCTATTTCTAAAATAGAAGAATCAAATAAAGTTCCGTCCATAAAGAAACCACTATAATCCATCATTACAGAAACACCTTCTGCTGGCTTTTCACCACCTCCTTGTTTCTTAACATAAACCATCACAGCACTATTAGGTAGTTTAGTAGCTTTTTCTTTTAGGGCAGCAAGTTCTTCAACTTTTGCAGCGATGATCATAGGCGCTGCTTCTTTTCTTTCAGCTGCTAGTTTTGCTTCCTCTTCTTTTCTTGCCTCCGTGGCATTCATGGCCTCTTCAAAAGTTTTTACAGCATCCCATTTTTTTGCCTCTTTTCCTTTGCGTATAATGGCTACTTTTTGCATGATCATAGAGTCAACAGGTTTTTGACCATTTACAGGTGTTAAAGCTATAGAGTCAATAACTTCTAAGCCTACTATTACTTTTCCAAAAACGTTATAACGCATATCAAGACCAGGATTTTCTTTGTGCATTATAAAAAATTGAGAACCGTTTGTATTAGGACCAGCATTTGCCATAGATAGAATTCCTTTTTGATCATGTTTAAGAGAATCATTCACCTCTTGATCAAACTTATAACCTATGTCACCAGCACCTGTGCCTGTAATGTCACCACCTTGAATCATAAAGTCCTTGATAACTCGATGAAAAATTAATCCATCATAAAAGGGTTTACCTTTCAAAGTATCATTTACTAGGGGGTGCTTACCCTCGGCAAGAGCAATAAAGTTTGCACTAGAAATAGGTGCATCTTTATAATATAGCTCTGCCAGCATGGTTCCTTTATTGGTCTGTATTTCTGCATAAATACCGTCTTCTACATCAGGATATTTATCTTCGCAAGATGTTGCTAAAAACACAATAGTAAGTACTGCAAGTAATTTGTGCATGTTTTTCATTGTCATAGTTAAATTTAATTTACGTTTTTTGTTTTTGTTTTAAAAATTATTAATGGGTTGTGGTATTTACCTCACAACCATGTTAAAAGTATTATTTATTCTTCAATATTAATTCCTATAATTTTAATCTTACTTTTAAAAGGCACATTAGCCCCTATACGATCGTTATCACCATAATATCCATAAGCCGAATAAGAAGGGAAATATACAATCATTTCTTCATTTGTTTTCATTAATTTTAAGGCTGCCCTCATGCCTTTAAAAACACCGTATTCTTGATCTAGGCTTTTTGTGATAGGTGAGAGTTCATCCTTTTTATAAATAGTGTCGCCGTTAAGAGCAATCACATCATATTCAAACGTCACTCTATCGCCAAATGTAGGTTGCTTTGCAGCTGTACTATCTTTTTTTACAAACTTATAATAAAACCCATCGGCACTGCGGTCAAACTCTAGTTCTAAATCCTTTATAATAGTTTCAATTGCTTGTTCCTCAGCGGCATATCGTTTTTTATTATTTTCTATGGATTGCTCTATGGTAGAACTTGTGGCAATAGTTACTGGTTTTCTAGGCTCTACTCTTTTACTGCAACTGCCATTAAAAGTCACTAAAAGACTAAGAAAAAATATTCTAAATAATGACTTCATCAAGCTCTATTTTGTAGTGGGGCAATATACTAATTAATTTTCTTATTGTTTCTTCCATAGAAAGCTTTGATATGCCACCTGCGGCATTTTGGTGGCCACCACCGTTCCAGTAGTCTCTAGCTATTTTATTTACATCAAAATCTCCTTTAGACCTTAACGAGGTTTTGATGATGGATTCTTGTGCATTTTCAATAAAAATTTGAGCAAATACGATTCCTTCTAGACTTAGCGCATAGTTTACAAAACCTTCTGTATCACCTTTTTTAAAATTGTTATCGTCTAGTTCTTTTTGTGTTAAGGTTATGTATGCCGTGCGGTATGCGTCTATAACAACCATATTATTTAAGGCAACGCCTAGTAATTTCATTCTTGATGGCGAGTTTACATCATAAATTTTTCTGTTAATCATTTCTGTATTTGCTCCTTTATCTACCAGATTTGCAGCAACCCTTAAGGTGGTTGCAGTCGTTGATCGGTATTTAAAACTGCCAGTATCGGTTAGTATACCAGTGTACATGGCTGCTGCCATTGCGGGATTGATTTTATCAACATCTCCTAGCATTTCTATAAAATGATACAACATCTGGCATGTAGAACTCATAGAGGTATCACTATACATATAGCTAGCAAAATCATCTGGTTGCTGGTGGTGGTCAATCATCACAAAAGTGGCTGTCGCCTCGTTAAGAATAGGCTCCATCGCTCCAGCTCTATGAAAAGCATTGTGATCCAGATTAAATATCAAGTCGGCATTTTTGATAATAGCATTTGCTTTTTCCTCATCAAGTTCATAATTAATGATAAGCGCGCAGTGCTTCATCCATTTTAAAAAATCAGGAAAATCATTAGGGCTTATCATACTCACGTTGTGACCTAGTTGAATAAGATAATCATACAGTGCCGTTACAGACCCTATCGCGTCTCCATCAGGACTTTTATGTGGTACTATAACTATATTTTTAACTGTAGAAAGCTCTTTTTTAAGCTTTGTAACTTGATCTTCATTCATACCGCAAAAATATGCTTTTACAAAATCATTAAAAAGATCTGAGCGATTATATATGTAAAAAGCAATAACATTTTCAAGCCTTAATTAACTTTGATTATAGAAAATAATTAAGATACAAAGGCTCTATTTTCTTAAGCAAATTAAACAATATTTACTAAAATGAAAAACTTTGTTAGTTCTTATAATTTGGGCGTGTCCCTGCGGGTCGGGCATTACGTTTCAATCTTTTTTAATGCAAAAAAGCCTTAAAAAAGGATTTCCACTTCATTCCCTCACGCGGTAACCAACAAGAATCTCGATAGAAGTGAGCAAATCCGCTCTGTAATGGATTGACGTTTCAATTAATAATTGCTAGACCAATTGATTATTAAATAATTCACAACCTACCATAAATATAAAATAAAAGCATCACCTATTTATTTAAGATGGTTATTCATTAATGAAAATATTTAGTTGTTTCATAATGACGAATTTAACTGCGCCCTTATAAAAAACGGAACATTGTCATAGCGCTAACTATCTAGAGTAAAAATAAAATAAAACTATTGTACACTTGAAGATTGGATTTTTAAAACAAGGTATAAAATGTAATTAGTATCAAAGATTTTACTACCACCAAAACTAGAGAGATCTTGCAGTATTAATCTGCTCACAGTAATCGATAGCATTGATTTAAACGATTTTTAACGGTAAGTATAGAAAAACTTAAAATATTTCAAGTTCAATTCAGGCTTTTTTCTATGTTGCTTCTTTTTGTTACGCTTTCGCGAAAGCGATATTAGTAAAAGTTTATACCAATGTAGAAAGGTAATAAAGCGAGTTAAAAACTAGTGTGTGCAACGTTATAGCATGTCTAAAAACCTAATTTTTTTAGTTTAAAAGTATAAAAAGAAATCATCCAAATTGAAAACAATTAAAGACATCCATTAAAAAAACCAGATCAAAAATTTCTTAAGCAATTCCTTTTAAAAAACTAATGGTTTTAGTATTAAAATCGTCAGGTTGCTCTACATTAACCACATGGCCACAATTTTCTACAACATAAAGAGAAGAGTTAATATGGTCTTTAACAACCCGTTTTATAGACGGTAAAAATAAATGGTCTTGCGCCCCCATGACGTATAGAGTGGGTATTTGTATGTCTTTTACTCTAAATAAACGCAGCAATGGATTGATTTCGGCAGTTAACTTAAACCATCTAATAAATTCTTTGCGGTATAGTTTTTTAGCCTCTCTTGCAAAAAGCATTCTAGATTCTTTATGGTTTTTTCTAGGCATGATGATAAATGCAAATAGCTTATACAATACCATATAAGGCACTACAGATTTAAAAATGTTACCCACGCGCATCAATATTTGTGATCGCACATTTAGCTTTAAAATGGCACCGCCCAGCACCATACTTTCAACTAGATCTTGACGTTTTTCGGCTAGATTTCTTATTAAAATTGTTCCTAAAGAAATTCCTATAAAATGTGACTTGGTGATTTTTAAGTGTTCTAAGACTTTTATAATATCATCTGTAATAACATCAAAAGTATAATCTTCCTTAAATGTGTCTTTTAATGCCAGCTTGCTATTTCCATGACCTCTTAAATCTAAAACCAATACATTAAACTCCTTTTTAAATGCCCTTATTTGACGAAACCATATTGAACTGCTGCCACCAGCACCGTGGATAAAACTTACCCACTTTGTGGTATTGGCATTTAAATATGTAAAATGATGTAGCATAATATGTTTACAAATATACTAGTAACTTTTTAAGGATGTAAATTTTATCCAAATATAATTTATTGATGCAAGCTTTTTTAATTACCAATGTAATATTAACTTACCATGCAAGGATAGGCAAAATCATAACATAAAAATTATCGATTCGTTCAAAACTATTACTTTATTAATGAATTGGTTTAAACTTTAGGGATTTCTATTTGAAGACTTTTCAGGTTATCTTAACCGTTTATAGGACTTGAGAAAAGTGAAAAAGAAACGGAAAAGCGCACATTTTTTAACAAATGGAAAAAGTTTAAAAGACATCAAATCAAAATTGTCATATTTGACAGGGAGTTTAAAAGGAGATTAAATTACACTCCTTTTTTCGTTTTAAAACCTATTTGATTTTATTATCTATCATGATGTTACCCAGTAGTTAAATTTATCATCACATCTTTTATTCCGTATTTTTCTATATGATTGATCATCTATACTTTCAAATACTTTGATAGCATTCTTGCGACTGCGATTGTTTTTACTTTGATATATTCTTCTATGTTTAGCAATTTAATAAATTACAATTCCAGATGAAGTTCATAAATTAAGACTTAGAACCATTCCTAACATTTCTATATTGATACATACCTCGCTATTTTCTACAACTAATTGACATATAACAAGTGACTCCTTTCCAAATCAAACAGCTAGTTTTTGTTTGTATCATATCCTTCATAAAAAATCAGGTTAAATGACAAATCTTTTTGTCTATTACATCAAAAATTAAAAAGCCATACATCGTAGGGCTTTTTAATTTTTAACTATCAAATTTAAACAGTTAATCGTTTAATGAAAAGTACATTTTAAATAGCACCTATCTTTTGATCTCGTCACCATATTTAGTGGTGTATCGCTCGTACAATTCGGTTTGATGTGAGTCTAGTGAAATTTCTCTACCATCTATAAAGGCACGTGTTAATTGATTGCCGCGCATGTCTAGTGCATTTCCTTTTGATATAAATAGTGTAGCGCTCTTACCTTGTTCTAGCGATCCATATTGTGTATCAATTCCTAATATTTTTGCAGGATTTAATGTTATCATCATCAAAGCTTGTTCCATATCCATACCGTAACCAGCGACGGTACCCGCATAAAAGGGAAAGTTTCTAGTCTGATGTCTTTCCATATCACCAGAATTCTCTAGGGCTACCATAACTCCTTTATCTGCAAGCAACTTAGGAAATTTATAAGGCATATCAAAATCTTCATCTTCTCTTGCTGGTAAACTATGTACACGACCTGCTAGCACTGGCACTTTCATCTCTACCAATTGATCTGCAACGTGATCTGCCTCGCGACCACCTACAATAACTGGTTTTTTGATGTTATGCATCTTTACAAATTGCAAGACATCTACAATAGCTTTTTCTCCATCTACATGAAAATAAACATTTTCTTTACCTTCTAGTACAGTTTGTAAAGCCTGGTATTTTAAATTCAAACTCTCTGGTTTTGGGTTGCTATTATAGGCACGAGCACTATTTAAAAAATCCGAAAGTTCTGTAATTTGTTTGTCATAAGTTTTACTGGGTTCTATAGGACCCGGATTGTAATAACTTCCAGATCTACTGAAACTAGATGGCCAGTTAATGTGAAGCCCCTCATCGGTACGTATAGAGGCGTCTTCCCAATTCCAAGCATCTAATTGTACCACACTAGATTTACCACTTATACGACCGCCACGAGGTACCACTTGTGCAATTAGCACACCATTAGGTCTCATAGATTCGATTACACGACTTTCTGAATTATAAGCAATTAACGATCTTATGTGGGGATTAAAAGTACCTATCTCCCTCTCGTCATCACTGGCGTTTACCGCATCTACTTCGACTAGTCCTAAAGTAGTATTCATAGCAAAAATACCAGGATATACATGCTTGCCCGATGCTTGTATTATTTCGCCTTTAGGATCAATTTTTACCACAGTAGCATCGGCTATTGTTGTTATGACTCCTTTTTCTATCATGATCACCGAGTTTTCAATTACCTCGCCATTACCTATATGGGCAGTGGCGTTCATTATCGTATAAGCCTTTGTCTGTAAAGGGCCAGGTGTTTGTTGCGCTGTGGTCATAAAGACAAATAGGGCACAGATGCTGTAAAGTATTTTTTTCATATTATTATAGATTACCAGTGAATAGTTTCGCATTCGTATAGGGTTTTATCTTTTTTCTTTGGTGTTTGAGTTTTCATGCCTTTGTTTTTGGCTAGGATCATCTCGTTTACTAACTGTTGTCTTTCTTTTTTTATGCTTTCGCGAAAGCGTAAATCACGTTCTTTGTCAAAAAACACAATACCATCTATCATGGTTACTTCAGGTCTTGCGGTAACACTCAAGGGATGGGTATTCCACAATACAAGATCGGCATCTTTTCCAGTTTTTATACTTCCTGTGCGGTCGTCTATATGTAATAATTTTGCTGGATTAAGGGTTACAAATTTCCATGCTTCTTCCTCACTTACACCACCGTATTTTACGGCTTTAGCAGCCTCTTGATTTAGACGTCTAGACATCTCGGCATCGTCAGAATTAAAAGCGGTTATTACCCCTTGTGCGTGCATGATGGCACCATTGTAAGGAATGGCGTCG
This sequence comes from uncultured Flavobacteriaceae bacterium, assembly GCA_964593255.1. Taxonomy (GTDB): domain Bacteria; phylum Bacteroidota; class Bacteroidia; order Flavobacteriales; family Flavobacteriaceae; genus Nonlabens. The sequence continues at coordinate 4,488 of CAZQGX010000073.1, read as the reverse complement.
TTTACTTCATACTTATATGCCCACCAGTCGCTAAATGTAGAGCCACCTGCACCGTGAGCTGCCATTTTATCGGCTACTTTATAACCTTCAAGAATATGTGTAAAAGTATTGATACGGAAACCGTGATTTTCTGCAACCTTCATTAACATATTGATCTCGCTTTGTACATATGAGTGACAAGAAACAAATCGCTCACTTTCTAGAATTTCTAGTAGCACTTCCATTTCTTCATCATAACGGAATTTATCTGAATCTTTACTATTTGCATACTCGCGCGCTCTTGAAAAGTAATCTTCAAATACTTGTTCTACACCCATTCTAGATTGTGGGAAACGCACGCCGTTTTGATAGCGCGATTGTTTTACATTCTCTCCCAAAGCAAATTTTATAAACTTTGGTGAGTTATTATAAATCATTTCGTTTGCATTGTATCCCCACTTTAATTTGATAATGGCACTGCGACCACCTATAGGGTTTGCACTGCCGTGCAACAGTTGTGAGGTGGTAACGCCGCCCGCCAGGTCTCTATAAATGTTAATGTCTTCATGGTCTACTACGTCTTCTATAGTAACCTCGGCAGTAGAGTTGTGACCTGCCTCGTTGACACCATTGTCTATGGCGATGTGACTGTGCTCGTCTATTATACCACTAGTTAAGTGTTTACCTGTGGCATCAATAATTTTAGCCCCACTAGCTGAAAGGTTTTTTCCAATTTTTGAAATTTTACCATTTTTAACAAGTACATCAGTATTTTCTAAAATACCGTTTTTTTCATTGGTCCAAACCGTTGCATTGCTATATAAAATGTTTTCTTCGACAGGTTTTGATGGGCTGCCATAACCTATGTTTGGAAAAGTAATAGGTCCCATTTCTTTAAGTACTACAATGTCGTCTTGTTTTTCTTCATCTTCTTTGTTTTCTTTTCCATTTGTGTTCTTTGTGCTTTTTAAGGCAAGAAAAGATACCTCTTGACCATTTGGTAAATAAGCGGTTCCTTTTAAGTTTTCATCTTGTGTTGTTGCTAGAAATCTAGTGTACTCTTTTTGTGTGGGTTCTTTTTGAGTTGTCACGATATTGATCCAATCACCGTCATAAGTAATTTTTGAACCTAGGGTAGTGCTATCTATTTTCACAGAAGAATTTTTTCCTTTTCCTGAAACAGCAATTTTATAATCAACATTATTTATTGAAGTAGTGTAATCTCCGTCAATATCTTTTGTATTTCTGTCCTTTATTACATGTTTAGAACCTTTTACCCAGTTTTCATAGATCTCGGTATCTTTTTCAAACAGTTTGCCAGATGTCATGATAAAATTGGCTAGTTTTCCTTTTTCTAGTGTTCCTACCATGTCGGTAATTTGTAACATACTAGCTGGTGTGGTGGTAAGTGCCGCAAGGGCTTGATCCTCGGTCAATCCATATGTGATGGCTTGTTGTAGTTTTTTTATCAAATCTGCAGGAGATTTAAGGTCTTTTGTTGTCACAGCATATGTGATACCCGCTTTAGAAAGCATCATTAAATTTCCAGGGGCTTGTTTCCACTCTCTCATGTCGCCTAGATTCACAAACCATTCTAGATTTGGATTTGAAACATCATAAGCATCTGGAAAATTAACAGGAACGATAAGCGCAGCATTTGTGGCTTTTACATCGGCTATCATTTCATAGGCATCCTCACCTCCTACAATTACAAATTGTTTTCCTATTCTATCACCCAGTTGATCAACTCTTAAAACATTTTTTTTATCTCCTGCATCAAATATTTGCACAAAATTTTTCTTTGCATTAAGTGCTTCTAAAGAAAGGTCTTTGGTATCGCTATGTCCTTTTGCATACCAGTCTGCATCAAAATGTGTTTGTCTTAATAATGCAAGCGCTCCCATCATAGAAGTAGGATAGCTTTGTCTAGACTGCACACTTTTTCTTAATGAGAAAAAATTACCGCTTTCTTGTTTTAAGATTCGATTTTCATCTGTACTATTATTATCTAGTGCTATTAACATACCATTACCACGAGCAATACCATCTTGCAGGTGTGTTTGCATGGTGCCAAAACCAGCATCTATATATTTTTTTGCTTCTTTATCATCATATTCATAATAATCCATGGCTCTTTGTTCTGCTCTTATATGGTCATTCCAGTAATATCCTTTACGACCCTCGTCATATTGTGGTCCACCACCACTGGCTCTAGAAGGCTTTTTCATGGCTATATCGCCATAAGATTCTATAAAAGATGGATACACATAGTTGCCATTTGCATCTTCTACCACTGCATTTTTGGGTAGGTTGATGCCACTGCCTATGGCTTGTATTTTTCCATTTTTAATGATAATGGTTCCATTTTGAATTGTTTTTCCTGGACTGGTAACAATGGTGGCGTTGGTAATGGCACGAGTAATGTTGCTTACTGCACTAATGTCGTCATTGTTAGGAAAATAATCTTGTGCCTGCAACGAAAAGCAAGCTAGAATAAAGAAATAAAATATTTTTTTCATGAATTAAAATTTATTTTATAAAGGTATACCGACCCAAAAGTTGGATTCATAATAAAATCTTAAAAAGCCAAAAAGTTATTTGTAATAGTTAACAAGAAGTGCTACCACATAACTGTAACTCTTCATACCATCTGGCTGATTGTTTGCCTTGAGATAAGCGTTATAAGTTACCTGCGAGACCTCTTCAACAACCCCTTGATAGGCTTTCCAAAAATATTCTTGTTCTTTATAATTTTTAAAAATACCGTCGTTGATCATGGGTCTTATACGGTCATAAGCAGCGGGATCGCGGCGATACAAATCATTGAGACAATAACGCAATGCAAATATACTTGCACTATATTGAAAATAAAGATCTTTATGATATAGTCCTGCAATAATTGCAATAAAATTGGCTTCGTTTTCTTTTGCAAATCCTAATTGATGCGCCATTTCATGCAAGGTAAGTACAGGAGTTTTATAATTATTGATCCACGCATTGGTCTGAGCCTCGCCAGTAAGCGGATTGAGATAACCACTGTATCCCATATATGTTAAAGGTATTGTTAGTAAGGACTCTTTGATACTAGCAGGGCCATAATCTAGAGTAGGGTAGGTAGTATAAATTGCCTCAAAACCTTGGGGTGCCAATTTAAAAAGCTCGTGTTGTGATCTAGAAAATGCTACAGGCAGTGAATCTGTTTTTTGTAACAACTCGTGCAACCTATTTGAATTATCAGCAAACTGTAAAACAACTTTTTGCAACTCTTCAGTTGTATATTCTTTTTCTATGTTTAAAACTTTGTGCAATGGCTCTCGATAATAGTTAAACCCCCACATGCAATGAAACAAGGCTAGAATAATATTGATAGAGATAAATAGTTGTGTATACCGCTGTAGCGAAAGCGTGATTAAATCCCTCTTGCTTATCCATAACCATCTTATTACAAGCAATATAGATCCTGTATAAACAATATCACCAAAAGAAAATGGAATCCAGCCTAACCCAAATCTCATGGATTTTGCAATATAGGGATAAATACTTATGCTGTATATAGACTCTACTTTTGCAGGAAAAAACCGCAAGCAATAGTAACCAACTACCTGCAAAACAAGTAGAAAAATCGAAGTGATAAATAAACGTAAACTTTTAACTTTCATCTCGCAAAGTTACAATTTGAGGTTTACAGATGTACAAACTTATATGATATTATATAGTATTGCATATATGTCCGATAATAAATAAATCTACCTGATTTTATTTTCTATTAGACTGTATTTTTGATTTTTAATTTTAGAGGTGTAAATTTAGCTACTTAGTATAATATCTTTATAACCAGTATGTTTATGTTTCATCATTCTAGATATAAGGTTATCAAATATTGTTTGCTTATGAATTGACCTGTTTAGACGGTAGCTGTATTCATCTAGATACTTTTCGATATGCCCTTCATGCATCCATGAATACACACTTCTTAGACCTGCTTTTAATTGATGTATAATCGTATTTATTTCAAAGAAATCAGAGGTGTTACTCTTTTTTTGCGTGATGTCATATTCCTTTTTTAAAGGTGACCAACCCGAAGATGATTTAGATAACGAATTTATTAATGAAGAATTAATTCAATTATTTACAGAAATTAAAGAATTCAGACAAGTAATTATTGTTTCTCATAATGCAAATCTAGTTGTCAATTCTGATTCAGAACAGATTATAATAGCTAAAAACGATCTTGGTTCTTTGAATTATATTTCTGGCTCGCTTGAAAATGAAATAATTAATGATGGAATTTGCACTATTCTTGAAGGCGGTGCAATTGCTTTTGAGAAAAGGAAAAATAAATATAACAATGTGAATTAAAAAAACGTTTTACAATAACTAAGCATATGGCGTGACTGTAGGCCAACGCTATATGCTCTGTTGACTGATCCGGGATACTAGATAAGGGGGAAATGGAGGATTAGGCACTTGCTTTTATAGAAGGACAACTCTTTTTTAGCGCTGGTTTTC
>CAZQGX010000072.1:0-13215 GCA_964593255.1 uncultured Flavobacteriaceae bacterium | reverse complement strand
GAAAAAAGGTGAAATAAGTCAAAATTGGGGAACAGATTTGCAAGTTGGGTTAAAGTCGGTTTTATTGAGTTACTAAAGCTATATAGAAATAAGTTTATATCGTTGTAGAAAGAGGCGTATGTGAGATAGAAATAACTGGTTGTTGTTTATGCGATGTATAAAAGCATGGTCAATTGAGTTTTAGAATGTAATTGTCAGGTAATAATAGTCAAACAGTAATAAGTTTCTCTTATTATTTTCATACATATTTGCAACAAAATATAGCAAAGGCTAACGGCATTAAGTTTTAGAATGATATAATAGTTGGGGCTTTAAAGTTCACATTAAAATCGGGCGGTGAATTAGGTGAACCCGCCGTGAAAGGCACCTTCTGGAATCATTTTTTTAATGTTTTAGGTATTTCAAGAAAAAGAATCGCCAATTTTGAATAACCCGTAAAAAGCTGAGTAATTATCAGAGATTTATTGATCTTTATTAAAAGGGGGCATTACTTATAGCGCACAAATCTATAGTTAAAAGTTTTGATGCGGCTTTTTAACATTCAACAGACTGTTTTCATGGGATCAAAGAGTATAAAGTTTATAAAAAGTGATAATTCCTTTTCGTTTTCTTTTCCAACACCATCCCATTTAGGAAACTTTAAATAGATTTGAAATACATAAAAAACAATCATTTTTTCTATTAGACCTAATTTTAATTAAATTATCATAAATATAGACCACTTCATTAATCAAAGATTAAAGTCTTTTGTAAAGCCTTAATAAAAAAACCACTTCGCAGTCATGTGACTTAGAAGCGGTTTTTAAATAATTTGAATAAGGGTTTAAGCAACAACTTCAATTTTTCTATTTAAAATTAAGTTGAGGTATAAATTTACTTTAGCTTTCAACTCGCTTCTAGGGCATATAAAATCTAGGAATCCTTTTTCTAATAAAAATTCGGCTGTTTGAAAACCTTCTGGTAACTCTTTACCGGTGGTGTCTCTTACCACTCGCGGTCCTGCAAAAGCAATTAGCGCGCCTGGTTCACCTATATTTATATCTCCTAGCATGGCAAATGATGCTGTGGTACCACCTGTAGTAGGGTCGGTACATAAAGAAACATAAGGGATGCCCGCATCGCTTAATTGTGCAAGCTTTGCACTAGTTTTTGCCAGTTGCATTAATGATAATGCGGCCTCCATCATACGGGCACCACCAGATTTTGAAATCACCATTAATGGGATGTTGTGTTTTAACGAATAATCTGCAGCACGAGAAATTTTTTCTCCTACCACACTACCCATAGAACCACCTATAAAAGCAAAATCCATACAGGCAATAACTATGTCATTGCCGTTTGATTTACCTATAGCAGTGCGCACAGCGTCTTTTAAACCTGTTTTCTTTTGTGCAGCTTCTAGTCTATCGGTATATTTTTTAGTGTCTTCAAATTTTAAAGGGTCTTTAGACGTAATGTTTGCATCTAGTTCTTTAAATTTATTATCGTCAAATAATATTTCAAAATATTCTTCACTTCCTATTCTTACATGATACCCATCTTCTGGACTTACATAAAAATTGTGTTTCAGTTGATCGGTGTCTACAATCTTACCAGTAGGTGATTTGTACCATAAACCTTTAGGGGTATCTTTTTTTGCCTCGGTGGGTGTGGTGATACCTTTTTTATCCCTTTTAAACCAATCTAATCCCATGTTGTTTTATATAAAAATAGCATTTAAATCTTTACAGACTTAAATGCTAGGTTAATTTATAATGTATTGATGTTATTTAAATCTTCAAAAGCCTGTTTCAGTCTAGCTTTAAACGATTCTTCTCCCACACGCAACCATTTGCGAGGATCATAATATTTTTTGTTAGGTGCATCAGGACCAGATGGATTTCCTATTTGCGACAGCAAGAAATCGTTATTAGTGTCCATATATTTTTTTATACCGTCTGCAAATGCCCATTGTAAATCTGTATCGATGTTCATTTTTACAACACCATAACCTATGGCTTCTCTAATTTCTTCTAGAGTAGAGCCAGAGCCACCGTGAAATACAAAGTCAATATGATTGTGTTCTACATTGTATTTTTTTGAAATATATTCTTGTGAGTTCTTTAAAATCTTTGGGGTAAGTTTTACATTACCAGGCTTGTAAACACCGTGTACATTACCAAAAGCCGCTGCAATTGTAAATTTATCACTCACCTTTGATAGCTCTTCATAGGCATATGCCACTTCTTCTGGCTGGGTGTATAATTTAGATTCGTCTACATCGCTATTATCAACCCCATCTTCTTCACCACCTGTAATTCCCAGTTCGATTTCTAGAGTCATATCCATTTTGGACATTCTTTCTAGGTATCTTTTACAAATTTCTATGTTTTCTTCTAGCGGTTCTTCACTTAAATCTAACATGTGAGAGGAATATAAACTTTTTCCGCTTTCGCGAAAGCGTAACTCACTAGCATCTAATAATCCATCAATCCACGGCAGTAAATTTTTTGCACAGTGATCGGTATGTAAAATTACGGTAGCACCGTATGCCTCGGCAAGTCTGTGAATATGTTCTGCACCTGCGATACCACCTAGAATAGCGGCTTTTTGATGATCATTATTTAAACCTTTACCAGCATTAAAAACAGAACCCCCATTTGAGTATTGAATAATCACGGGAGAATTTAACGCTGCCGCTGTTTCCATCACTGCGTTTACTGTGTTTGAACCCACAACATTAACTGCTGGTAGTGCATAAGCATTTGCTTTGGCATGGTTAAAAATTTCTTGAACTTGGTCGCCTGTTGCAACTCCTGGTTTGATATTGTGACTCATAACTTTATAAAATTGATTAGCAAAAATAAGCAAAAATAAATGCCTTTTTATATTCACTTGATTTAAGGTTTTAACAAATAGAATAAGTGATTATTGCTTTAGTTATTAAAAAGCAATGTTTACTGGTTAATGCTAAATAAAAAATTGATTATTATATAGATAAAGTTATTCTAGGTACTGTTCCCGCAAAAGCGAAGTGACCTAAATTATTAGTAAGGCACAACTGTTTAAAATGGATAATTTATCCCTACATTAAGAACAGATCTGGATAATTTAAATTCGCTAAACCATCTTTCATTTGCCTGTAGCGCAGGATTGTATGTTTTAAAACCTATATCAAACCTCAACACAAAAAAGCCAAAATTATACCGCAACCCAGCGCCAGTACCTAGTGCCAGGTATTCTAGATCATTGATGCTGTTAAAAATCGCCTCTGGATCATCTTCTATATCAAGTACATTATAAATATTACCTAGATCTGCAAAAATAGCACCTTCAAATGCTCCCGAAATAGGAAACCTATATTCTGCATTAAAAGCCAGTTTCATATTTGCCTCGTTAAAATCGTTTAGTCCTCCTGTTTTCCCTGGACCTAATTCATAGGCTTGCCATGCCCTATTATCGTTAGGGCCACCAGCAAAAAATGAGCGTATAAACGGTATGTTGTTTGAATTGCCATAAGGGATTGCTATACCGCCAAAAGCCCTTATGGCAAAAACATGTTTGTTTACAAACTGCCAGTGTTTGATATAATCAACCTCAGTCTTTATGTACTGGCTGTATGCCACACCTAGCGCTTCTCTTCTTCCGTTTTCATTTTTATTGATGCCTAGTAGACTAGACACTCCAGATAAAGTGTTACCAGCTGCCTCTAGTCTTATGTTTAATCTCGAAAACTCATTGTCATAAATACCTTCTCTAGTGTTGCGTATCCAGTTGTAACTAGAGGAGATGATCAAGTTGTTTTGAGACAATCGGTCCCTGCGTTCTCTTATATTTCTGATCACCTCTCTTTGGGCTGGCGAGGCGCCTAGATTGCCTGCAATACCGTCATTTATAAAAGCGGTTGTACCTTGTGGTATGGTTAGATTGCCATCGCTATTTACATAAATAGGATCGGTTATATTTAAATTGTTTGCAATGTCATTAATGCTGCCATAACTACTTTGGTAAACATTAAAGAAATTACCTTGGTCTAGATTGCGCACATATTGTGCATTGATTAGATCTAATCTTGTGCTTTTTATAGCAGTCTGTCGCCAGTTATAGGTAAGTGCACCATTAAGACTTTGTTTATCAAGACCAATATTAGTCTGACTGAAAAACCCAGCAGAAAAATTAGTAAAAGGAGACATGTATTTAGGAATCAACTCGTCTACCTCAAAAGGTAGGAACAACCTAGGAAAACTTAATCGGGTATCTACACCTAATTCTTGTAAATCAAAAAACCTAGAATCACCATTGGCTGAATTTCTACTGGCGCCTATATTACCTCTAAAAGAAATGTCTAGCAGCTCGCTACCTTTAAAAAGGTTTCTAATTAATAAAGAGGTATTTACCCCTAGACCTATGGCCTGTATATTATTGTGTGTTCCTTCTACTCCATAGGTAAATTCGAATTTCTTTTTTGATGTTAATAAAATATTTGCGATAAGATTTGCTCCTGTAGAGTCTGCAGGGTCTTGTATATAGCTAATAGTTGGGTATAAAAAGCTTTGTAACTCTGTAATCCTTCTATAGGTTCTATTGCGGTCTATGTCTCTATATAAATCACCTTTTTTAAAAAATATAGCATCGGTAAGGGTGCTTTTTTTGTATTTGCGCTTGCCGTAATTAATAATGTTGTAATCTTTATAACCTACTGTATCTGCAACGGTATTGATAGAGGTATTTTGAAAATCTGGTATGATGTTTACCTCGCTTATATGATGTATTTTATAAGGAACTAGTGCTGTGGTGTCACCTTGTTGTATTTCTCTATCGTTAATAATTAAGGTAATGTTTGCCTTGTTATTTGTGTTTACCGTATCACCTTCAAACCTTATATTATCTTTTTCCATATGATAGAGACCATGATTACGGAAATGGGTATTGAGTCGTTCTCTTTCGGTATTTATATCTGGGGTAAAATATTGATTTCCTTTTTTAAGTACGCTGTTATTTTTTACCAGCTGGTACAACGAGTCGATAACTGGTGTTTTTATTATTGTATTGATACTATCGATGGTATAGGGCTGTTGCCTGTTTACATAATATTCTATGCTAGCTCTTTTATCTTTTTTGCTATTCATAATTTTATGTTCTACTTGTGTATTGAACCAGCCTTGATTCCAGTACCAGGCCCTGAGGTTTTCTTTTGACTTTTCAATAGCATTATTGTCAATTAGTGCAGGGGCTTCACCGGTGCGCTTTAACCAATTGTTAAAATCGACTAGACCCTGACCCAGGGCGATGGTTTGTTTTTCAGAAAGTATGGCATTACGTCTTTTTAAACCTTTTGGATTGTCTTGCATCCACTTTAAATAAATAGAGTCTCGATTGGGTCTTGCAAGGTTGTAAATATGCAACCTGAGCGGGATGGTGAGTATTTTTTGATTGGGCTGTAGTACTGGTAGTGTCTTTACTCTAGGGTCTTTGGGAGCAGTACTGTCTATAAAAATACTGTTTTTTGTAAGTAGTGTTTTACCCTCAGGAACACGTTTTATGGCATCACAAGAAATCAATAGCATAAGTAGCAATATAATTAAGCCTATTTTTGCATGAAGTCCTGTTTTTTCCATAATAAATTGTTCAAAAATACGATTATAAATGATTACAAAAAGCAAGTTAAAGCTGTTCAAATCTCTTAACAGAAAAAAAAACCGTGATGCCCATCAGTTATTTATGGTAGAGGGTTATAAATCTATAAAAGAGCTTATACATTCTGGCATTAATGCTACTGATCTTTTTATCACTGATGGTAATCACTATCTAGACGATCTAGACCCAGCGCTAATAACCAGTAAAGAAATGAACACTTTATCTAACTTTAAAACACCACCTGGTTATCTAGCTGTTTTTAAAATGCCCGAAAAGCAAGAACTACCCACAACGGGTAAAATTATTGCTCTAGACGACATTAAAGACCCTGGTAATCTAGGTACAATCATACGTCTGGCAGACTGGTTTGGCATTAAGCATATCGTGTGTAGTCATGAAACGGTAGATGTTTTTAACTATAAATGTGTACAAGCTAGTATGGCATCGCTTGCTAGGGTTCAAATTCATTATACAGATTTAGTTTCTTATGTAGAGACCACCTCTTTACCTGTTTTCCCTACATTAATGAACGGCACAAGTATTTATGAAACGCAATTACCGCAGAATGCAATAATAATCATGGGTAATGAATCTCACGGCATTCATAATAATCTTTTACAAAAAGGTACGCCTATAAGTATCCCTCAATACGGTGAGCAGCAAAAAACAGAAAGCTTAAACGTTGCCATGGCTACCTCTCTTATATTAGGGGAGTGGCTGCGGTCTACATCGCTGTAATTATTACTGAAAAGTAAAATTGATAAAAATACCTCTAGATTGCATGCTGGATATATTTCCCGTCCAGGCACTGTTGGGGTCTATGTCGCGCACTAACTCGTCTTGTGTTGCAAAAACCCCTCTTATAGAAGGAGAAAATTTAAAATAAAACAAATATAGATCAACACCTATACCCAGTTCATAATTGATCACATTTGTCACTTGTCTGAACTGTCCAGAGCTATTGTCATTAGGATTTTCTTCATTACTACTTAAATTTCTAGAATAAGAAGCCCCTGCAACAATAAAAGGTTTCCAGTTGTTTAATCTTTTAGTAGAAAATTTAAGAAGTAAAGGTATGTGTACATAAGTAGAGGTAACCTCTCGCTGCATGTCGGCCATAGTAAGTAATGACGGGTCGGGAAAGTTTAGGTTTCTGGTAGCAAAAACAATCCCTGGCTCTAGGCGTAGATTAAAGTATTCATTTAAACGTAAATCACCTACAAGACCTACATTAAAACCTACACTGGTTTCTGTGACAATATCATTAGTTACCTCGTTATAATCAAACTTGTAGTCATAAGAATTAAAGCCCAGATAATAACCCCAAGAGACTCGTTTCTGGTCAAAATTTTCTAGATTTTTAATTTTTTCTCTGGGAAATAATTGGGCGCTTGCGGTTGTGAACCCTAGTGCAACAATTATAACAGTGATCAGGTTTTTCATAATTAGGCTTTTGAAGCTTTGTAAATGGTAGAAGCACCATGAAATTGCAACTCGTTAACTACATCTATAAACCCAACTTTATTTAAAATATTGTTGAACTTTTCTCCATAAGGAAACTTTGAAGCGCTTTTTGATAGGTATCCATAGGCGGTTTTATCTTTAGAAAATAATTTTCCTAGCGTGGGAACGATAAGACCCGAGTAAAAATAATAACCTTGTTTAAATGGAAATTTTGTAGGCACACTAGTTTCAAGAATTACCAGAATCCCACCAGGTTTTAACACTCTTAAAATCTCAGAAAGTCCTTTTTCAAGATTCTCAAAATTACGCACACCATAAGAAACTGTTATGGCGTCTATAGAACCGTCTTTAAAAGATAGGTTTTCAGAATCACCCAAAACCATTTCTATACGTTTATCCAGTTGTTCTTCTTTTACTTTTATTTTTCCGATCTCTAGCATGCCGCTAGAAATATCAAGACCTATTAATTTTTTGGCACTAGTTTGTTGTGCCATTTTAATGACTAGGTCGCCCGTGCCTGTGGCTATATCCATGATGATTTCAGGACGGTGTGCAGCAACCATTTTTACCACATTATCACGCCATTTTTGATCTAAACCTAGTGAAAGCAAACGATTTAAACCGTCATACTCACCACTTATGGTGTCAAACATTTTTGTAACTTGTTCTTTTTTCCCAGAATCTTCGTTGTATGGCTTTATTTCTTCGGACACGTTTATTATTTTAGATCGCAAAGATAATAAAGGGCGTTGAGGTTATTGCTATTCCGCTTTCGCGAAAGCGAGATAACTACCACCTTTACCGTTAAATTATATTCAAATTTTACTTATCAACTTACATTCTACTATCTTTGAAATTAAATTGATATCAATTTATGAAAATTATCATTGCTGGGGCGGGTGAAGTAGGCTTTCATCTTGCAAAATTATTATCTTATGAATCACAAGATATTACCCTTATCGATACACTGCAAGAAAATTTACTTTATGCAGATACCCATCTAGATATAAGGGTGTTGCGAGGGGATTCTACCTCTATTAAAATTTTGCAAGATGCTAAAATAGCCCAGGCAGATCTGGTTATAGCTGTAACCAGCAGTGAGACTACAAATATCACTATTAGTGTACTTGCAAAACAGCTAGGCGCAAAACGCACCATTGCACGTATTACAAATACCGAGTTTTTGGAGCATCAAGAGGTTATAGGTTTTTCAGGTTTTGGTATTGACGAGTTGATATCGCCCGAATCACTTGCCAGTAAGGAAATTGAATTATTACTTAATCAAAGTGCTTTTAACGACAGTTATGAATTTGAAGATGGCGCACTCACCATGGTGGGTGTAAACTTGCAACGCACTGCACAGTTTGTAGGTAAAACAGTACAACAGGCAGGTGAGATTTTTCCTGAAGTTCATTTTATGCCCATCGCCATACAGCGTTTTGGTACACAATATACACTCATCCCACGTGGTGATACACAATTTAAAGAGGGTGATCAAGTGTACTTTATAACCACAACTGGTGGGGTAGAAGAGTTATATAAACTTACTGGCAAGACAAAACAAACCATGCGCAATGTAATGATACTGGGTGGCAGTAATATAGGTAAACAAAGTGCCATGCAACTTTCTAATGCAGGGGTTAATGTAAAACTTATAGAAAAAGATGCTAAAAAAGCATTTGATCTAGCAGATGCCCTGCCGGAGGTTTTGGTTTTAAATGGCGATGGGCGCAATGTAGAATTGCTAGAAGAAGAAAATATTCATGAAATGGATGCTTTTATTGCCGTAACTGGTAACAGTGAGACCAATATTATTTCTTGTCTTATGGCAAAAAGTAAAAGCGTGAAAAAAACCATATCGCTAGTAGAAAACATGGATTATTTTCAATTGTCACACAGTATAGGTATTGATACGTTAATTAATAAAAAACTACTAGCTGCAAACAATATTTTTAGATATGTGCGCAAGGGAGAGGTTGTCGCCATGACTAAACTTAATAATATGAATGCAGAGTTGCTAGAATTTATTGTAAAACCAGAAAGTTATGTGTGCGGTAAAACAATTGTAAATGCAGGAGTACCTAGAAGCGCCATTATAGGTGGTGTGATAAGAAATGGAGTGGGAAATATAGTTTTAGGAAGTTTTAAAATACAGGCAGGCGATCGAGTAGTGGTTTGTTGTTTACCACGATCGATTGCCAAAGTTGAAAAACTATTTTTATAATGACAAAGCTCAATTATAAAATTATCTCTTTCATAATGGGGCTGCTATTAGTTTTTAATGGTGGTTTTATGTCTTTAAGTGCTCTAGTAAGCGCTTTTTATGGAGAAGAAGAGGGGCTTGAAATACTGGCAGCATCTGGTGTTGCTGTTACACTGGGCGGCTTGATCATGTTTTTAACACGCAACCATGTAAAAGAACTTCGAAAAAGGGAAGGTTATCTTATCGTGACTTTAGGCTGGTTAATTATGGCTTTTGCAGGGACCATGCCTTATATGTTTACTGGTGCTATTACAAATTATACCGATGCCTTTTTTGAAACCATGAGTGGCTTTACAACAACAGGGGCCAGTATTATGAATGATATTGAGGTAATGCCCAAAGGAATTCTTTTTTGGCGCAGTCTTACCCACTGGATAGGGGGGATGGGTATTATTGTACTAGCAGTTGCCATTTTACCTTTGTTAGGAATAGGTGGTATGCAACTATTTGCTGCCGAGGCACCTGGTCCAAGTGCCGATAAATTACACCCTCGTATTACCGACACCGCAAAAAGACTGTGGTTGATTTACGTAGGTTTTACTGGCCTAGAAACCGTATTGCTTAAAATTGCAGGCATGGGTTGGTTTGATGCTGTTAATCATGCATTAAGCACACTTTCTACAGGTGGTTTTTCTACTAAAAATGCAAGTACTGCCTACTGGAATGATGCCCCTGCAATTCAATGGATTATTATTGTGTTTATGTTTATTGCTGGGACTAATTTTGTATTGAGTTATTTTGCATTTAAAGGAAAATTTAGCAAAATATTGCGTGATACCGAGTTTAAATGGTTTTGTAGTTTTGTTTTAGGATTTTCTGTTCTAGCTGCAATTTTGATCTATTTGTTTGCAAATCCTGCCGCGTCTAACATTGCGCATCCTATGGTACTAGGTGAGGCAGAAAGTGCTTTAAGGCACAGTACATTTCAAGTACTTGCAATTATAACTACCACTGGCTTTGTAACGGCAGACTTTACCATGTGGTCCCCATTTTTAACCATTATGTTTTTTGGATTATTTTTTATAGGTGGTAGTGCAGGTTCTACCGCTGGAGGGGTTAAAGTGATGCGACATATTATTTTGATACGCAATGGGATTATGGAATTTAAAAGAACCTTACATCCTAATGCGGTTTTACCAGTGCGTTATAATGGCAAGGCTTTGAACAGTGGTATTGTATTTAATATTTTGGGTTTCTTTATACTTTATATGTTGTCTTTTATTGTAGGTGCAACTGTCCTTGCAGCATTGGGACTAGACTTTGAGACTGCGATAGGTGGTTCATTAAGTAGTCTGGGTAATGTAGGACCAGCATTTGGTAATCTTTCTCCTGTCGATAATTTTGCTGGACTACCACGATTAGGAAAATGGTGGTGCAGTTTTTTAATGTTAATAGGTAGGTTAGAGTTGTTTACCGTATTAATTTTATTTACGCCTTTTTTCTGGCGGAACCGGTAGATATAGCAGGCGGTTCTAGTCTAGTTATTAAAGTTTAAATTTTTTAATCTATAACAGGATGGGACATTAATAAGTAATAAAGTTGCCTAAACTTTTTTGATTACAGGGTATGATAGGCTTTTGTTATTTTAATTTATGAATTGTTTTTTTAGTTTGTTAAAGCCTATTTTAAATTCTATTCATAAAAAGGGCAGGGGCTTAATTGCTAGTTGTGGACCACTGGTTATGAAATTCAAGTGTATTAAATAAACTACTTAGTGTTCTTTAAATTATATTTAAAAGCCACGCTTTAATATTCATAAATTTCAGATTTGCACAAAAAAACAGAAACCATTTAAATAGCCTCTGTTTTATATAATTAGTAGGATAAAAAATAAAAATTTTAAGACAGCACCTCTTTGATTCTTTTCATGGCCTCAATAATTTGTTCTTCACTAGCTGCATAAGAAATACGTATACAATTAGGCGCCCCAAAAGAATCTCCAGAAACCGTTGCTACATTTGCTTCTTCTAGTATCATTAAAGAAAAGTCGGTAGAGGTTTCAATTTTATGTCCTTTAACGGTTGTACCTAGCCATTGTGAAACATCTGGAAAAACATAAAAAGCACCGTCTGGGGTATCTGTTTTAAAGCCTTTTATTTCTTTAAGCAGTTTTAAAATTAAATCGCGACGCCTGGCAAATGCATCTATCATGTATTGAATTTTTGAAACAGGCGCCTCTAGCGCCGTAATTACCGCACGTTGTGCAATACAATTGGTACCACTAGTTATTTGCCCTTGCATTTTATTACAAGCCCTAGCGATCCAGGTAGGAGCGCCTATATAACCCACTCGCCATCCTGTCATGGCAAATGCTTTACTCACTCCGTTTATAGTTACAGTACGGTCATACATACTAGGTATGGCAGCCATACTCGCATGTTTACCTGTATAATTAATGTGCTCATAAATTTCATCACTTACCACAATAATATCTGGGTGATCTTTAAGAACATTTGCAAATCCTTGCAGTTCTTCGGTAGTGTATAAACTGCCACTAGGATTGTTAGGTGAAGAGAAAAGCATCATTTTTGTTTTAGGAGTGATGGCTTCCTTTAATTGTTGAGGTGTGATTTTAAAATTTTGTTCCACACCAGCATATACCTCGACTGGTGTGCCCTCGGCTAGTTCTACAATTGCGGCATAACTTACCCAGTATGGCGCGGGTAAAATGCATTCGTCCCCTTTATTAAGCAACACCATCGCAACATTTGCAATAGATTGTTTTGCACCTGTAGACACTACAATCTGGCTGCGGTCATAGGTAAGATTGTTGTCTCTTTTAAATTTATGGATAATGGCATCTTTTAATTCTACATAGCCATCAACTGGTGAATAACTGTTGTAATTTTCATTAATTGCCCTAATCGCGGCATCTTTGACAAAGTCTGGAGTATTGAAATCTGGTTCCCCTAGACTTAAACCTATAATGTCTTTACCTTGCTCTTTTAACTCTCGAGCTTTGGCAGCCATGGCTAGTGTGGCGCTTACAGGTAAATTATTAATACGATCAGATAATTGCTTATTCATAATTAAAATAATTAAGTTACAAAAATATCATAACCTAGTGATTAACCACCGCATTTAAAAAGATTTAATAATTATTTTTGCACAAATTATAAGTAGTGCATCAAATTGTAAAAGAACACTTTCCACATATTACAGATCAGCAGGTAGAACAGTTTTCAAAACTAGGAGATTTGTATACCGAGTGGAATTCTCAAATCAACGTTATTTCTAGAAAAGATATAGACCAGCTGTACACAAGGCATGTATTACATTCTCTCGGGATTGTGTCGGTAGTTCGCTTTCGCGAAAGCTTACCCAATAAACCAGGTGGTACCAGAGTACTAGATGTGGGTACTGGTGGTGGATTTCCTGGCATACCGCTGGCCATTATGTTTCCTAAAACTAGTTTTCACCTTATAGATGCCATCGGTAAAAAAATCAAGGTAGTAAATGCAGTCGTAGAAGCTTTAGGGCTGAAAAATGTAACTACAGAGCATGGAAGAGCTGAACAAGTTAAGGGCAAATTTGATTTTATCGTCTCTCGTGCAGTGACTAATATGCCAGATTTTGTAAACTGGGTAAAGCATAAAGTTAGAAAGGATAGTTTTCACACCATAAAAAACGGAATTCTTTATTTAAAAGGTGGCGACCTAACAGAAGAACTAAAAGATTTTCCTAAAGCACAAATTTATGAACTAGAAGATGTTTTTGAAGACCCGTTTTTTGAGACCAAAAAGGTTGTGCATTTGCCTTTATAAGAAAAAAACTACAGTTTTTTAATAGAAGCTGCTGTAGGCGATAAGTTTAATTTTGATAGCTAAGTTCTAATTAGCATATTAAATGCTTCTTGTTTGTATTGATACCAG
>CAZQGX010000071.1:0-13233 GCA_964593255.1 uncultured Flavobacteriaceae bacterium | reverse complement strand
TCATAAAACTAATTTATTAGTGTAAATATAACACATCTGTCCTAGAACTTAGCCTAAATTTTCTATTGCAGGGTCTGGGTTTTGTGCTCTTGTATTTAAAAAAGTAAAAAATGCTAAACAAATGGCTATAATCCAATTTCTACCCATAACTCCTCAGCTTTATTATTAATATCCATATGATAATACGCGATCGCTTTAATCATTTTAGATCGTTTGATATTTTGTTGTTCTAACGGAAGTTGTTTAATAGCACCTAGTGCTGCTTCTGGATTATTCAATAAGTCATAAACACATGCTAGATTTATGTAACTATTGTAATAATTAGGGTCTAGGGCTATAGCTTTCTCAAAAGCCTTTTGAGCGTTTGATAGAGCTTCTTTAATTAAGTCTTGAT
Source organism: uncultured Flavobacteriaceae bacterium (assembly GCA_964593255.1). GTDB lineage: Bacteria > Bacteroidota > Bacteroidia > Flavobacteriales > Flavobacteriaceae > Nonlabens. The sequence continues at coordinate 12,839 of CAZQGX010000071.1, read as the reverse complement.
TTTGTAGGCCATTATTGCGAGTTTTAGGCTTAACCACTAGCCTACTTTCTTTTTCAATTTGTAATGGGTAATCAAATCTTTCTGGTTTTTTATAAGCCGCTCTACTTAAAGGGTAAATACTCAAAGCCCTATATGCGTAAAACACTCCTATATTATTGTAATTCTCACGAGAAGGAAAATATCTGTTAATGGTTTCAAATTTCTCTACAGCCTCATCGTATTTACCTTTCATACCGGCATCAATACCTTCTTTAAAGATAACAAAAAGTTGTTCCACTTTTTCCTTCGCCTTTAAATATATTGCTATTCGCTCCTTTTTACTAGGATAACCTTCTATGTTATCGTTGAGTTTATATGCTGTATAAATAGCCTCTAATAACTGCTCATAAATAACAAATGGAGTATACCCAGCACTGGCGGCATAAAAAAGGCCATTGAGATCGGCTTCTGTCTCTAATGCTATTTTTTCAGATTTAGATAACTGTTTCAACCTGCTACTCAATTGCGCATTACCCCTCATTGCAAAAGCAAAATCACTGCAAAACGTATGGTCGTTGTAATAATGAGCAAGTTCATGACTTATGACAACTGCCATGGCGTCCCTTTCATAACCTTTAATTAATTTACAAATATCAAAAAACTTTTTATCTACTACTATTCTAGCATTAGGTGATGCATAATAAATAGCTGGTGTAGATAGTTGTACCTTGCTAAACTCTAATTGAGGGGCGCTTTTAGGACTGCCATAAGCCAGTACTAGCTTATTAAATATTTCATGAACTGTCTTTTTATCATTCTCTTGAGCTAATGATAATTGAGAGGCAATCATAAAATAAGTAAAAATCACCAGTTTATTCATTTTCAAAAAGTATGCGGTTAAGTTGTTCGATAATCTTTTGATCCTTCAGGTTTTCTAAGTTTTGAAACTTATTAGAGGGATTTATCTTATAAAATTGTTTCTCTATTTTTAAATAAAAATTACTTTGCTCTAATTCTATGGCTTTAATTTTTGCATCGCTATTCTCGAGCACCAACTTTAAATTCTCATTCATGAATTGATAGGTATTAAGAACCAATTTATCAGAATTCGGATTTTTAGAGGTCATTGCTTTATTATAATCAAAAATCTGAACGCTAATAGATCTTTCACTTTCTCCACTTGAAAAACCTAAACCAGTATTTTTTTGGACTGTTACATTTGAGACTTGAACGTATTGACTATCATCAAAATCATATCCATTATTGAAGTTATTAAAACCTATAACAGCAATAATAGTTATTACACTTGCAGCAACTAAGTATTTGAAATACTGAATTCTTAAAAATGATACAGGCTCCTTATTTTCATCTCTATCCACTTCTAAAGTTTCAGAGCCCTCACCATCCCATTCCTTAAATTTTTCCCTTAACTCATCTCTAGATTTTTTTTTTACAGCCATCTCGATGATATCGTCTGTGATAACAGCATCCTTATCGCTGACACTCATTAATTGGTCTATAAGAAGCTCTCTACCCACGGATACAGTGGCTTTAGGCAATATATTCAGAAACTTTAAGTTACTTTTAAAAAGCTCATGGTCTTTGATTTTTTCAATTACAAAAGGGGCTATCTCATCCCGACGTTCCACAATTTCCATGAAAAAGAGATCTTGCCAGTAAAGAACATTCTCTTTTGACTCTTCGTTAATTAGAAAAGAATTTTCCTTTAAAAACTCGTAAGGTTGCGATTGTTCTATCAGTGCTGTAGCAATGTTAGACCAGTCATAAGCCACTTCTTTTTTAAAAGTGATTTGATACGTATTCCTTAATATGTCTTGTATATTCTTCATTATATTTTAATAAACTGGTGTGCTAGATCTTTTAATCTTTTTTGACATCTGGATTTTTGAACTTTGGCATTTCTGGCGTTGGTATAATCAAAATGAGCGGCAATCTCTTCCATACTAGCTTTTTGATAAAAGAACATGGTCAAGATTTCGGCACAATTGCCACCTTTTTCTTTCATGATCGTTAATGCTTTTGAGACTGCTGTCATGTATGGGTTATCGGCTTTTATTTCTTCTAGCTCATCATTTATAGAGTGATCGAAGTCCAAGTTTTCTGTATCAAGATCAGTAGTTTTAAAAAGTTTTTTTTCTTCTCTAAACTTACTCTTTGCCATATTTCTACAAATAGAGTTTATATATGTTTGAATGGCGCAGGTTAATTTAAATTCTGACTTTTGAGCGTTCTCATATAAAACTATGATGGCATCATTATAAATGGTAAGCATCTGCTCGTCAGTTAAACTTTGAGATCCAAAACATTTGGCCATAAAGGCAAAACAATTAGCCTTACAACTTTGATAGACCTGCTTTAGGTAATCTTTATTTTGCCTTAGTTCTTTTAATTCTGTATTGCTCATACTTGTAAGGATAATCTTCTATTCAAATTGTAAAGATAAAAGAAATACCTTACTAATTTAGTCTAATATCAACAAGCCATTTTTACAGGGTAAATAGGCAGCTTATATTTCAACTGGCCCGTTGTTGTTACAATTTTATATGCTATAAAAACACCTGTGTTACGTAATCTGGTGATATTTGATTTTGCCATTTTAAGGCCTACAGTACAAGAAGGAATTGAGATAACTTCATCTGGAAAGTCTAGGGAATAGTTGTGTGGATTGCTGTATACTTTTAATATTGCTTGCATTTTGTTTGTTTTATTAAATTATTGAGTTATTGAATTGAGTTCTGATAAGATTTGGCTTTCTGTGCTATAGTTAATGAATTGAGGCGATGCATTAGCGCTTTCCATGATCCACTTAGTCCAAAAGTATTTGACCTTAGTAATCTGAAACAGATCTTTTGGATTTTTACTTTTTAAGCCAGATATGATCCATGTCGCTTTATGCTTTATTGAAATAGGTAGTAATCCCATTTTTTTATCCTCAACCTGAGATTTCCAATTGTTAGTATTGAGGGTTTTAATAAACCCAGTACCAGTAAATTGATTTTCTTTTTTTACGACATGAGAATTATCCTCAAAATCCAGGTAGCCATCTGTCAAGATCAATAGGGTATTGTCATATAAGGGGAGTATTATTTGTTGCTGGTTGCTATTTATAAAAGACCATAAATCCACCCCTGCATAATCTGACTTCTTTGAACCCTGTATGGCATTAGCTTTTAATTGATTTAAAGTTTTGCATAACATAGAGTCCAGCTTTTCCATGCGATTGTTTTTATCCTTAATATGAATTTGATCTAGCCGCAGTTGTAATATGTTTTCAAAATAATTATGATCAAGTGAACTGCCCTTTTGAGGTATGATCTTCACAACAAAACGATCTTTAGAAGTAATAATCAAATTCCGTTTAGCTTTCTTTTTAAACTTTTGAAAGATCAGTTGAATTTGAGCTATGTCATAGTGTAGCTGTTTTTCATTTAAAACTCGATCACTTAAATCTAGGATAATGGTGTAATTAATAGGTTTACGTTTAATTGTAGTTTCCGCTTTCGCAAAAGCGAGACTAAAAAAACTTAGTGCAATAATCAGACTGTATATTTGGAACGATTTCATTTTTTCTATGTATTAAATTTAAATTAGTTGTTTGATGGAAGTGTTTTAAAATTCTCTTCCATGAACTGTACATAAACGCTTTCACAGCTATCTTTTTCTTTACTATCTTCAGATGAGCTATTTAAGAACTGTCTCCAGCCCATGTAGAAACTATTTAAACTTTCTGATAAAACCTCAGGGTTAAGCATAGTATCATTGAGTCTTTTGAGTAGCATCTCGATACGGCTCTCTAGCATATCAACCTTAGCTTGTAATTCAACTATCTTTTCTTCGTATTTGTTGATCACTAGAGTAATTTCTTTAATCTCCTCTTTTATTAACCCTATATTGCGCTGAGCTATTTTCTTAGGGTTCTTTTTTTCTTTTTCTTCAATGGCCAAATAGTACATGTATCCAAAAACGAGATAAGCCAAAAAACCAAAAGCAAGTACGAGATAAAAATTTTCGCTAGCCCAAAACTCCCAGTTCTCTTCTCCTATTCCAGCCATTACTTTAATTTCATGTATGGACTTGTCAATTTTATAAGCCAGTAGGGCGTCTATAACAAGTGTTACTAGAAGAAATGCGAAAACTTTAAATTGTTTATAAGCTCCTTTTATAGTGTGTGGTATGATACCTAATGAAAAGAATATGAAAGATCCAAAGTAAACAATGATCAAATTAGGAGATGGATTTAAAATTCCATTCATATCAAAAATAGAACCTATCACCATGGCGAGGTCATCACCAGAAGTTTCAATAAGTAAACCTGCACTTCTAAAAAATGCCGAATATATAGTGGAGGCGTAAAAGAATATTAAATAAATCGCCAGTAGTATAGTTAGTCCAGCATACATATAATAATTAGTGCTTTGAAATCCTGTTTCTAGCATCTCGTTGTCCAGATCATTTTGAATTTCGGCAATGCTATCTTTAAGATTTTTGCGGTCTTGCTTTTTATTTGGGATTTGTACATCCTCAATCACCTTTTTTTCGGCAAGAACTTTTTGCTTTTCGGCTTTCTTGTCTTCAATTTTAGCCTCAACTGCCTTTTTCTTATCGCTAGCAGCCTGCGCATCATAATTTTCGTCTACCACAAAACCATCTTTGATCCAGTTAAGATGTATTTTTAATGATGCAGCATCACCTCTATTTAATCCAGACTTTTTAATCCCATAGTCTGAAAAGCTTTTAACCTTAGTAACTTTTTTATTGCTGTTTGAAAAGTCGTTTTCAGCTGTCTCCACCGTGGATGACTTGCTTTTGAATTGATTTAGTATTGATTCCATTTTAGATTGTTTTATTGTTCTACAACCCTTAATGAAGATTTTTTGAATAGGTAACCTATGAAATGAAAATTATTTGAAAAATAATGTAGATGAAATGTTTATATAATTAATAACAGTGTGTTAATTCATTGATATTTTGCGTAATATGAAAGTCAGGCCTTTTATAAAAATACATTGATTATTATAGCTAAAATTTTTGAAGAGAATCAAAGAAGAATAAAAGATTTTCTAATGACATTTAATAAAAGAGATAAAACAATCAACTATCAACAAATTAATAGCAGCAAAAAACCTCAACTACTTTTTAAAAGTAATTGAGGTTTTATTTTGTTGTCCCACAAGGACTCGAACCTTGAATGACGGTACCAAAAACCGGAGTGTTACCATTACACCATGGGACAAATTTGGATTGCAAAAATAAAACAATTCCTTACTTCAGCAAATAAATATTGCAAAAAATAAAGCCGATTTTAAAATTACTTTTACCCTGCTGTAAATCAATTCTTTAACAACCATGTGCCAATGCTAAAATATGAAAAATAAATTAGTCTTTGAAAAACTTATACGACTGCGGGCTATTTAACGTTTAAAAACATTAAAATAAGGCTCATAAGGGCATAAAATCTTATTTTCGCAATTGTTAAATGGTACTATGAAATTGAATTACGCACAATTAAATAAAGTGATAGGATGGGCAGTTTTTGCCGTGGCATTAATCATTTTTTGGAGCACGGTAGAACCCACAGTAAGTTATTGGGATGCAGGTGAATATATTGCCACTTCTTCAAAACTAGAAGTAGGTCACCCACCAGGGGCACCACTTTATCAAATGATGGGAGCAGTTTTTTCCATTTTTGCACTAGAGGCTACAGATATTGCCTACTGCGTTAATTTACTAGCTGTTTTTTCTAGCGCATTTACTATTTTATTTATGTTTTGGTCGCTTACCTTGCTGTTAAAAAACCATATTTTAAAAAATAAGGCCAGCGATGTAATGGTGCTAGGTGCCGCCGCTATAGGGGCACTTGCTTTTGCGGTTACTGATAGTTTTTGGTACAATGCTGTAGAGGCCGAGGTGTATGCACCGGCAGCATTATTAATGAGTGTGATGTTTTACACAGGCCTTTTATGGGAACGAGATATGCTGCTACCACGCGGCAACCGCTGGTTAATTTTAATTTCTTTTATAGTAGGACTCTCTTTTGGTATACATTTTATGGGGATTTTGACCATCCCAGCTATTGGTATGCTCTGGTATTTTAAACATTATAAAAACATCACGGCTTTCAGTTTTATCATTGCAAATGTTGCTGTTGTCGCCATTTTGTTATTTGTTTTTAAACTGCTACTACCCTACACGCTCAGTATTTTTGGTTATTTAGAGCTATTTTTTGTCAATGATATCGGCTTGCCTTTCAACTCGGGATCTGTCATTGCATTATTATTGATCATTAGTTTATTTGCTTTTTTAATCTCGCTTTCGCGAAAGCGTAACTTACCCATATTAAACACCGTCACTATATGCATTATGTTTGTACTTATAGGTTTTTCATCCTGGACCATGCTGCCTATAAGAGCCAATGCGGGAACACCTATTAACGAAAACGCACCAGAAGATGCTCGTTCTCTTTTAGCCTATTATAACAGAGAACAATATCCTGCGCCTGGCTTGTTTTACAGTGAGTATTTTACTGATATGTATGCAGGCTATGAACGAGACGATCCAGATACTGAAGAAAATGAAGGTTTTAACGATGAAAAACCTAAGTATGAAAAAGACTATAATCTAGGAAAATATGTGATCGTTAACAATTATAAAGACGCAGTTCCTAATACGGTAGATAAACATAAAGGGATTTTTGCCCGCATGACTGATGCGTCACGAGCTTCTAATTATATTGAATTCATGGGTGGACTAGAGTATAGTATAAAACCTGGCTATGAAAACAATCAAGAATTATTATCGGTACTAGATGATTATGAACGCAGGCTGCAGCGCGGTACTATAGATGCAAAAGAATATACAGATGTGCTGATGTCGCTGAGTGAGGCGGTAGAAATAGAAAAACCTACTTTTTTAAACAACATGCGCTACCTATTTAATTACCAGATCAATTATATGTATATGCGCTACTTTATGTGGAATTTTGCTGGCAGGCAAAATGATGTACAAGGTGAATGGGACTCTTATGATGGCAACTGGTTGAGCGGTATTACTTTTATAGACGAGGCACGTCTAGGGACACAAAAAGAATTGAGCGACGACATGCTTAATAATAAAGGTCGCAATACCTATTTCTTTTTACCACTTATTTTAGGGATTTTGGGTGCCGTTTTTCATGCCCGTAAAGATTTAAAATCGTTTTACGTAACGCTGGTTCTATTCCTTTTTACAGGTCTTGCAATCATTATTTATCTCAATCAAGCCATGTTTCAAGTGCGAGAACGAGACTATGCTTATGTAGGATCTTTTCTAGTTTTCAGTATGTGGATAGGTATGGGCGTTTATTCTATTTATGAAATGCTGCGAGATGTAATGGCGTCTAGACTGGCACAAATTATCTCTTTAACGGCATGTTTTGCTGCTGCGCCACTGCTAATGGGTTATCAAAATTGGGATGATCACGACCGGTCTGGAAAATATACCGCACTGGCTAGTGCTAAAAAATATCTTGACAGTTGTTTACCTAATGCCCTGATATTTACCATAGGCGATAATGATACTTTTCCATTGTGGTATGCCCAAGAGGTAGAAGGTTATCGCACTGATGTGCGCGTGGTGTGTACCTCACTTCTTGCTACAGATTGGTATATGGATGATATGAGAAAAAAAGCCTGGAAAAGTGAACCAGTGCCCTCTACACTCACCCATTCTAAATACAAATATGGTACTCGCGATATTTTATACTTTGCCGATAAAGAGCGTATACAGCAACGCATGCGGGACTTAAATAATAATGATTCTTATAAGTTTCCAGATACCATGGCACTTAAAGACTGGATGGAGTGGGTTGCTAGTGATAACAAAATCACCCAAGAAGAAATGAGAAACGGGCATTTTGAACATACTTTCCCTACAAAGTTTATCACCATACCTGTAAATAAAGAAGCGGTTATTAAAAACAAAGTAGTCCCACAAAAAGACGCCGATAAAATCGTCGATGAAATAGTCATCAACATCAATAGCAATGCGGTTTATAAAAACAGGATGTTTATGCTAGATATTATCAATGCAAATAATTGGGAACGCCCTATTTATTTTTCTGGTGGTGCATTTAGCGATGAAGATTACATATGGATGAAGGATTATTTACAACTAGATGGCTGTGCATACCGCCTGTTGCCTATAAAAACAGTGCCAGAAGACCCTAGAGATCCTTTTGATATGGGTAGAGTTGATCCTGATTATGGCTATAAGGTTATTAAAAATTGGGACTGGGGCAATAGTGGCTCGCCAGATATTTACCACGATGTAGAAACCAGACGCAATAGCGTGGGCTATAGAAGTAACGTTACCAGAACTGCCGAAGCACTGACAAAAGACGGACAACTAGAAAAAGCAGAAGAAATACTTGATATTGGTATGCATAATTTGCCACTAAAATATTACGAGAATTATTCTATGCTAGAATCTTTTATTTCTGGATACTATGAACTAGGAAAGATTGAAAAAGCAAGAAAATTATTAGACGGGGTGATTGCAAAATACCAAGATGAACTGGATCATTATAATGAATTAACGCTAGCAGAACAGAATGCTAATTATATAAAAATAGCAACTGCTATCTCTAGATACAACTCTATTGCCGAGGTACCCGTGTATTATGAAGATCAAGAAATGATCGATAAACATGTGAAAACATACAATTCCTATTTTGAACCTTTTATTAGATTTATGAATGAAGCCTATTACATAAGATTAGATAGAGAAAACGATTCTACTTTATACCCAAATGCTACCGAAGAAATGGAATTGCGAGACCTTCTAGACCAATCTATTGACAAAGTAAATAGAACAAGAAACGAAATCCCTGTAGATAGTACAAATCCAAAGTAGATAAATAGGCAACTCACGGCAGTTTATGTTTTTATAGGAGTTTGATTTAACCACTCGATTATTGAAAACACCTTTTTTAATTGTTTAATAATTTTGATTTATTACTAATACTATTTTTAACATATCACCCTATCCAGATTCCATTCCTGATTGGTTTTCTAAACTTTTTAATGGTTATCACTGGCATGGCGATCGTTCACAAAAAAAGGTCTTTCTTACTTTTGACGACGGCCCCACTCCTGTGGTGACTGATTATGTACTTCGAGAGTTAGAAAAGCACAGTTTTCAGGCTACCTTCTTTTGCATAGGTGATAAAGTGGGCCAATTTCTAGACATATATAGAAGTCTTAAAGAAAAAGGTCATGCAGTAGGCAACCATACCCATAACCATCTTAATGCTTGGAAAACAGAAAACGACACCTATTTAAAGAATGTTATGCAGTGTAAAAAGGTGGTAACTTCTAAACTATTTAGACCACCCTATGGCCGTGTAACCTATAACCTAACAAAAGAATTAAAAGAACAAGGATATAAAATTGTAATGTGGGACGTGCTATCTGGAGATTTTGACTTAAATAGGAGTGCTGCATCTTGCTTAGACAACTTAAAAAAAAACACTAAAAACGGCAGCGTGATCGTTTTTCACGATAGTGATAAAAGTTTTGAAAAGCTACAAGAGATTTTACCTGCTTATCTTCAATATCTAGCTACCGAGGGTTGGAAAAGTGAGTCGATTGTATAAAAACACCACTAATAATACGATTGTATTTTATGAATAAGGGTATGTTCATCTTGCGGTCCAGTCTGGCGCCACTTCATCTCTCCCTTTTTGAAAATAATAAAAGTAGGGACACGTTTTATACATAACGCATCAGAAAGTTTTTGATTTTTTTCAATTTCGATTATAATGATCTTGGCTTTGTCACCTAGCGCTGCAGCCACATTTCTTAAAACAGTATCCATAGGGAGTGTATCTTCATTCCTTCTGGTAAAAAAGTTTATTAATACAGGAACATTTGCGTCAATCAATTCACCAAAATTTGACATAATTACCAATTAAATAATATCAAAAATAAGCAAAAACTGTAAAAATCGCAATATTGTATCTTTTAACCTTTAAAATCGGTAATAGTTGATTTTTGAGTCAAACGTATATGAAGAAATTAAGTCTAGAAATAAGCAACTAGTCATTAAAACAATATTTTAATCACTGCTATAGGAAAGACCTATTAAAGGGATCATTTAAATTACAGTTAAAAAACACCGCATCAATTAACCCGCAAACAACTATGTTCTACACCTTTCTCTTTAAAGTAATCACAGTAATCTCTGGCCAGATACCTGCACGACCAGAATATCCTAAAAAGCCAAAACCGCGATTTACATTTAAAAACTGATCGGCTTCTTTATAAATTCCCGCCCATTTTTTGTAAACAAACCATGCAGGACTCAGTTTTATAAAACCAGGGATTTCTATTCCAAACTGCATTCCATGGGTGTGACCACTTAAGGTCAAATGATATTTTTTTATGTCATCTTTTACTTGTAGGTCCCAGTGTGTGGGGTCATGACTTAATAAAATTTTAAATGCGTCGTTAGATAGCCCTTTTGATGCTTTTTGTAGGTCACCATATTTTGGAAAACGACCACCACCCCAGTTTTGGACTCCTACGAGGTGCAAGGCGTCTTTACCTCTTACAATCTTTTCATTTTCATCTAGCAGCAACCTCCAGCCCATATCTTTTTGTATTTTATACAGCTGTTGCATGTTTTCTAGTTTAGCTTCTTTAGATTCCCATTGCACATAATCACCATAATCGTGATTCCCTAGTACAGAAAAAACACCATCTTTTGCTTTTAATGAGCCAAAAACGTCTTCCCATCCATTCATTTCTTTAGCTTCATTGTTAACTAAATCACCAGTAAATAAAATCACATCACTTTGTTGCTCATTAGCGAGGTTCACAGCATATTGTACTTCTTCTCTATCATCAAAACTGCCCACGTGAATATCGCTTAACTGGGTAATTTTATAACCGTCAAAAGCATCTGGCAGGTCTTCAAAACTCAACTCGTATTCTCTTACTTGATAGTTGTACTTGCCCTTCCATGCGCCATAGAGAATCGCGCCAAATGGCAATGCAGCTGCTGCAAGACCTATTTTTGCAATAAATTCTCTTCTCCCTGGTAGAAATGGTTCTCCCCCATCAGTCCTGCCAGAAATTTTGCTTATCCCGCCTGCTATAAATCTATAAAGGTCCTCACCAAACATAAATAATAAAAACACCATTTTTAAACTAAAAAAAGCTAAGACCAGGGTTAATGACAGATCTCTAGCATCAGATGATTGCGTGCGATCTGGATGTAAAAAGAATTGTAAAAAAACGTTGAATATTATGAAAATTGATACGGCTAAATATACCCATTTCCACCAGTGGCCTTTTGATAAGGTGCGTATTAACTGAAACGAATATATTTCTAGTGCAACAAAAACTACAACAACAATAAAAAATCTAATCATAATGCAAAATTAGCGGTTTTTTTTATTAAAAGTGTTGCTTTATAGTTAAACCATTCATGTAAAAAACACTGGTCAATTTGATTAAATTTGACAACTATATATTTTCATTTAACAAAAACAAATTTGGTTAAAAACGATCCCTATGCAGCCTTGCGATTCAAAGAATTTAATCTGTTTTTATTAACGAGGTTCTTATTGGTTTTTGGTTGGTCCATGCAATTTATTGTTATCGAGTGGCTGGTGTACTCGTTGACAAAAAACCCGTTATCACTTGCTATCATCGGGTTAATGGAGTTTATACCGGCTTTTTCTATGGCATTATTTGCTGGTTATATTGTAGATCAAAGAGAAAAACGCAACCTACTAGCGATGACCATAGGTGCCTTTTCATTAATAAGTTTAGGGCTATTTTTATTAACCTTACCCTCAATAACTGGCAGCTGGTCTACTACATCTGTGCTGTATTCTATTTATGTATTGGTTTTTTTTGGTGGTTTTTTAAGGTCATTTTTTGGACCTACCTTATTTTCTTTAATCGCGTTATTGGTACCTAAAAAAGCCTATCCTAATGCCGCAACGTGGAGCAGTTCTGTATGGCAAATTGCATCGGTTATTGGGCTTGCTTTTTCAGGTTTTTCTATTAGTTGGTTTGGGGTTGATGGCTCTTTATGCATTGTTTTTAGCCTTGTATTGCTCTCACTTATAACGGTTTTCTTTATTTCTAAAAAACCTATTTTAAATACAAAAATCAACGAGCCTATTGTAGCAAGTTTAAAAGAAGGATTGGGCTTTGTCTTTAAAAGCAAGCCCATTTTAGGTGCGCTCACCCTAGACATGGTCTCGGTACTATTTGGTGGCGCAGTGATTTTGCTGCCTATTTTTGCTCAAGATATTTTAAAAGTGGGCAGTGAGGGTTTTGGCGTTTTACGTGCCGCTCCATCGGTAGGCGCAATACTCACAATGATTGCAACTGCCTATATTCCCATTAGCAAAAATGCAGGAAAGAAGTTACTCGCTGCTATATTCGGTTTTGGTATTTGCATTATTGTCTTTGGTTTGTCCTCTACCTTTTGGATTTCTGTAGTGGCGTTGTTTTTTAGTGGGGTGACCGATGGTGTTTCTATGGTCATCAGGCAAACCATTCTACAACTTAAAACCCCAGATCATATGCGTGGTAGGGTGGCATCGGTAAACTCTATGTTTATAGGATCATCAAACGAGCTAGGTGCTTTTGAAAGTGGTGTAACCGCAAAACTTATGGGCACCGTCACCGCTGTAGTTTTCGGTGGTACCATGACTTTAATTACGGTAATCACAACTGCTGTAGTCTCGCCTACCTTTAGAAATTTAGACTTGCGTAAAGATTTTGAAGATAATTGGCTACTCCGTTTCGATTTGTGCCAGTAATTTCGGTATAATAGTGCCAGTA
>CAZQGX010000070.1:5162-13804 GCA_964593255.1 uncultured Flavobacteriaceae bacterium | reverse complement strand
TGGTATCAATACAAACAAGAAGCATTTAATATGCTAATTAGAACTTAGCTATAAAGGTTTAATGACCTATAATGGTGTTTTTTACAAAAACTATAATTTTATTGATAACCTTGCTTTATCGGTTCATAGAATACAGCAAGATGCATCTGGTAATGTATGGTGCAAAAACTTTTCTAACCAATTATTTCTTTTAAAAAACGGAACACTAATTCCAAATAAAAAAGTACAAGAACTGTGTGCAAAAAACAACGAGAATTTTATAGATTTTACTTTTGTAAAAGGACAACTATATATTCTTACCGAAAAAAAACTTTACAAAGAAACTAAAGATAGGGTATTCACACCCGTTTTAGACGCTATAGATACAGATGCAGGTGTATATTTCTCAATACACAATTTTAATAATCAATTATTTATTGCTGGTAGTCTTAAAGTAATTGAATTAAAAAAAGATAAAGTTTTACAATCGTACAAAACAGAAAGCGGTCAAAAAGAGCTTTTAAAGTACCAAGGAGAACTTTTTTATCTTTCAAAAGGAGAGAGAAATGACCTTAATTCTTTTGAAAAAGGAAATTACTTGTTAAATAACATTGCGGCAAACACCTATTTCTATGGTATTCACACTACAGAAGAACGCATGTGGTTATGCACCTCAAACGGTCTTTACAAACTAGATAATGAAGCAAAAAAAAGTGTCGAAAAATTATTACCTAACTCTAGAGTCACAAAAATTGTGCAGGATAAAGAAGGTGGCTGCTGGATAAGCACGCTAGACGACGGCCTATTTTATATGCCCAATCAGTCTATGCAGCATTCTAGATTTAAAAATTTTGAGGGTATAACTTCAAAATTTATCAGTCTCGCTATTGCCGATGATGGTAACTTATTTGCAGGCACATCACATGGGACAATTATAGAGTACGACGCTGCTTTAAAACCTATAAGGGTTTACAAAGGGAACAATAATGTAGAGGTTGAGTACATTTATTTGCATAATAATCAAATTATTAGCACAGTTGGAGTTTTTAATAAAGGATATGAAACACCGATTATAGACGTGTATTTTGGTAAAGGTGTAGATGCAGACGAATTTGGTAATTTTATATTTGCCAACTACAACTTTGCTGGGTTTATATCACAAACTTTTAAAGACCCACCTAAAATTCCAGGCAAAATACTACCTAATGATACAACAGCTTACTATTATAAAGATGTGCCGTTATTTAAATTAAGAAATAAGCGTGCACGTGTAGTACATTATAGCAAACGGTCTAAAGAATATTACATTGGTTATAGCGATGGGCTTTACCACTATGAATTAGATGGTACTGTTCAAGAACTAAAGACAATTAGTGGTCAACCCATCATTGCGGTCGACCTAGAAGAATCAACTAGTGGAACATTGTGGGTAGCCACGGCACAACACGGAATTTTTCAAATAATAGACAACAAAGTTGTCCTAAATTTAAACGGAACAAAAGGGCTTTCAAAAAACAGGTGTAAAAAAATACATTTAAGTAACAACGGCTTATGGATCATTACTGATGAAGGTCTTAACTATTACGATGCCGTTACTAAACAATTAATCAATTATTTAGACCGCCTAGGGCTTTCTGACACTAGGATAAATGATTTTATAGTAGGTAATCAAAAAATCTTGCTGGCTACCAGCGAAGGGATTATTCATTTTAATAAATCTATACTTGACAATAAAAACAAACCTGTTTTTGAAATAAAAGCTAGAATTAACAGTAATGATCTTATCACAATAGAAAAAGACACCATACTTCCTTATGACAATCGGCAAATTGAATTTGAATTTCAAACAATTTATTTTAAAAGTCTAGGGAATTTTGATTACGAGTACAAACTAGAGCCATTGCACGATGAATGGCAAACACAAACTTCTAAACAAGAAAAACTCAATTTTTTATCTCTACAACCTGCTACTTATAATTTAAAAGCTAGAATTAAAACAGGAAGTACTTATAGTGAGGTAGAAAGCTTTTCTTTTAAAGTAGACAAGCCATTTTGGGCTAAATGGTGGTTTCAACTAGCCATAATATGGACACTTTTACTATTATTACTTTTGGTTTACAAGTGGGCAGCCATACGTACCAAAAGAAAACAAAATACTAAAGAAAAGCTTGCCATCTCGCAATTAACCGCTTTGCGACTACAAATGAACCCACATTTTATGTTTAACGTTCTTAACGCGGTACAAGGATTGATATACAGCAACCAAAAAAGTAAAGCAACAGAATATTTAGGAACTTTCTCTAGTTTAATGCGTAAAACTCTAGACATGTCTGATAAAAAAGAAGTTACTATTGCCGATGAAGTAGAGACCATAGAAATTTACGTATCTTTAGAAAAAGCCAGATTTGAGGATGAAGATTTTGAGTTTGATATCATACTTCCCAAAGAAGATTTAACAGGGTTTGCTATTCCTTCATTGATTATACAACCATTTGTAGAAAACGCTATTAAACACGGTTTAATGCATAAACAAGGAAAAAAACGACTTTTAATAAAGGTAAGTAAAACAAATAAACAATATTGGGAGTTTTTGATAGAGGATAATGGTGTAGGAAGAAAAGTTTCTGAACATATCAACAGTAAGATTAAAGATAAACACCATTCTTTTGCAACCAAAGCAATAGATAACCGCATTAACCTTATCAATAAACTTATTGATAAGCCTATAAGCATCGATATTATAGACCTAACATCAAATCAAATGGTAATTACTGGCACCCGAGTTCATATACACATACCTATTAAAGAAATATAAGTTAAATAGCACTGCTACTATATAAGGGCAATAAGTGACTTGAATAATTTAACCAGACAACCTAGAACCCAATAACCATAATAATGAAAACGCTAATTGTAGACGACGAAAAAAACGCAAGACTTGCCCTGCGTGGTATTTTAAAAGAACATTTTCCTCAAATAGAAGTTGTTGCCGAAAGTAATGACATACCATCGGCTGTAAAGGCGATCCATAAGCATGCGCCCAAATTAGTTTTTCTTGATATCTCTATGCCAGGGTATTCTGGACTAGAGCTTTTTAAATTTTTTGATGACGAAATTGATTTTAAAGTTATTTTTGTTACCGCCCATAGTGAATATGCGGTAAATGCATTTGAATTATCTGCTGTTGATTATATTTTAAAACCCATACAGATTAAAAATCTAGAGCGCGCTATTCATAAATTAAAATATGACCACAAGGAAAATATTAAAGTGCTACAAAATAATTTTAACAACGAGTTGTCCAAAAAGATTGCTTTAAAAACAGGCGAAGGAATAGTATTTTTAAAATTTGAAGAATTAATATACCTTAAGGCCGACGGATCATACACCCATTTTATCACCGATAACAAAAGTAAAATTACAGTCACAAAACGCATAGCAGATTTTGAAAGACTACAAAATATGGGGCCATTTTTAAGGGTGCATAGAAGTCATATCATTAATTACAACAGGGTTTCAAAAATCCTAAAACAAGATGGAGGCTGGGTTATTATGGACAATGGCGATGAATTATCCATTTCTACAGACCGTAAAAGTGAATTACTAAATCTCTTTAATAGTCAGCGTTTATAACAGCTTTTAAGCAGTAGTAAAATACAAAAAATTGAAAACTTAAAAGTTGAACTTATTTTTCATTTTAGAAGAATAAAGTTGTTTATTATTTAAATAAGGGATCATAAAATTATTTTGACTGCTTGTTATCATGTAATTTTTTAAAAGTGATTTAGTGTTTTAAAATTTTTTAGGTTTTTGATGCCAAAATTTATTCTACTCTCCCCAAACTTTGTCCTTAACAACTTTTCATATCACCCGCAAGATTTTCTTTTATTTTTATTACTTAACTTTCATACCTATTTTCATATAGTTAATAGTTTAGCATTGATTTAATTTTATACAAGCATGGCGATACAATTTCAAAGTGCGACACATCTTGATTTGAACATGCTTTAATTGATATTTAAATTATTTATGACTTATTATTTTAACGCTTTCGCGAAAGCGTGATAATAAAATTAACCCCTTTGTAGAACTGCATATTAATTAAAAACAAGTTGATACCGCTCTTATTACAGGAATAAAGGCTGCTATTCAAAATTTTATCTATTAAGATGAGTGGTTTTAATAAAAAACAATACTTAAAAGTGCTGTCGAAAAAATCTTAAATCGAACCCTAATTTGATGTATCTCTGATCGATCAACATAGCATATAATGTAGACCAATGGTGACTAATTAAGCCCAGTTATTGATAGATGCTATTGTCAAAGAATTTGTAGCAACTGTATTTGCACCATCTATAAACTGCAGTGAGATTTGCGTTAAGGATTGAAATGGAAATCCTTTTTTAAGGCTTTTTCCAGCCTTAAAAAAGATTGTAATGTAAAGCCTGACCCGCAGGGTAACGCCCAAAATATTAACAAGTCAAATTGTATGCAACAACGGTTGCTAAATTAACTCGCAAAAAAAATAGCCTGAAACTAATTTCAAGCTATTTTTAGGCACCATCAAAAATTAAACTTAAACCAACTATTCATCTAAAAATTTCTTGTAATCTCTAAATATTTTTTCATTCAATGACTTCTCTGCCGCAGCGTCATAGACTAAATTAATACTACCCTCAGCAACTTTTTCTACATGGTTACCATCTCTAGTAGTGTGTAATGTAACATTTAATTTATAGGTTTTACCCTTTACAAATTTGTCTTTGTTTTCATAAAGAACTTTAGCATAGGCATAATCTAGCGAGTTTTCAGACGGACTCCATAATCCGTAACCGTTGTTAATACACATTCTTGACTCGGCTTTACGTTCTTTAACCATGCGCTGCCATTTTGCCTCGCTATTTCTCAACTCTACTCTATCTGCTGTTATGCCATTCATTTCATAAACTGCTGTGAATTCACAATCTTTACCACAACTTACATCCATAGGTTCATTAAGATATGCACCATAATACAATGCTGCTCCCATACTAGTAGACTTGATGAATTTACTAGGGTCTTCTTTTGGTTTATCCTTATATCTATAATTAAAAACGCCATAACTAGGTACAAAAACTACTTTACCTATATTTTCTTTGTAGGCCTTATAAGTCATTAAATCCTCACGTTTTTTGTCCACTTCTACCTTCATAGATTTTCTGATCATGTCGTCATATTTTGCCTGTGCGGTCTCTACATCAAATGTTTCAAAATCATCTTTGTTTTTTGCTAGTACATCTATCACTTGCTCACCACCATATAAATTGTCTGGATAAACAGACGCTACAATCCTTGCATAAACGCCATCAGTAATTTCTACAAATACATCATTTTTATATCCATTACTGATTTGAAAAGCCTTGCCCCCAACTTTTTTTGTAGCTGCTTCCATAAGATAAAAATACTTGGCATTATCTCCATCATAATAAATTCTTAGTTCATTGACGAATGTTCCATTTTCCTTTTCAATAAAATTGAACTTTAATGTTGTTTGTGAAACACCTTCAAATAATTCATTTCCATTTAATGCATAATAAGTTCCAGAGACTCCCTTAGGGTCTTCATAATCTTTATCATGTACTTTTCCCGATTTTCCTTTACTGTCGTTAGATAATATTACGGTAGAAGAGTTTGCATTACTATTTTCAGAGGTACTTGACTCGTTAGACTTTGGAGCTATTTTCTCTTCAGCTGCCTTTTTCAGTCTTTTTAATAGTTGTGCTTCACTATGGTGCGAGATGCCCAGCAGGAAAAAAGCTGCCAGAAATAATTTTACTAATTGATTGATTTTTTTCATGATTTAAAATTTATTTATTGTTAATAGAAATATTTAAAAAGATAATTGTAAAGACTGCGTGCTGGTGGTTACTTGACCCTTTCTACCACTCATACCATGCATAACAGGAGAAGAGTGTGTGCCGCCGTTACCACCATTATTAACTACATTTACATTTAGAGTGCTACCAGCTTCTTTTTTAATAGCAACGTCACCACCGTTACCGCCATTACCACCTCTTTTGTTTCCTTTACCAGAACTGCCGCCTTGGCCACTAGCATAGATATTTAAAGTCGCTTGTCCGTTCATTTTTAACCTGTTAAGTACTTTTCCCGTAGCAGTTTCTACAACTTCTACTTTACTAACTTTAACACCTTGTGGTGTGGTGTAGTTCCTAGCTTTTACAGTATAATTTTTTGCACTAATTCCATTGACACCAGAGTTTCTTACTATATAACCTCCATTTTGAAACGCATTATACTCAAGTGAGACATTTTCATTATAATTTAAAGCAGTCTCTATAGACGATGAAAGAGATTTATTTGATTTTGCTTTTACTGTGACCACAACTTTGTCGTTTGGTATTTTTTTTGCATCCATCTCAACTGATACCTGCTCCTCACCAAACTCTGCTCCCTGAACAGTTATAGCAAAATCATCCCATGGCATTTTGCCGCCTAGCGAATTTGTTTTTAAGACTTTTCCATCATCTAAAACGGCCTCGATACCATACTTTAATTTTGTTCCGTGACCTATATTACCAGGTAAATTGATCCATGATACTTTAATGCTTTTTACCATTTTATTATTAATGGAGTTTGCCATTTTTTCTGCAGCTTCTATTTCTTTTTTAGCTTCGGCAAGATTTTCTCGCGCCCCTCCTTGATTTGCAAGTACAGCAAGCTGATAGGATGCTAACTTTTTTTCCCAATCTTTAACCGATCCAGAGATTGATTTTCCTTCTGGGGTCATGGCATACTTTATAGTTGCATTTTCATTTTTCCAAGTAAAATAGAAAATAGCATTTTCAAAACCTGCTATACGCTGGCTCTCAAATAAAAAATAGGCAGGATGTGTAATAAGATCAGGTACAAATTCCTCTTCTATAATACCTGCTCTTTGCAGCAATATTTTTTCTACCTTATTTCCTTGCTTTACTACCTCAAATGGCCAGGGCTTTTTAGAAGGTACCAACTTATCACCTTCTGGTTTATAAATACCAAGTTTTCCTGAATCGATATTAGCAAACCATTCATTTTGATTTTGCTGTGCGCTAGAAACAAAGCTTATGAGGCTTATTGTTAAAAGAAGTATTATGTTTTTCATTTTTTCATCTTGTTTAAATTTATTCAAGTGTTTTCTGTAGGGAATCAATATTATTTTACAAAAAGTGAAAACTAATTAGTCTTAAACCATAATCAGTTTCTTCAAAATAAAATACTTGTCCCTCGGGATTTCCAAATTCTTCAAAAACCCCAATCGTTAGCTGCTTTACTGGTTGTTTGTATAAAGTAGTATCATAAAGCTCACTATAAGAAGTGTTTTTTATTTTTTCTAAAGCCTCGTTCGTCTCAAATAAATAGACAAAATCCTCGCCCATTTGTCCTTCGATTTCTATAAAAGTATTCCAGTCAAAGTCATTCTTTTCAACTACAGCGGCCTGAAACATCTTCCAATCATTTTCATATCTGTTTGTTGATATATTTTCAATGTCACCCTTGTTTTGATTTTTACAGGAAACGAGTAGTAAAGAAAATAACATAGAAAAAATAATTGCTCTCATGTGAAATATTTATTCAAATATGGGTATTCTTCTTAATCATTAGTATAACAATTTCACCAATCCATTAAAAAACTTGATAAAACCGTGCAAAATGATAATTAATCAAAAAACAAGTCAAATACCCATATAAGAATTGTAGATAGCTTTATTTAACCATCTTTTTAATGATTTTACTACCGTTCTTACTTGTTAAAGTAATCATGTACATCCCGCGCGGTAAACCTTCTAAATGCTCAACAACAATATGATCTCCAGAGAAAGTACCTTTGTATAGTTGCTTGCCTAATAAATCATGGATGTCAACTTTTACCGTTTCATTAGTATTATCTAAATCAATAATTATGTGATCAGTAAAGGGATTAGGATACAACTTAACAGTTTTTTGAGTAAAATAGTTTACACTTAAAGTCACATCTACCGTTACCGCAAAAACCTGACTAGAACAGATCCCTGAATAATTGATTGCATAATATGTGGTTGCATCTACTAATATAGTACTCATTTGAAGTTGATTAACTCTGTTACTAGCATCATTTATTGATAAGTACCATTCTATTCCTGTAGCAGGAGCCACAATTATATCTGCCAGCGTCGCACCACTATTAAAAGATTGTTGTATACTACCAGAAGGTGGTGTTACAACATTTACTACTATAGTCATCGTTGCCGTAGTTGCACAACTTGCACTTGGTGTAAAGGTATAGGTAGTCGTTGACTGATTGTTTAAGGCTGGTGACCAACTTCCTGTTACGCCATTGTTAGAGGTGGTTGGTAAGGCGCTTAATACATCTCCTTGACAAATTGATGCTACCTGGGTAAAGCTTGGTGTTACTGATGGATTTACTACTATAGTCATCGTTGCCGTAGTTGCACAACTTGCACTTGGTGTAAAGGTATAGGTAGTCGTTGACTGATTGTTTAAGGCTGGTGACCAACTTCCTGTTACGCCATTGTTAGAGGTGGTTGGTAAGGCACTTAATACATCTCCTTGACAAATTGATGCTACCTGAGTAAAGCTTGGTGTTACTGATGGATTTACTACTATAGTCATCGTTGCCGTAGTTG
>CAZQGX010000070.1:0-5062 GCA_964593255.1 uncultured Flavobacteriaceae bacterium | reverse complement strand
TTAAGGCTGGTGACCAACTTCCTGTTACGCCGTTGTTAGAGGTGGTTGGTAAGGCGCTTAATACATCTCCTTGACAAATTGATGCTACCTGGGTAAAGCTTGGTGTTACTGATGGATTTACTACTATAGTCATCGTTGCCGTAGTTGCACAACTTGCACTTGGTGTAAAGGTATAGGTAGTCGTTGACTGATTGTTTAAGGCTGGTGACCAACTTCCTGTTACGCCGTTGTTAGAGGTGGTTGGTAAGGCACTTAATACATCTCCTTGACAAATTGATGCCACTTGGGTAAAGCTTGGTGTTACTGTTGAATTTACTACTATAGTCAACGTTGCTTGGGCAATACAACTTCCTGTAGGAGTAGGTGTAAATGTGTAAGTTGTTGTTGACAAATTATTTAATGCTGGTGTCCAACTTCCAGACACGCCATTAATAGAGGTGGTTGGTAATGGACTAAGAGCATCTCCCTCGCATATAGGTGATACTTGTGTAAAAGTAGGAACAACTGATGGATTTACTACTATAGTCATTGTTGTAGTGGTCCCACAAGAACCACCCCCTGTAAAGGTATAAGTAGTAGTCGCTTGGTTATTTATTACTGGCGTCCAGCTTCCCGCTATTCCATTATTTGAAATTGTTGGTAGAGGACTCAAGTTATCACCAGCACATATAGGGTCTACTTGAGTGAAGGTAGGAGTACCAGTAGGATTGACAACTATAGTCATTGTGGTACCATTACCACACTGTCCCAAGTTTGGAGTAAAAGTATAAGTGGTTGTCACCTGATTATTTATCGCAGGAAACCAACGACCAGTAATACCATCATTTGAAGTTAACGGTAAAGCGCTAATGAAGTCTCCTGCACATATTGGTGCGACTTGATTGAAAGAAGCAGCATTTCTAGGGTTAATAACAATGGTCATCGTGGTTGCTGTAGCACATAAGCCTGTGTCTGGTGTAAAAGTATATGTTGTCGTTCTTCTACTTGAAATACGTGGCGACCAAGTGCCAGTAATACCATTATTAGAGGTTGTAGGTAAGGCACTCAGCGTGGCTCCTTCACAAACAGGATCTACTTGGGTGAAACTTGGTACTACAGGAGGATCAATGCGAATAGTCATAGCAGCAGTTGTAGCACATGAACCGGTAGTAGATGGTGTGAAAGTATAAGTAGTTGTAGCCATGTTGTTTAAAGCTGGCGTCCAAACGCCCGAAATTCCATTGTTTGAAGTGGTAGGCAAAGGACTTAATGTCTCGCCTGCACAAATAGGAGCAACTTGTGTAAATGAAGGAGTTGCAGATGGGTTAACGACAATGGTCATATTGACTGCAGGAGAACAAGATCCACCTGGTGTAAAGGTGTAGGTAGTTGTCGACTGGTTATTTAAAGTTGGCGACCATGTCCCTGAAATTCCATTATTAGAGACAGTGGGAAGCGCACTCAGTAATTCTCCTTGACAAATAGGAGCCACTTGAGTAAATACCGCAGTAACTGATGGATTAACAACTATGGTCATGGTTTCAGTAGATGCGCACACGCCGCTACTTGGGGTAAAAGTATAGGTGGTGGTAGTTTGATTATTTAAAGCTGGCGACCAGCTACCAGAAATACCATTGGTAGAAGTTGTAGGCAACGCACTTAACGAGTCACCTTGACAAATAGGTGCTACTTGTGTAAATACAGGAGTCGCAACTGGGTTTACATCAATTGTCATCGTGGTTGATTCTTCACATAAAGCTGTTGATGTAGGTGTAAATGTGTAAGTTGTAGTTGCCTGATTGTTAATAGTAGGAGACCAAGTACCGGCAATACCGTTATTTGATGTTGTAGGCAAGGCTGCTAAAGTGTCTCCTTGACAAATTGCCGCCACCTGAGTGAACGAAGGTACTAGGGTTGGATTAACCACCACAGTCATATTAACGGTAGGAGAACAGTTACCACCCGGTGTGAATGTATAAGTAGTAGTTGCCTGATTGTTAATAGCTGGGGACCAGGTTCCCACAATACCATTATTTGATGTTGTTGGCAGACTTATACTTTCATCTGCACAAACGGGATCAACCTGAGTAAAGGTAGGGGTAACACCTGCTGGAGTAATGAACGGTTGCATCTCTGCAATACGATAGCAGCCCTGACCAGGATCCGGAGTAAATATATAAAACTGTTGTGTTCCGTTACTAAAAAAAAAGGACCAACTTCCTGTAACCCCATCATTTGAAGTAGTTGGTAAATTTAAAAAAGTTCCATCACAAACGGTAGTTACTGGTGTAAAAACAGGGGTTATTAATATACGGTCTACATTAATAGTCATGGTCGTATTTGCGACACAACCTTGTCCAGGGGTAGGTGTAAAAGTATATGTTGTAGTAATTGTATTAGAAAGCACAGGTGACCACGTACCGGTATAACCATTATTTGATATGGTTGGTAAAGGAGCTAATGGATCATTTAAGCAAATGGGATCTACCTGAGTAAACGTGGGAGTTTCATTTGGTGTTAAAAAAACAAGTGTAGGATAACGAGTACCATTTGAACCTTGTCTCACCCAGTAGGTAGTATTATTAACTAAACTTACTCCTCCACCTAGCCATTGATTAGAAGTTGGATCTGTTGCCCACCTGAGATTTGGTGCGTATTCAGTCAGATCATTTATAGTTGCACCTTGACACAATGTATGATAAGGTGGTGTTAAAGGATTTAAGTAAGCTTTTGTAAAAATATCATTCAATAAACCAGGCGTATCTCTTATATCTCGATCATAAATAATAAACTCGTCGATTTCACAAGCTAATCCTTTTGTAGGGTAATTAATCGCACCCCCAGATGACCCTGCACCTAGGATAAATTGATTGGTAAATTGATGCAGGTGATTATTACTAGTCGTTGATGCAAGAAATGATGTTTCGGCAACTAATCGATTATTTCTATATAATGATAATTTTCTAGCAGATGGATTACTTGTTCCATCTCGACTGTAAATTAGGGTAAGATGTTCCCATTGCTGTGAAAATATATTTCCATCACTAAAAGGACTACTACTATCAACATTAAAAACAGTTGGAGAGGTAGCCGTGCCATATTGAAGCGGCCCATTATTACGTACAAAAACACTCTCAAAAGCTTCAAAATGTGTTTTAAATGCTCCAGTTATAAAAGAACTATTTGGGGCTTTAATCCAATAACTAATAGAAAATTCATCAAAGGATATATTTTGAAAGTGATTTGCTAGTGTAGTATTAACAAGTGCATTGGCACCACTAAATGAAACTGCTTGATTTGCGTTACCAGGGACAAAAACTGGATTATTAGCAGGATTACCCGTGCTTGATACAGGCGTAAGATGATGGTTGTTTGATATTTGGTTATTAAAATTAGAATCAAAATTATAGTAAGCTAAAAGTCCATTAGGATCTAATTGTGAATAACCTATTGTGGTTATCAAGAATAATGCGATTGTAAAGTAATTTCTCATAATTAATAGGGTATTATTTTTTGAAGGTTTAGTATTTATATATTTTCAATTGCACTTTTGTACAGTTGTAAAGAATATTTGTAGCATTTGAAATTTTGATAGTAATTGAATTCATTTTTTTCTGTATTCTGTATTCTTTATCCTAGACGGATATTGACAAATGATAGTCCCAAGTTGCTGACTAAAAAAAATCGATTCACCTAGATTATTTACATTTAGTACAGTGGTGTTTACTTCTGTTGTGGTTCTTTTTGTTAGTTGATTGAATATATTTTGCCTTATCCACCGCATTTTATTTTTAATTCCTATTGATCCCATAATATTTTTTGCTGCTTTTATATATCTAGAATAACTTGCAATGTCAAAAACTGATCTTGCAGAAAGAATACAAGGCAGTTCATCACTTTGATTATTTATCACAAGTGAAACAATGCAAAAATTTGACATGATTTGTTTTCTTAATCTAAGAGGTAAAAAGTCAATAAATGAGGGTAGAATTTTGTTCAAGCCATGAATATTTATTCAAAAATGAATAAAATGATAACTGGACCAGAGAATATTTCACGAATCACACAAAAAACTTTATGAAAGAAAGAAAGAAAAATAGATTTTAAACAATTAACGATAATTATTAAAACGTTTTTGAAAATTAGATAAGTTCTACCAGATGTAAATCCTGTGACTTTTATTACTAATACCTCGACTTTTAAAAGGTACCAAAATATCACTATAAAAATGGTAATGTATATACATGATCGTAATAGAATATAGAGCAGCAGCTTCAAAGATTCTGACGCTAGAACAGAAAAATTTGAGAAGTCAAATCGCTTTTAAGTGAACCTATTTAAGGATGTGTAATTGAATTAGAAAATGTAAATTCATTTTTCCCCTAATATTGACAAAGGTTGCTGATAAATAGCCTAACAACTCTTTAAAATCAAAGAGCTATGAGGCTTTTGGATTCCATCTAAAGGATATAAAAATTATCGAGTAGTCGTGAACAGAAAGCAAGTGGTTAAAGACAGGGAAAAGTTGTTTGAAAGGCAAAAAAGGCGGCTCTTGAAAATGAAAGGTGTAAATATTATTTAAAGAGTAAAACGCATGTTCTATCTATACTTTATAGTATGTAATAAAAAATATTAATCATGCTAGACCACAAGGGATCGTCACCTTTAATCACTCGGCATATAGTTACCTGCAAACATAGTTCCATCGATTTATTGGTACAGTATCCCCACTAATCTGAAAAAGTAATTTTATGAAAAATAACCAATCGAACAATAACTTTAAAGCATTTGTATGAAAATAGGTAGCTCTAATGGTATGTAAAAAGTTGAGGATATCATTAACTTATGTTTAACAGAAAAAAGATGATTATATAAAAATGCTGTGAATTTGAATACATATTATAAATTGAGGTTCAATTATCGTTCATTTAATATTGACCATGAATAAAACCTCTCAAAAAACAGTGTAAACTTCATGAATCACTTAAAATTGCTCACAAGGGCAAACGCCCCAATGCAAATGCATTTTATTGGCTAAGTTCTAGGACAGATGTGTTATATTTACACTAATAAATTAGTTTTA
>CAZQGX010000069.1:0-13811 GCA_964593255.1 uncultured Flavobacteriaceae bacterium | reverse complement strand
CCTGGTATCAATACAAACAAGAAGCATTTAATATGCTAATTAGAACTTAGCTAAAGAAAACAATCAAGTAAAACCTAAAACGCATAACGCAGTGATAGGATCAAATTGCGGCCCGCAGCGGCGATGCCAGATGAATAGGTGCGGTACCGCTGGTCGGTGATGTTTTCTAGTATAGCTGTGGCGGTTAGTGATTTGTTGAGCTGGTAACTGGACCTTATATTTACTGTGTACCATCGTGGGGAATAGGGATTGCCGTCGCTGTCTATCGCATATAAATAAGGGCGTGACTGCTGGCTGGGTGCGAGATCATTAAAATTAAACTGACCGTTAAACATCACAAAAGCATCTAGTTGCCATTTATTATGTTGATAAACGGCATGCAGGTCTCCAAAACTGGGGGAAACATGCCTTACCGCCACTGTGGTGCCGTCTATTTCTTTTTGCTCACCTTGCAGCCAGTTGTAATGACCGTAGAATTTTATGTGGGAATTCAATTCATATTGTGCCCCGATTTCTATACCGTAAACTATAGCGCTTTCGGCATTTTGAATGGCTTGTACCTGGCTTAACTCTCCTTGATATACGATCATTTCCTGACCGTTAAGTTGAAAATCACTAGGGACTAATGCATCTTTTAAAAAGGTAAAGTAACCTGCGGCATCTATAGTAAACTTGTTATTGATACGCTTTTTTACACCAAACTCTGTATTATAAGAATACTCTGACTTCAAATCTGGATTGGGTACAATAACTCTCCCTGGACTAGGATCAAAAATTTTACCTGCATCGTCTATATTGGGCGCTCTAAAAGCTGTACTTAAATTGGCTCTTAATTCCCAGGTTGCATCTGGCATATAGGTTGCACCTAGGGCACCTGTCCATGCACCGGTATTAAGATTTCCCTCGTTAAATGGAAAGTTAAAAAACTGGTCTTTAAAACTTGCGTTTAACCAGATGTAGTTATATCGCAAACCACCTTGTACTACCAGTTTAGGATTCACTTTCCATTGGTAATTGATATAAGCAGCTAGTGACTGCCAGGTAGCGCCGTCTGGATAACGACTAGGGGCTGGCTGTCGTTGCTGTGTGTCTATGTTAAAAACACTACCAATAGAGTTAACTTTATTATTTAAAAACTCGGCTCCATAAAAAAGAATGTTGTTCTCGCGGTTGCGTCTTTCAAAATCTATTGTGGTGGTAAAAACGTTTACCAACTCTTTGGTTTGAAACAAATCTGAACGTTGAAATGCGCGATCATTGCGACTTTCTTGAAAATTTTGATAGGCTTGTGTAAAAATCATTTTGTCGTACCATTTGCCATTACCTCTATGAGTGGCTTTGGTGTTTAATAAAAGCCATTTTTGGGGGCCGTAATACCATTGTGCATTACGCGGGTTGCCATTTTCTCTAAATCTGGTGAGCGCATCGTATCTTGAGAAATTACTTGTGGCAGTATAAATCAATCCTAAATCAAATTCCCATCGCTGGTTGGGCTGGTACCTCAACTTTTGCAATAAACTTAATTGATCATAACCTGTAGGTATTTGTAGTCTAGGATTAGTATTGTTTATAATTGCATCCTCACCATTTATTCTATCTACATACTGGTTGCGCAAGTACTCGTCTGGACCGTGCGCACCCATTTTAAGGTCGCCAAAAGAATTGATACTAATACTGGTTGCCGCGGCAAACTTTTTAGTGCCATAATTGATATCTAGATGGGCCGTATTTTCATTATTTGCTGTAGCATAACGCAGTAAGGCATTACCGTTAATTAGCGTACTGTCCCCGGCAAATTGCGGTTTTTTAGTGTAAAAATTCATGACACCGCCTATGGCATCACTGCCATAAACCACACTGCCTGGCCCTAAGATCACCTCGGTTTTTGCGATACTTAATGGGTCTATAGAAATCACATTTTGTAGGTTTCCACCTCTAAAGATAGCATTGTTCATACGCACGCCGTCTACAGTAATCAATAACCTATTTGTAGAGAAACCTCTTATTAATGGGCTGCCGCCCCCTTGTTGGGATTTTTGTATATAAACTTGCCCCGATTGCTGTAATAAATCTGCACTGGTTTGTGGTTGACTATTATAAATGTCTTCTATCTTTTGTAATATAATTTTTTGAGGTATGTCCTGCCTGCGCTGTTCAAACTTTGAGGCAGATATTACTATGGGGTTTATTTTTTCTGATCTCGGGGTCATAAAAATAATACGATCACCGGTTTTAATAAGGTTTTTATTAATAACATAGGTATCAAAGTTCATACTTTGAAAATAAATACGGTCGGTGTCTGAAAATTTATCTAATGAAGCACGCCCATTAAAATCTGTGATGACACTTACGCTTTTATCTTTGTTGTAAATCGCTACCGCGGCTAGTTTCTCTTTAGTCACTGTGTCTATAACAGTAACTGTTTGCGCGGTGGTAAAAAAACTTAAAAGGATAAAAAATATAGAGGTGGATTTCACTAGTCGTAAAGCTGTTTTAAAATAGATAACGAGTTGGGTTTTTTAAACACATGTAAATGAATTTGAAAATACTCTATCACTATATTCAGCAAATTATTGCGTTGTTCTCTATTCATTTTTATAACCAGTGCAGCATCAAAATCCACGCCAATGAACTGTTTTAATAAGTTACTTTCTATATCTGTTAAATGGTAGGGTTGTAGTCCATTTTCATCAAAATTACCGTTAAGTAAATTGAAATAAGTAAAATGTATCGTCGATTGATCTGGTTGAAACCCTAGAAATCCTGTAATGTCAATTAAGGTTTTAATTGAAAAATTAGCGACTTGTTCTATTTGATCTAGGTATTGAAAAACAGAAGTGAGATAATCAAAAAGAGCAGTGTCTGATTGCTGCTCTATGAGTAATTGAGATAAAACTTCAGAAAAAAAAAGTGTGATACTACTTTTTGAAATATCTGTGAGCAAGTGCTGATAGGGAAAAATAACTCTCGCTTCTTTAATATATTCTAGCGTTCCTTTTCCTTTATGTTGTATTTCAATTTCTAGTTGGGTTAAAGGTTGAAAGAAAGAGGTGCGCAACTTTCCCTTTCGGGACTTGCGTATACCCTTAAGCATAAATGATTGAGCGCCCAATTCTCTAGTGTATAATCTTGCAATAAGATCTGCCTCGCTATATTTGATGGTAGACAGCACTATGGCTGGTGTTTTAACAAGCATTTACCTAACTATCATTAATTTAGAAACTGTTGTTTCTACAGCATCGTCTGTATTAATAAAGAGTAAATAAACTCCAGACGCCACTTTATTACCAGAAAAACTTCTTGTATCCCAGGCTATGCTTCCTCCTTGCGATATCGCTTCATATACCAGATTACCTTCTATATCGGTTATTTTAACCCTTGCACGGTCAGTAAGTCCCTCGATAGTAACATTACCGTTAAAACCTGGTCGCACTGGATTAGGAAAAACTTTTACGCTTTCTAGGTTTTCTTGTGGTCTACTAGATCGTTGTCCTTGAAACGCCACAATTCCATTATCTGTAGCAAAATAGACTTTTCCAGTAGACTCGTCTATAGTAATATCATTTATGGCATTTGTAGGTAATGGAGAATTATCGGTAGTAAATTGAAATAATGTCTCTCTTCCCGTAGGTGAGAATAAAAAAGCGCCAGAGCTAGCAGTTGCCACCCATTTGTTATTATTACCGTCTACTTCAATATCTAGTATAGATTCATCTGCCAGTAACTCTCTAGCGATACCATTAGTATCTTCTATAATTATGGCTCTTGCATCGCTGGGATTATCTGTGAATATACTGTTAGGATTGAAAAGTACTCTTAACCCTACATTAGATCCTATCCATAATTGTCCATTAAGGTCTACCTGTAAAGCTGATACATAATTACTTATCAAATTATTAGTTTCATTAAAAGGTACAGCTTGCCCAGTAGCCGTATTTAAACCTACTAGGCCTATACTTGTCGTGCCGTAAATAATATTCCCACCTCTTGTTGCCACCATTTTTGTGGCACTTTGAGCAACATTTGTTATATCATCACTAAGGTCAAAGGTGCTCCATGCACCGGCTGGCGTTCTTCTATGTAAGGGAAAGTCTGTAAAACTTTGTAGCACCCATAAATTTCCCTGGTTATCAAATGTAGAGTCTGGGATTCTATAAAAGATGCCTGGTGGTGGTGCATTAGTATCTACTGCTGGGAATAATGAACTGTTAGACTGATCAAATCTCGTTACTGCAACATCATCTACAAATTGTACCACCCCATCATTCATGGAATTAATAAATACCGTACTAGGATTATTGGGTTGTACCGTAATTTCAGAAATACTGCGCACATTTAAAATATCGCTAAAGTCGTGGTTGATCCATTGTTCTTCTTTTAAATGACTGATACCCAATTCTCTTAATGGAAACGGATTGTAAAACAAATCATATTCTCCATAGCCTACCCAAAGTTCTTCTGGTGTTGCCACTATAGAAAATGCAGCGTTGCTCGATGGACCATCTGCTACTATAAATTGAAAATCGGCTTGATTTTGAATATCTAGTCTTATCATACCGGCTTGTTCTGTACCAACATATAAAATGTCGCCTATTAAAATTGCCGAAGTAAAAGTATAAGAAATACCACCTATATCACCTATTATATAAGCTTGTGATATAGCAGTATCGTATATATAAATATTATCTCTAGCAGTAAATGTTAAAAAATTATCGGTCGCATGTGCATCTAGTATGCTTTGTGGAAATTGTATACCATTGCCTACAAAACTTCCTAATCCTGCGTTCAATTCTGCAAAAGACCTACCTACTGTAACTGCAAATAATCTATTGTCAAATGCGATTACTTCTGTCCAAATATCTGGATTGATTTCATTCCAGTTGGCAAAATCTATTAAAAATGGGTCGGCAATATTTGCTCTTCTCATTGCGCTGGCAAAATCTAGTGTTGCCGCATATAGAAAACCATTAAATATCTCGATAGATTTTACTGGCACTTGTGCACCATTATCACCTATAAAATAAGTGTCGTCAAATTCTAACCGCTCTAAGTTATAAATAGCAATGCCAAAATCTGTGGCAATATAAATCAAGTCACCATTTTCTTTAAATTCATTGATGCGTTTAGCACTTAGGGGTATCACTTGTTTATCTCTTATTGCCACAACGTTGGTCACTTGACCATCGTTATTAACAATTTGCAATAATCCATTTACATAACCTATGACTAACAATGATTTATCCTCACTATATAAAATCTGGCTGATCTGGTCACCGCTCAACCCATTGACTGTGGTTAAAGTAGTAAAGGTTCTTGAGCCTAGGTCATAAATAAATACTGCATTTTCACTGGCAGCATATACCGCAGTTGCCGACTCTTCAACATCTACAATGTTAGTAAAAGAAAAAAAGCCTTCCCAAGAATCTGTAAAATCTTGTGCGCTGGTAAGATTAAAAGCTAATAAAATAAAGAGAATTACTTTTTTCATAGGTTTAAAACGTGCTTATCCTTAAAATATGATAAGTGTAACAAAAGTAATCCTAATTTAAACCATTAAAAAACCTCTGTAGCTTTTACAGAGGTTTTTGTTTATTGAGTTCTCGCTTTCGCGAAAGCGGTATTATAATAGCATTTTAAAATCTATACAATTCCTTGTGCCAGCATAGCGTCTGCCACCTTTACAAATCCAGCGATATTTGCTCCTTTAACATAGTCTACAAAACCGTCCTCGTCTTTACCATAAGTAACGCAAGCCTCGTGAATGTCGTTCATAATGGTGAAAAGTTTGCTGTCTACCTCTTCGGCAGTCCAACTGTAGCGCATAGAATTTTGTGACATTTCTAATCCAGAGGTTGATACACCACCAGCATTTGAGGCTTTACCAGGAGAGAACAAAATCTTTTTTTCTAAAAAGTGTTCAACTGCTCCAGGAGTACATGGCATGTTTGCGCCTTCACCCACACAAATACAGCCGTTTGCAACTAGTTGTTTTGCATCTTCTTCATTTAATTCGTTTTGGGTAGCACATGGCAATGCGATATCACATTTAACAGACCATGGTCTAGTATCTTCATGAAAAGTAGCGCTAGGATATTGGTCTACATATTCTGAAATACGTCCTCTTTTATTGTTTTTAAGGTCCATGATAAAGGCTAATTTTTCTTCATCAATACCATCTGCATCGTGAATAAACCCATCAGAATCTGACATGGTAAGAACTTTACCACCTAGTTGTAAGATTTTTTCGGCAGCAAATTGTGCAACATTTCCAGATCCTGAAATGGTTACTGTTTTACCTTTTATTTCTTCACCACGAGTTTGCAACATGTTTTGTGCAAAATAAACGTTGCCATAACCTGTAGCCTCTGGACGCATTAAAGAACCACCATAAGAACGGCCTTTACCAGTAAGTATACCCGTAAACTCGTTGCGTAATTTTTTGTAATAGCCAAAAAGATAACCGATCTCGCGACCACCTACACCTATATCGCCAGCTGGTACATCTGTATCTGCACCTATAACGCGTTGCAGTTCTACCATAAAAGACTGGCAAAAACGCATCACTTCTCGGTCAGATTTTCCTCTAGGGTTAAAGTCGGCGCCACCTTTACCACCGCCCATAGGTAGCGTTGTAAGACTGTTTTTAAACACCTGTTCAAAAGCAAGGAATTTAAGAATACTTAAATTTACCGATGGGTGAAATCTTAAACCACCTTTATAAGGTCCTATAGCGCTATTCATTTGTATGCGGTAGCCACGGTTTACATGCACCTCGCCATTGTCATCGGTCCATGGCACACGGAACATCGTTACACGCTCTGGCTCGGCCATGCGTTCTAATAGTTTGTCTACTGCATATTTAGGGTTGTTTTCAATAAAAGGTATTACCGCCTCAGCAACCTCGGTTACTGCTTGTATGAACTCTGGTTCATTAGGGTTTCTACTTTCTATCAAATCGATAAAATCTTGGATCTTTTTTTCCATTATCTTTAAATTAGCTTCGTTAAGAAAACGATTTCGTTAATCTTGCAAAGATACTATTAAAGCAAATTCTTACATTTATTTTTTGTCTATATTTTATTGATCGTTTGTATAAGAATTCTATAAGATTTACTTGTAGAATATTTGGCAATTAGTCGCAGTATGAAAACTGTGATTAATGTTTTAATTGCACTATAATGTAATTTGTATATAAACAGTAATTGTATGTATAGATGCAATTTTGTAAGTGTACCGCTGCCTATAATTCCCCATAGACTACAAAACCCTAAAGTCCCTCGGCTAACGTATAAACACATATTTTTGAGGTATTAACTTTAGCTCTATGTAGGACCGATTTTCAGGATCAAGCACGAGCGCAATTCTGGTTAGAATGTTTGCCAAAAGCCCATTGGCGATGCCATTTTTGGTAATCCCGTTCAGAATAATTTCATTTTTAGTTTCCAGAGGTTTTGAAGTTTTACTATGTAATGGAAAATTCACAAAGAACATCAAAGGAAAGAAAACCAATGTCAAGGATTGCCAGTGGATAAAAAAGTTACATACATTAGGGTTACTCGCCACTAAGAGATTTTTTTCATAGAATAAACTTTAGAAAAGGAAGAGTATCTGCCATAACAGCAACTGCGAGAAAACTTGCAGTCATTATTTGATATATGGTAGTCAAAGGTATTCAATATGAAAACCCAGATGGATATTTATACTTAGATCAGAAAAGAAAATTAGATTGATCAAAAAGAATTAGAAAACAAAGCTATAAATTTGGACTGACGACAGAAGATTTAGGTCTAAATACAAATCATTGTAAAGCAGCAACTTAATTTACGGTAGTGAGAATCGTAGGTAGATATAAGGCATTGGAAAAAAACAACAAAAACATTCATATATCCCGTGAGAATTAGCGGATATGTACTAACTTTATCCATATGTAACTAGTTACCAGCAAATTTAAGACAGACACATCTGACGAAAAATGAAGATTAAAGGACTAACAATAATTGCAATAATCTGTATCGGACTTTTAGTTTGGATAAGTTTTGTTGACTTCAAATTTGACGAGTTGGTAAACGGAACAGCGACAAAATTTGAATATTTCATTGAGACAATCTGCCTATCATATTTAGCTGCTTATATTTTCTATTTCGTTAACATATACCTGGTTGATAGAAATGAACGCAAAACAATATTGCCATTTATTGCAAGAAATGTAATCAGTATAATTGTAAATAACCATTCAATACTAAACTGCCTAAAAAACGACCCAAAACTTTCCCTTGACTTCTATCCAAATAAGGACGACTACAAGCAATTACTAAAAAAAGTCAATCCAAAAGACAACGCACCTTACTATTACCAAAATGAAACTTGGATATATTTATTTAAAAACAGACAAGAAAGCACAAGAGATATGATTAACAGGATTTTCTTGTCAGGTAAACACGTAGACGAAGAATTAAGAAGGATATTACTTGAAATAAACTATTCGCGATACCTAAAAGACGACTATGCTTTCAACTCTGAAAATTTTGAAAAAAACACATTGGAAGAATACCACTTAGTTTTTGCAAATTATTTTGACTTAATAAGGGAACTAAAAAACTACTATGACAAGCACTTAAAAGTATACTATTTGACAATGTTGCCTAAATCATTTAGACGATGAAAAGAAAATCTGCTGGTAACAACTAAGTTTTCGTTGCGTCCGCAGGACGAACAATGAAAAATAGTGTTGAACGGTACCGGTCGATTCAGCTTTTTATCAGCTAATTGTTTATAAGTCTGTTTACCCTTAGTATATTCCTTCCAAAGCGTGATTGGGAGCAAGTGTTTTACGCTTATAAACACCTTTTTACAAACCCAACATTTATATCGTTGCTTGCACAACCTAACACCATATTTTTGGGTGTATGAACTACCACAATATTTACATTTTTTTTATCCAAAGCTTTTGATTTGAGTTAAAACTAGTGAACATATAATATTCAAGTGTTTTTATCAACCATTTTGTCTATTACCCCTAAAATTCATAACTAGCAGACTTTTAAATTTGAGAGTAGTCTCAACCCGCCGCAAAAAATTGTCCTACTTCATGCGATTTTAAAAGTAGCGAGTAATACTTTTGTATTCTTAAAAATTATGTTATGAAAATAGCTGTTGTGGGTGTTACCGGTATGGTAGGCCAGGTCATGCTGCGTGTTCTAGAAGAGCGCCGTTTAAATGTTATATCCCTTATTCCTGTGGCATCGCAAAAATCTGTGGGCACCACAGTTACCTTTATGGGTAAACAGCATAAGGTAGTAAGCATGCAAGATGCAATTGCTAGCAAACCTGATATAGCTTTATTTTCTGCTGGGGGTGATATAAGTTTAGAATTTGCACCACAATTTGCAGCAGTGGGTACCACAGTGATCGATAATTCTAGTGCTTTTAGAATGCATGCCGATAAAAAATTGATCGTTCCAGAAATAAATGCAAATACATTAACAAAAGAAGATAAGATAATTGCAAACCCCAACTGTTCTACCATACAACTAGTAGCAACACTGGCGCCGCTTCATGAAAAATATGGAATCAAAAGATTGGTCATCTCTACTTATCAATCTATTACTGGTACTGGTGTAAAAGCAGTACAGCAATTAGAAAATGAATATGCTGGGCAAAAAGGCCCTATGGCATATCATTATCAAATTCATAAAAATGCCATACCACATTGTGACGTATTTGAAGAAAATGGCTATACCAAAGAAGAAATGAAACTGGTGCGAGAAACACAAAAAATATTGAACGACCCTAGTATCGCAGTTACTGCTACAGCAGTGCGCATTCCCGTGGTAGGTGGTCATTCTGAAAGTGTAAATATTGAGTTTAAAAATGAATTTAGCACAACCGAGGTAAGAAAAATACTTGCTGACACAGCGGGGGTGATTGTGCAGGATAACATAGACGTAAATGTGTACCCTATGCCGCTTATGGCACAAGGCAAAGACGAGGTTTTTGTAGGTCGCATAAGAAGGGATCATTCTCAAGAAAACACTCTGAATATGTGGATTGTTGCAGATAATTTAAGAAAAGGAGCCGCCACAAATGCGGTACAAATTGCTTCTTATTTGATTGATAATAAATTGGTTTAAATTAGTTGTAAAGCAAGCTGTATTAAAATAAGCTTTGTAGTTGCTATGTGGGTTGATCATCTCGCTCTAGTACAGCAACAAGTGCGGCATCAACTTATTTTAATCTCGCTTTCGCGAAAGCGAGACCAAAAGAAAGCGGGTATAAAATCAAGTTATACTAAAAGCAGGCAAAATAAAGACCAATTTCCTACATCAGATTAGAAAAAGTGATAAAAAGAGCTTGAATCGGGTTATAATTGAAACGAGCTTTTTTTGTAACTTACAGCTTTAAATATTGAAGTACTTAAATAAAACAAACATTATGAAAAAATGGTTAACCGGTGCAGCATTAATTACGGTACTGATATCTTGTAAACAAGAAGAAAAAAATGAAAAAGACATGGCTATAACCTATCCAGCGACCAAAATGGTTGACACGGTAGACGTGTATCACGGTATAGAGGTAACAGACCCGTATCGATGGCTAGAAGATGACCGCAGCGACGAGACTGGCGCATGGGTAAAAGAACAGAATAAGATCACTCAAGATTTTCTTGCTAAAATACCTTATCGAGACCAAATAAAAGAAAAACTAACTGAATTGTGGAATTATGAAAAAGTAGGTGCGCCTTTTATAGAGGGTGATTATGCCTATTTTTATAAAAATGACGGACTGCAAAATCAATATGTAATCTACAGATACAAAAAAGACAGCGACCCAACAACAGCCGAGGTTTTTCTAGACCCCAACACCTTTAGTGAAAAAGGAACTACCTCGCTAGGTGGTACCAGCTTTACAAAAGACGGTTCTTTATTTGCCTATTCCATCAGTGAGGGCGGTAGTGACTGGCGCAAAGTAATCGTTCTAGACGCTGCGACCATGAAACAAGTGGGCGACACCATTGTAGATGTAAAATTTAGCGGTATGTCATGGAAAGGCAACGATGGTTTCTTTTACTCTAGTTATGACAAACCTGATGGTAGCGAGTTAAGCGCCATGACGGATCAACACAAACTTTATTACCATAAAATGGGTACTGCACAAAGCGAGGATCAGGTGATTTTTGGCGGCACTGCAGATCAAAAATACCGATATGTGGGCGGTGGTGTGACTGATGATCAAAAGTACTTAGTTATTTCGGGCAGCACCTCTACAAACGGTGGTAAGATGTGGATCAAGGAGCTAGATGTTCCTGATGCACCACTTATTGCAGTGGTTGATAATTTTGATACCAATACCTACTTATTGCACAATGAAGGTTCTAAATTATGGCTAGTTACTGACTATAACGCACCTAATAAAAGAATCGTTACTACAGATCTTGCAAATCCTAATCAAGAAACCTGGAAAGACTTGATTCCAGAAACAGAGCATGTGCTATCGCCATCAACTGGCGGCGGATATATTTTTGTAGAATATATGGTAGATGCGGTCTCGCAAGTAAAGCAATTTAATTATGACGGCACACTAGTAAGAGAGGTGCAATTACCAGGTGTAGGAAATGTAGGCGGTTTTGATGCAAAAGAAAAAGACAGCACCTTGTATTACAGTTTTACCAATTATACCACGCCAGGCAGCACCTATTTATATGACATAGAAAAAGGCACCTCTGTCGTTTATCGCAAGCCAGACATCAAGTTTAATAGCGATGATTTTGAAAGCAAACAAGTATTTTACACCTCAAAAGACGGTACTAATATACCTATGATCATTTCTTACAAAAAAGGAATCACGCTAGACGGCAGCAACCCGACCATTCTATACGGTTATGGTGGATTTAACATCTCTTTATACCCAGGATTTTCTGTAACCAGAGCTGCGTGGATGGAACTGGGCGGCGTGTATGCAGTGGCAAACCTGCGTGGCGGCGGCGAGTATGGTAAAAAATGGCACGATGCCGGCATAAAAATGAACAAGCAAAATGTATTTGATGATTTTATTGCAGCGGCAGAATGGTTAAAAGAGAATAAGTATACAGATACACAACACCTCGCACTACAAGGAGGTTCAAATGGTGGCTTGCTAGTAGGTGCAACCATCACGCAGCGGCCAGACCTTGCTGGTGTGGCTTTTCCAGCCGTGGGTGTGCTAGACATGTTGCGATATAATCAATTTACAGCCGGTGCAGGTTGGGCATATGATTATGGCACTGCACAAGATAGTCCAGAAATGTTTGAATATTTAAAGGCCTACTCGCCATTGCACAATATTAAAAAAGGCGTTTCTTATCCTGCTACTTTAGTAACCACAGGTGATCACGACGACAGGGTGGTGCCTGCACATTCTTTTAAATTTGCTGCACAATTACAAGCAAATCAAGCTGGTAATACACCTACACTTATAAGAATTGAAACCGATGCCGGCCACGGTGCTGGTAAATCTACCGAGCAGCAAATACAAGAATGGACCGATATTTATGGTTTTGGACTTTATAACATGGGGTATGCAAACTTGCCCACTGAAAAGTCTAAGGTGAAAATGTAGGAAGATATTTTGTATTCTAATTCCAAACAACAAAACCCATATCAACCGTATGGGTTTTTTTGTTGATCTTAACTCGATCTTCCTTGTAGGGAATTACCTTTGTGGTATGTTACAATTAAATGATATTAGTTTCGCTTTCGCGAAAGCGGAAATTTTAAAAAACATCTCTATAGTCATCAAACAAGGAGCTCATGTGGCACTGATAGGCGAAAGTGGCTGTGGTAAAAGCACCTTATTAGACCTTATTTATGGATTGTTACAGGCGCAAAAAGGTAACATGACATGGAATGGCGAGGAATTACTAGGGGCCGACTTCCATCTAGTACCAGGGCATCCCATGATGAAATATGTACCGCAAGAATTTGATTTAATGCCGTTTACAACCGTATATGAAAATGTAGGTGCGCATTTATCAATTCAAATAGATGATCGTAAGGAACGAATCATGGAATTACTCTTGGTCGTGGGGATGGATAACTTGAAAGATCGCAAAGTAAAAACCCTGTCTGGTGGTCAAAAACAACGTGTGGCAATTGCCAAAGCACTAGCCCAAGAGCCAAAATTGCTGCTGCTAGACGAACCATTCTCACATATTGATAACTTTATGAAAAACGAATTGCGCCGCACATTGTTTGATTATTTAACTCGCAATAATATCAGTTGTATAGTAGCGACGCATGATAGCGATGATGTGCTTTCTTTTTGTCATAATACCATCATATTAAAAAAGGGTGTGATTATAGATGATAGAATGACCTCGCAGGTTTATAATAAACCTAAAAACTTATATACCGCCGCATTATTTGAAGAGGTAAACCACATTCCAAAAGAATGGTTACAAACAACTAACGACCTTATTCTTTATGCACATCAATTAAAAGTATCTAAAACAGGATTTAACGTGATTGTAAAAAATTCTTTTTTTCAGGGAAAAGACTTTTTAATTTTGGCGTCTAAAGAAGGAAAAGAAATCTTTTTCAAATCAAATAAAGCTATTAAAATCGGTAATCAAATAAAGCTTAGTTTAGTTGTTTAATCAATCCTTTCCTGCTAAAAAGATAGACTACATAGATTTTGAAAAGTAGAAAATGGACATTTTTTGATATCAATGTTTGCATTGAAAATAACTCTCAAATACCTTTATAGCATTTAAAACGAGATTTTTTTTTTGAATATCCGTTTTCACACCTAATTTGAATTTATTGCCGCAACTATCA
>CAZQGX010000068.1:0-14281 GCA_964593255.1 uncultured Flavobacteriaceae bacterium | reverse complement strand
CCAGACTCAAAACGATTAATAAGATGCAACGCGTTTACTTGCTCTAGCACGTTTTTAATTTCGTCATCTGTAACTGCTGCACGACAATCCCATATCAGATTTTCACGCAAAGTGCCGTCTATAAAAAAGGAGTCTTGTGGTAGGTATCCTATACCATTGCGCCATCGCGACCAGTCATCTCCCTTAAGAATTGAACTGTCCACGAGTATATGTCCTGATTGGGGTTTTTGTAGTCCTGCGATGATATCGAGTAGGGTAGTTTTACCCCGCCCAGATTCTCCTATAATTCCTGTAATATGATACGCTGGAATATTCACCGACAAGTTCTCGAGTAATGGCTTTGCCGCTGGATACTTAAAGTAAATATTTTCTAATGTTAGCATCTTATTAAAGGGCTGGGGATTTTCTATTTCATGACTGCGCATGTTAGGCGCTACAAACTCGCTATCTAATTTCATTACTAGTTTTACTGATGCAAACTGGGATACCATCATGTTTACATCTTTATTGATACTGGTAAATTCAGGATATAGCTTTGCAAACAGAATGATTAATATAAAAAATGAGGTTAATGGTATAAGTTCAAATGTGTAACCTATGTAAACCACAAAGGCCAGAACGAGTAAACCTATAAGTCTAAAAATTAACTGTGGCAGCTGGTGATTTTTTTGCATTACATATTCTACATCTAGTAATGATGAAGATGCGGTATCAAATTTTTTATAATAGAAATCTTCTGAACTATGGACCTTAGCAATTTTTACAGTGCTCCAAAAGTCATCTATGTATTTGAGTAATTGCATATAGGCACTGACATATTCTTCTCCCAAATGAAAGGCCTTAAACAAAAACTTTCTGAGTAGTAAAGAAAGGATCATCCCAATAACAATAATTACGAGCGTAAATTTTACAGATATAAGTAAAGCCCACACTAGATAGGAAAAGGTCATGATCACGGCGACGAGTAGTTTTAAAAAGTAGAAGAAATAATTAGAAAGTTGGGGTATTTCTTGAGTAAGTATTTGAAGATGATTGGTTTTGCTTTTATTATTGAGGTGTGCCCAGTCGGCCATAATGATTTTGCGGAAAAGCCGTTGCCTAATATCAAAGATTAAGGTTTGTTTATACCTTGCACTGATCATGCTTTTCCAGTAATTAAGGATGGCTATGGTGCCTAACAATAGGATGTAAACCGTTAAAATATTTACGATGTTCAGTGCTACATGTGCATTGTCGGCCAGGTTTTTTAGAAGCAATACAAGATGGTTGGAGCTTTCAATGTTGTCGCTGGTTAATAGTTGTAAAAGAGGAACTAGTAAAATAATGCTAAAACCCGATGAGGTGCCTAAAAACAGCGTAAGTACAAATAATAACAGCAGCTTTAAAGGCTTATGTTTTAAAAGGTATTGAAAACTTAAAAGAAAAGTGTGTTGATCTACCATGTATGGACTCTAGAAGGTGTTGCTATTTCTTTTATTTTTTAACCAGCGCAAGGCGGTTTGAAATGGTACTTTTAGGAAATGAATGAATAAAGGGGTTTTACTATTAGTTTTAGAATTTATGGTGTAAGATAAATATAAATGATTGTAAACAACGCTTAATTTGTAACGCCATCCAGGACTGATAGTAATAGTAAAATACATAAAACGTATAAAATGTGCTAATGATCCTTTATGCTTTTCATCATTTTCATTTTCAATTGTTTTCAAAACATAGGAAATGATTCGTTTATTCGGTTTTGGGTGACCTGTTAACAATGGTGCTTTTGGGAAATAGATTTTTAGAACTTCGTTACAAAGACCCACTAATTTTTGAGCGTTAAAAGCAATTGTAAGATTCTGAAATTTTTCAGGATCTATGGGTATATTAGTTAAAAAATCTTTGATATCTACAAGCCATTTCAGTCTAGTAAATCGGTGCAAACCACCGTGTATTACTAGGTATAGCAATTCTAATTCTGTATCAAGTACTTGAAATGACCTGGCGGCAAGTTTTATTTCGGTGAGATTTGCTTGTATTATTTGATCTAACAGTTTTTTT
Organism: uncultured Flavobacteriaceae bacterium; assembly: GCA_964593255.1. Taxonomy (GTDB): domain Bacteria; phylum Bacteroidota; class Bacteroidia; order Flavobacteriales; family Flavobacteriaceae; genus Nonlabens. The sequence goes on along the minus strand of CAZQGX010000068.1, from coordinate 12,241 downwards.
TCAAGATGCTCATATCTCAATAATTTTGTGTGTATTTCTACAGTGACGTTATTACTCTTGTTATATAATGGAATGTCATGAATATGCTCTAAAAACTTCTTTTTTTTTAAGTTGTCTCTTGGTAACTCCATAGAATATGGTAGGTAACCTATATCTATAAGTGCAAAATAGGCTTTTTCGGCATCTATGGGGTTTAGTAAAAAATCAAAATCTCGGTACTTGCGATGCGTGGTTTCTTTATATATGCGTTGGGATAGTAATGGACCTTTTAGAGATATAAAGGATATGTCATGTTTTTTAAGAGTATCAGTGATACTTAAAAATGACTCCATTTGAGAAAGATCTGTTAGAATGTCATTTAATGATAACTGTAACTTTTCATCTTCACCCATCCACGCTGATATTTGCTGATGTGACAACCTATGACGATGGTACAATAAGTCTCTTGTTAAAGTCATGGATTGTATTTTATACAAGGGTGTTTTTTTGATAACTAACAAAAGATTTATGGGTACACGGTTGTAATTAGGTTGAGTTGCAGCAGGTCTTTTAGACATTTTTCAGCATCTAGTTTGCATTGTTCTGCTTTAACCTCGTATTCATTTTGCAATTCTTTACATATTGTGTCTAGATCTGTTGGATTTTCTAGAATTTCCCAGATACTGGTAGCAACGCGATTAAAAGCAAAGTACTTGCCTTTTTCTACATCCATCATGACAATCTCATCGTGCAAGCGACCAGATATGGTGTCGTTATTTCTAGCGTATTTTATCATATCGTAATAGGTTTTTAAGATTTGTATGATTCGTTGACGATCATTTTGTCAAAAGATTCTTTAGATTTAAAATGTCTAACTAGTAAAGCTTCAAAAATGATTGCTTTAATTTTTAATAGGTTAAAACTGGGGTGCTCGATTATTACTGCGTTTTGAGTTTCCTCACTGGTACTTATTTGTTCTAAAATATTTTTAAAGTATAATTTTTCAGTAGTATCAAAGACTAGTTGTGCTAGGTGTACTATTTCGTCTCTTTGTTGAATCGCATTTTCTACGATTAGAAAAGCTTCTTGCTGACTTACCACATCTTTTGAAAAATCCATGAGGAGCGCACACCTGAATGCCGAGCAAACATTTGGTTTTACCTGATCATAAATGCTACATTTTCCATGGAAATAAGAACAAGGCTGCTTAAAAGACTCACTTGCCTCTGTCTTTATGTAAAATTTCTCCATTTCGGCGGGTAAATGTTCTTTTTCTCCTGGTTGTAGTATTACGTTAGTAAATAATGTGCCATCGCAGCACATTCCACAATTTACGCATATTTCTTGTTCAAGTATGGGACTGTTCATGATAGACAATTTTAAAAAGGGAAAGTTATACAATCTTTGAGCATTATTAGCTACCTATAATAAGCTTTTGTAAATTCATGGACATGTTTTAGATTATAAAATATTTCAGTTTCATCATTTTCATTACCTGTTTTTACATTTTCTAAAATAGTCGTCATATTTTTTTGTAATAAATCAAAATTTATAAATGCTAGATCTGGATTGTTTTTGAAATCTTGAAATTCTGAAATGTATTGTTTTTCAAATCTTTGTGCCACGGTAAAAAAATTCTGGTCTTTGACAGGGTCGCTTTTGGATTTATTGTTTAAAACTTCCATAGGTAATAAGCCTTTGCCTATTTCTCTTAAAAGTATACGATAATTATTGTTGCCTACCAGGCAATTAGAAGGCACCTTTATCATGTACTCGACAATGCGCTTATCTAGTAACGGATATCTATATTCTATCCCATAACGCTGCCCATAGACATACCAGTCGGCAGCACGGGCGCCTAGATGCCCCATTTCTAGTAATTGCAAATGTACCTTGCGACGAGAATTATATACAAATCGCTTCTTTTTAGGTATCACATTACTACCTATGGTGTTTTTTAAATATGGATAAATAGAGGCACTAACCTTAAATTTAGAATACGGTCTTCTAATAGATGGGAATAGCGCTGAAAAAATAACCGCACGCAGTAAATTTCTAGGTTGTTGTACAGGGTATTTTTTAAGAAAGCTTTTCCATTTACCTTGTCGTATAAGGTCAGAGTCGATTCCACGATGACCTATACTTATAAATTCATCACCACCCCAACCGCTAAAAATTAAATTTATATTTCGGTTTTTTGCTTCTTGAATTGTTTTGCTCTCGTAAAGCAATTCACGAGGGTGCTGCCAATCTTGTATAAACGCTTGGTAAGAATCAGCATCCATGGACGTAAAGATGGGGGTGATATTATTTTGTCTGGCTATTTTGTTCACAAATATACGCTCGTCTATTGCATGGGGATCATCGCTACTATCTAACTGCTGCGGTGACCACGAAAAGCCATAAAATTGTTCTTGATGCTGGTAGGCAGTTCTAGTTAAAGCAGCCACAACACCAGAGTCTAACCCACCGCTTAAATGGGCACTTGCATTCTTGCTTTTGTCTAATCTTATGGATACAGCATCCTGTACCAGCTGCTTTAAATCTTTTAAAACTTGTTGTTGATTAAGGGTGTGGTCAGTCTGAATTTTTTCAGGAAACCAATATTTTTTTTGTTCAAATTGTGCTCCAGTGACCTTTAAATAGTGTCCGGCTTTTACAGATAAAACTTTTGAAGATGTCATTAAATTACCAGTTATATCTTCAACGGTAAATTTGTTAAGTAAAAACGATAGGTCTATTTTCTCTTTTCCATACAATGCTTTACATAAACCCATGGGGTTTGTAGAAAAGTAGATGCTGTCATTTTTTAAGGAAACAGCCAGCGGTCGCAATCCTAAATGGTCTCTGTAAAACAAGGTTTCTTGTGTATGTTCTTTAAAGATGATTATGGAAAAATCACCATTTAAATGTTCAGCAAACTGTTCTCCATAAGTAATAAAAGCCTTAGAAATAATGTAAAGTGGCAAATGTAAGTGCGCTGGAATAAATAGATTTGCAGCTAGTTCATCGAGGTTATAAATGTAACCATCAAACAAATAGACAATATTATTCTCAATATCGTGATACAAAACGTCTTTTAAAGGTGGTTGTTGTGCGTTAGTAAAGCACCATTTAACGGTAGCACTCTTTAAGGGCAGCTGTTTTGTTTTAAATTCACCGGTATTTAAATAATCATTAATGTCATTGAGAATGCTTGCTGGCGCGTCTAGTTTAATTTGCGTATGTATGATTCCTGAAAGCATTTACAAAAACGCAGTTTAAAATTTTATAAAATAACAATTAAAGAACAAAAGCTCCTGAGACTGACTTAAACAATCAAAGAAACTTTTAATAAGGAGAATTAAGTTATGTAATGGCGCTAAAATATAATCCTAGAATATGATTATAAACTTAGGTTTTTATTAAAAAATAATAAAGATTCTAAAAAAGACATCTTGTTGCTTTAAACGATTTTGAGCAACAAGTGAAAAAAATCACTAAGAAGGTCTTGGAATACTGCTAGGAAAACTATCCTCGGTACCTTTGGTAATTGTTCCACTGGCAGTGATATCTTTAATTGATAGGGTGTTTATTTTAGGAGATTCCCACTTTTTTTTACTTGTATTTTTCATGTTGTTATTTTTGGTAAATTTATTAGAAAACATATTACGAAACAACAAAATTATTTAACAATGTTCTAGTGAGTTTAAATCTTTTGAAATACCTTATATTAGGATCTTATTATATTGAAAACAAACCACCTACATCATTTCCTGATTTCTGCATTGCTGCTGCGTTTAGGAGAATTTACAAATGCAATCTGTTGTAAAGGGTCAACTGTGAACAGTTATTCATAGAATACAAATGTGTCTAAAATTATACTTCTATTTATTTGTAAGCTTCTATAAAGAAAAAGTCAGATAAAATTGCACTAATTTTTCAATCATATTCCTTAAGTTGATTACCCAGAAATAAAGTAACTTAGCATTGCAGCATAGTGATAATATTGTAGTACTGTTCTTCTTGTTTTGCCTAGAATTTAATTTAATTTAAATCCGACTTTTTAAGCACATCCTATTGAAAACAGGATTATAATCGCAAGGTATAAATTGTTAAAATGTTGACAATTCTGTATAATGCAATCCTTTTTCTACAATCTCAATATCTTGCACTATGACCCACGCATGTGCAGCTATATTTTTTTGGGCATCGTGTCTAATGCCTAATTTTAATTGTGACTTTATGGCGCGGCGGTTTAACATCCATCGCGCGGCAATACTTTGCACTAAACAAGGGTTTTTCCAAAAAGCAAAGTAACTCGCTCTGTGAATGGCTCTTTTTATTAAAATAAGGCGTGCTGCATCTACTTTTTTAATAGGTGTTTTGTGAAAAGAGATCAGCTTTACACAGTGTTTAAAAGAAAGAAATACCAGACATGTTTTAGCCACATATAAAAAGAAAAGGGCTTCAAAAAAAAGCTTTCTGTCTTCTAGCGAGAAGGTTAAAAACCGGTTGAAGTAATTTCTCCATTTTTTAAGCTGTAGTTTAAGTCGCTCCAGCATCTATAAAAGCAGTTAGTTCGTTTTTCATCTCCTTAATTTTTATGTCCTCTGGTCTCCTTACCTTAATTACCTTTACATGCAGGTTTAAATCAATAATTTTATGCAAGTAATCTGCCTCAGTTCCTTTCATGCCTTGCAAATATTCCCATCGGTAAATTTCGTTTCTTAACTGTTCAAATTTATTCATGCCTTGCACCTCTTCCATAACAACCTCGCTATTTTTGTGCTTTTCTATTATAAAAATAATGTCTAGAACATGAGAGTTTACCGATTTTGGCTTTACAGGCAAGTAATATTTGCTGTAGTCTTGCCAGATTTCGGTCAACTGTTTTTTATCATAATACAACTGCTCTAAACTGTCTTGCCATAATTTTATTCTATCAGACAGTGGTAAAATGTATGGTATGTGATCATTAAATGTTAAAGGGCTAACATCATCTGTTAAAAAAGCACTACCATCTTTACAAAATGCAGCGGTTAAAGAAGACTTGCCAGCGCCAGACTCACCGCACAGCATGATACCTTTATTGCGATATACAAAAGAACTACCATGTAAGGGTAATAAACAACGTTGATGCAATATTGCGCCGTATGCACTGCCATTAAGGTATAACTCTACCGCTGGTTTTGTTGCTTTGGGATCCAGAACGGCGTTGATGTAATTGCCATTTGCCGCATAAAACCATCCCACGCCTGGAACATCCATTGAAAATTCGGTTTGATTAAGCCTATAAAATCCATCGTCATATAAGGCAGTTTCGACCTCTATTTTGTTAGAAGTTTGCTCAATGGTTACATCAGCCAGCGGGAAATTTAAATGCACACTTGTGAAATTATTTGTAAAACAAAACGCAAAGATATCACATTCTGCCCCTTATTTTCTTAACCCCACCATCATAGCCTTATCAACATAAATCGTGTGAAATAATTACATGAACTTATCAATTGTTTTGTAGATCTCTGTAAAACGTTGCAAATATCCTTTCATCTGCACAAATTCATTAAATGTATCCCATGTATTTTGTAAATTTCGCTTTCGCGAAAGCGAACAACCTAAATACCCCTAGCTATGAAAAATATTTTGAAATTACTATGCCTTCTCGTGATCGTTGCCGCAATAAGCGCATGCGATAAAAAGACTTCTGAAATCCAAACAGAAACCGATGAAGAAGCAGTTCAGGCTGTAGAAGCGGTAGTTCAAAACCTGTTTGATGAGGTTTGGGCGGGTTATGACGAAAATGCCGTCACAAAATATCAGACAAATGATTTTCTGCTTCTTGAGCACGGCGAGATTTGGAATAACGACACGATTGTGAATTGGTGTAAAAAGATGCAAAAGCAGGACCAGGGTATGCAGCGTGTCAACACTTTTAAGCGTATTGATGCTCGTAAAAATGGCGATAAATTATGGCTGGCTTATCACAATTACGGCACTTTTAAACGCGACACCATTACCTTTAAACGCAGCTGGTTAGAAAGTGTGGTCTCCGTAAAACAAGATTCGGTTTGGAAACTAGAACTCATGCACTCTACACGGCAGCCTTTAGAGTAGTTTAATGCATATAAATAACAGGCTCTTTTACTATAAAAAAGTTGACTGAACCATGTACAAATAAAGAGGTAATCCCAGCGTGATGTTAAAAGGGAAGGTTACTGCTAGTGACATCGGTATGTATAAACTAGGATTTGCATCTGGCGCTGCTAATTTCATCGCGGCTGGTACGGCAATATAAGACGCACTCGCAGCGAGGATAGCAAATAATAATCTATTCCCCACCTCTTCTATAAAAAGACCGCTTATTATAGCAACTGCAACACCGTTAATTATAGGGATTACTATGGCAAATATTACTGCAAATCCACTTTTTTTAACAAAAACAGTAAGTTCTTTTCCACTGGTAATTCCCATATCTAGTAAAAATATCATGAGGAATCCCTTAAATAAATCTGTTGTAAATGGCTTGATACTTTCGGCTTGTGCGTCGCTTGCTAGTATTCCTATAATAACGCTACCTAGGATAAGCAGCACGCTGGCATTGGTAAATGAATGCTTAACTACACTGCCCATACTTGGCCTGTTTTGGCGTTCGTTTTTTTTATCATATAATGAGATGAGTAGAAGCCCGACAATAATTGCTGGCGCCTCCATAAGTGCCATGACGGCAACCATATGCCCGCCAAATGTAATTTGTTCCATCTCTAAAAAAGAAATGGTGGTTACAAAAGTTACCGCACTTACTGACCCATATGCCGCGGCGATGGCTCCAGAATTGGGTATGGTAAACTTTTTACGCAAAATGTAAAAGGTGTAAAAAGGAATAATAACCGCTAGAAATACACCGAATAGTAGTGACCATATAATCTCGGCAGTTATTGGGCTGTGCGCGAGTTCTTGACCACCTCTAAAACCTATAGAAAGCAATAGGTAAAACGATATAAACCGCCCTGAACTTACTGGTATTGCAAGATCACTTTTAAGTTGTACAGCTATTAGTCCAAGAAAGAAAAATAGAAGCGCAGGGTTTGTAAGATTGTCTATTAGTAAATGTAAATCCATAGGCGGTTTTGGTTTTCTAAAAATCAAATATTGATTAAAGGTTAAAAATATTATTTTTTACTTGTTATTTGTCTTTATTTCGTTAGTATTTCATTTTTAAGTTGGCATTAACTTTTTTCGGTTTACTATTATGATCGAATATTAAAGGTGTTTGCGTATCATGATTATCTTATTTTATTCAAAAATAGGTGTTTGCGATTAGAGGTTACCTTTTATAAATAGGTTGTAAAATTATCATGGTGTTCATAGTATGCTTGTAAAATCAATCAGGTGTTGATTACAGTTTATGGTTAATCATTAGTATTAAATTATACGACCCAGCTACTTAATTTTTGCCTATTTATATGGCTTGCACATGTACATATAATTAAAAATTTATCTCTTGTACTTAGTATGGTTTTCTTTATTACTGTTTAACAATCAACAAGTAAAATTTATGAACTGCACCTTGCATTAGGTTGTGAATGAATAAAACAGCTGCATGTTGTGGTGATACCAAAGCCGCAGAAGCCCTAATTATATATTAGCATATTATTCCTACAAAACTTAAAAATATATCAAACAAGATGGTAGTATTTTGCTTTTTAGGTTGCACACTAGGCTTTTCTAAATCATCTTTTTTTTAATGAAATAGCTATCGCTTGCAAGATTTTAAACGGCTCAAAACCTGTTGCCTAAAGTTTCCAAAATTATAATGGCAATCTTACGGTTAATTTAAAAATGGCTGTTGTTATTACCATGCACTATTATACACCTTAATAGCTATTTGCAGTATTAGGAATTTCTAATATGCCACATATACTAATAAAAAACAGTTGGTATGCTATGGATTTGTAAATGATATCACAAAAAAGGAATATATATAAACAACAGTTTGTTTAACTGGTTGATGAAATAAAAATAAAATCTTACCGATAAAAAGATTTATCAAACATATCTTAGAAAAAGGATAATTTCTTATTGGCTGGTATTTTGATTGGGTTCTATAAAAGGAATAGGGTTAGCAAATGTCCCCCAAAAAGCTATTTAAGCTTACAAGTACGGTTTTTACATATTTTACTAAACCTTCTTAACCTTTGTTGTCTACTACCTTAGTGAATCTAAAAGCTTTTTACCTATTCTTTTTTTTCTTTTTCTAAAATCAAATAATCTAATTCTAGTGTTCTAAACTGCTCGTTAAATGACTTGACATCGGTCTCAAGAATGTTATTAAATGCATTAAGTTGTGTTTCTATAGCTGCTGTAAGCTCCTTGCGCACCAGTTCGTCTTGTTGTGTTGGCGCAAAATCGCCTACGGTTACCAGTGCGTTAAGGTGCGCTAGCTTGTTAGTTAATTTTATTGGAAAATTAAGTGGGTCCTGACCGCTGCGGTTTTGAGTTTGGTACAAGGCTTTTTCTATCTCACCAAATTTTGTTTGTAGTGAATCTGCAACTTGCAGCAGGTCTTTTATTCCAGCATCATTACGGTCACCATAGATTTTTTTAAAGTCAGCAAGTTTGTCGTTAAACAAGCGAATGTTTTTAATAGAAGTATGTGCCTGATCTACTGTTTTATTAACCGCTTGTACAAAATCATGTTGTGCCTGCATATCTGCAATGCTGGCTTCACTAGTAGGTGTTAAAAGTATGGTAAACGGCTGTGATTGCTTGTTGCCATTTAGCTCTAATTCAACACGGTAATTACCAGGCACGGCTTTAGGTCCAGATAGGTCTGCCCACCATAATATCATACCAGGTAGGCGCTGTGCACCGTCTGTCTCTGTATTCCAATGGTAAACATTAGCTCCTTGTTTTGCTGCAAGTTGATTCTTTTTCCCATAGGTAGCGACTGTTTTGATTAACTTGTCTTTGGGATCATAAAAGTGTAAGGCCAGGCTATCTTTTTCTGTTAGTTGTGGTACGTAAAAATGGACTTGAACCCCAGCGGGGTGATTTGTACCGCTGGTATTGCTGTTTCTGCGAGCACCTCCTGCCATGCGATAGGATGGTTTAGGTGCAAAAAGTTTGTGCTCATTTTGCTTTCGCGCAAGCGAACTCTCTACAGCCTGTCGCACTAAGTTCAAATCATCGTGAATCCATAAACTGCGGCCCTGTGTGGCTATAATCAGGTTGTCATTTTTTATTGTAAGGTCGGTAATCGGCACAATGGGTAGATTAAGTTGAAACGATTGCCAGCTTGCGCCCTGATCTGTTGATATATACAAACCGGTTTCTGTACCTGCATAAAGCAGGTTAGGGTTTACTGTGTCTTCACGCACCACACGTGTAAAATGTTGATCGAGAATCCCTTTTGTGATTTTTTTCCAGGTTTTACCATAGTCTGTAGTCTTATACAAATAGGGTGTGAAGTCGCCTTGTTTGTAGCTGGTAGCTGCAACATAGCAAGTTGCAGGATTAAAACGACTAGGTTCTATGCTGTTTACCATGGTCCATTCTGGGAAACCTTTTGGGGTAATGTTGCTCCATGTTTTACCGCCGTCTTTAGATAAATGTATCAGACCGTCGTCACTGCCTATCCATAATTCACCTGCATTAATTGGTGATTCGGCCGCTGCAAATATGGTGCAATAATATTCTACACTGGTGTTGTCTTGCGTGATAGGGCCGCCGCTAGACTGTTGTTTTGTTGGGTCGTTGCGTGTCAAGTCAGGTGATATGGTTTGCCAACTAGCTCCCTCGTTTGTGGTGACATGCACATGATTAGAAAATGCATACAATTTATTTTTCTCGTGTTTAGAAAAGAAAATGGGAAAATTCCACTGAAACCTATATTTCATCGCTGCTGCGCCATGACCCATTGGGTTATCTGGCCACACGTTAATGGCTCTTTCAGATTTTGTTTTGTGATTGTAACGTGTTAAGTAACCGCCATAACTACCACCATAAACGATGTCATTATCTTTAGGATCTACCGCTATATGTGCGCTTTCCCCTCCTGCGGTTCCTTCCCAATCGTTATCGCTTATACTGTATCCTGTGGTGCGATGCGGTATTCTTATGGTGCTATTATCTTGTTGTGCTGCATAAATACGGTATGGAAAAGCATCGTCTGTCGTTAAGCGATAAAATTGCGAGGTAGGCTGGTTGTAGTAGGTGCTCCAGGTCTGGCCGCCATCGTATGTTACTTGGGCGCCGCCATCGTCTGCAATAATCATGCGATTGGGATTTTCTGGCGCAATCCACAAATCGTGATGATCACCATGTGGTGCGTTTGCAGCGGTAAAATTGCGACCGCCGTCAGTGCTCTTGTGATAGCTTACGTTTACAACATATACAGTGTTTTCATCTTGTGTGTCTGCATATACGCGGCTATAGTACCATGCACGCTGTCTTAAACTGCGGTCATCGTTCATCTTTTTCCAGGTAATTCCTGCGTCATTACTGCTATACAGCCCGCCTTGTTCTTTGTTTTCTACAATGGCATACAATTTATCGCTATTCATGCTGCTCACGGTAATGCCCATGATGCCCAGTGTGCCTTTTGCAAAACCTTCATTTTTGGATATTTCTTTCCATGTCTCACCATAGTCTGTACTTTTCCATAGTGCACTGCCCTCGCCACCGCTAGATAAACTATATGGTGTACGTTGTACACGCCAGGTACTGGCATATAGTGTTCTAGGGTTGCTAGGGTCGATAATAAGGTCTACTGCACCAGCCAGATCATTAGAAAATAATTTTTGATTCCATGTTTTGCCACCGTCGGTAGATTTATAAACACCTCGCTCTTGGGTAGGCTTGTAAATATCGCCCAGTACCGCTGCATAAACCGTATTGTGATCGTTAGGGTCTATAACGATACGTGGCACGTGCCTGCTATCAGCAAGACCTGCTTCTGACCATGTTTTACCAGCATCTTCTGTTTTCCAAATACCATAACCGCTAGAAACATTGCCGCGCAGTGTTTTCTCGCCACCACCCACATAGATAACATTGTGGTCGCTGGGTGCTACGGTTACAGCGCCTATAGAACCGCCAAAAAATCCGTCGCTAATATTGGTCCACGTGCGACCACCGTCTAGGGTTTTCCATACACCACCGCCTGTCGCGCCAAAATAAAATAGGTTAGGTTTTACAGTTACCCCTGCAACTGCGGCACTACGACCACCTCTAAAAGGACCTAGCAGCCTGAATTCTTGCGAATTGTAAAGGGCCTCAGCTTTTGGTGCTTCGGGTAATTTCTGGGAGTTTGCTGTTGAAAAAACGAAATATATAACGGTGCTAAGAACAAGAATGCAGACTTTTTTCATGGTATAGGTTTAAAGCTTAAATATACGTATGTTCTTTAAAAATATGATTACCGCGAGGAATTTTGCTTGTATTGATTTTTAAAAGTGCGGTAAATCAACTTAATGCTTGGTAAATCTTGTATTGCTTATGTCATTAGCCATATTGCAAATGTACCTTCGCTCTTAGATATGATGCGGGGATCTTAAAACAATTTTATAGATTTTGATGTATCAGAGATAAAAAATATCTTGTATTTTTAAACACACTAATGGTTATTAAAATAAATATCTTTTACTCTTTTGCTCAAATTTTTGGTCTCATATGGCCCACATTAGACTTCATTTACTTTTATTTATTAATAGTTAGAACATATTTTTCATTTCACATTTGCAAGGATACGGCTTCATCTAGTTGATGGTTGATACTTTTTTACAACGGTAAATGTATCTAGCGAAATAGGATCTTTTCTAACCCATATCTTACATTCTATAAACAAGGCGCCCTAATTTCTTAATCGATCATGGTTTATTCTTATAAAGAAATTCACTGGATGACAAGTAATTTACCCCATGTTCAATCTTCAAAGAGTGAGGCAAGTTGTAAAAGTTAGATATCAATATAATTCTAGGTACAGCAAGTAGGGTAGCACGCGACAGTAAGACAGCCTCATCGCAATAACGATTTTGTTGCAAAATACAATGTAAATTAATCAAACCTATTCTTCTTTAAAGCTGGCACTTAAAAAGAATTAATCTTTAAAAACATGGGTTAAACAATTAATTTGTGTTTGCTGTATAACTTATGTCAAGCGCTATTATTTTTACAATAGATACATCTATATCATGTATAATAAATCAATTTAAATGCAGCTAGTAATTAATGATAGCTAAGTTCTAATTAGCATATTAAATGCTTCTTGTTTGTATTGATA
>CAZQGX010000067.1:0-14804 GCA_964593255.1 uncultured Flavobacteriaceae bacterium | reverse complement strand
TCGAAAAAAGGTGAAATAAGTCAAAATTGGGGAACAGATTTGCAAGTTGGGTTAAGTCCTTTGTTTTTGTTGACTTTAACTCAATTACTGCAATTGCATTTTCATCTTTTAAAATTGCTCCGTCTGCTTTTTTTCCGTCCGTTTGGTTTTTAAATTCTCGCTGTAAATTAAAATTTTCGTCTGGACGAAGTGTGTAACCTAAAACGTCAACAAATATTTCTCGTAAAAATCCATCTTGATATTCTTCTTCTTTGAGCGTTTTTACTTGCTCGATTTTCGCTGGACTGTAATTCAGTCGGAATGTTTGGAAAGCTTTTTCTACCTTTTCTTGGTCAAGATTTTTAAGGTATTTTTTATTACGGATTTCTGAAATATTGGCATTTATCAAGGACGTTTAATTACAGAAATAAATAACTCTCTTTCAGTATCATTAATTAATTCTAAATCTGAATATTTACTATAGGCTCGTCTTATACCGCTTCCAACACCTTGAAAAGGCAACAGATAAGGAACATTAGAATATAATATGGGATTTCTAATTACCGAGGTTCCCAATTTAATGTTTTCTATAGTTAATGTATTGGGTAGTCTTCCTGGACTTATAATTTCAATTCTATTATTAAATATAAAAACTTTAATGCTAGAATTTATAAAATAATCTCTGTGAACTAAGGCATTTACCAACAACTCAATTATTGTTTCTATAGGGACTTCCAATTGCCCCTGAGAATTAAAATTTGTATCAATTTGAGTTTCATTTAAGTTTTGAACGATAAATGACAACGTTTTTTCGTATACTTCTTTAAGATTTCCTTCAAAGGGTTCTTTCTTGCTTCGATAACTGTTTTCACTTACATTATTCCCCTTAAAAGATATACAATGAACAGTAAATGTTGCTTTAAAAGCTTGAGGGTTTTTACCAAAAAGCAATAATCCACCTAATGTTAAATTACCACCTTTTATCATTCCCATATTTGATAATAATTCAGAAATAGGCAAACCTAATTCATCAATAGATTTTTCGTGTTTCTTTTGAATGAATTTCCGAAAAATCACATCATCAATGTTGTTGACAGTTGTTCCATGTACAATAGTCTCATCTGCAAATAGATTCCCACTACTTTGAAGTAATCTTGCCATTTCTTCTCTTGAGACAACCTTGCGTTTGTCCGAACCATTTTTTAGCCAAATTATGCCTTTATTGTCGGTATGAGGCTTACTCAATCCTTCAGCTATACTAGCTACAATGACATTGTTGTTATCTACTTCAACAGTCTCCGTTTCTATAAAAATTTGAGGTTTGACATTATCAGAAGCAGCATTTGCTAAAAGCTGATTGGTTTCTGCTATTTCTTCAAATGATAGTCCATTAATATCGCCCGTTTTGTCATCAACTCCAATAATAATTAAGCCACCTTTTGTGTTGGAAAACGCAACCATTTCTGTGCCTATTTTGTAAGCATCATTAATGCGGATTTTAAATTGCACAACGCTTGATTCTCCTTTTTGGATTAAATCCAATAATTCTAATGCGTCCATAATTCGTAAATTCTTTTTCTAATGTTAAATGCCTCTTTTCCACCTTCCATAATATTTACTATTTCTTTTCTGATTGTTTCATCATCAATACTCCCAAGGTTAGTCTCAATAATGTTAGAGTCATATTTACAAGAAACTACTTGTTCACAATCTCCAAGAACAGGTATATTGGGATTGTGAGTGGCAAAAATAAATTGAGAGGTGTTTTTTAATTCTTTCAGTACCTTTATAACATCATTATATATGGTTTGATTATCCAAATCATCCTCTGGTTGGTCAATAATTATTAAATCACTCTCTTTTAGTGTTAATAGAAATATTATTAAAGCGGATGCTCTTTGCCCTAAAGAGTGCTCGTTCAATGACCTATTTCTGTATATTATATCAAATTTATCAGGTATTCTGTAAGTCAGAAAGGCTTCAATATTTGAATTGAAATATTCTCGAAACGTATGTAGTTGGACATCTGAAAGATTTGTAGAAATAGTGCTTTGGGGTAGATTCAAATCTTCATAAACCGCAATCATATCACTATAGCTGTCTATGATTGTTTGAATATTATTGTCCCTTAAATTACTACCTCTCAGATTCTCTTTTAAATATGATTTGAAATCTTGTTTGTTTCCTTTAAACTCAACAGCTATTTTAATTGAATCTTGGTCATCATTAACTTTTTTAATTTCTTCTTGTACAATTTCAAATTCGTTATGCCACAGTTTTTGTAATGAAACTAAAGTCTGTTTTAACTGAGTTTCTAATTCTTTTTTCTTTTTTGAAAGCTTTTCTAACTCCGATAATTGAGCTTTTGTTAAATCAAGCTCCTTTGTATATTTAACATAGTCATCTGCCTGAATATTGGGCAGATTTATATCTCGCTTGATTTTTGAAAATTCTTCTTTTAGCTCTTCATATTTCACATTGAAACTTTTCTGCATTGTCTCAAGAGTCAAATTTTCGGTGACTAACCTTGATGAAATAGTTTTGGTTTCAAGAAAAATACCCTCAAAGACAATTAAATGTTGCTTTATTTTATCAATATCTGTGGTATTTTCTTTTGATGAATATGCTTTAAAGCTTTGGAAACTATCTTCGTATTCTCCAACATATTCATTTAACTCTTCAATAACTTTTAACTCGAATTTTTCAAGCCGCTTAATGAAATTGATGTCTTTATCAAAAGCGATTTGTTTTTCAAGTTTTTTGTCTATTTCATTATCTTTAAAAACTTGAATTTTAATTTTTAACTCCGCTTGTTTGGCTTCAATATCTGCTTTCCTAGCAACCTTTGAATCAATTTTCTTGAGTTCACTAATAATTCTTATAACATCTTGATTTTTTTCTTCAACTTCTCGTTTCTTATTTTGCAATCGGTCTCCAATCAACTTACTAATCAAATATTCAGTAGAATCGGAATTGCCTATTTGTGAAAGGTCTTTTTGACCAAAGTATATAGGTTTTTTTACAATTGCATTCGGTTTTAGTCCAAGCTGAAGTTCTCCATCTTTGTAAATGTTCGTTCTATCGCCAAGAATTTTCTCAGCTACATATTCTTTTCCTTGGTCATCAACCAATACCGAAGTTATTTTACCGCCACTGCCTAATAGACCATTAACTAGCTTTGTTTTGTAGTCATAATCTACATTTTGTTTTTCAGTTAAATCGATATCTAAAGAATATCTAATAGCCTCTAAAATTGAAGATTTACCGCTTCCTCTTATACCAATCAAGTTATTCATAGAATGACTTAAATTGATTGTACCTTTTAATTTTTTACCATCAAAATGAATTGATTTAATATATCCATTAGTAGGCTCTGTGGTTTCAGTAGCTTGTCTATATGGTTTATCTATGAGAGCATATTTTATAGCTTCAAAGTTGAAAGCACCAATTTTCAAAAATGTTTTTTGCGTAACTCCATTTACGGCATTACCTGTTCCAATTTCTTCAATATTTTTAGCGTCAGAACATTCTACAAAAGCCGGCAAATCATTTTCGAGCCAAGTATTGAGATTTTGAATTATATCTCTCGTCCTTACTTTTTGGAATCCAAGTACAGCCTTACGAAATATTGGCACCTTCCCTAATTCCGTAATTCGTCCGCCATTTAGTTCTTTATAAAATCCACTACTTGCCTCGATATGAGCCATTATTATGAAATAGTCTTTTTCGAAAGCATCTAATTTTTTTATAGTCTCAATTAGGCTATCATTTGAACGTCCGTTTTCGTTTTCGTAATTATGTCTTCCTGCAAAGGTTTGATTTATAAAACTGTTTATATAGTCTGTACTGTTTTCAAGCCACTCAATAGGGTTGAAGATAACAAGACAATGGATTCCATTTGCTCCATCATTTACTGATAATTCTACTCCTGGCAATATATATATATATTGCTTTTTTGCTGTTTTGGCAAGGGCTTTATACTCGTTATAATCAAATTTATTGTGATTCGTAATAGCTGCAATACCAATTTTTTCTTGCTTTAGTTTATTTACATAATCAGATATATAATATTCAGAGTCGCCATCATAAATAAATTCATTGTCAGCATCAGTATGTAAATGAAAGTCAGCTCTAAGCCAAGTGCTGCCGTTTTTAAAAATTTCAAATTCTTTATCCATTTTACTAATTGTCTTTTGTGGAAACTAATAATTCTCTTACGTCAACGTCTAAAACTTGTGAAATCTCCGTTAAAACTTGAATGCTGGGTTGTGAATTGTTATTGCAATAGTTTGTAACTATTACATAGCTTTTACCGATTTTCTCAGCGAGCCACGTTTGAGTCCTTCCTTGTTCTTTTAAAACCTTCTTTATTCTGTTCATTGGTTTTATGTCTTTACGTTTTGACTATAAAGTTCAAAGATACATTAAATTATCCTTTAGCAATATAATTATGTATTGAATAATGATATATATCTTTTGGTTTGGGTAGGGGATGAACAGCACTTTTGGTTTTTTCAGCGTTGGCTTATGTGTTGGCAAAAACCCAATGTGCAGTTTGTGCGGTTGGCTCTTTTTTTGCATGGCATACAACTAGTTATATGTACATAAATATAATACATATCCAATTCTCACAGGATATCTAAATGTTTTTGTTGTTTTTTCCAATGCCTTACCTTACCTACCATGCTATCTAAAATAAATCAAGTTGCTTTTTTACAGTTAGTTACACTTAATCCCAAATCTTCTGTTGTTAATCAAATTTATGACTTTATTTTCTAATTCTAATTCACTGTTGTCCAATAAAAATAAGCCATAAAAATGGTTGAGTAAATTATAATAGTAAATTAGAATTGCAAAATTGAAAATACGATGGGTAGATGTAATTATTTTTCTAGTAAATCTGTTTTAGGTCAACAATGAAAAATAAAAAATTAAACGGCTTAAATACAGTTTCATAGAAAATGAAATCAGGTAGGTTTATTTTTTATAGGGACTTCAATGACTATAATTTTATTAGCATTACGGTCTAATTTCTAAGTCATATACAATTATATATACATATCAAAACAATAGAACAAATAAGCATAAAAAAGTGTTTTATAAATACTGATAAGATCCTTATCATTACTTATAAAACACACTTTTAAAACCCAAAATAAATCAAATACCTCCTAGCCCACTAACGTTGCTATCCCCCACTGCTTGCCACTCGGCAGGTGTCCAGGTAGCGTTTGCTGTTTGCACAGCGGGAATACGTCTTATGGTTTCAGCTTGTGTAGTACTGCCATCTACTGCATATCCTGTTCCTGGATCTGTTCCTAAAATACCTATGACATCTAGAATAGTATTAGAAACATCTGCAAGTGCAACGGGGTCATCACCATTAAAATCTAAAGGATTTGATAACGGCACAACCTGATCAACAGTACCTGTATATAATGTTGCGTTTTCATGTGCAATTACAAAAGTACTACCAGGGGCTAGGCTACCTATTAATGGGATTTCTCTGTCAGTTCCACCTATAGGAAAATCTCCCCCATTTCTAAAAATTAGAATTTTATAATTGCTTAAATCTATAGTCGTATTGGTAGGGTTGTACAACTCGATGTATTTATTCTGTGCAATAGAACTTTCTACATATTCAGAAATAAACAGCGTTTTTCCAAAATCAGTACAACGTAATTTTTGCCATAAACCTTGTATCCCGTCGTAAATTTCTAAACAACGATCACCATTATTATATTGTACATAAACTAGAATACCCTCACTAGCTGCAGTCACTTGTATCTGGTTATCTCGCTGATTTTCGGTTACTGTTGGTAATTTTAAACCTCCAAAACTTGTAAAACGGGTACTATTGATATCTAGAACTGCCGCCCCACTAGGGGTTGTAGTGTTGATACCTATTTGGGAACTTGACAAAAAAGCAGAAAAAAGTACGATGTTGATTAAGTATTTCATTTTATTATAAATTTCCGTATATCTCAACATTATCTATTACCCAAAGTTCATTATTACTGTTATTACTCATAACTATACCAACAACAAGATTTGCTGTAGCTGGTAAACCAGTGATTTCAATAGTTGAATAAGCAGTGGTACTTGAACTTGAAACACTTGTTTCAGCATCATCACCGTCATAAATTAAACTGTAAGAACCAGTTGAACTAAAATCATAACGAGAGTTACTGACACCGGTGATTTCTAACTCATAAGAAAAGGTTGCTCCACTATCATCACTTATGTAAACTTCTACTGTATCACTGCTATCAGCTCCATTTCCTCCTGAGTTAACAGAAAACGATGCTAATCTAAATTTTAGTGTCGCGCTGGTATATGCTGTGGTATTTACAGGACCAAAATCAATATCTGCAGTACTGTTTTGCACACCATAACCTCTAGCACCTATATAGTTTGCGGTATTTGGACTAGTACCAGTTCCCGTGCTCAGAAATCCAGCAGAATTTTCTACATAATTAAGAGTTGGTGTTGCAGGCGCCACCTCAAAATCTTGAATTGCTAAAAGTAAAGGTCCATCATCATCAACAATAGTCATGGTATGTGTGGCATCAGTTCCTATGGTGGCATTTGCAACACCACCTGTAGGACTTACTAAATTAAGAACAAGCGTTTCATCATCAGTGTCGGCATCGTCTATTGCGGTAATGGTAAAGCTTTCGTTTGCGGTTTGACCGGCAGCAAAGGTGATAGTAAATGGAAAAGTTACTGCATTTCCATCATAAACCACACTGTAATCTCCGCTATCTACAGTACTACTTGCATCTAAACTAACTTCAACACTTGTTGCAATGTTTGATGATGGATCGGCAATGGCAACGGCTATGGTACTATCATTTCCTGTTGCGGTGGGCTCGTTAACAGTCGAACTTATCGCGGTAAAAGCGACCGATGTAGGCGTATCGTCGTCGTTTACAGTAATGGTATGGGCTATGGTTGTTCCTAAAATAGCGTTTGTACCACCAGATGGGTTTTGCAAGTCTATAACAAGCACCTCATCAATGGCATTGTCATTATCAGCAAGGGAATTAAAGTCAAAACTTGCTGTGGCAGCACCTGCTGGTATGGCTACCGTAAATGGAAAAGAAGAAATATTTGAACCTCCATTATCTATATTATAATCAGTTCCTAATGCACCTATCGTACTACTGCCTGCATTTATATTAACTTCTACTGTAGTTGCTAGGTTTGGGTTGGGATTAGTAAGATTTATTGTAATGGTACTCATAGCAGCTTCATTAACGGCAGTAGTTGCTATGTCAAATGCAACAATGGTTTGTTTAAACAATATTTGCTTATAATCACTATAAACCTCTGCCCCTGGACTAGCTCCTGTAGCCGCTTGCGGGGTTACGCCTACTGCTATAAATGCACCGCCATCTGTTATGGTAGTTATATATGTGGCTGCATCGGCACCTGCGATGGCGGTAGCACCTGTTCCTGCGGCGTCTGTAGCACGATACCATTTAAAGGTAGTACCAGCCTCTGTATTACCTTCTGCATCGTTATAGGTGTAACTAGATGTAAGTGTCTCTCCTACTTCTAGTACACCAGTGTAATCTACAGCACTTGCTACTGGTATTTTATTCATACAATACACATTTATCCAGTCTGCAATATTGGCGTCATAAACTTGTACACACCTACTAGTTGCATCTACTACATATAACATCAGTCCGTCTGGCACTGGGGTAGTAATTTGTGCGCGTTGTGCTAGTGTTACTGTGGGTAATTTCAAACCTCCATATCGACCTGTTTCAATTTGTGAATTAATGTCTAGTACCGCTGCTGGGTCTGGAGTGGTTGTACCTATTCCTACTTGAGAAAAAACGGTATAAGTAAATAAAAAAACGCTGTAAAGGCATAATTTTTTAATCATTTTGGTGGTATTTAAAAACATTGGGTAAAAGTATATCTATTAATTAATAAGATGTTTATTGTATTTTTAAGTTAATGTTAAGTATGAATGGTTAAAAGGTAAATTTTGTTACATAAATAACAAACCCTTTTGTAAATTGATAAGCACAGGCAACTGCCCCCTGCATGCAGCGGCGATTAGTAATATGATAATATGAAAATCTAATGACTAGAACGTTTAAAAAAAATCTAAGAGGATACTTCGTCTAGATGATCGTCCCAATTATTTATTTTAGGCTCGCCAAATTTCCCTAAACTTTTTGCAACAACAGATGCCACTGTGGCATCGCCAGTCACATTTACAGTGGTACGCAACATATCTAGTGGTCTATCTACAGCAAATATTAAAGCAAGTGCAACTGGCAGCAACTCGGCAGGAAAATCAATGGATTCTAGTACTATAACCAGCATAACCATTCCTGCACCTGGCACGGCAGCGCTGCCTATAGAGGCCAGCAAGGCAGTCAATACTATGGTGAGTTGTGCGCCTAGCGTCAGTTCTATACCTAGTGCCTGGCATACAAATACCGCGGCAACTGCCTGGTATAAACTGGTGCCGTCCATATTGATGGTTGCCCCTACAGGTAGCACAAAACTGGCAACTTCTTTTTCTACCCCTAGATGTTCTTCTACACGCTCCATAGTTACTGGTAGTGTGGCGGCGCTAGAACTGGTAGAAAAAGCGAGCAGCTGTGCAGGTGCAATTTGCTGTAAAAACCATAAGGGCGATTTCTTAACATAAATAGAAAAAATCAAACAGTACACCACTATCATTATTATTAAACCTACTATAACTGTAAGCGCATAATACAACAGTGCCAGTAGCACCTCTGGATCGTCTGAGGTTACTACAACTGTTGCTAGCAGTGCAAAAACTGCATAGGGTGCTGTTAACATGATTAAATCAACCATTTTTAATACCACATCGTTTAAACTGTCAAAAAAATCTTTTAATGGCGCTGCTTTTTGCTCGCCTATCAGCAACATAGAAATACCTAAAAATATTGCAAAAAAGATGACTTGTAACATTAAACTATTGTCAGACATGGCTTGTACCGCATTACTAGGCACCATATCTACAAGTGCCTGCAGCGGCCCCGCGTCTTTTTGTGCGGCGGCTGTGGCTAGTTTACCTTGTATATTTGAATTACCTTCATATGTAGCGCTCAGGTTATCTATGGTTTCTTTTGAAATACCCTTACCTGGTTCAAATAAATTTACTAATAAAAGACCTACAGTAATGGCAATTACAGTAGTAGCGATATAAATCAACACCGTGCGCAATCCCATATTGCGAAATTTTGCGATGTCTTTTAAATCAGATATCCCCTTGATCAGTGAGGCAAGTATTAATGGAACGGCTATTAACTTTAAAAGATTAACAAAAATTGTCCCAAATGGCTCTATCCAGTCGGCTACAAATTCTTTACCCCAATGTACTTGTGTCATGGCAAAACCAAAAGCGATACCCAGTACCATTCCTATTAAAATTTGCCAGTGTAGTTCTATTTTTTTCATGTAAAAATGTTCAATTTGTGCTTGCGGTGGTAATATATGTAAAGTTTTTTGGATGGTTCCGCTTTCGCGAAAGCGATATAAATACAACTTAAGTAATATATTAATAATCAATTATTTATAACATACCCCTGTAAATACTATATTCTTGAAGTACGGACTCTTAATAAATGATCGGCTATAACGAGAGCTGCCATCGCTTCTACGATCACCACTGCCCTAGGTACCACGCAAGGGTCGTGTCTTCCTTTACCTTGCATTTGCACAAGATCGCCACTAGAATTGATGGTTTCTTGCACCTGCATAATGGTGGCAACTGGTTTAAAAGCAACTTTAAAATAAATATCCATACCGTTTGATATACCACCTTGTATCCCGCCACTTAAATTGGTGGTAGTAGTGCCGTCTTTATGATACCTATCGTTGTGCTCGCTACCCTTTAACTGTGTACCTGCAAAACCGCTGCCATATTCAAAGCCTTTTACCGCGTTTATAGATAGCATGGCTTTACCTAGATCGGCATGCAATTTATCAAATACGGGATCGCCTAGTCCTGCTGGTACGTTTTGTATCACACAGGTAATGGTGCCGCCTATGGTATCGCCTTGTTTTCTTATTTCTAAGATTTTTTGTTTCATAGCGTTTGCAACAGCCATATCAGGACAGCGCACAGCATTTTGCTCTATTTGAAAAAAATCCAACTCTTGGTAGGGTTGCATGATGGTAAGATCGCCTATGCTACTGGTATAAGCGGTGATTTTAATATCTGCAAGTAACTGTTTTGCAATGGCACCTGCCACTACCCTACTCGCTGTCTCTCTGGCACTGCTGCGACCGCCACCGCGATAATCACGATGCCCATACTTATCGTCATACACCTTGTCGGCATGGCTAGGTCTATAGGTGTCTTTAATATGTGAATAATCGTTTGATTTTTGGTTTTCGTTTACGATCTGAAAACCTATGGGGGTACCAGTGGTAATTCCTTCAAAAATACCTGAAAAAAATTGAACCGTATCACTTTCTTTGCGCTGGGTGACAATCTTGCTTTGTCCAGGTTTGCGCCTGTCTAGATCCCGTTGTACCGCATTAACGTCTATTGCAATGCCCGCGGGACAACCATCAATCACACCACCTATCGCAATACCATGCGATTCTCCATAGGTGGTTACTGTAAACTGCTTGCCTATTGTATTTCCTGCCATAAAGCAAATATACTATTTGAATTGTAATCGTCTTAAAAATGAAGTGATATAACTGGGGTACTAAATTTAATTGAATCAAATTTTATTTCTATTCTCTTTTATCAACGTTAATCCTATGATTAAGGTGAATACATGCAGTAAAAAGCACTAAAAACTCAAAAAGGCTTAAAATTGAATGGTTTTCTACTAGGTTAGTGTATGAAGAGTGTATTAGGAGTGTATGGCGAGTGTATTAGGAGTGTATTAAGAGTGTATGGCGAGTGTATTAGGAGTGTATTAAGAGTGTATTAAGAGTGTATGACGAGTGTATTAGGAGTGTATTAGGAGTGTATGGGGAGTGTATGGGAGTGTATTAGGAGTGTATGGCGAGTGTATGGATACAGTATAACAGCAGTATGACAACAGTATGACAACAGCTATGACGAGTATGACGGTAATATCAAAAAAGCATAAAGACAGTAATCTAATTTCTTATTCAAAATCAATTAGTTAAGAAGGTTAACACAACCTACCTATTTAAGAAACCTACAATTTTCATAAGTACCTAGTCATAACTTTTTACATATGCTATGTTACTTTTAACAAACACTTATTTTATAAGGAAATAGTATATATTTGTTCAAAATATTTAATATGTTTAAGAATTTACTTTTTGCTTGTTTTGTAATCACTTTAATATCCTGTGGTTCAGACGATGATGTTACTACAAACGACAATTTCAATTACCTACCGCTCACTGTAAACAACACATGGGATTATAACGTGGTACTTGATAACAATGCACCAACTGCCGAGAGCCTAACAGTGGCGTCTGTAAATGGAAATGAATACACACTTACTACCAATAATGTGCTACCAGCTGGTATCATGACGGGTATTTTAAGCAGTGGAACCTTAAAGGCAGAATCGGGTAAACTTATAGGTAATGGTGTTATTGATTTTGGTTTTGAAGGTTTAACTAACTTTGATGTAATTTACAACAATGCGGTTTTTTATGATCAAAACGCAGCAAATAATACCGTTTTATTTAGAAATAGCGATAGCAGTTCACAACCTCTCGTGGGAACCCAACTTAACTTAAACATCAATTATGAAGTGAGAACGGTACAACGTGCTAAAATAAATCAAATGGTTGTAAACGGTGTAAGTTACAGCGATGTAATTCATTCTCAATTAATTATCAACGCATCTATATCAACAACTATTATATTGAATGTCCCACTATTATTACCACAAGATATTATTGTAGTAGATAACTATTGGGCAAAAGATGTAGGATTAATAAAATCTGAAAATCAGCTAGATTATACTGCCGAAGATTTATCTGCACTGGGCGCCGCTGCAACGCTTCCCCAAAGTGATAGTAGTTTAACTGTTCAAACACTTATAAATTATACGGTGAATTAAATTTATTTTAATAACCCATCATAATAGAACTCTGTTTAAAAAAGAACAGAGTTTTTTTATGCCCTAATTTTAAAAGTTTGATATCGTCGGTATTTGATTGACCTTGTCAATGTTGATATTTTGAATTACACACAGGATTTTAAGATTAAATCTTAATAAACATCTTAACTTTAATGAGTTTATTTTTAATGCAACTGTCTCGTTATGTACTATTTTAAGTTGATCTTAAATTATTTTTAATTTAAAAGAATTGACAACTACATACTGATTTATTGAAAGCGCAGCCATCTAGTTGATTAATCATACACCACTGTTTCAACATTTTCAAAATCAATTGATGATTGCGCAGCCGCATCGTTTACAATTGTATTTAAGAAAAGGTCTAATTCTTTCATTTGGTCACTACCAGTTTTTCTACCTATTCTACCAGCAATGTAAAGAATCACCCATATAAGAACCATTAAAATCATTATGATGATCGGGGCTCTAAGCGCATCTTTTAATGCAAAACGGGTGTACAACCATATGGAAGATGCAATAAAAAGACCTGCAACTACAAAATGAAAAAACATAAACATCGTCCAAACGGTAGATTTAGGACCGTATAAACCTTTAAGTAAAAATCCATTTTGCTTACTATTATCCTCCTGAATTTCTAAATGTAACTCTGGCGACCAAAAATGTGATCTGCTTTTAGGAATACGTATAAAGACATGATCATCTACGTGACTAATCACATAGTTTTTATGCTGTTGATGCTTTTTTACAGTTTGCATAAAAATAGCTCGGGACATATTTAAATCCCTTCTAAATCTAGGTCTTAAAACAATGTCTGGGTCTAATTCCATAAAGATCTAATTTAATTTATGAAGATAAGATAATTTTAACAAATTAAAACAATCGCACTATTTTTTCGCAAATTAAATCTAACGGTCATATAAAAATATTTTTAGGTCGCTTCAAAGAGTAAAAAGGTCGTGTAAATCTGTTCGCCTTTTGTTCGCCTTTTTAGTCATAAAATAGTCATATAAAGGTATAAAAGCCTAACTATTTAAACAAAAAAAACTGCCATAAACTAAAAAACCACCTACATAAGTAAGTGGTTTATAGCATTTTAAACGATGTGAGCCCGACAGGATTCGAACCTGTGACCGCCTCCTTAGAAGGGAGGTGCTCTATCCAGCTGAGCTACGAGCCCCTTTTTAAAATACGGCTTTGATGTAAGCGGTTGCAAATATAATATTATTTTACAAAGTCCCTACTCTTTTCTGTAAATTAAAATAAGGCAAATCATTTTATTTTATTTTATCCATATCTCAGCACTCTATATATTACTATTATAAAATATCTTTCCAGTCAAAATACTACAGTTTCCTAAATTCATAAAAATAATAGATCAACAGGCGATTGAAGCTTTCTCATCAATAATTAAGTGAATTAACATCAAAGCTTTTTTTAAAAACGTTTAACATTATATTGATTTTCTTAAACAATATTAAAATTAATTTTGCTATACTACAATATAAAAATGGCATCATACAGATTTTTTGAAGAATATAATGAAAATATAACCGATGAAATCAGGGATAAATACCGTGACGTCATTACCGAATTAGGAGAAAATGTAGAAAGAGAAGGTTTATTAAAAACCCCAGAGCGAGCGGCAAAAGCCATGCAGTTTCTTACTTCTGGTTATGATTTAGACCCTGCTGCAATCCTTAAGGGTGCCATGTTTGCAGAAGATTATAACGATATGGTTATTATAAAAGATATAGAACTGTATTCTTTATGTGAGCACCACATGCTACCATTTTTTGGAAAAGCCCATATCGCTTATATCCCTAATGGTCACATAGTGGGTCTTTCTAAAATACCTCGTATAGTAGATGTGTTTGCAAGGCGATTGCAAGTACAAGAGCGCTTAACACACGATATTTTAGAATGTATTGATCATACATTAAAACCTAAAGGGGTTGCAGTTGTGATAGAGGCATCTCACATGTGCATGATGATGCGCGGTGTGCAAAAACAAAATAGTGTTACAACAACTAGTGGTTTTAGAGGTCAGTTTGAAAAAGTAGAAACGCGTACAGAGTTTATGAATTTAATCTCTTCTAATTTACACTAGTTTTATATTTGGAACGTTTATTGAAATAAAAACGGTAATTTCAATTATTAAAGTTAATGCATAAGTATTCTTTCTAAAGTATTCAATATCATTAATAATAATATGTTACCTTTTAAAAACAAATCATGTTTCAATCAAAACGTTCTAAATTATTCATAGGTATTATTTTAGACCTTATCGGTATAGCATCTTTACCTTTAGGTGTTACAGAGGTTCTTGATGTTGTATGGGCACCATTTTCGGGTTACCTAATGACTAGACTTTATCCTGGTAAAGCAGGTGTAGCAGCTGGTATAATCAACACTGTAGAAGAATTAATGCCTGGCATGGACATCATTCCATCTTTTACCATTATGTGGTGTTATACTTATTTAATTAAATCTAATAAGCAGGCAGTAAATGCCGATTCATCAAACAGCATAAAAAGTTAGTTTAAACATATCAAGACTAAAAGCTGCATTTATTTGGTGTATTCAATAGACTTTAAAACCTAACCAATAAATCATTAAAAAAATGGTAACGGGTATTCTACTCGTTACCATTTTTTTTATCACAACCGCTTACACCCAATAATCGCAAACTATAATTTTAATAATCTCAAAACTTTTTACCTACCATCAGAGCCATACATTTTT
>CAZQGX010000066.1:0-14930 GCA_964593255.1 uncultured Flavobacteriaceae bacterium | reverse complement strand
AATCTGCACCATTAGGCACGTCGCCGTCGGTATCTTTTAGGGTAAAGGTAGTACCATTATGGGCTAGCCCATTTACATCTGTATAATTATCATTATTTTCGGCACCGGATATAAGACCGTTGCTATCTACATCACCTGTAGGCGGTGTTGTAAAGCTTTCATCTATGTCTAAATCCCCATCATTATCGCTATCAGAATCTAAATAATCGGGTATGCCATCACAATCTGAATCTACTGGTGTAAGGCCAGGTAGGTAAGCAGAATTTAACCCGTTGTTATCAATATATTGCTGAGGAGTATCACTATTAGGTAATTCATAGCCTGCCGTGCTTTGAGCCTCAACATTATCTGGAATACCGTCGTTGTCAGCGTCGAGGTCTAAGCTGTCAGGTACACTATCGTTATCTGAATCTAATAACTCATCTAATACTACTGCAATACGATCTATTTTATAATCTCTACTTGAACCTCCTCCACTACCAAGACCATGCCATCTGATTTGAAAAACATCAGTATTGGCAGCAGGAATGCTAAATGAGTTGCTAACCGTTTGAGGGTTTCCTAATGGAGCAAAATTATCAAGTGTACTGTTAAAAATTTCTTCATGCACACTACTTGTGGTTAAGTTATAAACAGTAACCAGAAGCGCATCAGTTGTTGGAATTGCATTATCAGATTGTACATCAAAAGCTAGGTTGTATGTTCCTTCGGCAAGTGTTCCTAGATTAAAAGTCACTGCTTGTGTAGTTATATTCGAGGTAACATTGATACAGAAATTACCATCTACCGATGCTGTGCTGGAGAATAAACCGCCTGTTAGACTATTCGTAAAATTAGTATTAACAAAAGCTCCCGCCTCAAAAGTAAAGCCTTGCGCGATTGCTGAGTTATTACCACTATTTACAAAGCCACCATCGGGAACAAGATTTGTAAAGATATTCTCATCCGTATCCAATATCCCATCATTATCATCGTCGATATCACAAATATCAGGACTTCCATCACCGTCAGTATCTGTGTTGCCAGAGGCGATATTACACTCATCACAAACATTAAGGTCGGGATCTCTATAATTGGCAATGCCTTGTGATGTACCATCATAAGATGCACCTACTACTAATCCGTTAGCATTAACAGCAAAAGTTGTTGCATCACCATATACGGCATCGTCACCACCAGCAATGTTATTATCAGCATTATTGTCTTCATAGTATTCGTTAGCATCACTACATCCGTCTTCATCACTATCTAATGACACACGGTCTTTTTGAGTACCGCTTGAAAAGGTAAACTGTGCTGAATTTAAATCAGGAAGTCGAGTACCGCCAAGAGAAGGGTCGAAAATGTCTGACCAGCCATCATTATTAGAATCCGTAAAAGTATCTACAACCCCATTACTATCCATATCTATACCACCTGCTTCAATAATATCGGCAATACCGTCATTATCCGAATCAGAATCTAGTGCATCAATCAAACCGTCTCCGTCAAAATCATTTTCACGGGGATTATTAGAATCAGCATTTATATAATTTATACAAAGTGATATTGGAGCACTCGCTGAGACTAATTCTATTCTTACATTAATAAAGCTAGTGGCCTCATAATAATAGTTTATGAAATTATCACTAGGGATTTCTGAAAAATATAGAGGATTAGCACCTCCCGTTGTAACCTTTATAATATAATTCTCTGATGGGCTTGTACTATCTGTAAAATTTAGAAAAACTCTTTTAAAGAAAGTACCTCTTACCTCAATGAAATCTCCTGTATTTTGAAATGTAAAAGCACAACGATTATTATTTAAATTGTTGTTGCCAGGACTTGAAGCATTGTTTGTACTAACTATGCTGTAAGAACCACCAACAGACATGCCACCCGAAAATAATTCGTCTATGTCACGTAAGCCATCGTTATCGTCATCTATATCTATAGCGTCTGATATTAAGTCGCCATCTGTATCAAGGTATTCTCTATAATCTAAATCTATTGAAAGCGGAATGGCATTGCTACCATCAGCATCGGTATCATTATCTGAATCTCTAAGTACGAAAACACCATCTTCATAAGCTCTACCATTTACATCAGAATAGTCATCGTTAATGTTACTTTCAGCCGTTATGAACAAGCCGTTTACTCCTACGTTCATAGGATTAGTTCCTGAAAAAGCTTCAATGATATCGCCTAAACCATCGTTGTCTGAGTCCAAATCTAAATAATCTGGAATGGCATCGTTACTGCTGTCGGTGTTTACTGGTGTTAAACCTGTTGCACTAGGGGTATCATTGTTTTCATAAGCACTGTCTAATCCGTTGGCTCCTACATTGCCCGTTGGTGCAACATAACCTGCTGTAGATTGTCCTTCTACATTATCTGGAATACCATCGTTGTCAGAGTCTAAGTCTAAATAATCTTGTACGCTATCTGAATCTGTATCTCCACAATCTAATTTTACTATTTGTATGTCATCCATTCCAATATAAGACTCTGTAGTAGTAGTTCCTATGTTGTAAAAGGTAAGATGGGTAATGTTACTAGGTACAATTGCAGTAATAACTACCTGTTGCCAACTGCCTGTTGTAATTACTTGGGATTGTCCTATAACGACGGATTCATCACCAAATGAAGTGCCGCCACGAACGTAAATGTTAGAATCTCCAGTCCAGGTTCTAGCACCTGCATTCATAACTCTTGCATAAAAAGAGATTTGTAGCTGATCACTTGTATTTAACGCTGGTTGTAACTCTAAACTCCATGTTTCAAACCTTAACGTACCATTATTTTGAGTATGAAACGCAATAAATTTATTACCTTCAAAAGGAGGTACTGGGGGCGAAACACTAACTCTACTACCATCTTGAACATCTACCGTACCAACTATATTCTGAACTATACCTGAGTTTGGTACGTTAGCTAAGGGAAGTCCTTCAATAATATTATTGAAATTAGTTAAAAAACTAGAGCATTCATCTACATCCAAAATCCCATCATTATCATCGTCGATGTCTACGGTGTCAATTACGCCGTCACCGTCGGTGTCTTTTAGGACGGTTACGGCTACTGTGGCTGTGTCGCAGGTGTTGTTGACATCACATAAGGTATAGGTAAACGTATCTGTACCGCTGTAATTTGCATTTGGGGTGTAGGTTACTACATCATCACTTGGATTATTTGGCGTATTGTTAGGGTCGGTAATTACTACATTACCATTGGTAGGTTGGGTAGTTGCCAAGGTACCTGTAGTAGGAATGCCAGTATCGTTGGTATAGATGTTTACTACAGTAGGCGTATCTTCATTTATAGTTATGGCGTCATCTACTGTATTTATAATTAAATCGTCTCTATAATCAACATCACCTCCAGTACCTGCATCACCATCTACATCCGTTAGGTCATTTTCTGGGTCGTTTACATCTCCATTTACATCGGTGTAGACTTGGTCGGTGTTGCCTGTTTCGTTGGCATTGTCTAAGCCGTTTGCCCCTACGGTGCCGTTGGTGCGACCATTACTATCTGTATCTGTTGCGTCTAAGCCAGCTTCTACGATATCAAAAATACCATCGTTGTCTGAGTCCAAATCTAAATAATCTGGAATGGCATCGTTACTGCTGTCGGTGTTTACTGGTGTTAAACCTGTTGCACTAGGGGTATCATTGTTTTCATAAGCACTGTCTAATCCGTTGGCTCCTACATTGCCCGTTGGTGCAACATAACCTGCTGTAGATTGTCCTTCTACATTATCTGGAATACCATCGTTGTCAGAGTCTAAGTCTAAATAATCTTGTACGCTATCTGAATCTGTATCTCCACAATCTAATTTTACTATTTGTATGTCATCCATTCCAATATAAGACTCTGTAGTAGTAGTTCCTATGTTGTAAAAGGTAAGATGGGTAATGTTACTAGGTACAATTGCAGTAATAACTACCTGTTGCCAACTGCCTGTTGTAATTACTTGGGATTGTCCTATAACGACGGATTCATCACCAAATGAAGTGCCGCCACGAACGTAAATGTTAGAATCTCCAGTCCAGGTTCTAGCACCTGCATTCATAACTCTTGCATAAAAAGAGATTTGTAGCTGATCACTTGTATTTAACGCTGGTTGTAACTCTAAACTCCATGTTTCAAACCTTAACGTACCATTATTTTGAGTATGAAACGCAATAAATTTATTACCTTCAAAAGGAGGTACTGGGGGCGAAACACTAACTCTACTACCATCTTGAACATCTACCGTACCAACTATATTCTGAACTATACCTGAGTTTGGTACGTTAGCTAAGGGAAGTCCTTCAATAATATTATTGAAATTAGTTAAAAAACTAGAGCATTCATCTACATCCAAAATCCCATCATTATCATCGTCGATGTCTACGGTGTCAATTACGCCGTCACCGTCGGTGTCCTGCTGCGCATAAACACAAGGTGCTACAAATAAAAATAGCAGTAAAAGGCTAAAAATTTTAAGGTGTTGGTATTTTTTTTTCATGATTTGTAATTTAGTAATGAGTTGGATAATAATAAAATTTATAATTAAATAGAGATTTCTCTTTTAACCACGAGGTATTTAACTTGTAAAATTCCTCACTATCTGCACAAGCAGCGACATCGTTGGCAATGTGTATACCTGTTACTCCACAATGTGCTTATGTGGTATTTTTGTGCTCAGACAATGTAGTGCAAAAAACTAAGAGGATGTCATCTTTTTTAAAAAAGAAATTCCAATTTAAGGTTTTTAAAATCATAATAGACACATTAATTCTTTGCAAAAGTATGTTATTAAATTCAAATTCACAATACTCCAAACACTTTTAAATCAAAACAGTATTGCTTGAGTCAAAAGTGTAAAGTGTTGAAATAATAATTGTTTTTTATTTACTTTTTAGAATTCACCATAAAAATAATTTACATAAATAATTGTTTAGTTTACGCTTTCGCGAAAGCGTAATATTTACATGATCAACAACATTATAAATTTAGTTTTAATTGTTAACCTAACTCCCGCGTGTTAGTGTTGTTTGTTCAACTACTTTTTTAAAAGTGATTTTTTTATATCGATTTACACTCCCAAACCACCATTACAACAATAACACCCCCAACCCCACCTCGACAAATGCTCAGGGCATCGCCTCAAGGGGGCTTTCGCTTTCCAACTAAAATCAAGTCCCCTCCCTATTTGGGATAGGGTTAGAGAGGGGCTTTTATTAATCCTTAATGCAACCCGCAGAACAACCGCCCGTACGAAAGCCGGTTGCGGTTTGTTAGCTGCCAATTTGCCAAGCCGCTTGGTCTTGTTTGCTACTTGCAAAAAAAATCATACCATAAGCTACACCTACTTTTAATTACTGGTACTTAGATGCACTCCAGCAAGCCTAAAAACGTATTGGTTTAGGCAGCTCCCTTATCGCTACATCGTTTACCTCCTTTGTTTCTTTTTTACCTCGGCATAGCGCTGTAATACCTTTTTGCCTTTCTTTACGCTGTGGATGGCTTGCTGCACTTCCTTCTCAGCATTTTCTGCCTGCATGATGATATATTTGATAAAGGCCGACTGCTGAAAGGGGTAAGTTTTTAACAAATTGCCATATTGATCGCTAAGCCCCAGGTTTTTATCAATGTTTTGGATGGCTTCGTGTGCCTGACTCTGGGAGGGCGTGGCATAACGCACCGTTTTGCGGTAATTATCTCCCGAGGTGATGGTTATTTCTTGCTTTTTGCCATTGACCATGACCAGCAATTGGTAGTCGATATATTGCGGGTGTTGAACCTCCAGCTGGGCTAGATACGGCAATGTGGTATCTGGTAGGGTATCCGTTTGGCTGTAGCGTACCGGAGTGAGCCGAGTAACAAGCCCTTCTTCCCAAAGACCTTTTAAAATAAAGGTAATTTTTTGATGCGTTACCCTATACTGCACACTATCTGCCATTTGGGCGGCTTTCTGCTTTAACTGCTCTTTTCGTGCGGCTAAGTCTGCGAGCCTTACCTCTTCTGATTGCAGGTATGCGGCCTCTATGGGGCTGTTCAGCTTCTCAAACAGCCTAGAGATATGCTGGGCCTGATACACTACGCTGTCTTGGGCATCTATAAGCAAGGCTGCTGGCAATGGACTTTGTTTTTGCATCCAGCCCGCATCCATAAGGGCAATGTAGTAATTTTCAAAAGCCAGGTTTTGCTTAATAACTTTTAAGTATGCAGAGTTAATGTTATTTCTGTTACATACAATTACGGCATCATATTCGTCACGGTAGCGCTCGTCAAATGCCCGCAGGGTGGTGATGAGATATACTAACTCAGACAAGTCCTCCTCTTGGGCAAAAAGCACCAGTTTGCCTTTTGGGAGCTGTTTCCAAGTGCTGTTGGTATAGCCCATAGTGGCACTTCTCAACTTAACTTCTTCCGGCAAGCTAAAATAGCGCAAGAAGGGGCTGGGTTGCTCTGTTACCCAAAGGTCATTAAGCAGCCGGTATATTTTTTCTGCCATGCCTATGTTGCCCATATTGGCATATTGAGCGGCAAAATAATTCACAAAGGCGCGGTTCTGGGTAGCATCCCAATTACGGGTATCTAATTGCATGTACAGTTGCCGCACAAATCGGGTACTGAAACGGGCTATTTCCAGTTGGCTCGTCAGGCTATCGTTGCGGATACCCATCAGGCACTGGGCTACTTTAGTAAATTGTGTGCTATTCTCTACAATGGCGTATTGATGCCTGCTTATGTATTGGTACAGGCTTGTGAGGCGTGGCTGCAAACTATCCTTATCGGTATTGAGGGTGACTTTGTCTATCAAACGTTGCAACTCAAAATAAATAGGTGCTGTGGTGGTATTGCCCACGGCTATGCTGTCTGACACGCGTTTTAAGTTTGTATACAACCGCTGCCATTCTCCAGCAAACGCAGCGCTATCTTGCGGCAGGGCCGGCTGGCTTTGGTACAATAGCTGCATGGCCAGGCGGTAAGGGGTGTAAAAGGCAGACAGACTGTCTTGCGGCTGTTGTGCCATAACACCCATGCCGCATAAGCCAGAAAAAAGAATAATGAAAATTGTGGCTATTTTATTTTTCATGGTTATTTTGCTGTATTAATTAAAAAAATTGACCCCAGTAGGCGGTATTAAAAACCCTGCCATCCCATTATGGTGGCAGGGTTTATTTAAAGTCAAATAATTCAAGTCACTTCGCTCATCAAAGAACTTACAAGTATCTCAACAAGTTAATCCTTAACGCAGCGAACAGAAAAGCCGTTTCCACGGTAGGCCCATTCTACCCACCAACCTGAACTTTGGAAAGTTAATTCATGTGCGCTTACTTGTTCTACTGCCGGCGGGCCTGGTAATACCGTGCTACTCCAATACCGGCCGAGAACACTCGGACCTCCAATGTAAAACGCATCGGTGTCATCGTCCCAATACCGGAAACCCGCCGAGGGCAATTTTAAACTAGAGTTAAAAGCCCCTCTTCTGTCTGCAGGTGCGAAGGTGTTAGCCAATGCCAGTAGCTCTGTTCTATCTGGCAAACGGAAGCCTGAAGGACATGGGTTGTTAACGCCATTCACACCTTGCCATAAGTTGGGATTAGGATCTGTAATGTTGAGCCAATTATAAGGTGGGCCTTCGTCCCAAACAAACGCTCCATCCCATGCATTACTGCCTGAACCAGGTACAGCCGTGGTAGCCAGGACGTTCAAAAGGTTTGGGGAAGTAGTCACGCCATCAGTTGGATAACGTTTTACACACTGGTGGCCTTCAGAGGCACGCCCATATTGGTACAAAGAGCCATAAGACTCGGGGTCATCAAAACTAGTAGCTTTGCGGCTAGCCCCCAAGTTGCGGTCCATCCAGGTTTTGCCTACAGCAGTAACCTCTACTATTTCTGTGGGGTTTGATGGGTTGCAAATGTTAGGAACAAATCTTGCTTCCTTTTTAGGTATTATTTGCCCACCAAATAATTGTGCGTTTGCAACAATACTACTCCCCAATATTAAGAGGAGTAGCAAGTACTGTTTTATTGTGATAATTTTCATTTGTAGCATGTTTATTTAGTTTTGGGTTCCCATGGTTATATACACCTCTGAACCTGCCACAATAAAATTATATATGTGTTTTTTACCATTTGTTCTTGGTACAGTACCTACATAAATAGGTGTAAAACCAGTGGGAACAGTAAATGCCACCTCTCCTGTTGCTCCGGTGCTTGAAAAAATTAAGGTATAAGCACCACCATCTTTTATATTATTAAGTGTAATGGTAGAACCAGTTGACGAAGTGCGGGCTAAGTTACTTTGTGCAAAATCGATTGTAGCACCAGAGCCAGCATTTAAAGCTGTTGTGTTGGTTGCAGCTCCTGTAACTTGTAATGTAGAGGTTGGACTTGCAGTGCCTATACCCACTTTACCTGTACCACTAAAAATTTTATCTCCTGCACCTGCAAATTCGATTTCGAAAGCGCCCTGAGTAACCTTAGTTGGAGCACTAAGCGATCCACTTCCTTTATAAATACCTCCTACTCCATCGGCTAAGTCTGCATTTGTAATGGTGTTATCTGCAATTTTGGCAGAGGTTACTGCGTTATCAGCTAGTTTTGCGGTAGTTACTGCATTGTTTGCAATGGTAGTCGCTCCAGTATTAGATATAGAAACATCTCCAGACATGGCTACAGGGCTTGCAACATTTGATCCGTTACCCACAATAATGTTTGCACTTGCAAGCGTAGTGGAAATACCAGCAGCTGCAGGAACAGCATAGGTTACCACACCAGCAGCATCAGCGGTGGCTACCCGACCAGCAGTACCCGCACCAGCCGTAAGTTTATCAGCAGTTACGTTAGCATTTGCTATTTTTGCGGTAGTTACTGCGTTGTTTCCTATTTTTACAGTGGTAACCGCATTATCTAGTATTTTTCCAGAGACTACTGCATTATTAGCTAGTTTTTCAGTAGTTACTGCTAGGTCTGCAATATCCACAGTGGCAATAGTACCATCCGCAATTTTGGCAGAGTTTACCGCGCCGTTTGCAATAATTGTAGCATTGCTGTTTGCCGCAGCAGTTACATCGCCTGTTAAGGCAGCTCTTTGAAAGCTTGTACCGCTTAATGTTACCGAGGTTGAACCTGTATAGGTAGTATTGTTTTCTAAATCTGCTGCTGGAGCCCAAGCTGAACCGTTCCATTTAATCACTTGCCCAGAGGTTGCCCCTGATTGTGCAATTTTTGGCATGGTTACGTTAGCATCTGCAATTTTTGCGGAAGTTACTGCGTCGTTTGAAATATCCACAGAGGCAATAGTACCATCTGCAATTTTTGCAGAGTTTACAGCGCTGTTTGCAATTTTTGTGGTAGTTACAGCGTTAGTTCCTATTTTTACCTCGGTAACCGCATTATCTAGTATTTTTCCAGAGACTACTGCATTATTAGCTAGTTTTGCAGTAGTTACTGCTAGGTCTGCAATAGTTGTAGTATTGCTGTTTACCGCAGCAGTTACATCGCCTGTTAAGGCAGCTCTTTGAAATTCATTTCCAGACAAATTCATCGAAGTTCCTGCAGTATAGGTATTACTTACAGCGTTTACCCATGCAGTGCCATTCCAATACCACAAACTTGCAGTAGTTGTATCATAAACTTGCAATCCAAGATCGGTGGTATTATTTGGTAAAATTCCAACCCGTTGTGCTGTAGTCATTCTAGGTATTAATAAACCTCTGCTGTTTGAGCTTAAGTCTAGTACAGCTTTTGTACTTGGCGTTACAGTACCTATACCTACATTACCAGTAGGAGTAACAACCATGCGCTCGTTATAGCCAGCGTCATTGTCAATTCCCGATACATTAAAATCGGTATATGTTTGAAAACTTAAAAACGGTGCACGCAGTGTAATTTGGTCGGGGCCAGAAGGATCACTAGTATCGTTGTTATGAAACAAAATCAGTTCTGTTTTAGCACCACCAGTGCCACCCTGGTTAGCAGGTACTTCTCGAGCTGTTATTATAGGACTAGTATCATTTACTAGATTAGGAAATATATATGCATTAGATTTAGTTGTACCGTTTACGTCTAAAGCTTGCGTTGGTGCAGATGTTCCAATACCTACCTTGCCATCATCTTTAATTACAAACTGTGTACCAGTTGGTCTTGCTGTAGTACCATCAGAAAGAAAACTTAGGTTTGTAGAAACATTTGAAGCGTCTAAAGCCCATTTACTGGAAAAATTTACCCATTTTGTACCATCCCAAAAAAATAGTGCATTAAGAGAAGTATCAAATACCTGCATTCCTTTTTCAAGAGCATCTGCCGAGGTTGATAATCTGGTTCCTAAAGCATTTCTATCGGCAGTTGTCATTCTTGGTATTAAAACTCCTTTTTCAGTGGATCTCAAATCTAAAATAGAATTTGTGTTGGGCGTTTTAGTACCTATACCCACTTGGGCATTGGCGGTGCTCCAGCCTAAAAAGGCGAGCAGTAATAATGTAAAAAATTTTGTTTTCATTGTTTTTTAGTTTAAAATGTTTAATGTTTAATATTGAAAATGTTAGAGGGTAGTTTGATGTTCAGTTTTTTTATTACTGACTACCGACTACAAGCTAATATGATTTTTTAGAGGATAGTGCGTAGAGAATATGTAAAAAGTCTATGCTGATTTTACTAACTACTAACGGCTACAAGCTAATATGATTTATTGGAGGATAGCGCGTAGAGAATATTTAAAAGTCTATGCTGATTTTACTAACGAATAAACTACAAAAATTTAACTACTAAAAGCTAAAAACTAACGGCTACCAACTACAAGCTATCTAGCTAACTTCTGGAGGGGGTGTGGGTATGGATGCTAAAAACAACGAGTTGGCTATTTCTAGGTATGAAGTAGGCTGTATTGTGCATGTTACACATGCCACCATTTGAGAAAATAAAATTTTGTGACTATTAATAAAAGATGGGGGTGCTTTAACTAATTGCTGTAAAGGTATGGAATAGGGATACTGAGAAATATGTTTGTCTTGCAACAGCAACTCTTTACCCAAAATTTCCGAAGCATCGTCCATGATAAGTTCACCAGATAGCGTAAGTGGGGCATGTATGCTGATTTTTGCATTTTTTAAATACAAATCACCCCTTATTATAAAGGAGCTTAAAAAACTAACAGTACTAGGGTTATTTATTTCAACAGTTGGTAAGCTAATGTTTGTAGATGCAGTAGCTATATATTGCGGTATGGATGCATTAAACACCA
Organism: uncultured Flavobacteriaceae bacterium; assembly: GCA_964593255.1. Taxonomy (GTDB): domain Bacteria; phylum Bacteroidota; class Bacteroidia; order Flavobacteriales; family Flavobacteriaceae; genus Nonlabens. The sequence continues at coordinate 3,707 of CAZQGX010000066.1, read as the reverse complement.
GTGTAGATGTACCTGAGATAGATGCATTAAGTTCATTTTCTACTTCCATACTGGTCAACACCGTGTCTATGTGCACCTGCATTTGCTTTCCAACAAACAGTTGCGAATAACTTAAGCTTGACACTATCACAAGTATCAAACTCAATAACAGTTGTTTATGGTCTTTAAAGCTATACATACAATAAATATCGGGTCAAATGTACCTAAATATAAGGTAAACCAGCATTTTATTTCTTTTATTTTTTATAAGCAGTTAGAAATTTTTAAAACAAAACAGTATTGCGTAAGTCAAAAATGTAAAGTGTTGAAATAATTCTGTTTCTATTTTTTTGTTACCAAAAAAAAACTAATTTATTAGTATAAATTTAATCAATAGAAATGCTCTAAAAATAATTAGCCAATCATCGTTAATAACTCACTATTAAGCATTATAACAACTAAAGCATCAATCCTTAAACACCTCTTTCAATGAAATTGACAATTCTGGAAAGAGTTTACCTGTCACCTCATCATCTCCTTCTTTTTCATTAAAAATACCTAATAATTTGTAATTGTCTTCTTCTAAATAATAAATTTCTAAGGTATTGGTAGCAGGATTGGCTATCCAATATTCCTTTACCTTGTTTTCTTCGTAAAGGTTAAACTTTTCATTATAGTCTTTTTTGGCAGTAGAGGTAGATAATATTTCAACTATCAAATCGGGTGCGCCTAAACAACCCGCATCATCCAATTTGTCTAAATCGCATATCACACAAATATCAGGCTGCACTACGGTATTTATTTCTGTTTCTGTGTCCTTGTTCTTTTTTAAACGCACATCAAAAGGAGCAACATACATTTCACATTTTTTCTTTTTTAAAAAATTATACATCTCATTAGATAGTTTTACTTCTATTTTTTGATGATAACGCTTAGGCGCAGGGCTCATTTTGTATAACCAACCTTTGATTAATTCTACACGCTCTTCAAAACGCCAGGTAAGATAATCTGCATACGTATATTGCTTGCTAAAGTCTAAGTCATTGATATTTGTGATCGGTTTCATTTTTTTTAAATTTTTCTATTACAAATATAATAAAAAATAAGTGGACTTATTAAGCCCCAACCCCCCTGAGAAGCCCCCCAACCCCCTAACTACCGTCAGGCAGGCCTCGAGGGGCAACAAGCCCCCCAACCCCCAAAGGGGGCTTTTTTAATTCCTGCTCAAAATAGAATCCTAACTAAAATCAAGCTTGCTCCCTTGCCAGTGCCGAATTTAGTTCGGTAAGGCAGCCTGACTGCCGGCTTAGGCAGGGGACTAAGGAGGTTGTTTTCGCTCTGGTAAGGGATTAAGAAGTGTGTTCTTCTTTTGGCAAAAAACACCCCAAACCCCACGTCAAACAAATGCCCAGTGCAACGCCTCAAAGGGGCATTTGTCTCTTATTCAAAAAACTAATTTTACCTAAAATCAAGTTTACTCCCTATTTTGGGGGAGGGACAGCGTAGAGCAAAAAAAGGTGACAAATTAATGTTAAGGTTTTGTAATTGTTCTATTTAACTTAGTGTTTAGGCACTCGTTGCTAACGGGCGCTGGCTGGGCTTTAAACCACACGAGACAATCGTGCGGTGGCATGTTATGTTTGGTAGGATATAATCTCATAGTAATCTGAAAAACATTCAATCATATCCCTAAAATCATTGGTGGTCTGAAATATCTGTAACAATGAAATCTGAACCATCAAAGACCCCAATGGCACGATATTTTCTATTGATGCGAAAATAATATTTACCTGCACTTAATGATTTTCTTTTTTTGAATTGAACAGATGGCAAGTTATTTTGTTTTAAAAGTGCTTTGGCTTTTTGATAAGGCTTAACCAAGTTTCTTTTCTTTAAGTAATTTACCACCTCTTGGTCTAACTCGTAAACTTCCATATCATCAAATATTAAACATATCTGATTTTTTTTTATTTACAGCTAATTTCATTCTATTTTTTTGAGCAGGTGTTAGCTCTTTTTCATTTAATAACTGAAGGTTGCCATAGCCAAATTTTTCATACAAATAAAATGCTAGCTCATCTATGTTTTTAAAAGATGTTTTATCAAATGCTGTGTCATCGGTAATAGAAATTGTAACCATAGCTCCTCTACTTTTTACAAATATATGTAATTTACAATAGAAATTAAAACGCTAATATGGATAGCGCGTACATAAAAAAGTAAAAATAAAAACCGATCCAAAAAAATACCTCCCAACCCAATTCGTCAAATGCCCAGTGCATCGCATCAAGTAGGCTTTTGTTTTTTAACAAAAAAAATTATGCTATAACTAAGCTAAAATCTCCTCCCTTGCCTGTGTCGAATTTAGTTCGGTAAGAGAGCTTGCCTGCCGGCAAAGGCAGGGACTAAGGAGGGTGTTATCCAGCAAGATGAACACCCCCAACATAAAGTCCCCTCCCCATTTAGGGGAGGGTTAGGGAGGGGCTTTTTGAGTGGGGCTTCTAGGGTTAGACATAAAAAAACCCGCCTAATGTCTTAAACGGGTTAGTAAATTCAAACTTTTAATTTAAAATTTCTTAATTTTTTGAGTAATGTTAGCCGATAAAGGCGAGCAATACTGGGGTGAATCTTTTTAAGATTTATATTATTGATATTTTATACAACGTATTGCATTACCGTTTACGCGATCATCATAACCACTAAATCGTGTTAACCTTTCAAACATTATTGATACTGCGCCTGCACCATCAGTATCACTAGTCCAAAATACACCTCTTTCATCTCTTGAACCAAAAGAACCACCCCCAAATCGCAGGCCTCCAGCAGCTATTTTTAACGGACTGGCAAATGCGGTTGCCATTGAATTGCGAGTTTCATTAACAGGAACTGTCCACGAATCTTTTTCTGTAGTCCATTCCGCGGCTGTTGGTACACGGTAGTTAGGTGGACAGGGGTCATGTACTCCCTTTGTAATGCCATTCCATCTTGTATCGTCTCTTTGAGCATCGATTAACCAATCATAGTCTGTATTAGAATTTTCGTTGGCTACAAAATCACTACCTGTGTATGTGTTTGCAACAGGGCCAATAAAAACAGTGGAGTTACGGTTTTCATGCCCATCAGAACTACGCCCCCATTGGTACAAGTTGCCATATGCAAAACAATCTTCTTCATAAAGCGCTACTTTTTGGGCTCCGAGATTTCTATCCATCCAAGTGAGCCCGCTAGGACTTGGTACTGGAATCACAGTGGTAGCTGAGGCTGTTAAGAAAGGAGGAATAAAAGTTTGATCAGAACAAGTTAAAACTGGTCCAGAAACAAAAACATCATCGCAAACATCAAACCAACCAAAAAGATCAGCGAGATAAAATTGTAAGCAATTGTCCGTTGTATTGTAAATCGTTAATCCATCAGCAGGGCTGTTAATCAAATCCCGATCGGCAGTGGTCATACGTGGTGGCAATAAACCTTTTGAAGTTGAAGTCACATCCAAAGCCGCAGAAGCATCTGGCGATGTTGTACCTATACCTACTTGGGCGTTGGCTGTGCTCCAGCCGATAAAGGCGAGCAGTAATAGGGTGAAAAATTTTGTTTTCATTTGTTATTTAATTTAAAAAGTTTAATGTTTACTATTGAAAATGTTAGAGGGTAGTTTGATGTTCAGTTTTTTTAATACTGTCTACCGACTACTAGCTAATATGATTTTTTAGAGGATAGCGCGTATAGTT
>CAZQGX010000065.1:0-14988 GCA_964593255.1 uncultured Flavobacteriaceae bacterium | reverse complement strand
TGTAAAATGGTGATGGTTTACAATGGCAACAGCTGGGTAGGATACTAGAACTGTATTACTTCTTTATAAAAGTCCCCTCCAAAATAAGTTTTGGGCGGGATTTTTTTTATCTCAATGTCTAATCCTAAATAACCGAACTAAATTAGACACAAGCAAGGAAGGAAACTTATTTTTAGTTAAAATTATTGTTTTTGAGTAAGAAACAAAAGCTCCCTTGAGGCGATGCACTGAGCATTTGTCGAAGTGAGGTTGGGCGGTGTTCATCTTGCTGGTGTACACCCTCCTTAATCCTCCCTCAAGGGAGGAGATTTCATCTTAAGCATAAAATAATTTTTTAGTTAAAAAAACAAAAGACCACTTGATGCGATGCACTGGGTATTTGACAAGGTGAAGTTGGACGGTGTTCATCTTGCTGGAGAACACCCTTCTCTCCCGAAGCCCAGCGCCGTTAGTTAAATATAATATTCACCAAACCGTAACATTAATTTGTTAAGGTTTTTTATGCTGTAAAAAATAAGTATCTTTGAGTAAAAATAAACCGTTAATGAAAACAGGAGATAGTGCCAAAATTGACCCAAAAATAACAGGGTTAAAAAACTGGGTAGAAGGTATAGTTGTAAAAATACGTAAAAACCCATTTTTAGGTAATGAAGTAGCAGTAAAAGACGCACAAGGCGTAATATATTTTGATGTTGAAAAATACTTTAAACCCGTTACTAAATAATGTACGCTATAAGTTTTGATATGCTAATATCAGATTTAAAAACGCATTACGGCGAACCATACAACAATGCCTATTTTGAAATTAGCAATGTTATGGAACGTTTTCATTTTTATAGAGCACAAGGTAGTGTTTATTTATCTACAAACAACAATTTGGTTAATGTAACACGTGCCATGTTGGCGCTTAAAAACATAGAGTGGTTTAAAAACTCTGTTAGAGATATACGTGCTTTTAGAGTAGAAGATTGGTCTAACTTTACAGATTTTATGATGGAGTAACTCTCGCTAGTGCTCGTTTGTAATGAGTGAACCTGCACATAGCCTGTCGAAGTGTAACAGGTAAAGTAAAAAAGTAAAAACCGTAACATTAATTTGTCACGGTTTTTTTGCTCTACGTTGTCCCTCCCCCAAATAAGGAGTAAACTTGAATTTAGTAAGGATACTATTTAGAGTAGGAATTAAAAAAGCCCCCTTTGGGGGTTGGGGGGCTTGTTCCCCCTCGAGGCCTACCTGACGGTAGTTAGGGGGCTGGGGGGCTTCTCAGGGGGTTTAGGGCTTAATAAGTCCTCGTATTTTTTATTATATTTGTAATAGAAAAATTTAAAAAAAATGAAACCGATCACAAATATCAATGACTTAGACTTTAGCAAGCAATATACGTATGCAGATTATCTTACCTGGCGTTTTGAAGAGCGTGTAGAATTAATCAAAGGTTGGTTATACAAAATGAGCCCTGCTCCCAAGCGTTATCATCAAGAGGTAGAGGGCATAATTTTTTATAACATATTTGATTTTTTCAAAAAACGAAAATGCAAGGTTTACCAATCCCCTTTTGATGTACGCTTAATTAAAAACAAAGGTTTAGAAGCTGAAATAAATACCGTAGTGCAGCCTGATATTTGTGTGATATGCGATTTAGATAAATTGGATGATGCGGGTTGCATTGGAGCTCCAGATCTTATCGTAGAAATCCTATCAGACAGCACAGCAAAAAAAGACTACAACGAAAAGTTTAACCTGTATGAAGAAAACAAGGTAAAGGAATATTGGATTGCCAACCCAGCTACTAAAACCATAGAACTCTTCAGTTTGAAGAAAAACAAGTATGAATCGATAGGTTTATATAATGAAGAGGAAGGTTATTCCGCTATAGAAAGCCAACTGTTTAAAGACTTAAAAATCCCGCTAAAAACCATTTTTGAGTATTGATAAAGTGAATGCTTATTTTGGCGAAGTTTGGGAATTGAATGGGGATTTGTTTTACCGCAAAGACACAGAGAAACACAAAGAAAAGCAGGGTTGTCTTCAGTACCTCTTTGGTGCACAAAAATCCGAATGTAGGATAAATTAGATTTTTGTAAATTATAAAATGAACAATAATTATATACTTTCGTTTCTACTCGTCCTTTTATGCTATGTGGTATCAGCTCAAGACACGTACACCATACAAGGGCATTTTCCCAGGTTTCCTAACAGCAAATTAGAGCTCAAAGGCTATAATGGATTAGAGCAAAGCATATTATGCACTTCAAAAAGCAAGGACGACGGTACGTTTACCCTAAGCTATCCCAAGGAATATGTAGGTACCGCCCAATTGTATATGAATGGAGCTTATACTGCTCTACTTTTTCTTAATAACGAAGTTATAAGCATACGTTGGGACGACCTTTTGGACAAAGACGGCTTGCAAAGTAATAGCCAAGAATATCAAGCTTTTTTAGGTGGTATAAAAGCATTTCAAGATAGTGAGGCGAAATTAGCAGGACTCAATTACTTAGTACCGCTTTATGCAGCAGACAGCACCAAGCAGAAAATATTTGTAAACGAGTTAGATACCGTAGCCAGCGCCTTTCCTAATTACGTGAGAAGTTTACCTAAAGAACGTTTTGTGCGTCAGTATCTTTTGGCCAAAGGCCTCATAGAACAAATGCCCTGTACCGTCAAAACCTATACTTGGCGAGCATCGCAACACGTTGTTGAATTTATGGCCATAGACTTTAAGGCTTTAGAACACGCAGGGTTGTATAAAGAATTGGTGCAGGGTTACACCAATTTGGTAGAGCGTTTTCCGCTAGAAGAAATAAATCTTTTACTACGTGATGCCATAGACAAAGTAATAGGTGAATTAAAACATGAACCCACGCTACAGCAAGAGATCGCCCAACTGTGGATTACATATTTAGAAAGCCATAGTTTGTTTGATGGCGCAGCTTACTTGGCTACCAAAATGCTTAGTGATGAAACCTGCCAGCTCAGTGATAAAAGCATTAATCTTTTTGAGCAATACCGCAAAATGGCAGTAGGAAAAACCGCACCTGTTATAGCATTAGAAAAAAATAAGAAGCTATCTGAAATACAAAGCAAGTATAAGTTGGTGGTATTTGGGGCGAGTTGGTGCCCGCGTTGTGAAACAGACCTACCAAAGCTAAAAGAACAATACGCAGCTCTAAATCAAACGTATGATTTAGAAATTGTTTATATATCCATAGATACCGACAAAGTGGCTTTTGAAAACAAGTTTAAGAATGTTCCGTTTACGACCTATTGCGATTTCAAAGGTTGGGAAACGCAAGCAGCAAAAGACTACCACGTTTATGCCACACCTAGTCATATTATAATGGATAGAAATTTAAATATTTTGGTGAAGCACAGTCGTTTTGATAGTGTTATTTCTTTTTTTAAGTAGCATTTAAGCTCATGAGGCTGGGCAAACTGGCAGCTATTCAACCGCAACCGGCTTTCGTGCGGAAGGCTTCGCTGTTCGTTGCATTAAGGATTAATAAAAGCCCCACCCTAGCCCAAACCCTACCCCAAATAGGGAGGAAACTTATTTTAGTTAAGATTATTTTTAGCTAGAGACAAAAGCCCCCTAGAGGTGTGCCTGACGGTAGTTAGGGGTTGGAGGGTGTTTTTGTTGTAAAGGTGGTTGGAGGTGTTCATCTTGCTGGTGTACACACTCCTTAATCCTCCCTCAAGGGAGGAAACTTGATCTTAGACATAAAATAATTTTATAGTTAAAAAAACAAAATCCTCCCTTACCGAACTAAATACGGCACAAGCAAGGAGGTAAACTTATCTTTAGTTAAAATTATTGTTTTGTGGTAGAAACAAAAGTCCCCTTGAGGCGATGCACTGAGCATTTGTCGAAGTGAGGTTGGAGGTGTTCTTGTTGTGAAATGTCCCGTCCTATAAATAGCGATATAAAAAAATCACTTTAAAAAAAGTAATTGAACAAACATCCCTAGCACCATAAGATTAGATTAACTTTGCAAACAAAATTTCTTATGTTGTTGATCATGTAAATATTACGCTTTCGCGAAAGCGTAAACTAAACAACATATTATGTAAATTGATTTAATGGTGAATTCTAATAAATTACTAACTGCCATTATTTCAAAACATTATATTTTTGAACTCAAGGAATAGTGTTTGTGATTTAAAAGTTTCAGCTGGTAGTGATATCAACCATTACATGCCAACCAAAAATGACAGATACAATTTTATTAACAAGGTCTATATAAATCCTAAAAGCTATTCTTAAAAAAGTCTTGTAAGACTTGCGCCATTTTAAACTTATCTTTGTTTTAAATTCTAGTCTTTTGCCAGCACAACAATCACATATTAATCCAAATGCACAACGTAAAAAAGATGCGGTAAATGTCCCACTATTGTTTGAACAGTTACAAGCTGGGCATGTAAGCGCTTTAAGTCGTGCGATTACTTTAATAGAAAGCACTGCTGGTGGTGATACTGAACACGCAAAAGCGATATTACAAAAAGCCCTACCCCACTCTGGCAATTCTTTTAGAATAGGGATCACGGGAGTGCCAGGCGTGGGCAAATCTACCTTTATAGAATCTATCGGTAAACACATAGTCGATAGTGGTAAAAAACTGGCTGTTCTTGCCATAGACCCGTCTAGTAACCTTTCCCGCGGTAGTATACTGGGGGATAAAACTAGAATGGAAGAACTGGTAAAAAGTGATCGCGCTTTTATACGTCCTAGTCCTGCTGGTACTACCCTAGGTGGTGTAGCACGCAAAACTAGAGAGGCCATCATACTATGCGAGGCGGCTGGATATGATTTTATTATTGTAGAAACAGTGGGAGTAGGACAAAGTGAGACCGCCGTGCACAGCATGACTGATTTTTTCTTACTCTTAAAACTTGCAGGTGCAGGTGATCATTTACAAGGCATTAAACGTGGTATCATGGAAATGGCAGATGCCGTAATCATCAACAAAGCAGATGGTGATAATAAAATTGCGGCAAAACACGCCGGTCGTGAGTTTAAAAATGCCCTGCACTTAATGCCACCCAAAAAACACGGTTGGGAAACCAAAGTACTGACTTGCAGTGGTCTAAATAATGAAGGCATTATTGAAATACTAGAAGAACTTACTGCCTATTTACATCACGCCAAAGAGAATAAAAGTTTTGAACGCAATAGAAATGATCAAGAGTTATACTGGCTGCATCAAACTATAGAAAACGAAATCAAAGCACAGTTTTATAAACGTCCCGAAATAATTAATAAACTAGCAGATCTAGAAATCAAGGTGATTCAAAAAGAAATGAGTCCGTTTGATGCGGCGCATGCTCTTTTAAATCTTTAGAAATCTAAATCAAAGGTTTTTCTTAAAAGGTCTATTGCAGGATTTTTTTGAGTGAGTTTTGCAAATTTTTCTTGATCTGTGTAAGCATATTTTTTAGTAACCTCTTTATCTACATCTATTTCAATATCAATTAGATAGTTTTTTAATTCTCTCTTTAAATATTCTAACAAATCGACTTTGGATTTTTCAAGGTCTTCTTTCATTGATTGATTAGGAAAACGCAAGTAGATGGTCGTTTCTTTTAGTACAGGAGTATCTGCATTTAAAATACTTGCAAGAATAAGTTGGCCTTTTTCTTTAATATAATCGGTGTATTGCTGCCATACCGCTGTAAGTTGATCTTGTGTAAAAGACTCTTCTGGTAACTGTTCACTTACTGGTTTGTTGCTATTTTGTTGGGCAATATGATCATTTTTATTTTCTAAGCCTTGTATAGAAAAACCGCTAACTTTCTTTTTGCTTTTTTCTAGTAATGCTTTTCTTTTTTCTTCTAGATCTAGAGCAATTGCTTGTGTTGAACCACTATCGATAGATACATCATTATTAACCTGATGCGCTGTGTTTAAAGATGCCGCTGTAGCTGTATCATTTGCTTTATTTTCATAAGGTAACACAGGGTTGCTAGTATTTTCCTTATGCGCTGGCTTTTGATTAGCGGCTAGCGATTCCATCGCTGGATCATTTGTAGAAACTATTGCTGCAACATCATTTAAAATATCATTATCCTTTAAAACTGTGCCAGTGGTTGTTTCAATATTTGCTTTTTTTTGTACAGCGTCTGGCTTTTCTGTAACAGAATTATTTACAAATGTATCAGTATTTTGGGTAGTAGTCTCTACTACTTGTGGGGTAGCATTTTTAAACTGTACCGCAGGAATAATGTAGGTTACTTCATTTTTTTTTTCTCCATCGGTAAGGATAGAGACCAGTTGCATGAGGGTAAGTTCTATTAAAAGCCGCTGGTTGCGACTATTCCTGAAATTAAAATCGGCTTGATTTGCAATTTCTATAGCGCTTCTTAAAAAAGATAAGGTCACCTTTTTTGATTGTTCTAAATATTTGGCTTTGGCCTGTTCACCCACCTCTAGCAATACTAGGGTGCGTTCATCTTTTGCTACCATTAAATCTCTAAAATGAGCTGCAAGACCACTCACAAAATGTTGTCCATCAAAACCTTTGGACATGATCACATCATAATCTACTAGTAATTGTGGTATATTATTTTGCAATATTAAATCGGTAAAATTAAAATAGGTTTCCCGGTCTAGAACATTTAAATTCTCTGTGACCGCTTGTACAGTAAGTTCTTTACCAGAAAAACTAACCACACGATCAAAAATAGAAAGAGAATCTCTTAAGGCACCATCTGCTTTTTGCGCAATAATTTGCAGTGCGTCTTCATGGGCATTGATTCCTTCTTTTATTGCGATGCGTTTTAAATGCTCTCGCATGGCACTTACTGTAATTCTTTTAAAATCAAAAATTTGACATCTAGAAAGAATAGTAGGAATAATTTTATGTTTTTCAGTGGTAGCAAGAATAAATATGGCATGTGCAGGGGGCTCTTCGAGCGTTTTAAGAAATGCGTTAAATGCTGCATTAGATAGCATGTGCACCTCGTCAATAATATAGATTTTATATTTACCTACTTGCGGCGGTATGCGCACCTGGTCTACAATACTTCTTATTTGATCCACACCGTTGTTTGATGCTGCATCTAGTTCAAAGATATTAAAAGCAAAATCTTCATCTGGCTCATAATCACCACTGGCATGATTAATTTTTTTTGCAAGTATGCGGGCACAAGTGGTTTTACCCACTCCCCTAGGCCCTGTAAAAAGTAATGCTTGTGCAAGGTGGTTGCTCGCAATGGCGTTCTCTAATGTTTTTGTGATTGCGCCCTGGCCTACCACATCTTCAAAGGTCTCTGGACGATACTTTCTAGCCGATACTATAAATGGTTCCATATTTCAAAGATACTTTGCAAGGCTTATTAAGGTCAAATTTATAGGTACATAATTTCTAAAATTATCAACATTTAAGAAGTAAATTTGCAGTATAGCAGGTCGCCTTATCGATCTTGTGCAAGCAGGATAGGAAAGTCCGGACACCATAGGATAGCATAGCGGCTAACGGCCGTCGTTTTGTTATTGTTCATTCAACAACAAAATAGGACAAGTGCAACAGAAAGCAAGTACAGGTAATGCTGTAGTGAAACCAGGTAAACTCTATGCGGTGAAATGTCGCGTATATCAAAGCTTGAGCGTTATCCGCGCGATTTTGAAGGGTAGGCAGTTAGAAATAACGAGTAATCGTTGTTCCAGATAAATGATAAGGTGCCACATTATAACGTGGTAACAGAATCCGGCTTATAGACCTGCTTTTTTTTAAATATACTGGTTGACTTAATGCTATTTTTTGAGTGTATTTTATACAGCAGTTCTAAAAACATATTTTAAGTGCTACCATCAATCACAAGTCTGGCATAAAAGAATGAAAGTCAATACAAGATTTTAGTTAAAGCATGACATATTTCAATATTGATTAATTGCTACTTTTTTTAACGGTGTTTGCGTTAGGGATTGCAGTGTACATCCTTTTTTAAGGCTTTTGCTGCCTTAAAAAAGATGGTAACGTAAAGCCCGACCCGCAGGGAAACGCCCTATAGATATCGCTTATTCTAATTCTTCAAATTGATTTTATAGATTTTAACAGTAAAGCGATTTATTAGTTCTAAAAAATTAAAAAAAAAACACAATATTTTCATAATATTACAGAACAACTGCATAATAAAATTTAGAAAACCGAACCTATGAACGCACTACTCGCATTTTTCCCGATACTGTTAACGATTGTTCTAATGGTGGGTTTTAATATGGGGGCTAAAAAAGCGCTACCACTAGCCTTGCTTTCGGCTATTCTAATTTCTTTTTTGCAGTGGGAAATGAATGTGCAAAACATTTTTGGGTATACGCTTTTTGGGTTCTTTAAAGCTTTTGATATTTTGGTCATCATCTTTGGTGCAATATTGATTTTGAATACGTTGAAACTTTCGGGCGCTATGGCAACCATCAATAATGGTTTTAATGGTATTACAACAGATAGAAGAGTGCAAGCCATTATTATAGGTTTTATGTTTGGTGGATTTATAGAAGGTGCAGCGGGTTTTGGTACACCAGCGGCACTTGCTGGTCCATTATTAGTGGGTTTAGGTTTTCCACCATTAGCAGCTGCATTAGTAGCCTTGATTTATAACTCGGTTCCAGTTCCTTTTGGGGCTGTAGGCACGCCTATTTTTGGTGGTATGAGCACGCTGCAATCAAATGTAGAGGCCGCAGGTATAGATGCAGATACCTTTATGATGGCACTTACTAAAACTATTGTGTTGCCTAATGCCATTGCTGGAATTTTTATCCCAATATTAGGACTCGCCATTTTAACTAAAGTTTTTGGAAATGAAAAATCCATAAAACCAGCCTTACAAGCTTTACCATTTGCATTGTTTGCAGGTGTTGCTTTTATGTTTCCATATGCGGCTATTGGCTACTTTTTTGGACCCGAGTTACCATCACTAGTGGGCGCTTTTATAGGAATGGTTATCGTCGTGATTGCTGCTAAAAAAGGTTTTTTAGTACCAAAAACAGCTTGGGATTTCCCAGAACAAAGCAAATGGCCAAAAATCTGGAAATCAAATAGTGATACCGGCGATACAGGCCAGGCTAAAATGTCTTTACTCAAAGCATGGTCTCCTTATTTGCTTATTGCCATTATACTTGTGCTGTCTAGAATACCTGCTTTTGGGTTAAAGGATTTTTTATCTGGTCAAGAATTGACTTTAAATAATATTGCTGGAATTGACGGACTAGATTATGTGTTAAAATGGGCATATTTACCAGGAACTATTCCTTTTATTTTAGTGGCTTTATTTACCCAATGGCACCACAAAATGCCGTTAATGGACATTAAAAAATCGTGGGTACTTACTTTTAAACAGGTAAGCGGTGCTGCAATCGCTCTTTTTGCGGGCGTGGGACTAGTACAACTAATGCTCAATTCTGGAAATAACGCCAGCGGCATGAATAGTATGTTAAACGAGATGGCACTAGCTACCGCAAATGTATCGGGTAACTCTTATCCGTTTTTCTCGACGCTTATAGGTATGTTAGGCTCGTTTATGTCGGGATCTGCAACGGTGTCTAATATATTATTTATGTCTTTTCAATATGAAACGGCTTCTATTTTAGGATTTCCTGAGATACTAATTTTGTCAATGCAAGCCATTGGTGCTGGGATAGGGAATATGATTTGTATCAATAATATCGTTGCTGTTGCAGCAACCGTGGGTTGTCTGGGCGCCGAGGGTAAAATGATAAGAACCAATGCCGTTCCTGCTTTTTTATATTACCTTTTAATTACCGCAATAATTGGGACAATGATTTACACCGGTTTTAATCCTTTTCCTATTTAAAAAATGAAACTAAATTATAGGTACAATAGCAATTATAATGCTCTTATCTAGGGCGTTACCCTGCGGGTCGGGCTTTACGTTACCATCTTTTTTAAGGCAGAAAAAAGCCTTAAAAAAGGATGTCCACTACAATCCCTAACGCAAATACCCATAGATACTTAAGAGTGAAGTAATCCCAAGTGATCAAAAAATAATTATTAAATAAAGTAAGTGATTAAAGAACTTAATAACGTAAAATGAAGATGATGGAATATTTAAATGGAAAGTACCTAATACTACACCAGGAATTATCGTTACATATAGAAGATAAACGATTGCTTACTAGTCCCATAGAAATGCTAGCTTTTGGAACCGACGCCAGTTTTTACAGACTAACACCCAAAATGGTTATTAAAGCTAAAAACACAGCCGAGGTCTCTTACATTTTAAAAACCTGCCATCAAATGGAAATTCCTGTGACCTTTAGAGCCGCAGGAACCAGTCTGTCTGGGCAGGCCATAAGCGACTCGGTTTTGATTATTGCTGGTGAAAACTGGAAAAGCTATCAGGTAAAAGATGATGGTAACAAGATCACTTTGCAACCTGGAGTCATTGGTGCACATGCCAACATTGCTTTAAAATCGTATCAGCGCAAAATAGGACCAGATCCGGCATCTATCAATTCGGCAATGATAGGCGGTATTGCTGCAAATAACGCCAGTGGGATGTGTTGTGGTACCAAACAAAACTCCTACCAGACATTAGACAGTATGAAGGTCTTGTTTTATGATGGAACTGTGCTAGATACGGCAGATAAAGCAAGCAAACAATCTTTTCAAAACACCCACAAAGAATTAATCGATGCACTAGTAGCATTATCCAATAAGGTCAAAAACAACACCAAATTAGCCGAAAGGATTAAAGCAAAATTTAAAATGAAAAACACCACGGGGTTTAGTATAAATGCCTTGGTAGAATTTGACGATCCCTTTGATATTCTACAACATTTGATGATTGGATCTGAAGGAACATTGGGCTTTATTGCAGAAATTACTTACAAAACTGTTATAGACAACCCGTACAAAGCCAATGCATTAATCATCTTTCCTGATATTAAAAACGCCTGTCTTGCAGCGTCTTTACTTAACAGCAAACCCGTAGCTGCTGTAGAATTAATGGATAGAGCGAGTTTAAGATCTATGGAAGATGCAGATGGGGTACCACCTTACCTAAAAGGACTTTCAAATACAGCCTGCTCACTCTTGGTTCAAACAGATGCTGATTCAAAGGAAAAATTAAATCAACAAATCGATCAAATTACTAGTTCGCTTCAATCTATTCCTATTGAATTGCCTTTTAGTTTTACAGACGACCCTAAAGAATATAATGTCTATTGGAAGATAAGAAAAGGACTTTACCCATCGGTTGGAGCAATGCGTAAAACAGGAACTACAGTGATTATAGAAGATGTGACATTTCCTATAGAAAAAATGGCCCAGGCAACTCTAGCCCTTACAGACCTTTTTACTAAATACCATTATCATGAAGCAGTGATTTTTGGTCATGCACTAGAAGGCAATATACATTTTGTATTTAATCAAGATTTTAATGGCGCATCTGAAATTGAACGTTATGAAGAGTTTATGGAAGATTTATCCATTCTGGTAGTCGATCGTTTTGACGGCTCGCTTAAAGCCGAACATGGAACCGGTAGAAATATGGCGCCTTACGTAAAAAAACAATGGGGTGAAGAAGCATACGAGATCATGAAAAGTATCAAAGCTATTTTTGATCCTAAAGATTTGTTGAATCCTGGGGTTATTTTAAACAATGATCCAAAGGCTCACCTAAAAAACTTAAAACCCATGCCAGCGGCTCACAAAACAGCAGATAAATGCACAGAATGCGGTTTTTGTGAATCTGCTTGTGTATCTCACGGCCTTACTTTATCCCCTAGACAACGCATCACCGTTTATCGAGAGATGCAACGGCTTGAAAATACAGGAGAACAGCCTGAGGTTTTAACTTCACTAAAAAAAGATTACGACTATCAATCATTGCAAACCTGTGCTACAGACGGTTTGTGTGCCATAGCTTGTCCTGTAAATATTGATACAGGAAAATTGGTCAAACATCTAAGACATGAAAACTTAACCCAAAAAGACCACAAATATGCCAATTGGGTAGCGCCTAGAATGGATAAAGTAGCGGCTTTAACACGTATTGCATTAAACGCAGCAAACAGCACGCACAACATTTTAGGCACAAAAAACATGTCTAAAATGACTTCTGGCTTGAGAAAAATTTCAGGAAATAATTTGCCTAAATGGAATACTTATTTACCTAAAGGTGCAGCAAAAATAGACGCCACTTATTCTGTTAATGGCAATTCTAGAAAGGTCGTGTATTTCCCATCATGCATCAATCAAACCATGGGGATTTCTCAAGATTATGATGAAAAAATAGCGCTAGCAGATAAAGTAAAGCAACTACTTACCAAAGCAGGTTACAAAATTATTTATCCTGAAAAATTATCTAATCAATGTTGTGGAATGCCATTTTCTAGTAAAGGCTTTAATGAACAAGGGCAAAAAAAATCAAATAGTCTAGAGATTGCATTATGGAAGGTAAGTGATCATGGGAAAATACCGATTCTATCAGACAATAGCCCGTGTTTATATACCATGAAAGAAAACATGACGCAACCTTTAAAACTATACGAGCCTATCGAGTTTATATTAAAACATGTTGCGCCTTACTTAGATTTTACACCTGTAGAGGAAACCGTGAGTGTGTATGCAGTTTGCAGTACAAAAAAAATGGGACAACATGAAAACCTGGTCAAACTAGCTGAAAAATGCGCAACAAATGTTATTAATCCAGATACCAATTGCTGCGGGTTTGCAGGCGATAGAGGATTCACACATCCAGAATTAAATGAACACGGCTTAAAAGATTTTAAAATACAACATCACACAAATGTCACTCACGGCTATTCAACCAGTAGGACTTGTGAAATTGGCTTATCCTGTGCAAGTGGGATTTCTTATAAATCGATTATTTATTTAGTCGATCAAGTAACTACAGTTAAAAAGAATAAAAATGATGCGATAAACAACAAAGAAAGTAAAGTTGACCAAATTTGACTTTTTTAGCTATAACTTTAACTGCTATAGAAATTTGCTTCAGTAAAAAATTAAAAGTCCTCTAATAAAATGGCATGAAATACTTTTTTAAAATAGTGGTCTCGTATTTGATTTTTCTATAAGTGTATTCATTGCATGTCTTTACTATAAGATAGGAGTGCTTATGTTGCTTTTTTTATTTATTTAATACTGAAAAATCGGCAGTGATAATAAGAATGAAAAGGAAGAATAAAAACAATTTAAAAGACTGCTTTTACAAACTAAAAACAAAATCATATAAAAAAAACCTACAGTCTTAACACATCAAAATGTCGCAAGTTACTTTTTCGATTAGTAAATCTTAATGATAGTTACGCTTTCGCGAAAGCGTAAACAATAAACATACATAAAACCAATTGATCATTTATAATTGTGTTTAATAGCAAAGGATAGATGCTTAAACTAACATTCTATGATCCATAAAAGTATCGCTGTTATTTGTGAGTTAAAAAATGCTTTGTCAAAAAATAATTAGTTTAAAATTAATTTATGGAATTTTACACTAGACATAATTCAATTAGTAGCAGTTAACTAAATTATGTTTTAAAATTATTTTCATAAATTAGTGTTTTATCAAATCAGTTTTAGATTATAAATTGATTAATACATTGCTATTCAATTTAATATGTTATTTTTATATTTTAAACAAATAGAGATATAAGTATTTCTGATTGACAATTCAATCAGAAATACTTATAGTTTTTACATTTGCGATTAGTAATAATTATAAACACTATAAACCATGAAAAAAATATTAGCACTCAGTTGCCTGATTTTCTCATTCCCGCTGTGGGCCCAAACCGCCACATGCCCGGTAACTGGAATGAAAGGCCCCTCCCCTTCTTCTTCAACAAATGAAAAAGTCGCGACACAAACCAATGAATATGTGGTAGAAAAAAAATCATCAGCTACGATGGATAAAAACTGGTGGCCTAACAGTTTAAACGTAGGCATACTGCGTCAAAATTCACCAAAATCAAATCCGTTGGGAGATGATTTTAACTATGCCGAATCATTTAGTAAATTAGATTTAGATGCATTAAAATCAGATTTAAAAATATTGATGAAAGACTCACAAGACTGGTGGCCGGCCGATTTTGGTCATTATGGTGGGTTATTTATTAGAATGGCCTGGCACAGTGCTGGTACTTATAGAACTGGCGATGGACGCGGTGGTTCTAGAGATGGACAACAGCGATTTGCACCTATAAACAGCTGGCCAGATAATGCTAACCTTGATAAAGCGCGCAGGTTGCTTTGGCCTATCAAGCAAAAGTATGGAAGCCAGATTTCTTGGGCAGATTTAATGATTCTTGCAGGTAATGTTGCTTATGAAGACATGGGCTTTGAAACCATAGGCTTTGCTGGTGGTAGAGAAGATAGCTGGGAACCTTATAAAGATATTTATTGGGGTCCAGAATCTGAAATGCTAGATGATAAACGTTACTCTGGCGATAGAGAGTTAGAAAAGCCACTTGCCGCAGTTCAAATGGGATTAATTTATGTAAATCCTGAAGGGCCTAATGGTGTACCAGACCCTATAGCGGCAGCACACGACATACGCGAGACTTTTGGTAGAATGGGTATGAATGACGAGGAAACAGTTGCACTTATAGCTGGTGGACACACTTTGGGTAAAACCCATGCTGCCGGTAGTGATCAACACCTAGGTGCAGAACCAGAAGCCGCTGGTATTGAAAATCAAGGTTTAGGATGGAAGAGTGATTTTAAATCGGGAAAGGGAGCAGATGCTATTACTTCTACTGTTGAGGTTACCTGGACATCTACACCTACCCAATGGAGTCACGACTACCTAGAATTTTTATATAAATATGAATGGGAATTAATGAAAAGCCCTGCCGGCGGGCATCAATGGAAAGCTACAGGTGCTGATGCGATTATTCCTAATGCATTTGACAAGGATAAAAAGCAACCTCCTTACATGCTCACTACAGATTTATCTGGCTAAGTTCTAGGACAGATGTGTTATATTTACACTAATAAATTAGTTTTATGA
>CAZQGX010000064.1:0-15223 GCA_964593255.1 uncultured Flavobacteriaceae bacterium | reverse complement strand
TATAAGTGGCACGGTTTGACCGAAATCCGTGGCATGGTCACACCGAAATAGCCAAAAGCCAGATAACTAGGGTTTGTTTGCCGTCCTACATAGGATTTATCACTTACCTAGACCTGTTCAGTTTCAAACTCTAAAATACGTTGTTCGGGTGTTTTTGCGATTACTTGTGATCATTGGTTAACCCAATCAAAGTTACCGTATTTTCTTAACCATTCACAAATTGTAGATTTTGCTTGAATACCATATTTGTGACAAGCTTAGGATCTTTTTTGTTGTACTGACTCAATTTCTCGTACAACTTGAAGTTTAAAAGAAAGCGAGTAATCTTTTTGGGTTCTCTTCACATACCCTTTGTTTGTTGATGTTTGCATATACAATCGGTTTTAATGTATCGCTATTTTGGGACGTGACATAAAAACATAAAAACCCTCTACCATAAAATGAGTAGAGGGTTTATAATTATTTCGCTTTCGCGAAAGCGGAACTATTTACAAACTTTTAATTACCTGTAATTAATATATTGTCAATATGGTAACGTGTGGTAGTTCCCGCTGGGTCTGATGCTGTGTATTTAAATGCAACACGTACATCGGTGCCATCTATACAAGAGATATCAATATCTTCTACAGCTGTAAAGCTATTTGCAAAGCCTCCTGTAGGTCCAGAGGGAATGTTTGCATCTGCCTGCTGCCAAGTGGTGGTTGTAGGGTCGCCAGTATATGCATTTGTAACAAATACCTCTAGTAGCCCACCCTGATCAAAGTTTGCTTGTATGTCAAAGCTTAAAGCTTCATCTGTAAATGCATTAAAATCGATTGCTGGGGTTACAAACCAGGCGATCATTGGGTCGTCTGGCTGGTTAAACGCATTGACCTGTAAATAACGATTATTACTAAAAGTACCCAATCTATAACGCTCATTACCACCAGAAACATTTACGTTAGTATATCCGTCTGTATCTAGCTGATTCTCTACAAATACAGTTTCAAAATTTTGTGAAAAAACGGTGTTACCGCCGCTTCCCGCATTTGGATTATTACAATCTAAAAATACAGGGTCGCACCTGTTTGGATCGTTCAAATTTACATCGGCAGGCTCGTTGATTGTATAGGCATAGTTTTCACCAAAAAAGTCTGTTGAAACTACTGCATTTATAAAACCACGACCATCTGGGATATTCACCGATTTAAAATCTGCAAATGTAGAGATTTGAAACAGCGCTGTTGCTGTAGAAGAGCAGCTTACTAGGGTTCTATCACCATCAAACTGATCAGACGCCTCGCCAGCAAATGTTAAATCTAACTGCCTGCGGTCAAATTGAACATCGTCTAGTTTTACTGCTGTATAAATAGTTGTTGCGTCTACATCACTAAAAGCTATTGGGCTATATACTATTGTAGCAACATCAGCCGTGCGCACAAGAAAGCTTTCTTCTTCAAAGGCTCCTATTTGCTCTACCCGACCAAGTGTGGTGCCTCTACCTATATTCATTCCTAATAAATCGGCATTTTGTAGATTTCCAAAACTAAATTCTGGTGCTGTGTTTGTTGTCACTGTAAGACCGGCAAGCTTTATAAAAACTTTTCTACCTACATTATATCTTACCGATAACGGATTTACGTCTATACTTATACGCGCCCCTCTAGAAGGATTTTCAGGACTATCTTGTATAATTAGTTCTTCAAAAAAATTACCCCCCTCGTCACTAGAAACTACGTAACCCATAGTGTATAAATCAGAATCTGTAGCATACCGGCTTAAATAATCGTCTTGTTGCATTGCTGTGTATAATGCATTGAGCGTTATAAAAGTACCTTCTACCTGTACATCTGCAGCAGGGGCGGTTTCTGGAATGTTAAAGTCGTCGTCCTCTACACAAGAGAAAGTGATAGCTGCCAGCACAGTGATCATAACAAGTTTATAGCTAGTTTTCATATTCATTGTATTAAATAAATTCATTAGTACGTTTTAAAATCTTAAATATACATTTAGGTAATAAGTTGCTCCATTCCCAAAGAAATAACGTGGTGCAAAAACTTCTGTAGGATTATTAGCATCATCTCTAGTCGATCTAAAGTTAGAATTACGAGATTGCTCAAAACCTCCCGTTTTGTATTCTTGATCAAATATGTTGTTAATCACGGCAAAGAAACCTATGTATTTATCACCTACTCTCCAGGATTTACCACCTATGGCATTCCATAATAAATAACTGTCAAATTGTTCTTGTTTTAAAAGGTCTTTTGCAACGCCATCATCAAAATCATTGAAATCTATGCCATCAAAATCTTGTCTAAAATTGGCACTTCTTCTTAAGTTACTTACATTAATATACGCATTTGCAAAATAATTTGCTGTAATACCTATGTTCCAGTAATCGGGGTCTCTATATTCAAAACCTATTTGCATAGCGGTTTCTGGACCACCTGATACATGATAGTCTTTTAGACTAGCCGTACCATCGCCAAAACTAAGCTGGCCATCAAAAGCATCACTTGTTAAATACAAGTTGGGATTGTTTGTAAATACATTTTGCCCTAGGGCGGCTGCACCTTTTAATTTAATAGTAGGAGTTATTTGCACTTCTATTCCCATTTCTAAACCTGCATTGCGTCGTTCTAAATTTGTTAATACCTCTTGTACAAAAGCACTACCGTCATCTAAAGGTAGTCCAGTCAGGTCTTCTGTAAAATAAAAACCTACATTTGTACCATGTGTAAACTGTGTATAATAAGCAGTTAATCTAGCCTTAATAATAGGTGTGGTATAGATATAACTTAAATCACCACTATAAGAACGTTGTGATTCTAGACCTATAATTGTTTCATTATTTTGCCTGGCATTGCTGAAAGAGTTTCTTATCCCTGGCGCTTGTGTAATGTAGGCAGCATTAAAATCTACAAATTGCTGACCTGTAATTTTGTAGGTTGCACCACCCTTAAGTCCAAAATCTGTAAACTCTAGCAATTCACTTTTACCAAAGGATTGGGCTCCTAAAAAATTACCATTTTCAAATTTACCATCTCTTTGATAAGTCGTTCTTGTTATATTACCTGCAACAAAAAAGTCTACCTTTTTAGTTTTAAACTGCGTTTGTGCAAAACCAGCGATCACATTTGCATCAATATCATAATTGTATTTATAACGATCACCTACACCCACAATTCTATTAGGCGTTCTTACATTTGATTGTGCTGCCTGGTCTAGTAGTACTTCACTGGTTTCTTCTGCAAAGAAATCTACATCTAGAAAACCCGTACCACCTAAAAGATCATTGACCATGGCATAATTCTGACTATTAAGTTTTCTATACCTCACACTACCTGTAAAAAGGATATTATCTGCAAGATCTGCGGTAAGAATGGTATTTGCAGAAAACTGAGTATCATCAATACGGTCATCCTGTACTACATATAAAGAGTTGCCGCCAGCCTCTCTTAATATGCGGTTAGCTTCATATAACGCACCCCAGTTTAACTGCCCATCGTTGATAAAAGCTTGTTGTGCTTGATAAGCATATTGAAAATCAATAGGATCTTGCCCATTTCTCAAATAAAAACTAGGTAAATTTTGATAATAATCAGGATTAGGATTTCTAGCACCACCTATATAAACAGACTGTCCTAAGGATGTATCAAGTCTTGTACCGCCATTGTCAATGCGGGTGTTTCCTATTTTACCAAATTGATAAGCGACATTTGTATTTAATTTTACTTTACTATTAATATTCCAATAGTGGTTTAACATAAAAACTGGCTCTTCAATTTCTCTAATTCTACTATTGCGTTGCGCACCGTCTTGTTCTCCCCAAAAGGGATTGTATTTGATACCCTTTAGATCTCTTATCTCTTGAGTAATTGCAGTTTGTCGCCCGCGTCTATTAGGCGTGTACATCCCTGTAAAGTTTATAGAATGAGCGTCGTTGATCTTTTTTTCAACCGATATACCTAGTGAATTTGCATCATACACGGTACCTTCTATATACCCTTCTTCACCAGCACGTCTAGAAGCGCTTATAGCATAGGACCAACCATTATTCAATAAACCAGAACTGTGCGTTGCCATAAAACGCCCTCTATAACTTCTATTTGAACTTGCATAAGAAACTTGTGAACCTGCACGTTGTCGGGACGCTCTCATGTCTATACTCTGCACACCTGCATAACCGCCAAAACTATTATCAGCAGCACCTAAACCCATTATAAAATCTTGATTGCGTTGCAAGTCATTAAGACCGCCCCAGTTGCTCCATTGTGGCCTGCCAGAAAACTGCTTATTCATTTCAATACCATTAATAATCACTTTTCCGTCCTCACTATTTAAACCCCTAGGTCTAAAAAATGTAGCACTAAAATCAAATGCAGCTGCTCTTAAAAATTGATCTCTTGTAGATTGTAAAAGCCCAGAAATATTGTTTGCAGCATTTTCATCATCTGCCAGATCATTTTCTGTTAATGATATAATACCTTGTGATTGTGTAACATAAGAATTATCTGGTTGCAAATAAAGAGGATCTATATCTACAACACTTAATGTATTGATAATTACAGGAATCGTCTTGCCATAATACCCATCTTTAATTATTGAGATTTTTTGATCTCCCACTGGTATGGCGCCTTTAACGGTAAAATACCCATTATTATCTGTAGTGGCATTAAACCTTGTCCCTTGTACTTTTATCACCACCCCCGTGATAGGTTCTTCTGTACGATCGTCAATAACACGTCCTTTAAGTAGCTCTTGCGCCATCCCTAATGAAGATACAAGCATAAGAACACCTAGAAGAAGTTGATTTAATTTTAGATTGCTCATTAGTCAATTTTAAGAATTTGTTATGAAATGCGTGCCAAAATTACAACTTTATAATCAGTTGTGTACCTTTGGCGCGTTGATTGCAAAACATTTTACATTAACATAACTTTTGAAAATTAAACAAAATGTGTAAAAATATCTTTATCAGCCTGTTAACTATTCTCGCTTTCGCGAAAGCGGTACCAGCACAAAATTCTACAACCCCAGCTAGATACAAGGTTAAAACCATCGCTTTTTACAATCTTGAAAATTTATTTGATACAGAAGATGACCCTAATATTAATGATGAAGCAAGCCCAATAATGGAAATGGCAGAGGGCGTGAGGGAAGATGTTTATCAAAAAAAACTTACTTCTATGGCGCGAGTGATACGCAAAATGGGAGCTGAAAAGGCACAAACAGCACCTGCTATAATAGGCGTTTGTGAAATTGAAAACAGGAAAGTATTAGAAGACCTCGTTAACCACCCTTTACTCATAGAGTTTGATTATGGTATTGAGCACTATGACTCTCCAGATCGCAGGGGTATTGATACAGGTATGATCTATAAAAAAAGTGATTTTAGGGTGCTCAATAGCGAGAGTAAAGAGCTTATTATTTTTGATAAAAGTAGCGGCAGGCGCATCTATACCCGTGACCAGCTGGTGGTTACAGGCGAGCTAGATGGTGATAAAATAAGTCTTATTGTAAATCACTGGCCATCTAGACGCGGTGGGGAACAAAAAAGCCGTCCTAATCGTGTGGCTGCTGCCGCACTAAATAAAAAAGTAATCGATTCATTGCACAGTATAGACGCGATGTCTAAGGTGATTATTATGGGAGATTTAAATGACGACCCTATTAATAAAAGTGTTTTGGAGACATTGAACGCGCAAAAGGATAGAGAAAATGTAAGGCCGCAAATGATTTATAATCCATATATACAAATGTTAAAAGACGGTTATAACACACTAGCCTATCGCGATGCGGGAAATATTTTTGACCAGATCATGATCACCTATCCCCTACTTAACGAGGCAGATCAAAGTGGTTACAAATACTATCAAGCACATATTTACAACCCTAGTTTTATGACCAATAAAACTGGAAGGTTTAAAGGATATCCAATGCGCAGTTTTGCAGACGGCAGGTTTACTGGCGGCTATAGTGACCACTTTCCAGTGTTTGTTTCCCTTGTGAAACAAATTACTGATTCTGAATAATGGTAAAGCTGTTGTATAGGACTTATAAATTTCACTTCTTAGCCTATAGAGAATAGAATTTTGAATTAAAAGTTGTTACCTGAAAATTATGAACTAGATTATATTTCAGAAAAGCAAAATTAAGATGATTTTGTTCAAAAAAGATATTGAGACTTTTAGGCACTTTATATTAAAAATGATAAAAAGCGTCTTCTATATGGTCTAGTTTTGTACCCGCTTTATTTTTAATGATTGCAACTATATCAAATCGCACCTCTACATCATCATCTACAAAGTTCTCTACATAATGGCTGGCAGTTGTGACTAATCGCTGTATTTGTGCTTGCTTTAAAAAATCTTGTGGCAACCCAAAATCTGGAGTAGATCTAGTTTTTACTTCTACAATAGCCACTATATCTCCCTTGCGAGCAATAATATCAATCTCACCTTTTTGATAGGTATAATTGGTTATCAATATCTGATATCCGTTTTTTAGTAGATGTGCTGCTGCCAGTTGTTCACCCTCGCTGCCTAACTCATTGTGCTGTGCCATACTATTGCGTAAATTTAATATCCTTATCACTTACCTCTATATGTAAATCCTCACCCAGTAGTAATGTGCGATGATCGTTTAAATGCCCTGCTGGAAAATCAAAAATAACTGGAAAATCATACTCTTGTGTAATAGCCTTAATGATCTGTACAGCATTTTTACCAAAAGGAATCTCATGATCCCTCATTCCCGTCATGCCGCCCACGAGTAAGGCTTTTAAATGATCGAGTTTTCCTGCTCTTTTCAATGCATACATCATGCGTTCTATATGGTACAGGTATTCATCAATATCTTCTATAAACAAAATGTGATTTTCAGTTTGGGGAAAAGTATTACTACCCAACATACTGTATAAAATAGATAAATTACCACCCACAACAGGTGCTTTTAAAGACTGTACCGGTAGCTGGTGGTTGTTTTTTATGCTGATAGTTTGGCTTTCGCCAAAGAGTGCCTTTCTTAAACTATCTACACTAATTTCTGGTTTATGTGCTAGTTCTAACGGCATAAAGCTGTGCACACTTTTTAGACCTAAAGATTGTAATTTGCCATGAATCAAAGAAATATCAGAATAGCCAATGATGATTTTTGAGCCTGCCGATAAAATTGATTTTGGGTTAGTTATGACTGATAAGTTGATCTCGTCAATAATTTGAATGGTTCCATAACCGCCTCTCGCAATCCATATGGCATTAATTTGTGGATCGTCTATCGCTTGTTGAAAATCTGCCAGACGCTCTTCTTTTGTACCGCCAAATTGGTACTCTTTTTCACCGATGCTAGCCCCATAACTTAGCTTTAAACCCCAGTTTTCTAAGAGTGTTGCAGCAGGTTGAAGGTCTATTTTTTCAGCACTTCTAGCAGTACATAATATTTTTACAGTATCGCCTTGTTTAAGGAAAGACAACGGCAGGTATTTCATAGGTTATCATTATTGGTAATAATATTTTTTTAAAGATAAGAATAAAATGAAGTGTTGTAGTGTTTTACATTTTAGCAAAAATTAGCTATTTTTTGTTTGTTTAAAAGCTTTTGTGAGTTTCTTTACGGTATTAAGTAATGAAAAAAAGTTGAAAAAGAAACGATAAAGCGACATCTAATTAATTAATGTAATAATTTAAACCACAACACAACGTTTTCCTTTTTTACCTTTAAATACGTCTACCTTTTAACATGGTTTTAAAGTAAAATTATAAGCTACTGTTTTAAAATGCTTTAATCTTTTTAATCATTGTTGTCCGATTAACTATCAAGGCTTTTGAAAATACACCTTAGTTTACACCTTAGTTTTAAAAAGTTTAATAATTAAAGTAAACAATAGCCTTTTATGTTAACTTTCAATTGATTTTCAGTTATTTAAAATTAAGTTATCTTTTATATTCTATAAGTGAAGCGGTATAATTTCTTTGTCAATCACAACTGATTCTTAATTACGACTTCTTGTATTAGGGGTTACAATAAAGATTCTTTTTTAGGGATTAAAAAAGATTGTTACCGAAAACCCTGCCGGTAGAGAAACGCCCAAAATACACGAGATAATTTTGTAACAAACCGCATTTTGCAGGTATTTGTCATGTAATTAACAAAACAAGAATTCAATGACGATCAAAAACTATTAAATAATTGCTTTAATTTATTTTGACCACTTATTCCACCACAATAAGTTGGGCTCTTGTAACGGCAATATTGTAAATTTACCGCTTTCAAAAAAACCACATGAGTAATCAAAAACGTTTTACTATTACCGCCGCATTGCCATATACAAACGGACCTGTGCATATAGGACATCTTGCAGGGGTGTATATCCCGGCAGATATTTTTGCCCGTTACCAGCGCATGAAAGGCAGTGATGTAGCTTTTATTTGTGGTAGTGACGAGCATGGGGTACCTATTACTATAAAAGCAAAAAAAGAAGGCATTAGCCCACAAGAATTAGTTGATCGATATCATAAAATCATTGGTGATTCTTTTCAAGAATTTGGTATTTCTTTTGACAATTACAGCCGTACCAGCGCACCTGTACATCATAAAACAGCAAGTGCTTTTTTTACTAAATTGTACAACGAGGGCAAATTTATAGAGCAAATAACCGAGCAATTATATGACCCCGTTGCAGACCAGTTTCTTGCAGATCGTTTTGTGACAGGTACCTGTCCTAAATGCGGCAATACCGAATCTTATGGTGACCAGTGTGAAAAATGTGGTACCTCGCACAATGCCACCGATTTGATCGATCCTAAAAGCGCCATTACCGGCAACACGCCAGAATTAAAAGAGACCAAACACTGGTTTTTACCTCTAGATCAATACAGTGAGTGGCTCAATGAATGGATTATAGAAGGTCACAGCAAGGACTGGAAAACAAATGTGCTGGGACAGGTAAAAAGCTGGATTACAGATGGATTGCACCCACGGGCGGTAACTCGAGATCTGGACTGGGGGATTCCCGTACCAGTAGATGGAGCAGATGGAAAGGTGCTTTATGTATGGTTTGATGCGCCTATAGGTTATATCTCGGCCACCAAAGAATGGGCGGCAAGAGAAGGAAAAAACTGGAAAGATTACTGGAAGGATGAAAAAACATCGCTGTTGCACTTTATAGGTAAAGACAATATTGTTTTTCACTGTATTATATTTCCTGCGATGTTAAAAGCTCACGGCGAGTTTGTTTTACCCACAAATGTACCGGCAAACGAGTTTCTCAATCTAGAGGATGATAAAATCTCTACCTCTAGAAACTGGGCGGTGTGGTTACATGAATATTTAAAGGATTTTCCTGATCAACAAGATGTATTGCGATATGTACTTACTGCAAATGCACCAGAGACCAAAGACAATAATTTTACCTGGAAAGATTTTCAGGCACGCAATAACAACGAGCTGGTTGCAAATCTGGGTAATTTTGTAAATCGTGTAGTGGTATTGACTAACAAATATTACGACGGGGTAGTTCCTGAAACTAAAAACTTTACCACAAGGGATTTAGAGGTGTTAGAACAAATTAAAAAATTCCCAAAATCTATAGAAGAAAGTCTAGAGAGATTCCGTTTTAGAGAGGCTTTGCAAGAATTGATGAACCTTTCTAGTATAGGAAACAAATACATTGCAGAAGAAGGTCTAGAACCATGGAAACTCTTAAAAACAAATCCAAAACAGGTACAAAACATCATGTATGTATGTTTACAAATCACTACTGCACTTACTATTTTAAGCGAGCCGTTTTTACCGCATACCAGCGATAAATTAAAAAATATTTTGTGCTGGAGAAATGTTGACCACAACACCCTAGCCACATGGGATCTGGTGGCAACCGAGAGCAACCTGCTGCCGTCTGGACATAAAATCAATGCCCCCGAACTTCTTTTTTCTA
Source organism: uncultured Flavobacteriaceae bacterium (assembly GCA_964593255.1). Taxonomy (GTDB): domain Bacteria; phylum Bacteroidota; class Bacteroidia; order Flavobacteriales; family Flavobacteriaceae; genus Nonlabens. Next base: position 5,307 of record CAZQGX010000064.1, on the reverse strand, counting down.
AAATAGAAGACGATCAAATCAAGGAGCAACTAGAACGACTAGAAGCTACAAAGGTTGAAAATAATAAAGAAAAACTAACACTGATGCCACAAAAAGAAGAAACCAGCTATGATGATTTTATAAAAATGGACCTGCGCGTGGGAGAAATCCTTACCGCCGAAAAAATGGCCAAAACAGATAAATTAATGGTGATGACGGTAGACACGGGAATTGATAAAAGAACCATAGTTTCTGGTATCGCACAACATTACACTGCGGCAGATTTAATTGGTCGCAAGGTAACCGTACTGGTAAATCTCGCCCCTAGAAAACTGCGTGGTGTGACCTCGCAAGGTATGATTCTACTTGCCCAAGATCCAGAAGGAAAACTGGTATTTGTAAATCCTGATGATGCGATTGTCAATGGTGCTAGTATTGCTTGAGGGTGGTGATATAAGCAACTATCAAATCCAATACATCGTGTCCATTAATACAACTACTTTTCTAGGTATAATAGCTTTCTTTTTAACTTGCTATAAATCTAATTTACGTTGTATATTTCTAATTGAACAATTGTATTTCTTAGATAATTGTTTATAAGTCTGTTTATCCTTAGTATATTCCTTCCAAAGCGTAATTGGGAGCAATTGTTTTACGCCTGTAAACACCTTGTTACAAACCCAACATGTACATCGTTGCTTGCACAACCTAAAACCATATTTTTGGGTGTATGAACTACCACAATATTTACATTTTTTTTATACAAAGCTTTTGATTTGGATCAAAGCTAGTGAATATCTAACATTCAAATGTTTTTATCAACCATTTTGTCTATTACGCCAGAGTTTAACTATAATTGTAACTTCTTTGTAAGTGGCACGGCTCGACCGAAATTCGTGGCATGGTCACACTGAAATAGCAAATGCAGACATAAAAAAACCTCAGGAAAAGATTCCCGAGGTTTAAACGGCACTTTGAAATAGACACCTGATAAAGAAGTAAAATACCGTTTTGGTATTTGTTGTTTGTTTTTTAAATTAATTCCAAGTATTTATAGTAGTCGTTGAATTATAATTACCGAAATAGTCAACCGTGCTAGAAGTAGTTGCTGTTCTTGTTCCGTACGGATTAGTATAGGTTGTATTTACATTATTGAAGTAGTCGATAAAAGATGAACTTTGACCGTTTAGACTTCCAGCAGAGTTGTAATAATCCACATTGTAATTATTAAAATAGTCTACAGAACCTGTTGATGTCCCTGTAGATTGTCCATAACTATTGTAAGTAGTCGTATTTGTATTTCCAAAATAATCAAGATTAGAAGTTGAGGTGGCTATTCTGGATCCAACGGAATCATAGTAAGTAGTGTTATCGTTACCAAAATAATCGGTTGAGGTAGTACTGGTTGCGATAGTACTGCCATATTGATTGGTGTAAACGGTATTTGTGTTACCGAAGAAATCTACGCTGGTAGTCGAATTGTAAGATTGAGCTACAGATGTGGTAAAGCCTAAAATTAGGATTGCAATTGTTGTAATAATTGTTTTCATGATTAAGATTTTTAAAGTGTTATTAATATTTATACACTCCTTAATGCAACTAAATCAAAAAGGTAACCTAATAAATAAATTTTTTTATTCTAATAACACAAAAGAAGCCCAATAATATGGCTCATATTTTTGATTCATTATCTTTTGAGTTTCTCTAAAAGATTCATCTATAGAGAGCTTATCCGTCAGAAGGAATTTGTAAAACTGCTGAAAAAATTCAGCTGTTTCTTTATCAGGAACTTTCCAAAGACTCATAATAAGTTTATTTGCTCCGGCTAATTTGAAAGCTCTTTGGAGGCCATTTATGCCTTCTAAGTTAGAAACATCACCTAAACCAGTATCACATGCACTTAGAACAACTAACTCAACCTTACTCAAGTCCATAAAAGAAATCTCTTCTGCTGTAAGTATTCCGTCACTATTAGGGTTTACAAAAATATTATTATTCCAGTTACCGTTTGCACCAGATAGAATTAACCCAGATCTTAAGAACGGGTTTTGATGGTTTGCAAATAGATTACCAATTTCCATACTAGTGCTACCAGGAAAAAAATAACCATGTGTTGCTATATGAATAATACTATTATTTTTTGAACTTTTTATAAAATTCTGAATGTTAGTCTCAGTAGCCTTTTTATTACTTAAAACAGAAGTATTTATATTATTACCCTGTGCTAAGGCCTCTATATATTCAATTTCTTCTTTAGTTCCAGGCAAGTATCCCCATAATGGCATTCCTGAATCATCAATGGATCTTGTTAACTGTATACCTCTTGTATTAGTATTATTAGAGTTAAGATCTTTACTGACTGTATTATCAAAATCAATATCTCCAATTAATAATAAATCATCAATGATCGTTTTATTTTCATTTTTGGTTTTTGGAAGATCAGCCAACGAATTGATTACATGAAGTTTTATTAGTCGATTTAGTTTTTCTTCGAACATCAAAGACAAAGCACTAAAATTAATAAAGTTGGAATTTCCTGATGGTATGATATAGAATGTATCGATATAGTAATCTTTATACTTATCTTCTAAAATGCTTAGGAGATTGTTAAAGAATGATGACGATAAAGATTTGCCGTCAATTAATAACTTGTCTTTTTCCAAAAACACTTCAGTCACTGTACTACTGTGATCAAAAGTATTTATAATCATCGTATAAGTTTCAACATTGTATTGTGGTTGTTTATAAGAATTTAAATTAACTATTATCTCATTTTTGGCTAATGAATTTAAAATCTGATCAAAATTTATACTACATAGGTCATTATATTCAATAATTCTATTGCCAATTATTTTACTCGTTATTTGTTCTATGTTTTCTTTCAATAGTTGGTTTGAATTTCTATTAAATTGTTTTTTTAATTCTTTAAGTTTTAGAATATCTATATCACTATCGTTGCGTTGAATTCCCAAATTAATTTCACCAAATAGGTCTAACTTTTTTTTATACAAATTTGAAATTACCAGCGAATTTCTAGCAATTTCAGCATTATAGAACTCGCTATTATTAACATTCAACATAATACGAAGTGTTTCGTCATGTAGCATTTTTTCTGAGGTGTTATCCTCATTACTATAAAATGATTTAGAACAGATAGTCTCAATCGTTTTATTTGAAAGCGGTATTAAGTATTCCATTATTTTATTTCTATCATTAAAGGTTATATAGAAATCTAGATGTAGTAAAAGTTCATCAAATTCTAAATCGGAAACTAATATATTCTCCTTTTCAAATTGTTCTTTGTAGTGTAGTGCTTTTTCTTTGTCTCCAGTCTTACTGTATAACTGTGACAATACCATTAAAACCGGGTTATATTTTTGATCATAATTTTTAGGTAGCCTAGTAATTTCCTTATAACTGTCAATCGCTTTTTGAAAATCACCGATACAATTATAAGCACGTCCTTTAATATTTAAAAAAGAGTTATAATCAATTCTTTTACTTAGGGGTGTAGTTATATCTGTAAATTCTAAAACTGGACTTTTTTCAATGAATTTTATAACTTTTGAACATTTGTTTAATTGTAATAAAATGTTTAAATATTTAAGATTCCATTGATTTCTGAGAAAACTAAAACTCTCATTGAATGATGACATAAATTTTTCACTTATATCGAGTGCTTTATTTAAACGACCAGTATCTCTAAGGTGTTCTTGATAATCTAATAAAAAGATTAAAAAATCTACATTATTTTTATTATTATTAAAAAGACTCTTTTTCTTGATGTCTATTTGATCTAACACCCATTCAAACTCAACGTTTACACCTATGTAATTTTCCATTCTGTAGTAAGCATCACGTCTAATTTTTGAAATCTTTAATAGCTTAGAAACATCCGACTCAAAGTTTAGTCCTCTTGTCTTTTCTATTACCAATCCTGATTGATTATTTGAATTCAGTGCATTCAAATAATTATAAAGTACATCACTGCAAAGTTTTTCGTCTGTACAGTTTATGCTCTTTGAAATGTTCATCGCTTTTTCTGATAACTCAAGACATTTTTGGATATTCAATTCATTTAAAAATATATTATGCTGTTGATAAAGAATACCTAAATATTCTAAAGAGTCTTCACCGTACAACTTTTTGATTATTTTCTCTCTTTTCAAAGAAATATGATAAGCTGTTTCGTAATCAAACATTTTAAGTTTGATTATGTTTTCTAACGATAATAGCTCTTGTTCATGTTCAGAAGAAAGTTCGCCATAAACATATTTGGTTAATTCTATATTCTTACTTGCATAATACTTTGCTTTCTCAAAATTTTCATCAATTTCAAAATACATTTTAAGTTTATGTATCGTGTAATAAAACTTTTTCCAATCAAAGTCATTATTATTGAGAAATAAAGTAGAATCTATTAAGTCTGTAATTTTTGATTCATACAACTGCAACTTTTCTTTGTTTTTAGCAGTTATTGAAGCTACACATAAATCTCCATAAAGTGCATAAATACGGTTTCTATCAACAAAGTCAGTATTTTGTACCGTAGCAAGAAGGTCTTCGGTTATGAGGATTAATTTTTCAGCAGCTTCAGTGTTTAATTCATCATAATTACCAATCCTTTTGTAGTAAAGATTATTTAACCAAAATAAAGCCTGAAACTTTGAGTATCTATTAAATTTTTGTACAGTTTTTGGAATTTTACTAATTGCCAAAAATAATTTTTCAGCTTCAACCTCTTTATTCAAAAAATGTAATGCTTTACCATAAGGTATGTTTAAAGTGTCATTAATCGATCTGTTAAAGTTTATCAATGACTGTGCAGTTTTTTTGACTAAAGTTGAATCTACAGCTGAGACTTTATTTAGTCGAAGTCTTTGAATAAAAAAAACTTTATTCAAAGATTGAAGCTTATAATTATTATATTTTTTTGGTAAATCAGGGATGCTAATAATGGTTGTGTAAACATCCTCAGCTTTTTCATCCTCTTGATTGTCAAAAAAATAGTTTCCCAATAAAAAATTAGAATAAATTTTTATATCTATGCTAGGTGTTGAAGATATATTATTCAAAGAATCAGATTTTAATAAAAATACGCTTGGGTTTCTGTTATCTAAATAATAAATATAACCTTTACCATTATAATAGTTTGCTAAGTCCTTGTTATCTAATTTGTGTTCTTTAGTTAATAGTGAGTCAATTTTATTTATTAGAAAATCAGCCTCTCCAATACTTTGAGAGCCGACAGCATCGTTAAATTCAGATAATAAATTTTAGCTAAGTTCTAATTAGCATATTAAATGCTTCTTGTTTGTATTGATACCA
>CAZQGX010000063.1:0-15626 GCA_964593255.1 uncultured Flavobacteriaceae bacterium | reverse complement strand
GCTCCACCGCTAGTATTAGCCCCCGTCAATTCCTTTGAGTTCCAACCTTGCGATCATACTTCTCAGGCGGAGTGCTTATAGTGTTAACTTAAAAATCTAAATAAACTTTTAACTTATATTGTTCTAGTTTGATTAAATTACAGCACTCAGAGTTTACAGTAATGGACTAACAGGGTATCTAATCCTGGTTGCTACCCATACTTTCGTCCCTCAACGTCAGTTTTTACCAAAGACTCGCCTTCGCTACAGGTATTCCTTTATATATCTACAGATTTTAACCTTCCATATAAAATTCTAATCTTCTGTACAAAACTCAAGTAGAACAGTATTCGAAGCCATTTTAAAGTTAAGCTTTAATATTTAACTAAGAACTGATTCTACGGTCTACGGACTCTTTACGCCCAGTCATGCTGGATAACGCTTGCCCCTCCCGTTTTACCGCGGCTGCTGGCACGAGTATTAGCCGGGACTGCTTCTTTAATTAATGTCATTATCATTATTAATGAAAGAACTTTACAACTAAAACTAGCCGTCATCATTCAGGTAGTATTGCTGGATCAAACTTTCGTTCATTGGTTACAGTAAATGTTAAACCTCTTTAACACTCCTGCTTCAAAACTGTACGTGACAGTCCCCCGTCATACAGCTTCTCTAGTTTTACATCAATTTTCGATCATTTGCTGTTTTAATTTTATGACAATGACCATGTAAAAGTTGCATATTACTTATTTTGTGTGTACCATTTTTAGATAAAGGTATTATGTGATCACGTTCAATAATGTCTGTTGGAAAAAAAGGTAGTTTACAGAAGTTACACAAACCTTTTTGTTTTTTCAGTAATTTTGATACATTACCTGACATTATTGGATGATTATTTAATCTAAAAGACCAATACAAAGTATCACCATCATACGGCGATTTTTCTTCCTTGACTTTAACGAATCTTTCAATTGGAACATCAGTATAAGATTTTAAACTAATCAATTCATTAGTTTTAGGTGATTTCATACCAAAAACCCAATTTCTTTTTTCTTTTTTATGGTAATAAATCTGATTTAACCATCTTCTAGATCGAGTTGGGTGTTTCTTGTATTGCCATTTAAGCAAGGCTTTGAATAAAAGATTATCGAGCCATTTAAAGGTTTTGTAACTCACTGCTGTGCGATAATACCTAGCCCAACCTATTGCTTTTGGATTAAGTTCCATTAGAAGAACATCAGTTTTTCTAGTTTTAACTATAATTTCTTTCATTTTCTTAAAATGTTCGTAAGTTTTTGATTTGCTTGGACGTATTAAAGTTCGGAAGTTAAGAGCAACTTTAGTTTTACGCACAGCATGTTTACCTATTGGATACTGACGAATATTAAAACCAAGAAAATCAAACCCAGCAGACTGGCCTTCAAAATCATATAAAGTATGGCAAATACAAGTTTTCGTATCTTTCAATCTTAAGCCCAAGTTTAAAAGAAAATTTTGTATAAACTCTTTACAACTTTTTACAACTAATTCATTTTCATGTAAGATTACAAAATCATCTGCATATCGAATTATATTTATACTGCTTGCCCGACGTCGTTTAATAATATTTTTGCCATCTGGACCTTTTAATTTTAAAGATTTCATAAATTCGATAACAGCTTGTTCCATTCCATGGAGAGCAATATTCATTAATAACGGAGAGATTAAACTGCCTTGAGGAGTACCTTTTTCTACAGGCAAATAAACGTTATCTTCTAAGATTCCTGCTATTAACCAAGCTTTGATTTGTTTTTTCATTGCCGGAAATGTAGACAATTTAGCTAACAAAGCACTGTGGTCGATTTCATTGAAACATCCTTGAATATCTGCGTCTAAAACATATTTAGGCTTTTGATTTATAGCTATAAAAATAGCCTCGATAGCATCGTGACAAGATCTGCCCGGCCGAAAACCATAGCTATTCGCTTCAAGTTGAGCTTCCCATTGAGGTTCTAAGGCAAGAAGTGCTAAGTACTGTTTTGCCCTATCTTTTATGGTAGGTATTCCTAATGGACGATACTCATTTTTCTCTTTTGGGATGTAAACCCTTTTAATAGAAGAAGCTTTTCCGTCTAACGAAAGTGAATAGGCAAGTTTTAACCTATCTTTTGGCTCCAAATTCTTAACATTGTCAACACCCGCTGTTTTTTTACCTAAATTGTCTTGTGTTACTCTACGAACGGCTTTTAATTTGGCTGCTTTAGAACTTATTAAAATTTTTTGTAATCGAACCATTTCTAATTCATTGTTGTTTTTTGATGCTTGATAAATTTTTTTCTGTAATTTAAATACATAGAATTCTATAGGTTTCCATTTAATATTTTCCCATTCCATCGTATTATATCAGTTTTTTATATTAGTCTAATTGACTAGATTAAGCTTTTGTTAATTAAAGAAAAAAAAATTTATTTAAAACTAGTTAGTAAGTCGGCATATATTATTCATTACAAATAATCATTCGCTTTTTACTAAATCCTCTACCTCAATACCCATAAGGCTATTAACCCTGTCCTCTCAATAAAAGAAGAAGAGTATCAAGGTTTACCCTGTTCCTTAGAATCTTTTTGTGTTAGTAGTTGGTTGCTCTACGCCGAAGCTGCGTGTAGATAATAAGTGTCTAATGGCGGGACCTTATACGCTCGCTTTTATCGATATTTCGATCGCAGGGACTTCTTCAGGTTACTGAAGGAAGAGACATTATCCCCCTGCTTAAGGAATTACGACGTTTTAACACAACTTTCTAATCTCAACTATGGTAAAAAAAACATGTATTTTACCCTAACACACTTGCTAGCGGTTCGTCAAACCAAGTCTCTTTTGATTTTTCACCTCGTTTAACCCAGCTTTATACTTTGATAACTATTCTCCATATATGGGTTACGCTTTTCCGTAATTCTATCTACGAAAGGGGGAACGCAAGGTTCCCAAGATTTTAAAGTTAATACGACAAAATGTCAGTATCCAAAGGCTCGTACTTTATTTCCTTCACCTTTGAACAGGTCGCACTCCAATATTCCCTACTGCTGGCCAAAAATTTAGCCTGGACCTTTTTTCAGTTCCAGTGTGGTTGATCATCCGCAAAGATCAACTAAAGATCAATGGCTTGGTAAGCTGTTAAAATTACCAACTACCTAATCTTATACAGACCCATCTTTTAGCAGAACTAAATTAAAATCTAGACTTTTACAATTATCTGGTATTTAATATTTTAATAAATATGTTTGTGCCAGACTAAAAGGTAGCATTCTGTTTATCCTCACCCGTCTGCCACGAAAAAATCGTTAGACTTGCATGTATTAAGCATACTACTAGCGTTCATCCTGAGCCAGGATCAAACTCATAATATTATAATTTAAAATATGTATATAATTATAAATTAATTTGAATTAAAATCTATAGGTTGTATATTTTTTATTTTATACAATGTTATATTAAAAGGTGTAAACTTTTTTTAGTACTTGTCAGCTTGCAAATTTTACAATTTTTATACGTCAAAGCCTATCTATGTAATAGTCTATTACAATTTTTTAAAAATTATTTTAAGGCTAATTTCTCGCTTAGATGCTTTCAGCGATTATTTATTACGAATGTAGCTACTCGACAATGCTAATGGTTTAACAATCGATACACAAGAGATTCGCTTTTTTCGGTCCTCTCGTACTAGAATCTAGCCCTTTCAATTTTCAACACCCACGGTAGATAGGGACCAAACTGTTTCACAACGTTCTAAACTCAAATCACGTGGCATTTTCATTGACGAACAGTCAAACCCTTGGAACCATCTTCAGCTCCAGGATATGCCGATTCAACATCGAGGTGCCAAACCATTCCGTCGATAGGGTCTCTAGGGAATGATTAGCCTGTTATCCCTGGCGTACCTTTTATTCGTTGAGCGATGACCTCTTCCACACAGAGTCATCGGATCACTATAACCGACTTACGTCCCTGCTTGATTTGTCAATCTCACAGTCAAGCAGATATATACTATTACGCTTACAAATTGATATTTTTTCAATTCAAATCTACCGTCGCGCACCTCCGTTACTCTTTAGGAGGCGACCGCCCCAGTCAAACTACCTACTATACAATGTCTCAAATGATTAGCGCTAAAAATTTTTAAGAGTGGTATTTCAGAAACGCATATATAATTTGCTTGCGCAAAGATTTTTTGATTTAATAATAGTAATTAAATCAGAAACTGCTACCACTTATACTACACATAAAAGTTTTTAGGGCAATATATAGCTGCAATTACATTAGGCAAGAGATCTCTCGTCTCACCCATGATTCAAAACCGTGCGTGAAGGTTCCCCTTCACACGGCTCCTCTCTCCTAAGATTTTCGATCATGGCAGTAGCCATGAAAAGCTTGAAGATTACCGTAGTGATTTGCACTTCTAGAAGCCTTCGGTACTGTGTGATCGATTTCGATTACATCACCAGGTAAAAATTTTAAATTACAGATATTATATTTGTTGTTCTGATTTCGAAGAATGCGAAGAACCGACTTACTAGAAGCACGATTTCTCAGCGCTTTACCTCACTCAGACTAGTAGACAAAGTCATTGTCGTAGATGCTATTATCGTCAGCAATTTTGTTATAGCTAACAATAGGAGTTTCAGCGAAGTATGAAATGCCTATAACTTCTTGTTTCTTTCCCACGTGCCCAAACCAGAGCCTGGATTTACTTTTCCCGGTATCTTTGAATAGATATCTGTCTCGGATCCAGACTTTAGAACGAGTAAGGTGCTTACGCTGAGCCCACTTTAAAAATTCTTCAATGAGACTTTTTGCAGATTCGACAACTTTTTTGTCAGGATGAAAGACGGCGAAGTCATCGGCGTACTCGACGAAGAGTAGCCTTTTACGAAGATTCGGTTTAGAGATTCTATGACCTCTTGGACTAAAAGCAGGAATTTCTGCAATCCAATTTGATAACAATTTTTCTATCTCATCTAGAGCGATATTAGCTAGTAAAGAGGATAGAACACCACTTTGCGGCGTGCCTTTTTCGGCGAATATCGTTTCATCTTGCATAACTATTTTTGCTTTTAGCCAAGCACGAACCTGACGGTTTATGGTTGGAAGGTATCTAGTTTAGCTAAAAGAGCATCTTGGTTACTCTGGTCAAAGCATTTGCGAATGTTTCCATCCAAGATGTATTTAGGACTTTTATTAATCGATGAGTGAATAGTCTCAGTTGTATCATGAGGACGTCTTCCTGGTCGGAATTCGTAACTATTCTTTTCAAACTTCGCTTCCCATTCCGGCTCCAAGACGAGAAGAACTAAAGCTTGTTTAGCTCTATCTCGAATTGTAGGTATTCCTAAAGGTCTTAATTCTCCAGGATTAACAGGTTTAGGTATTAAGCGTCGTTTAATTGGATCGCATCGATCATCTATTTTTAATGAATAGGCTAACTGGAATCTTTTAGTTGGTGCCACTGAATGCACACCACCGATACCTGCACCCACGGTTGTCTTGAGTAACTTTTCGTACGGCTAAAAGTTTAGCTTCCGGTAAATTTATCAAGATTTTCTGTAGTTTAATTACTCCAGCTTTGTCGTTTTTTCTTGAACATTCGTAAATCTTTCTTTGTATTCTCCAAATTCTCAATTGGATTTTTTTCCAGTCGACGGTATTCCAGTTTCTGGTACCTTTAATTTTCATTTCACTAGCTTTAATCATAGATTAATTTAGGTTGAACATGTGCAAATCCATTAAGTTTGCGAATAGGAAAGTGGGTACGTCAGCATATATTGTTCATTACAAACAACCATTCGCTTTTTACCAAATCTTACTCCCTAAGACCATACGGTTGGCTACCTGCTCTTTATGAATAAAGTGAGATCTTAGGGGTTTTCTCGTTCCATACATACATTGTTTTGAGCTGAGAGGATCTGAACTTTACACCAGAGACGCTACAGAAAACGAACTTAAGCCTTCACATACCCAAGCCTTGGCCTCTACCCAGTATTCAGGGCTTAGGGATCATTACTCCCTTAATTTGTGCTATTGGCGCTTCAGACGTCCAGTTTGCTAACGCTACCCACCATTCACTCTTGCTAGAGATTCGTTATGCCATCACTCTGTCAGGCATTTCTTCCCGTCTACGCCAGCTTCACACCCTGAGTTGCCAAACTCAACGCATGTGGCGCACGCTTTCACCCAGTTTTCAAAGGGGAAGGACTTTCACCTTAATGTATTGTATAGTTCACTAACCAAGGGCATAGTGTTATTGATCGATCAGCAGGTAATGCCGATCTTCTCGATAAAACGAGTCGCACGTAAAGGTGCACAGGGTCTTTCCGTCTAGCCGCAGATATTCCGCATCTTCACGGAAAATTCAATTTCACTGAGTTTATGTTGGAGACAGTAGGACAGTCGTTACGCCATTCATGCAGGACGCCAATTATGCGACAATGAATTTCGCTACCTTAGGACCGTCAGAGTTACAGCCGCCGTTTACTGGGGTTTCAAGTATTAGCCAAATGACTTCTTCTTTTAATCTTGCAGCACTGGGCAGGCGTCAGCCTCAATACGTCTTTTTACAAATTTGCAGAGACCTGTGTTTTTATTAAACAGTCGCTGTCCTCGATTTTGTGACAACTTTAAAAAGTTTCCTTCTTAGAGTTACTCCTTCTTCCGAAGTTACAGAGTCATTTTGCCGAGTTCCTTCAACATAATTTTCTCAAGCGCCTTAATTTACTAAATTTGTCCACCTGTGTCGGTTTTAGTACGGTTTTTATTTTTAAGCTTTTTCTTGAAAATGCTATACAACTTTTATTTTTTCCCATTAAATAAAAATAATATTCACATTTTGTCGCTTAAAACAACAGAATAATAAAAATTCTTACCCATCGAAGTAAACATTCGTTTTTTTCTTAGAGACCGATTAATTATACCAAAAAGGATTAACCTTGTTTTGGAAACCTAGGACTTAAGGCGACAATGATTTTCACATTGTTTATCGCTACTCATATCAACATTTTCAGTTCTAATCTTTTCAGTTTATGTGGCCATAAACCTTCTAAAATATATAGAACGTTCTGCTACCGCTTAATTTTTTTTTTAAATTAAACCTACAATTTCGGTAAATAGTTTAAATCTTTTTACATTTTCAGCGCAAAAAAACTAAACCAGTGAGCTATTACGCACTCTTTAAAGGATAGCTGCCTCTAAGCTCACCTACCGGCTGTCATTGTTGTTTAACGCTTTTTTTACTTAACTATTTTTGAAGACCTTAATTATTAGTCTGGGCTGTTTCCCTTTTGACCATGAATCTTAGCACTCAAAGTCTGTCTATTTAAATTCTTTTAGATTACATTCGGAGTTTTAATACACTCAGTAAGATGATCATCCCCATTGCGTTTTAAGTGCTCTACCTTAAGACTAAAGAATTTAAACGCTCTACTTAAATAGATTTCGCAGAAAACCAGCTATTTTCGAATTTGATTAGCCTTTCACTCCCAACCACAAATCATCTTAGTATTTTTCCACATACACAAGTTCGGTCCTCCAATCAGCGTTACCGCTAGAAATTCAACCTGTTCATGGTTAGCTCATCCGATTTCGGGTCTTATTTCAAAAACTAAAAGCTTTTTTAAACTCAATTTTATTTAGCCTACATAATTTTTTATTTAAGCTCGCTATTGAAATAAACTTGTTGATCCATTATACAAAAGGTACGGTGTCACTTTGATAAGCTTCAACTGCTTGTTAGCATTAAATTTCAATGTCTTTTAAATTTTCACAAATTCTTTTTCACCTTTCCTTCACAGTACTAATCGCTATAAAGCATCAAAACTTTTAGGCTTTGAGGGTGGTCCCTCATCATTCAAACAAAACGCAACTTGTATTGTTTTACTTTGACATCAAGCTTTCGTTAACATATTTCACAGGACATACCTTCTATGGCTAATTGATAACTTATTAAATACAAACTTAGCTGATAGCCTTTCCCGATTTCGCTCGCCACTACTCACGGTATCTCAATTGATTTTTATTTCTAGTTACTAAGATGATTCAATTCACTAGATGTTTTATTTTATTAAAAAAAAAGAATAAAAATAATCTTTTAAAGATTTGGTTTTCCAATTATGAGAAATTTTAGGTCACAGTATAAGCAATTACTCGCTAAAAATTTTCGTTAGTAAACGCTCATGTATAATTTTTGATGTTTAGGTATCCATTTAATGCATATAAAACCTTTTAACTTTAAAATAATGAATTGGCGAATGACAGGATTTGAACCTGTGACTTTTAGAACCACAACCTAATGCTCTAACCTACTGAGCTACACCCGCCTTATAAACAGATTTAATCAAGATTTTGATTTGTTGTAAAATTTATTGTGAATAAAAATGAAAATAAAATGAGAAGAAGGAACTTATAATCGAACAAATACATATCTAAAGCTAATACTATTAATAAGATCTGTCTTAAGCTAAATAATAATGTGGTGCCGATTAAGATTGTTAATGTCATATGATAGATAGATCCTGTGCGTAACCGATGAAAATTGTAACTAATAGCAGTCACTAGAGATGCTAAACCGGTAGGACCAATAACTTCGAATATACCTCTATCAACAAACTTATAACTAATAGAGTAACCAAATTTGAAAAAATATTGACTCATATATTCGTTATATACTTTATCAAAAAACCATTTCCGATTTAGAAAAATATAAACTTTTTTACCAACTCTAGATACTTTTAAATCATACAATATTTTTGTTTGAAAATTATAAAAAATAAAGGCTACCAAAGCCCCAAATAAACTAAAATGAACAGGCAGTGTTTTATAAAAAAGTGGAATAAACTCTGCATCAAAAATGTTATAAAATGCAATGCTGGTAAAAATTGCTGACCCAAAAAAATTACTACCTACACCTACCATCATATCTTTAGCAAAATACCCTACAAAAATACTTGGAATAGCAAGACAACCTAAGGCTAGACAAATCAAAATACCTGAATCAACAGCAAAAACTATAATTTGTTTATAGCCATTCGGCTTTGCCATAAAAGTTAAATATAATAGTCGAGTAGAATAAAAAGCAGTTAAGAATGCACCACAAGTTCCTAAAGTGTAACTCAAGTAACCGATTAAGGTGTATTTCCCGTAGGCTGCTTCTAATATCAAGTCTTTAGAATAAAAACCCGTTAAAAAAGGGAACCCAATAAGTGCAAGTGAACCTATGACCATCATAGAATAAGTAAAAGGTAGTAAATTTTTTAAACCACCTAACTTTCGCATGTCTTGTTCGTCATTTACTCCATGGATAACTGAACCTGCACTTAGAAATAATAAAGCTTTAAAAAAAGCATGATTACTTAAATGGAATATTCCAACAGAATAATTTGATAAGCCGCAAGCGAATACCATGTAACCTAATTGGCTGCACGTAGAATAAGCAATTACTCTTTTTAAATCGTTTTGAACTAAACCTGTCGTTGACGCAACAAAAGAAGTTAACCCACCTAGCACTGCAATAAAACTTAAAATATTAGTTGTATGCTCGTAAATAAAAGATACACGAGCAATTAAAAATACACCCGCTGTAACAAGGGTAGCAGCATGAATTAATGAGGATACTGGTGTAGGCCCTTCCATAGCGTCCGGTAACCATGTGTGTAAGAAAAGCTGAGCCGACTTCCCGGTAGCACCAATAAAAAATAAAAGACCTAGGATATCGACTAAATTTAATTGTAAGTTTAAAAAATTAACTATAGAATGTGTAAAAAAAGGAGTTATAACAGCAAGCGTAGCATAATCTACAGCTTTATAATAAGTAAAAGCTAAAAGAATACCCATAACCAAAGAGAAATCTCCGATTCTATTTAAAATCATGGCTTTGATGGCTGCTTTATTAGCTTGAATTCTTGTAAACCAAAAATTAATTAACAAGTACGAAGCTAACCCAATACCTTCCCACCCTAAAAACATCTGAATAAGATTGTCACCTGTAACTAAAATTAACATAAAAAACGTGAAAAGAGACAAATAACACATGAATCTTGCTAGATGAGGATCATGAGACATATACTCTATAGAATACAAATGCACGAAGAAGGAAATAAACGTTACTACTACGCACATGGTAACTGTCAAACTGTCAAACATAAAACCCCAATCCACATTTAGAACTTCGGAATTTATCCAATTCGATAATTTGATGTAAACGAATCCTCCCGAAAATGCGACTTCATAAAAGGCAAAAAGTGAAAAAGACAAAGAAAAAAAAAGACAAGACGTAGTAACAAATGCTGCGCCCCAAGAACCGAGCTGACGACCGAATAATCCAGCCAAACTAGCCCCAACGAAAGATAAAAAAACTAACGAGAGATACATTACAGAAAAGGTAGGATTCGAACCCACGATACGAATTTTTACG
Source organism: uncultured Flavobacteriaceae bacterium (assembly GCA_964593255.1). Classification (GTDB taxonomy): domain Bacteria; phylum Bacteroidota; class Bacteroidia; order Flavobacteriales; family Flavobacteriaceae; genus Nonlabens. Next base: position 5,209 of record CAZQGX010000063.1, on the reverse strand, counting down.
TATAAAGATTTAGCAGATCTTCGCTATAAACCACTCAGCCACATTTCTGTACAACTGTTCCTAATGGGGTTCGAACCCACGTTACTGCCGTGAAAGGGCAGAGTCCTAACCACTAGACGATAGGAACGTGTTAATACTAAAAAGAAAAATAGACTAACTAATGAAAGCAGCAGGATTCGAACCTGCAATTGTCAGGGCATGAGCCTAATCGGTTACCTATTACCACACACTTTCTTTTGTAAATTTTTTAAATATTTACTTTCCAAGTAGCTAAAATTGTTTCAAGCTTACCCAGTACTGGAATTAAAATTAAAAAAAATGCGAAGTAATAACCAGTTGCAATTTGACCGACAAAAATAAATGCATTCCGAACAGGCATCTGACCAATCCAAGTTAATATAATATAATCAGCAACGAAAAGCCAAAAAAAAATTTTAAAAAGAGGTCGATAGGTTGTGTTTCGAATATAAGAAGTATTTATGAATGGAATAACTAGTAAAACTAAAATTGCCGCACCCATAGCTATTATACCTCCTGCTTTGTGTGGTATTGACCGAAGAATCGCATAAAAAGGAAGAAACTGTCAGTGAGTATAAAGATTTATTAAGTCTTATTTCCTCTGACCAGAACTGTACAAGCACCTTGCGACGCATACAGCTCCCTATGGATTATTATAACTAATCGAATAAAAAAAATTATTAAAAAATAATGGATTTTCTGGGTACCGAAGCACGTAAAAGATAAGAGTCTTGAAACAAAATGCTTTTATGAAGTACCAAGTGACACTTCTCATGTAGAAGTACTTTATTTTTGCGAGACTCGTAAAATTTCTTGTTTAGCTTCGTCTCATCTGCTACGCTACGCGGCACTAAGTGATGAATGTGCAGCTTAGATGAGCGAGAGAGAAGCAAATCCTCCCTCATTTGCTCTTTGCAAACTAAAGATAAACCATTCTGTTCACTATACAACTTAACTTTTAGATCAGATTTCAAGCGTTTGATAACTAACTTGCTTAAACTTTTTTTGAAACTATCTGGAAAAGCGTAATAGTTCTTTTTACGCATTTTAGAACCTAACAGAAATGAAGTGATTGATAACCTAGAAAAAGAATCCTGACAATACCAAATATGAACATCTTTGGCAACTTTTGACGAATTTTTAACATATTGCAAAGCTCGAGGTTGCCATTTTTTTCCATTCGGATTTACTTTACCTAGACCTAAAAAATTATATGCTACCCATTTTGGTCGCAATAAACCATTATATCGAAATTTCTTAACCAAAATTTTCCTTAAATATTTAAAAACATAATTATCAACTTGTTTCCCATAAGCACATCCTTGACTAAAATAATAATAAGATCCCCAGCCTAACAGCACAGAATTTATTTGCTGAAACGATTTGTAAATTTCTTTACGAGGCTGATGAAGAATTCTTTTTATAACTGCTTTTAATCGTTTTTTTATGTCTTTAACTTTTTCTGGACTGGGTCGAAGTATAATACCGAAACCTTTTATACCTTCTTTCAAGGAATGAAGGTTTTTCATATTAGAAAGCAACGGACTTTTTTTGAGTTGATCTCTTGGCATAATTACAAATTCAAAACCTAAAAACTGAAATTTTATTTTGGATTTTATGCACACAAAGAATTTTGTTTTATCATTGTTCAACGACAAACCAATTTTTTTTAAATTTTTTCTTAATTTGGTTAAATGACGGAAAAAAATCGCTCGATTATTCGCAATTAATATAATATTATCTGCGTAAGAAAAAATATCGGCCCATACTTTTTGTCTGTCTTTTCCTCTTTCTTTTAGCATGTTTTCAGGAAAAGCATTAGAAAGTAATAAATTTGCAATACTTGGACCTAAAATAGAACCTTGAGAAACTCCCCGATTAACTTTACCGAAATTTTTAAAATCACGATTTTTATCTGTAAGATGCGGCGTTAGCCAGCGAGAAAGTAAAAAACCATAATTTTTGGGGAAAGGGTATTGTTCTACAATTTGGTGATGAGAAAATTTATCAAAACATTTCTCAATGTCGACTGAACATAAGCACATTTGCTCGATATATTTAGCTCGATTTAGTTTGGCATAAACACTAGCAACAGCCATTCTAGCGTCTCGCCCCTTTCGATAAGCAAAAACTTCAGATTTTAATTCTTCTTCAATAAGTACATCTAAAAAATTTAAAAACATACATTGTAAAACTTTATCTACAGGCATGCTTATACCAACTGATCTATTACTTCCATTAGCTTTAAGTATTTTAACCATGACTATTTTGCATGGAGGTAATTCTGAAAGATTAATTAATTTAGTTTGTTTTAATAGAATAAATTTATGAGATTTTAATATAAGATCACTATAACCGACTTGACCATAACTACTACTTTTGGATTCATCAAAAACTTTATTAATCGAAAATATACGATTTCTAATATCAAATACATGAGAAGCTATAAATTCAAGTCGTTGCTCTCCCTTGCAAAGTAAAATTTGATTTTGTATACTTTGAACGTAATCATTAATAGCCTTACGTTTATCAGTACAATCAGTGGGCCACTTTTCACTTTTCAAATCTTCTAAAATTGAGTGTTTTAAACGCTCTGACTCTATCCCTACCGTAGAAGAGAATTCTCGAGACATAACTTTAGTTTTTACAAAAAAGTCCAATAGAAAACACGCCGGAAAAACTCCATTGCATCTTCTTCGCAGTTTTAATAAGGCGGAGCCGCAGCTAACAACATATTTCCTTACTAAAAAAGGCTTATCTACAATCACTTCAATTAAAATATTATTTTCCACTTGCTTCTTTGAGGTGGCATTTTTCTGTGTGAAAGAAAAATTTGCATGAATACTGCGTATCTGAACTCCGTACTCGAGTTTGTTAACCATGCGATTTTAAACAAGAATTTTTTTTATGGCAACAGATTAATAAAGATTTAAAAAGAAGAAAAAAAGAAGAATATATCTTATCATAAAGAAAATTACAAGTCAAAATGTCCGAACTACACCTTTTTAAAATAAAACGAGTTTTCACTCTACAAGTGATCAATATTAAAAACTTCTTAATCAGGGGTTCCACCAAATGGTGTAATTCTATAATTAGCGAGGTTATAGTACCATTAAGCGTAATAAAAAGTTGAGTAATCAAACGTAAAACTTTTACAGCTAAAGACATTACGTTTGTGAAATGTGTATTTGTGAAAACAAGCATTTCTACTCTGATAGCGCGCGATAAACTTCCCGTTCGTACCATTCCGGAACAACGTGAGCCGGAGTTTGCAAAGGATCTGCAGGTATGTAATTGTCTGGATGATTTAGTGTATTAGGAAAATACAAAACAAAAAAAGCAAAAAACATTAAAAAACACGACAACGCAAAAACGTCCTTGTATAAAAAATACGGGTAAAATGAAACGTCATCTATCCCAGTATCAGAACCAATAGGACTATTAGAACCTTCCTTGTGTAACAAAGCTAGATGAATTAAGCTAAACCCAGCAATCACAAACGGTAAAAAAAAATGAATGCTAAAAAATCTATTTAATGTTGGGTTAGAGACTGTGTACCCACCCCATAACCACTGAACAATTGGCTGACCTGCTACAGGTATCGCTGTAACCATACTTGTGATCACTGTAGCCCCCCAAAAGCTCATTTGTCCCCATGGAAGAACATATCCAGTAAATGCTGTTCCCATCATTAAAAGCAACAAAATCACGCCAGAGCACCATAATAACTCTCTAGGCTCCATGTAAGAACCGTAGTACAAGCCTCTGCAAATATGTGCATAAACCACAATAAAAAACATAGAAGCCCCATTCGCATGAATGTAACGAATAAGCCAACCATTTGGAACATCTCGCATAATATACTCGACACTGTTAAACGCAAGCTCAATGTTTGGAGTATAGTGATGAAAGTAAACAGCCAAAATTATTTGACACTGCTCCTTCGCAAACCCAACGTGCGAATCTCCCCGCATTAAGCTTTATAGGCATATATTAAAAAACTACATTGCAGATACTAAGCTTTGCTTAACAGTGTTTTATACGTTAAATTAAGGTCTTAAATCTCTAACTAAAACTCTATGATTTTTTTAATTTGTTCGGTACCTAATTATCGAGCACCCCTAAGACGTTATTAGAGTCTGCAATAAAATTGTATTCGTTCGTCTATACCTTCGACCTCATTTTAGGTCTCTTTTCGCTTAGTGTCTCCTTTAAAAAATATCTTAGCGAACAAACGTAATTGCTTATTTGTAAATATGCGGTGTCCATTAGACCAAATAAACTTTTTCTTAAGCTAGTGAGTTGTTCGTGTAACGACTACAGTATAACGCCATGCATATTATACAGTAACAACAAGATTTTGCTTGAAAAACACAAATCTCGGCTTTTTACACCGCACTTGGTCTGAGTTTTAAAACTCATTTTTCACCCTCGTTTCTTTTTTCGGACACCCTAACTTTAATCTTTTTTTAAAAATCTAACATCTTTATATCGGCATGCTTTTGTCCCCTCACGCTCTCGCGATTCACTGTATATTTTTAACTTTGCTGTCTTTTGGGTTAGCCGTTAAAATTTCAACATAGTCTTGCCAGTGTTTTTATACACCCACTATTACAAAATAAACATTAAACGTCGCACCATAGCTAAAAAAATTCCTGATACCATTTGAATAACTAAACAAATACCAGCGAGTGAACCAAAACTCCAAGCATACGTTAAACTTACAGGTGTTGGATAATGTATAATATGACTGTCAAGAAAACCAAATAAATAACTTGAATTCGCCCTTGAAAAATTTAATGGAAAAATATTTTTAATGCTATTTAAATTATTTAAAGCATAGTTGTATACGATTGGTGATACATAAGGACTAGTATATGAAAAACTCTTGTTTGTATTGTTCATTTTTTAATATTTAGTAAATTGTTAAACTTACTTAAGTGATAACAGATTCGAACTGTTAACCTTCTTAACATCTTAACTTTATTTAAATTTTTAAGACACTCTGCCTTTTGAGTTAATCACTTATCTGACAAAGGTATCGTAAATAACGTGAATCTTGTTTTTGAATACAAAATCAAAAACTTAAAAAAAAAAACATTTTTATTATTCCTATAATATCTCTCTCAATAGGTTCAAAAAATTTCGTCATAGAGAGTACTAGAATTCACCGTTTTCCCCCCCCCCCCCC
>CAZQGX010000062.1:0-16591 GCA_964593255.1 uncultured Flavobacteriaceae bacterium | reverse complement strand
ATAAATTTTAAAACCCTTGTATTGTGCTGCTTATAAGTGAAAATAATTTTGGATTTTTTTGAAGCCTAGAATATATCTAGTGCTTATCCCAATTTCTCTATTCATTAACTGGTTATCTAGATCGTGACAATTGGTTATTTGATAAGCGCAGACAAATGGGTATTGCCGGTGTCCTTAAGAGAAAAGGTATTCTTCACCCAAAAAAACAATTACTTCAATAACAATTTGACTTTTCAAAACAAGCTGATCATTAATAAGACTTGATAAAATGATCCATTAAATTAACTAGGTGAAGGGTTTATAATGTTTGCTCCTCTCTCTTTTTAAACTTGTAGGGATGTTTTAAGTATGCTTTTGCGAAAGCGTAACCCTGAGCATAGTTCATTCTAAAATATTCTACAGCGATATGGGAAAGAAATGCACCTGTCGCGAGCATCGCAAAAAGCGGAAATAGCGAAACTGTAACAAAATGGGAAACAAACCAGCTAGCTATAGAACCAAAAATCATACTTACAGCGCCAACGAAAGCACTAGCACTACCTGCTCGTTTTGTAAATGGGTTTAAAGCAAGTGCGGTTACATTTGGGTTTTGAAAACCTATAAGTAACATCATTACAAAAAGCGTGGGATAAACCACCCAAAAGGAAGGAACGGCATTCCAAACATATAAAAATCCAAAACTGGTGATCAACACAAGTAATAAACTAACAACATAGGTGATTTGAAAAGTCGTAAATCTTGTAAGCGCCAAACGATTAAACTGGCTACCCGCTATAAGTCCCGCCGCATTACTACCAAAAATATAAGCAAAGTGCTCTTGAGTCATCTCAAAAAAGTCCATAAAAATAAAAGGAGCCGCTGCAACATAACCTAGTAACAAACCAATTACAAAACCCCGAGATGTAGAGAAAACAAAGAAGTCTTGATTTTTATAAATACCTAAATATTCTCGCAAGACTGGAATAGGATGTAAACTAGTCGAACGATTAGGCACTGAACTTTCTGGAAGTAAAAAAATAACATTAAACAGCATAAGGCTTGCAAAAGCGGCTAAACCATAAAAAATCATTTCCCAATGATAGTGCTGTATTACAAAACCACCAATAGTAGGTGCAATAATAGGTGCAATTCCCATAATAAGCATAAGTGTAGAAAGTACATCGGCTACTTTTTCTTCATCAAACAAGTCCCTAACAATTGCTTTACTTGCTACCATACCTGCACATGCACCTAGGGCAGTGAAAAACCTTAAAGTAGCTAGCGAGGTAACATCCCATGCATATGTACTCATAATACTTGTTATTATGTAAAGTGCAAGTCCAAACATGAGCGGTTTTCTCCTACCATAACGATCCATTAAAGGGCCGTAGGCAAGTTGCCCAAGGCCTATACCTATAAAATAAGTAGTTAAAGTTAGACCTATAGCACTAGTATCTACTTTAAAATCACCAGCAATTTGTTTAAAAGCAGGTAGGTACGCATCTATTGAAAAAGGTCCTACAGCGATCAAGGTACCTAGAATGAGTATAATACTCGCCTTGCGACCCTTACTCATTTTATTTTTTTCAACTAATTTTACCTTCATTTTACAAAATTAAGTTTTTGTAATTTGATGTATAAATTATTCACAAAGCTTTACCTTTTTATAACAATCATAAAAGTTATCTTTGAAAGCAATTGAATTACAATTTAATAAACTTTAAAATGATGTTAATGGTGTTATAGACAGACCAAACACATCGTTCAATTTTTCACGTTAATCTACCCACCCATGAAAAATATTATTTTCATTCTGTTAATAAGCGCCATAATAAGCAGTTGTAAAAACGAACCAAGTGCTGGTGAACAAATAGAAATAGACAAAACTACCACCGCACAACAATTAGCCATAAATTCTGGTATAGATCACTGGAAAGATGTAGAGCGCATAAAGTTTACCTTTAATGTGGGTAAATCTGGAAACATAGTAATGAGTAGGGCATGGACCTGGAATCCATCTACACAAGAGGTTCAACTAATTGCCAAAGAAGACACCATAAAATACCGTCGCAATGCCCAGCTAGACCGTGTACAAACTAGCACTGATCGCGCTTTTATTAATGATGTTTACTGGTTACTGCCGCAATTTAAACTTGTGTGGGACAAGGGCACTAGTATTACCGAGCAAGAATCGCAAATCGCGCCTATATCAAAAGACACTCTTAATCAGATTACCATATTGTATAAAGGCGATGGCGGGTACACTCCTGGTGATGCCTATGATATTTACTATGATAAAGATTACAATTTTAAAGAATGGGCATACCGTAAAAGTAACGATGCAGCGATAACAATGGCAACAACCTTTGAAGATTTTGAAACCTTTAATAACATCACTATAGCAAAAAATCATCGCACCCTAGATGGCGTTACCAGCATCAATTTTACTGATATAGAGATTATTAAAAAGCGGTGATATCATTTAAATTTCAGTCGTGTCTGGCTAGTAAAATAGATTGCTTTACATATTAAACATAGCTTATAGATAAGTTTAAACTAGGTAATGACCGACCTGAAATTAAAAAAGAAAAATATTTTTGCAAGCTTTAAAACAGATTTTTTAAAAGAAAGGTGCACATTAAAATGTGCAATCATACTTCTTATTGATTTTAAAAGTTAGAGAATGTATAAGAAAATCAAATAAGAATAGTTGAATTAAAAAAAGCATTTATTAAGCGTCCATTAAACCAAGTGTTTTATTTGCGATCTAGTAACATTTCTTTGACCGCCATAGCAAGCCACTAAATAAACACTTTATGTGTACAAGATCTTTTTTTTGAGCAAAAGGTGTTAAAGATATTCCGCTTTCGCGAAAGCGAGATATCCACAATTATTCCTTTAAAACTAAAAACCATTATCCCTATTAGGATCTTTACCTCCAAATTTTGAGAGTTTGTAGGTAAAGCTGAGCATGAAATACTGTTGTAAAACCAAACTACTGGTGTCTGCAACAAAGTCTTCTGTAATGGTGCGCCTCGTATCAATAATTTGATTTAAAATATCATAAGCTTTAAACTTTACCGTTGCCTTATCTTTTGCAAACTTGTAGCCTAAACTACCGATAAGTACAAATGAATCGTCATCAAAATCGCCTGTAATGTTTCCAAACTTATTGTATTCACCTCTTAATCCAAGAATCACATTACTGGGCCAGAAGGTGGTGAAATCTAGGGCTACTCGATGATTGATAAAATCTTGATCTGTTATGGTAGCAATGTCGTATAAGGTTTTATTGATACCAGCTTCATATTCTAACTCTATATCGATAAGGTCTCTTAATGAATATTCAAAAGTAATATTTGGACTAAAACTGTAGGTTTCTGACTGAAAAGCAACGCCATTAGTAAATCCTTTATTAAGCGCTATATTTCCATCAACACCTAGGTCAAAACCTACCTCTCTTTTATCTTTTTTCCATGTTTTTCCAAAACTAGTGTACAAATAACCGTTGTACTCACCATTGATATTTGTGTATGTTGTAGATCTAATCAAATTCTCGTCGGTAATGGTAATTGCGGCAACGCTGTTATCTGTATAAGTAAAACCACCCCCAGAATAGAATCCAGAGCCTTTCTCCCAATCATAACGGTTTAAATTAAAATAAATATTATGTATTTGGCTGGCATCTAGATTAGGATTACCTACCACGATATTTTGTGGATTGGTTCTATCTTCTACCGGCTGCAACTGTCTTACTGTCGGCACATTGATACTGTTACTATAATTTACATATACCCTACCGAATTTACCAAAGCTGTAATTAAGATTTGCACGCAAGTAGGGATCAGTAAATTCTTTATCAAACCCTGTGTTCAATAATACATCCTGACTTTCTAATGTTTGATGTATCACACCAGCACTAATATCTAATCGCAAGTCATCTTTACTATAACGCAGGCCTAAACTTGGTCTTTGTTGTGTGTTGTTAACTTCATAATCATTACTCAAGTTGTTATTAAAGACAAGGGTTCCTGTTCCATCGCGGTCAAATATGCTTCTTTTATTCTCTTGTTTACCTATTTCTAGATTATAGTTAATAGATAGGCTGATATCTTCGTTAATTTTTTTATTAAAATAGGGCGTAAAAGAGATAGTACTATTTAAAGAGTTATTGTCAATAATTTGATCCTGTATCTCAGGAGTGTTAGGATTGCCTGTGTTATCAAAAGTTGTACTTGTACTGTTAAAATCACTTTGTGAATTTGTTTTATTGCTATTAAGATTTCCGTAAAAACCGTAATAAGTTCCTTTTTCAAGGGTTTTTCTAGAAAAAGAAAGGTTAGTGCCTATTGATTGATTCTCGGTATTTGAGACTGTAGCAGTATTTACTTGATTGATGATATTTGCATTTGCATCACTAGAGTTTGAATTACTGGTGTTATTACTAAAGTTATTTGATAAATTTATATTGGGTCTAATGCTTATGTTAGTAAGTGTGTCTGGTTTTATATTAACGCGCCCACTTATTCTATGGCTATCCCCTGTTCTATCCCCACGGTTAGCACTTTCGGTAATAAAGGAACGGTCTGGCAAGAAGGTCTCACGGCGACTATCTGATGCTGTTCTTGTGTCGTTACCACCATAAAAATAATTCATTTGGGCTTCAACAGTTTTACCCCAATCATTTGAAGCATTGACCCCTGCACTTGTACTAGAAGTAATGCCACCACTACCGCCAAAATTGACACCATTTATCCCAAAACTACCATTACTACTTCTAGAAATGGAATAGGCACTACTGCCCATAGCATCATAAATTTCATCAAAGGAGAAGCCTGGGCTGTTTATATTATTGCTACTACCTAAAACACTTATTTTAAGGTCGTCATTAAAATAATTTGCAATACCACTCATGGAATACCTATCATCTGTACCCCCGCCTGCGGTAAGTCTAGAAAACCACCCTTTATTTTTATCTTTATCTATGGTAATATTGATCTCACTTACGTTTGCATCACCGGCTTCATCTGTTGCTTTTTGAGTGTCAGTTTTTGAATCGGTCACTTGTATTTTGTCAATAATTTCTTTGGGTAAATTTTTTAAAGCTATTTGTGGGTCATCACCAAAAAACTCTTTACCGTTTACTAAGATCCTTGATACCTCCTTACCATTAATAGTGATTTTACCATCTTTATCTATTTCTACACCTGGCAACTCTTTCATGACATCTTCAAGGGTGGCATCTGCTTTTGTATTAAAAGACTTTGCATTGAATTCTAGGGTATCTTTTTTTACGGTGATAGGCGATTTACGAGCGGTAACCAGTACACTATTTAATGCTTCAATATCACTACTTAAAATTATTTCTCCCAGATTCAACTCACGATTGTCAGATAGGTTGAAAGAATTGATATAGGTTTTATAACCTTGAAAAGAGGTAATAAAATTTACCTTTTCATAGGCAGTATTTCCTGTAAGTGTAAAGCCGCCATCCTGATCAGTAATAGAATAGGTGATTAGAGTAGAATCTTGAACGCTTTCTAAATAAACGGTTGCGCTGGGTAACTTTTCATTTGTTAGAGAATCTTTTACAACTCCTGTAATATTAAAACGCTGGGCCTGCGATGTGAGAGAAAATAAAATTAAGATCAAACAACACAGGAAATATTTCATAGATAGTAACTTTATAAATAGTGGCTGGATGTTTACAAACTATTTGCGAATAAAACGATTTAAAACCTTATAAATTACAGGAGCTTATTTCTTTTAAGTTTTTTTTTAGTAAAACTAAGACTTCAAATTTTAAATTACCCCTATTTTTTTCTCATATACACACTTATAGGCACGCCATGAAAATCAAAATGACTTCTCAATTGGTTTTCTAAATAGCGCTTATAAGAATCTCTTACATATTGCGGCAAGTTACAAAAGAAGGCAAATTGGGGTTGTGGTGTAGGTAATTGAGTGATGAACTTAATTTTAACAAACTTACCTTTTAAAGATGGTGGTGGGTACTTTTCTATAAGTGGCAGTAAGATCTCGTTAAGCTGGCTGGTTTTAATTTTTTTAGCACGATTGTTATACACCGACACGGCGGTTTCAATAGCTTTATGAATACGCTGTTTGTTTAAAACCGAGATAAAAACAATCGGCACATCGGTAAAAGGCTCCATTTCCTTTCTAATTTTGGCTTCATATTCTTTAGCAGTATTGGTTTCTTTATCAACAAGATCCCATTTATTAACGAGTACAACGATGCCTTTACGATTGCGTTCGGCTAGCCAAAATATATTTTGTACCTGTCCATCAAAGCCTCTAGTTGCATCTAGCATTACAATACAAACATCACAATGCTCTATTGCACGCACGCTGCGCATTACACTATAAAATTCTAGATCTTCTTTTACTTTTTTCTTTCTTCTTATCCCCGCAGTATCTACAAGGTTAAAATCAAAACCAAAACGGTTGTACTTTGTATCTATAGAATCTCGGGTTGTGCCTGCGATATCGGTAACAATGTAACGTTCTTCACCTATTAAGGCATTGATAAAAGAGCTTTTACCGGCGTTAGGTCTTCCTACTACTGCAAATCGTGGCAAGTCATCTCTTACCTCTTCTTCAGTATCTGGTAATACCTTTACCAATTCATCAAGTAAATCACCAGTACCACTACCGTTCATACTAGAGATGGAATAATATTCTCCAAGACCTAGATTATAAAATTCATAGGCATCCTGTTCCCTTTGATTATTATCGACTTTATTGACAACCAAAAAAACTGGCTTAGTCACCTTGCGCAATAATTTAGATACGTCTTCATCCATGGGGGTGATACCATCCTCGGCATTTACCATAAAAAGAATAGCATCTGCCTCGTCAATAGCAAGTTCTACTTGATGGTCTATCGCTGTTTCAAAAACATCCTCACTACCTATCACATAACCACCTGTATCGATAATAGAAAACTCTTTTCCATTCCAGTCGCTCCTACCGTAATGTCTATCTCTGGTGACCCCACTTACAGAGTCTGTAATCGCTTCTCTACGTTGTATCATACGATTAAAAAGAGTGGACTTCCCTACATTGGGTCTTCCTACGATAGCTACTATACTCATAATTGGATTGTTTTTTCAGTGTGCAAAGGTAGTTTTTTATTAAGTACTGCAATGTTGGTCTTAAGATGTTGTTTGATGACTATTTCGCTTTCGCGAAAGCGGAATTACCAACCATCAATAAACTATTTAAAAGCAGGTTATTAGCTTTCTAATTTTTGCGATCAATTACATAATCTACCATTTTTACAAGAGCCTCTTTATACTGTGATGGCGGGTATGTATTTAGAATATCTAAAGCTTCATGTTTGTACTTGTACATCGCTGTGATGGCATAATCTAGCCCACCATTTTCTTTTACATAATTGATCACGAGGCGCACGCGCTGTTTATCTCGATTATATTTTTTAACCGAGTTTATCAACCATTTTTTATCCTTAGGCGTTGCATTATTAAGGCTGTAGATAAGTGGCAAGGTCATTTTTTGTTCTTTGATGTCGATACCAGTAGGTTTACCTATACGCTGGTTGCCGTAATCAAAAAGGTCGTCTTTTATTTGAAAAGCAATACCTATAAGCTCGCCAAATTTGCGCATTTTCTCAACATCAACACCATCGGGCGCAACAGAACATGCACCTAGACTACAACAAGCGGCGATTAAAGTGGCTGTTTTTTTACGGATTATATCAAAGTATACATCTTCTGTAATGTCTAATCTTCTGGCTTTTTCTATTTGCAGTAGCTCACCCTCGCTCATCTCGCGTACTGCCACACTTATAATTTGTAATAGGTCAAAATCTTTATTGTCTATACTTAGTAATAAGCCTTTGGAGAGCAAATAATCGCCTACAAGAACAGCAATTTTATTTTTCCACAAAGCATTTACTGAAAAGAAACCTCGGCGCTTAAGACTGTCATCAACTACATCGTCATGAACTAGTGTTGCTGTATGGATCAACTCTATTACCGAAGCGCCACGGTAGGTGCGCTCATTAATATTACCATTGCCTACCATTTTTGCAACTAGAAAAACAAACATAGGGCGCATTTGTTTCCCTTTGCGATTTACAATAAAATGGGTGATACGATTAAGCAATGCTATGCGCGATGCCATAGAGAGATGAAACTTTTTTTCAAATAGTTCCATTTCATGGGCGATAGGCTCTTTAATTTGCTCTTGCATTTTCATATTATGCAAATATAATGATAGTCAAAATGCAAATGTTATTCTATAACTCAACATTTACATATTTAAGCAGCGTCTTTATGATTAGATTATTATTAAAGGCAAAAAGGGCTGATTCCATATGGAATCAGCCCTTTTTAAAAGAATTGAATAATAAAACTATTCCTTAATAAATTTTCTAGTTATTGTTGCATCACTACTAGATATATTAAGTAGATAAAGACCAGGTCTTAGATTTTCTACATTTAAACTAGTCTCTGTAGCGTTTACATCAACCGATTTAACCAGTCTACCATTAAGATCGACTATATTTAATGACGAAAGTAATTGTGCATTGCTTCTTACATTGATCACATCGTTTGCGGGATTAGGGAATACACTTATAAAACTATCATCCAGCACATCATCTTCATTTGATAACAAATCGCTAGTTGCAACCGCTTCGGCAGTAAAATCAAAAAATGATAGAGTGGCTTCTAAAGTGTTAGCTGGTATAGGAGGTGTTGATGTTGCACTTGCTGGAGTTGCTAACGCGACAAAATCTAATTCTGTAACAACAAGATTAGGAATCCAAAAGGCACTACCAATAGTTCCTGCTGGCGCACTGGGACTTGTTTTCCAAAATACTTCACCTGTTACAGTGTTGTAAGACATTCCTAAACGGTAAGTAGTGTTTTCTAAAAGTTGCAAACCTGGAGCAGCGGCAAGGTTAATTCTAAAATTACCTACCGTCCCATTATTGTTAAGTCTTGCTAAACCTGATAATATTCTAGAATTAGTGTCATATGTATAACCTATAATGGTATTAAAACTAGCATCAAATAATCTCATCCCAAAATTAGTTCTACTTAATGGAAAGGAACCTGTATTGAAAGTAAATTCTATGTCAATAACATCATTACCTAAAGCTCTTGTTGTCCATGCAGTATCCAATCCATCTTGCCACATAAATCGTATTCCTTCACTACCGTTAGGAGAAGTAATGTTTACGGACTGATCTGCCGCACCGCGCACAGAACCAATAGCAAAATTTGAATTTGCAGCATTTGTTGTTGTTGAAGTTGCTGCACCATTAGTTGAAAGAGTTAGAAAAGAAGCCTGTCCAGCAACTGTTCCATCGATAGCTGTTCCTACATTTCCAAGTGTAAGATTGTCAAACGTTTCTGCTTGAAGCACTTGTCCATAAGACGTTAAACAAAGCGCAAAAGCTCCAATAAAAAGTATAGTTTTTTTCATAATTATGTAATTTATACAAATATAACAAGTAATGAAACAAAATTTTTAACAAGTTTATGTTAAAAGAGGGTAAATAATATTTTGTATCAATAATTTATGACTGTGAGATTAGTCTAGTTAGTTTTTATAGTATAGAACATGGACTTAATTTTAACTAATTGAATAACAAATTAAATTAAAAGAAGACTGTAATGCTTTTATAAATTTGCTCTTTAAAAGCATGGTTTAAACTGAATGTTACTGTTAATAGCTTTTATAACATTCAAAACCAGCTTAATTTTTCAGGATTACACAGACGCAAGGATTTTGAATAGAATAAAATAAATCGCATAAAGTAAGAGATATCTCTAATAACTCGTTTTTTTAGTTTAAATCAGCCACCTTGATTTTTTAAAATTTTAAGTTGTTTTTTAAAGTTTACCTTTTTATTTTAATATTTAATATATTGATATACATTGTTTTGTAATTTTATTGTTTTAATCAAAATGCACGTTCTCCTTGAGAATTTTGTAAGTGAATTTTTATAAATATGCCGTTAAAACAATCGTGATAACTAATAGAGCAAAAGAAAATTGTACTATCAAAACGCTTCTTTTTAGGTTTTTACGGTGATATAATAATATACTTAAACCTGAAATAAACATTAGTCCATAAAATATCATTCTGTTAGAGAAAGTATCTTCAAGAAAGTTATTTTCAAACAATGATATTCCAATTATCAGAATTAAAAAATATGCTATTGCATGACGGTTTCTTTTATCTAAAATCATGAATTAAGCGGTTTCACTTGATAAATGTACCAAAAAACCGCCAATTAACCCAAGTATGACCACCACCATGTACTTATGAAATTTTCTTCTTACGTTTAATCCTTTAACAAATATGATTCCTGATAACATTGTCAGGATATACACTGCAAAGAACATAATTTGAATAAACATACCAGGGACATTCAAAAGATCCAAGCTTTGTAAAGTCAACAGAAGAATATTGATAAAAAGAGATGATAGTAAGATAGTAAAATATAATTTGCGACTCATAATTATTCGTTTAAAACTTCATTACAAGATATTACAATTTTGAAATGTTCATATTTGATATCCATATGGGAAAATGGTAGCTCTTCTTCGCTGGACTGATACACATCAAAATTAAACTTTTCATTTTCAAAAAAAGCTTTTAATACCCCGCTATATTCAAAAGTAATAGAATAGGTATTTTTAGGCAAATGATTTTAAAAAACCGATACATCTACAAGCTTTAAATACTTTAATAAACTTTAAAATACTTAAAGATATATTCAGTAATTGTATCATCTTTAGAAACAACTAATTACTTTTGTTATCATTCATACAAATAAATGAAACCTACCACCAGATCGCTTATCAAATACAGAGGTGAAGAATGCCTGAATTGCGGCACACCGCTAGATGAAGAAGATAAGTACTGCCATCAATGCGGGCAGCGCAATACCAATAAAAAACTAGCTTTAACCGATTTTATAAACGAGTTTTTTGCAAATATATTTTCATACGACAGTCGTGTATGGCGCACAGTAACCCAACTGCTATTTAAACCAGGGTTTGTAAGCAAGCAATTTATAAATGGCAAGCGCTTGCATTATGCAAATCCATTTAGATTTTTTCTAAGCGTCTCTATTGTATTTTTTTTGATGTTACAAATAGAAGATTTTGTAAACATGTTTACAGATGACCCAAACTACAATATTATAAGAGAACTGGCAAAAGAAAATCCAGACATTGATGTAGACAATGGAATCTTTAAGATACAACTAGATTCTAAAGATAAAGACTCGCTTGCCGACGATCAAATAACCGACACAAATATAATAGATCAAGAAAATGACAGTATAGCTGATCAATTAAAAAAATCTCAAGACAAACCTGATGAAAACGACAGCTTACTTTCAAAACCAAAAATAGCCAAACACAGCTATACCCCTGTATCTCAAAAAGAGCTTGATAGTTTGGGTTTTATCAAAGGTTTAATTTTACAAATAGATTATTATCAATCTTTTTATACGGTAGAAAAGATAGACATTCCAGAAGAAGCGCTCGTTAAAATGAAACATGATATCAGTCGCTATAACATAGCCTTATACTCAAAAGTAATAACACTTGATAAAATAGGAAACGACCCTTCCCTATTATCCGATATTGTGTTGCCTAAATTACCTGTATTCCTATTTCTATTCACCCCTTTTTTAACGCTGTTTTTATGGCTCCTATATGCTCGCAGTAATTTTACTTTTATGGAGCATCTGGTTTTTGCCTTTAATACTTTTACTTTTATATTCTTAAGCCTTATTGTTTTATACCTGCTGGGATGGATCAGTTTTGGATACATAGACCTTATCGATATCTATTTTTTAACCTATGGCCCTTTTTACTTTTATAAATCCATGCGCAATTTTTACAATCAGAAAAGATTCAAAACTATAATCAAGTACATTTTAATTAACTTTACCTTTGTTGTAGGGTTAACACTGGGAATAAGTATATTGACCTTAATAGGAATATTGATTTATTAAATATGGTACAACAAGTTACAGAGGGAATTAAAATATCTGTTCAAAGCCATTTTGACGGTACTTTTTATCAAAATAACCACTTGCATTTTGCCTTTTCGTATCAAGTTACTATAGAAAACCAAAGCGACAATGTGGTTCAACTTGCCACTAGACACTGGCAAATCATGGATAGCCTGTGCGATACGACCTATGTAGATGGCGAGGGAGTAATAGGTAAGAAACCTATATTACAGCCAGGACAATCACACACTTATCAAAGCGGCTGTTTATTGCGATCTCCTATTGGCAATATGAAAGGCCATTATCAAATGCTTGTCTCAAACACCTCTCGACAGATAAAAGTCCTTATCCCCTCCTTTCAACTTAGCGCTTCTTTCATTCTTAATTAGGAAAATATTCCTTCGGGTTTTTGTTTTGTTTTCGCTTTCGCGAAAGCGAGATAAAAAGTAGTTCATAACCTTAAAGAATTTTAAAAAAAAGTAAAAAGAAAAAATAAATACAGCAAGTGCTGAGCTACTAAAACACCGTCAAAACCTGAATGCTGCAAAAATCAACAACACCTAACAATTACTACCCGCTGCAATATCATACTTTAAAGGATAGTTTACCACATTAGGGTTGAGAGAACCGTTATATTCTTTGTAAATTTGTATTCAATTTTAAAATACAAAAAAATATTATGGGAAAAGGATTTTATAAAGTTCCAGTTGCTGTAAATGAGCCTATTAAAACTTACGCTCCAGGAACAGTGGAAAGAGAGCAAGTACTTGCTGCATACAAACAATTATGGAATGAGAATACAGAAGTTCCTTTATACATAAATGGAAAAGAAGTAAAAACTGGGGATACAGCCCCTATAAGACCGCCGCATGACCACCAAAAAGTAGTTGGTAATTATCATAGAGGTGGTAAAAAAGAAGTTCAAGATGCGATTGCTACTGCTTTAAATGCACGTAAAAAATGGTCGCAAATGCCATGGGAACACCGTGCTGGAATTTTCTTAAAAGCAGCAGAACTTATCGCTGGACCATATCGCGCACGTATCAATGCGGCTACCATGATCAATCAGTCCAAAACTGTTTTTCAGGCAGAAATTGACTCTGCTTGCGAACTAATAGATTTCTTGAGGTTTAATGTGCAGTACATGACAGAGATTTATGCAGAACAGCCAGAGTCTACATCTGGAGCATGGAACAGATTAGAATACAGACCCCTAGAAGGGTTTGTCTACTGTGTGTCGCCATTTAACTTTACTGCAATTGCTGGCAACTTACCATCTAGTGCAGCCCTTATGGGTAATGTGTGTGTGTGGAAACCTAGCGACCACCAGATGTTGAGCGCACAAATAATTGTAGAAGTTTTTAAAGAAGCTGGTGTGCCTGATGGTGTTATCAATATGGTAAATGCAGATCCCGTAATGATGACCCACGAGGTAATGACCCATGAAGACTTTGCCGGAATACACTTTACTGGTTCTACCACAGTATTTAAAGGCATGTGGACCAAAATAGGAGAAAACATCAACACCTATAAAACATACCCACGTATTGTAGGTGAAACTGGCGGTAAAGATTTTATCGTGGCACATGCAAGTGCGGTACCTGCACAGGTAGCTACTGCGATAGTAAGAGGCGCTTTTGAATTTCAAGGTCAAAAATGTAGCGCTGCCTCTAGAGCTTACATTCCTAAAAGCATGTGGCCAGAGCTAGAAAAAATGCTACAGCGAGATATTAGTAGTTTAAAAATGGGGTCACCAGAAGATATGAGTAACTTTATAACAGCAGTAATTCATGAAGGTTCTTTTGATAAACTCGCCTCGTATATTGAACGTGCAAAAAGTGATGCCAATGCCGAAGTAATTATAGGTGGAAATTATGACAAGTCTAAAGGCTGGTTTATAGAACCTACCGTAATTGTAACCACAGATCCTAAATATGTAACTATGGAAACCGAATTATTCGGCCCTGTGATAACTATTTATATATATGAAGACCAATCATATAGTGAAATGCTGCAGCTTGTGGATCAAACTAGTGAGTATGCCTTAACTGGCGCCATTTTAGGACAAGATCGTTATGCAGTAAATGAAGCAACAAAAGCACTAGAAAATTGTGCTGGCAATTTCTACATCAATGATAAATGTACAGGTGCTGTGGTAGGACAACAACCATTTGGTGGTGCTAGAGCCTCGGGAACTAACGATAAAGCTGGATCAAAACTCAATTTATTAAGATGGGTATCGCCACGCATGATCAAAGAAACTTTTGTTACACCTACAGATTATAGGTATCCTTTCTTAGGAGAATAGTAAAATGTTTATAATAAAGAATCTGCATAAATTATTTTATGCAGATTTTTTTTTTCGATGAATATAGGAGTTCAACAACATAGAGAAAATCAATTGCCTTTATTAATCTATTTAAAGCTTTTTTGAGATTATAGAAAAAGAAGCCATGATTAAATAGGTCATAAATTTAAAAAAGTACTGTAATAACTATGTTTAAAAATCTAACTCATTTCTTTGGAAAGAATCAGTGGTGCCCGACTAAGAAATTAGACCGCCTGGTATTTGAAAAAATAAACCCCAGTTAAAACTTTAATTAATAAAAAATCCATTTAAAGTAAAAGTAGATCGTTAGAGGCTTGAACATATATTTTTAAAAGCAAGTTATAAATGAAGATTTATGATCAAAACCATAAAAGAGGTTACTGTTTACCTTCTTCGGTTTTAAAAAAATAATTTCAAATACTTAAATCTCAAGGTAGCATTTATTAGTTCTTAAATTCAATAATTATTTATTGAATTTAATAAAAATCCATTAAAAAAAATTAGCAACAGCAGGAACCTATCGGGCATATAAATGCGATAACTTTTAGTAATGATTTAAATTTACCCCTTTATCTTACAAATTATGAAACACACTTATCAAGTAAGCGGTATGACCTGTAATGGCTGCCGCAGCGATGTAGAAAACAAACTAAATGCGGTAAAAGGTTTAAAAGAAGTCATGGTCACTTTAGAAAATGAAAAAGCAGTAATTGTAATGGATCACCATATTTCTATAGAGACACTTCAAAACGCACTGCCTGATAAATACAGTATTACCCAAGAAAAAAATGTGTTTAAAAGTTCCCAATCCTTAAACAAAGAAAATGAGAAGTCAAAATGGGAACAATTACAACCATTGTTTTTAATATTGCTTTATATAAGTATTGCAACTGTATTACTTAATTATTCAAGAGAAAGCTGGAATACGGCAATGCTGGACTTTATGGGACTGTTTTATATTGTTTTCAGCTTTTTCAAAATGCTAGATTTAAAAGGTTTCCCAGATAGTTTTGCTATGTATGATCCAATGGCAAAAATATTTCCATTTTATGGAAAAGTATATCCTTTTATAGAAACTGCTCTTGGCCTTTTGTTCTTAATGCGGTTTCAAATAAATATAGCTTTAATAGCAACTATAGTAATACTAGGCATCACCACAGTGGGGGTAACTAAAACACTTTTAAACAAAAAAACCATACAATGCGCATGTCTAGGTACTGCATTAAAATTACCTATGACCCAGGCTACTTTTATTGAAAATACCATAATGATTGTTATGGCAATTGCTATGTTTTTTATTAACCTTTGAAAAATGTACTGTACTAAAAGAAATGTCTTTAGGTTTTTATAAAAAAGAATTGTGTCTGCTTATTCCTTACCACGCTCTCTTACACGTTGATATAATTTGAAAAGAAGCATAAGAATCACTGCAAAGACTAAAAGACCAACAAGACCATATATCCAATTGATAGCGCTTTTTACAATTACTAAAAAAACAACTGCAAATAATATAAGTGTAGCACCCTCATTGTAAATACGCATGCCATTTGATGTCCATTTTACCACGTCGTTTTGCAGTTCTTTTTGAATAAAATGTGTTTTAAATTGATAAAAAAATAACAAGCCTACAAAACCTAGTTTCACATGCATCCAGGGTTGCTGCAACCAGTCGGGAATTAGTATCAATAACCATATAGCAAAAACAGTAGTAAGCACGGCACTAGGCCAGGTAATAATAAACCACAACCTACCGGTCATAATTTTAAGTTGTTTAAGAAGTATGCTTTTTTCTGGCTCTGCTTTTGTATGTGCCTCAATCTGATACACAAATAACCTAGGAATGTAAAATAATCCCGCAAACCATGTTACTACAAAAATAAGATGCAAGGATTTTATATAAGGATACATTTCCATAATATGGGCAATATTTGTTTTATAAGTGTACAAATTTAAATATAAATATCTGGTGCACGCCCTTGCTTGTGCAACATTTAAGAACTACAAAAAACATTTGTAACCGACTAATAAGTTAGACCACTTAGCTTGTGGAAAGTAGAACATAGATAAAATTTTAACTGTTTAGAAATCAATCTAAAATAGATAAAGATAAAAATAGGGTGTAGAGTGTAGTTTACTGTCAACAACCATTATAGTATTAAAAACTAGAGAAACTTTTTAAAGTTAATCAAAAGACAATAATAGAAATTTGAATATCCGTAATTACGCCTAAATTTTGTATATTGTGTTGAAATATAATA
>CAZQGX010000061.1:0-17769 GCA_964593255.1 uncultured Flavobacteriaceae bacterium | reverse complement strand
CATAAAACTAATTTATTAGTGTAAATATAACACATCTGTCCTAGAACTTAGCCATAAATAATTATTTTATAAATTTTATTGATTAATAAGGTTTGCTTTATTTGAAAAGCTTGTATATTTGCACCCGCAAAAGAAATTTTGTTTAGGCCTCGTAGCATAACTGAATAGTGCACCACATTACGGCTGTGGAGGTTGCAGGTTTGAATCCTGCCGAGGTCACAAACCCTCTTAATTGAGGTGATAAGATTAATAGATGATGTGTATAAGACTGATAGTCAGTCTTGTTTTAGGAGTGATGACCTAACTACATACACATCATGAGAGCAGAAAAAAGCATTTTTGACACAGGACTGGACACAATAATTTTACCTGTGCCAAAAGAGATTAAAACTAAATTTGTTTTAAGACCCTATCAAAATAGACAGGGTCTTTCATCACTTTACTTACACGCATCTGGCGGTAGTAAGAGAATACGTTTACCACTTCACATACACATTAACGCCAAAGACTGGGAAGCCGATAAAATGCGTGTGTTAAAAAGTGATCCAAATTATCAAGATGTAAATCTTATACTTGATAATATTCAAAGTCAAATAACTTCTATACGTACCAATTACAGGCTTATGAAAAAGCCTTTAGGCCTTGAAGATTTTAAAACTGAAATGCTTTATGGTATACCACGTGTCAATGTGATTGCCTATATGGAATATCGTTTAAAGATGCTGAACGTTAAGGGTGGTACTAAAAGAAGGTATGAAAGCATCATTAAGAAAGTAAAGGAGTGGAAGCCTACTTTGATATTTCACCAGGTCGATCATAATTTTGTAGATGGTTACCGCAAGTATTGCAGCAAAAAAGGAAATAAAACTTCTACTATAGAAAGTAATTTGCGATTCATTAAGGATGTTTTAATTGCTGCAAAAAAAGATCAGATTTTTTTCCCGCTGCAAATAGATGATATGAAACTTAAAAAATATAATAGTAACCGCGAATATTTGTTGCCTAACGAAATGAAAATGATGTTTGATTTTTATCAAAACAAATACATATTACCAGCTCACAAGTTATCCCTGGGTTACTTTCTCATTTCTTGTGTGACTGGATTGCGTGTTTCTGAAATTGAATTACTTGAGAGTAAGAAAAACAATGACGACATACAGCAGATCTATGCGCCCAAGACTAATAAGAAAACAACTATTTTTAGAACTAAAGAACTAAAAGATATTTTAACTGCATGCCCTGATCTATGTGTTAAATGGCTTCACCCTAACACGATAAATAAAAATCTAAAACAGATTTGTAAAATTGTAGGTATTAAAAAAACCGTGAGTATGCATGTAGGACGTCATACTTTTGCGATGGCCTATTTAAGAACTGGTGGCGATGTGGTGACCTTAAAAACTATTTTAAAGCATGCCGATTTAAAAAGTACCATGCATTATGTACACCAAATAGAAGAAGAACAAAACGCCAATACTGATATGGTAGGATCTTTATACCATTAGGTAAGCGACACCACATCTAGACGCACCTGCACCATGCCACGGCCTAGGTTAGTGCGTTGTATTTTTTCTACTTGATGTATTTTATTATAGGCAAAAACTCGTGAACGTTTTTTAAGATCTCGTAAAGTAATTTCGGGAGCTATAAAAGACCATTGCAATGGCTGGCCATTGATCTTATATTCGTAAATCTCTTTAAGATAGTCGTCATATGCCTGTTGTAAGTTCAAACCAAATTCTACTGTGTAATTGTTTGCACCTTGCAAACCTTCATACCGTACCAGGTTTAATTTGCTTTTCTCGTCGCTAGCTTGCTGCGCTGTTCTACGACCATCGATGTTGCGTTGTTCTAAAATAGTAAGGTCTATTTGCACCTCGTTTGTGTCTTTATCGATAAGCTCACCTTGATAGGCTTGTGATCCTGTGGTGGTGATCATTAATGATTGCTGGGTATAAAGACCCTCTATACTTTCAGGTGCTTTTAAAATAAACTTGTCTGTCTTGCGATTTTCCCTGCGTGGGTAACGCACTTCATATGCTGATAGATCAATGATATCTAGTGTATCGATGATGTCTTTTATTACGTCTATTCTAAATTGAGCAGGTCCCGTTTGATACACATCTATACCTATATAATTTTTAATCGCCGACAGCAAATCGCCAAAGGTGATATCTGGTACACACTTTGTCAAATCTACATCGGTAGGTACAATAAGTGTTGATATTAAATTACCGTTGGCATCTAGCCTTGCAATTTGTGCAATGGTTAGGTCTAACCATATACTATCATATATACTGGTTCCATCAAAGTCAACAGAAAAGTT
The DNA here is from genome assembly GCA_964593255.1 of uncultured Flavobacteriaceae bacterium. GTDB lineage: Bacteria > Bacteroidota > Bacteroidia > Flavobacteriales > Flavobacteriaceae > Nonlabens. The sequence continues at coordinate 15,443 of CAZQGX010000061.1, read as the reverse complement.
AGCTTGTGCAGCAAAAACATTCAAAACATTGGGACCGCCTGCAACAACTTCAAAAGTAACGTCTACATAATGCGTTCTAAGGGCATAACCAAAAAAACCAAAACCTCTATAAACAACTGTAGTACCTATCATTATCAAAACAAAATCTTGATCGCCATAGCTATTTAATACACCATTTAATAAATAGATACCAGGTTCAAGTGGGGTGCTAGATTCTTGATAATTATAATCGGCAGTTGTAACGCCGGTGTTAGGATTTACATATCTCGTACCATCATTCTGTGTGCGATCGCTTACCAGTTCTTGTGTTGCGCTGTTAAAGCTTCTATAGTATTCAGAAAAATGAAATATGTACGCTTTCGCGAAAGCGGGAATATCAAAAAAACTACCTGTTACATTATAGTTTAGGTCTTCAAAACCTGCTTTAATAACGTGAAATAGTGCTGGTAATGGCTGTAGAATGTTGCGATTGATCTGCTCGTTGGTAGCAGTGTCAAAGGTGTTTTCTAAAAACGCACCAAAATCCCTGGCGTTAAGTCGGTTTTCAAAGTATTGCCATTGATCACTACTGTTATCAAGGCTATTGATATGCAGCTGTGGAAAATTGTATTGTGTATCTGGATATTCTAGATTTAAACGATCTGTAGCATGTTGCGCCATGGTCTCGTCGACTAGATCTTCTTTTAACAAGGGAAGCTGCGCCAACTTTTTATCAAAGTTAGGAAGCTCTTCCAGACCTATAGTAAAAACAAAACTGGCACTGCGCTCTATGCGATCTAATTTCATTTGCGCCTCGTGCTCGTCGCCATTCATATAAAAATATCCACGCAATACAGTGATAGGGGCAGCGCTATTGATATCACTTATCATACCTAGAGCGCGATCTATATCGGGCGTGATAACGATATCCACAGGATAGGTTTGTACAGTAAGAAAAGAATCGGTAAACCAGTGATTCTCTTCATCTGTAGTGATTTCTTTATCGCTAAGGTCTAGTTCAAAACTAGAATGTATGAATTTGTGCATCTACTTTTCTGTTTAATTGAACTTCTAGCTCGTATTCATATAAGAATTTTTCACTATCATAACCAGCAAGTTCGGTACTTATTACTGCCATTTCTATAGGTGGCATATCTGGAAATATCAACCACGATCTTATAGATCTCTTTAACATATCGACCATCACAATTTGATCTTGTGGTATAAAGCCGGTATTGATCACAAGATTGTCATCCCTGTTCACATCTACATGCTTTATCACGTCAACACCGTCTCTTAATATCTTATTACCACGACGTTCATAAGCGCTTTTACTTGCCATTTCACCACGACATTGAATAACATCGATGGTATTATATTCTGTAAGATATGCCACATGATAGGTGTATTCTTCTAATGGATAAATGAGTAAAAACTCACTAGCAGCAGTACGAGTAAGTAGATCAGTCGCTTTAATCTCTATCACATCGCCAGGTTCAAAGTCTTTCCCTTTAATCAATATGCGACCAGTAGGATAATCACCACCGCGGGTAGCAATCTCTGTTAAAAAGACATTGTTTTTAAGTAAAACAATAGAACTAGCCTCTTGAGAAAAGTAGTTGTATATGTAAAAGCCCAAATCATCAATGCGTGCAACCTTTTTATCATACACTAACGGCGCACGATTATAAACGTTGTTTAATGGCCGTGTACCTTTAAGCCATTTGATATTTCTTACTGTTGTTTGAAACACCGCAGTATCTAAACTGCGATTAAAAACAGCAACATCAAAAGACATGACAGCTACTCGAGCATAATACTCTCGTGGATAATCAATCAAAGGGTCAGGTTGTAAAAGTAAATTACCTACCAACTGGTCATACAATGGTATGACCTTATCGATAGTTGTTCCAGGAACAAACCGTGCCTGATTTTTAAAGAATGGCACCTTATTAGTATGATCTATTTCAATTGCGTTACCATCAAGATCATATACCATTCCATAGGTACGCACTTGCATATAAAACAAGCTGCTTACATATATAGGAGAATTAATAGAGAAATAAGCAAGGTCTTTTGTGAAATTAATATTGTCACTATCAACAGTGGTTTGCAACTGGCCAAAAACACTAAGTTTTACATTTATATTATATACCACACCATCTGACAAAACAGATATAAAGCCTTCAAAAACACCTTCGGACACATTAGTATAATCAACAGGTTGTACGCTTATGCGTGCAGAACCAATGCCAGAACTAGCACTAAGAATTAACCAAGGTGGTCCACCAATAGTAAAAGTGCCTGTACTAAAAATATCAATGAATTGCGCCTGTGGTGTTACTGGTACATACATTACAAACTCCAAATTATCGGGTGTGATAATCACACCAGGCGCATTAAAAACAGCGACATTGATATCAATACCCAGCATGACCAGCTGTGTTACAAAAACCACATTTACAAAGGTATCATAAAGACCAGGTGGAACACCGTCCCATGTACTAGGGTTGAGTGATAGAGATCCAGTTACCACACCGTTACCATCTGTGCGCAATGGTGAAATCACAGTGCCTGGAACGTTAAGCACTAAATCACCACTTTGATTTACACTGTATAACTGGTTACCATTAACATCTAGCCCAGGAATGATATCAAAATCTTGCACTGGTGATGGTGCGCCTTGTAAATAGGCAAAATTTAAAACACGAGGGGTAAGGACGTTTACTGTGGTGCCTGTTCTAGAAAGTTCTAGATCATAAATTTGAACGTCTATATCTTCTACCAGTGCAGTAATGTTATTTGTAGCTTGTACTGTAAAAACTATCTGGCCACTATAAACGCCCTCTAATAGTATGGTAGGATCTATAAATGCCACAGTGATTACCATTGCCAAAACAGTAGTATTATCTAGCACAATAGGCGCAGTGATCACATGACTAGTAGATGTAATGTCAAACAGATCTATCGCATTGACATCTTGCTGCAGCGATACAATTAAATTAAAATTTGTATGTGTGGCTGCAAAAGGAGAATTTAAAAAATCCCTGATATTAATCGTTACATCCTCAGGCTGCGGATAGGCCTGTAAAACAAAAAACGTGCTAGTTACCTGCACCTGTGATGGAAGAAAAGACCAATCTTGTGAAAGTATTTGATTACCACCACCGCCACTGAATGATTGCTGACCTAAAATGATATTATATGCCATGATTATAAGTGATTTACAGGAATGTTAACAGTATCTATTAAAGGAATACCAACTATAAAAGTAGGTTCAGGCGCATTTGAATCATACCATATCTCTAATTTAATATTACTTATTGTGACCAAGTATCTATCTTTTAAAAAAGTAACCGCAGCACCTTTCCAAACTTTTAATAGATCTGTTTTAAGTAATGCAAATAGAATAGGGGAAGGAGTTACAAAAATAATCGCCCGCACTGGTTGCAGGTTTTCAATATCCTGCATAATAGCAGCGACAGTACCGCTTAACATCATGGCATCGATCACACTATTGTTATTGATCAAAGTCCAATTAAAAAGCCTATCGCACAGCGTGTTTGCCATGGGGTTTACAAAAACCTCGTTTAATGTAAATTGCGTGTATGCCATTATACCCGTTTGTTATTATTAAATTTATTAAAGCGATCAAGCTCTTCTTGCAATCGCTGCATGTTTCTTAAATCTTTATCCATATAGGCAGCAACACCATTACTAGCTAGGTGAGCAAGTAAGGAACGCACGTCCATTAATAAGGTTTTCATCTCTGGATCTGTACTAGATGAAGAACCATCAAAGGACACAGGCGCAGTGGTATCTTCATTATACATACCATTTTGATAGCCTTTAACTGCACGTATTTGTCTATTTAAAACCTGTTTAAATCCAGGGTCAAACTTTGAATAGGCATCGCTATCAATAATTAATTCTGGACGAGTGATGCTGCTATTCTCGCCAGCAATAAAATCACTGCCATTGCCAGTTTTAAAATGCGTAGGAGAAGTAACCAATTGCGTAGAGCCATAACCACCAAATTGAACATCAAATATTTTCTTATCCTGCTCACGCATCATAGGGTATAGACCTTTTTCAAAACCTTTAGCCGGTAATGGAGTAGCAGCAGCTAAACCAAGGTTTAAAGCTGTTTTACCTGCAATAATTGCACTCCATGGCAAACCCAAAGTTTTAGGACTTGCAGCAATAGCCCTGGCCACAGCAACAGCGCCTTGCGTTATAATAGTAGACATAGCAGTAATCTTTTCCCTTTTGGCTTGCTTATATCTTAATTCTGCTTCTTTTTTAGCCTGTTCTCTTTCTAATTCCTCAACGGCTTTATTATATTGTCTTTGGTTGATATAACCACGGTCTAGCCTAGTATCTAACACCTGACGTCTACGATCTTGATTGCGTGTAAACTGCTCTAACTCGTTATTCTCTTGAGCAGACATAAGCTTTGAAACATCATTCCAAACACTGCCCAGTCCAGATAATCCCATCTGGATTAAATTAATTTTTCCTATAGCAGTATCTATATTATCAAATGAACTTTCCCAATCATCAACTGTAAAACCAAATATATCTACTCCTGCTAAAGCACCTTGTGCCGCTCCTAGATCATCAGTAATTTGACCACTACCAGCAATTGATGACTTTGCAAGTCCCAACTCTGCAAGTTTTAATTTAAGCTCGTTAATACGATCGATCACCTTTTGTTTATCTTCTTCAGATAAAATAGAAAGATCAACACCATCAAGGCTAGACATAGATAAAGCTTGCTCTAGCAGCTTTTTCATTTGTAGTGCAAACTTTGTTTGTACTTGCAATTCTTCCTGTCTATGGCGTTCTAGTAGCGCATCTCTGTCACTTTTTGAACCTTGAAAAGCGGCAATCTCTTTTAATTGTGCCGTCTTTAAAAGTTCTAAATCACGATCAAGACCTGCTTGCAGTTGCTGCTGTCTATCCGTAATAGAAATACCTAAAATGGTGGTAATACGTTCTTGATGTGTAGCATTTTGAATTTCTATACGATCATTAATATTTTTATTAATGGCAATCGCATTTTCTTGATCAGCGCCTTTAAGGCTCTTAACATCTATAAGGTGAGATTTTAATTCTTCTATTTGATGTTTATTATTGATGCGCTCTAGCTCCATTTCACGAGTGAACTTGTCTTTTATAGCACCCGCAGCTTCTAGTTCTAGCGCCCTGCGTTGTTCACTAAGTAATTTTAAATAATCTTGTACACGTTTAGGACCATCTGGATCACCGGTAGGTCTGACAATAACATCTAGCACCCATTTACCATTTTTATAAGAATATGTTGCACCCCCAACGGTTTTTTTTGCACCTTCTTGAATGGTTGCCTGTTCATTCACGTCTGGAACTAAAAACTCTCTTGCATCTTCGGCAGTGAAATTAAGCTCGGCAAGTTTTTCAATAAGATCTGCCTCCTGTTCTAGCTGTCTATTTATAAGACCACCGATCTCATACATTTTTTCTCTAGCGGCATTTGCTTCTTTAAAGCCTGGCAGGTTTGTAACATCCGCACCAGATCTAAGGTTTTTAACACCTGAATCAATAGTGCGCTCAAAGTCTTTACCCTTGTTTTGATCTGCAAATATTTGATCTCTTAACTTTTTCTCTTTTAAAATCACCTCGTACTCCTTGCGCAACTCTTTTAAACGCTCTTGCGAGCCCACAAGTCTAGATGCCAAGGTTGAAGCCTCTTCATCTGCACTAAGACGTTTGATTTTAATTTGATCTCTTACCGCTTGTGTATTTAAAATATAGGCGCCAGTCTCTTCATCTATAGCCATAACCGACTCCCCGAGACGGTCTTTTAATTGAAGTGTGATTTTATCTAGTTCAATTTTACTTTCGGTAGTTGGTTCAATACCATCTGCAGTAAGTTCTTCATAACGATCTAGCAATGTTTGCGACTCGCTGGCAAGCCTTCTATTTGCTTTGGCGTTTTCGTATATTGTTTTTGTTTCTTTCGCGAAAGCGTCATCTACACTTTGCACCACACCCAGCAATTTACCAATACCTGTAACTAGCGCTGTTATAAATTTATTGATAGGACCCGCAGCAAAAGCGCCACGTATCTTTCTACCGATTTTTTCTATAACCGCTGCAAGGTTATTGTTTTTTAAGTTGTACTCATTTGTCAAAGATGTTGCTTCTTTAAGCGATCTATTGGCGATGTCTTGCTTGCTTTGAAGGTTTTCAATATTTGCAGCAAGTGCGCCAATGGCTTGTTTACCACGAGTGCCGCCCAGTTCTATACCTTTTAAACGTACCTCCATTTCTTCTAAGGTCGGGTTACCCTCTTTCAACCCTTTAAGAAAAAGAATCAAGGCCTCGTTTGCATCTTCTTCTAGCATGCGGCTGTACTCTTGTATGCTCACATTTGCTACATCGGCAAACTTTTGAACATCGGCCGCAGCACTACCAAAAAATTTATTGATTGCAGTGGCGCTGATCTCTTGCGACTGCCCCACTTCATCAAATGCAGCAGCTAGACCTACCATATCTTGTGCTGATATTTTGGCAACGTCTGAAATACCTGCCGTACGTTTTATAAAATCTACTAAAAAACTAGCTTGGTTTGCACCACTGGCACTAACCTCGTTGATACTAGATCCTAATGCAAGCATCGACTGTTCAAAATTCTTACCCTCGCGCTCGCCTACTTTATAAATGGTAACCATTTTACCGACCTCACGTATTTGCTCCTCGCTTATATCATCGCCTAGTGCTACCTTTAATTGGTTTGCAACCTTTACAAAATTATATACATCTTCTACACCAGTTTTACCTAGTCTACCAGCCTCTTCGGCTAGTTTTAATAATTCTAAACGCGATGTTCTTGTATTAAGAGCGCCTAGGTTTTTTGCAAGGTCGCTTACTGATGCTGCACTAAGGCCTGTAGTTTTTTGAACATTAGATTGCGCATCCGACAGTTTGCCAGAAAAATCAATCATTTCTTGAATCTTAAACACCACACCAGTAAGCACTGCTACAAAAGATGCGCCCAGGGCAGCATATTTATTAAAGCCATTTGCCCAGCGGGTAAGAGAAGATTCTGACGCTCTAGTATTGCCACGCAGCTGTGCCATGCGGGCATTTATCGCTTTAAGACGTTCTTCTAATTGCTTATATTTTACACTACCAAAATCTGATCTAGAATTTAACTCGTTAGACAGCTTGCGGGACTCGTTGCGCAATTCTTTAAAAGAAAGATTTGTAATGCCTATAGAACGACGCAGGGCATCCATGCGAGCATTTTTTTCTCTTATGCTCTTGTTATTCTCTTTCATTGCCGCATCGAGTTTCTTATACTCGGCGCTTTCTTTTTTACCAGCGGCTACCAGTTTAGCCTTTTCGCGGGCTAAGTCTTTATTTTCTCTAGTCAGTTTTGCAGTTTGCTGCCCTAGATCATACAGCTCTTTTTGAGAATCGTCGCCATTGATGATATAATCAAATCTAAATTCTTCATGCGTTACTTTCTTGGCCATGGTGTGAAATAATTATACAATAATAAATAGATGCACCTGGTATTATTGTAACATGATAAAAACAAAAAAGCAGCCCGCCAGGCTGCTTTTAAGTCTTAATTAAAATAATCAATACATGAAAGCGTAAAGATACATATAAGTATCAATAAATAAAATAAAAAAACCGCTCTATGAACTAGAACGGTTTTGAAAATATATTGAAAAACTTTAACAAGCCTCTTCAAAATTAGTATCGTCGTGGGTGATGGTTGCATATAGATCATCATCTACCAACGTTAACTCACCGCCAGTCTTGCCATGCCATAAACTTGTGGCATCGATGTCATCGCCCTGGTGGCTTATGACATCAATTTTATTTCTAAAATACATTAGGCAAGAAAGAAATTAAGGAAAAGGTCTAGGTACTCTACAGACTTGATCTTGATTACCGACTTATTATTGTTTGTAAGCTCGACAAAATCATCGTTAGAATAATAAGACATTTTTAGATCTTTGTGACCTAAAGATCGGGCATAACAACGATCGCCATCGACATCGTTATCAAATAAAACAAACCTGCGTAGTTTTATAGCAGCCTCGTTAATGGGTTGAAATCTTTTGCCTTCATAAAAAGGGGTAGGCATTTCTAAATTTTCAATAGTTTGCAGCGATACACTGCCTATTGCGGTTTTGTTAAACAGTAGATGTAAATCTTATTTAACTTGGGTAATTGGATTGGAATGTGTTGACATAACATTAAGTTTAAAAACGGCCAGATAAGATGTGTCAACACATACCAATGGAATGAATTCTCTCTTCGTTCCCTAAAAAGAGCATCTGCTGGCCTTAGATTTTTAATTTTTGGAAATTCCATGGTATTATGTTGACAACGCAAACATATATAAAAAAAGCCATAAAACAAGTTTTATGACTTTTTTTTCAATTAAAACCGCTGCTAAGATACGTATGTGTATCTTACTGTACAAATGTGCATTTAAATAATAGGTTTATCATCAATTACTTTATTTTATTTGCAATAAAACTTTCAAAGACCCCAGTACTTCTAGCGTCTAATGAACGGGAAAAACCATTAATATAATTTGTAGGTGATGAAGATAGACTAGCCTGTATATTTACTAAATTAACATTTATGCTACTACCAGCACCATCCTTTTTAATACGAACATTCCATGTGCCCGTAAGACTAGAAGGTCTAAATATAGTATTAACATTACTATATCTAATTGATTCAACTACAACATAAGCCTCTGTGTCCATAAGTGTACCATCACGTTTTTCAACTGTGAAATATGGAAGTAAGTCTGTTCTTAAAGAAGTAAGAAGCCCACTATCTTTATCAAGAACATTAATTGCTAGACCATTTTCGGCAAACAAATCGATCATAGATGACCATGCTTCATCGTATGACTTTGTAGATGATACGACAATTGGTTTATTTAAGTATTCACCTTGTAAAGGATTTAATTTTAGACTCATGCAAGAGATAAAAAGGAAAAAAGGTAAAAGAAAAAAAAACTTTTTCATAATTTGGTTTTAAAAGTTAAGGTTCAAATATAAATCAAAAAGTAACTATAATAAAGTCTTTAATTCTTGCATAAGTTCTAGAACTGCCAGTCGGTCTTCTTGATCGTTTGCAAGAGAACTTTCTAAATAACCATCTAATAAAAGCTGTAATGTATGTGCGATCTGGTCGCTGTTACCTACATGTGCGAGTGCCTCGCTAACTGTTTTTTGTGACATAATTTATATTTTAAAAGTTAGCTTTTAAAAATAAAAAATAAATTAATATTAAATTTTACCAGCGAGGTCTTGTCTTATTTTGTTTTTAATTGTCTCTGTAAAGCCATATTGCAAATTTGCGATGATCTTATTTGCATACCCAAAAAGAATGCGATTGTGAACTGGGTGTGCTACTTTTTTGATCACGCTGCCATCGCCCAGGCGTCGCGTTTTCATGTCTACAAATCGGTGAATACCATAATGGGTATAAGTAAGACGGTTGTTACCTACATCAAAACGGCGGCCATTATACCAGTCGGCACTATTGAAAGAACGCTCTTGCATGATGCGGCGCTGGTCTTTATCAATATCGTCTTTTACCTCGTTAAGAACACTGCGTACAAAGACACCCTCTAGTATTTTTTTTTCTATATCTTTAATCGTCCCAGCCATCTTTAAATCTTAATCTATCCATTTTAAAAAGCACCTCTAGCTTTGTGCCTAGCGACACCTGTGTGTTTCTATAATTCCAAATTTTCTGCCTGGTAAGTTCTAGTTGTTTACCTATACCACGGGTATTAATAATCTGAGTATAGGAGTTGTCTATTGCATCTTTATCCATTTCATAAAGGTACACAATTTATTTACTTATAACCAACTCTTTATTTCAAATTGAATAAACCAGCCATTGCAACCAGCCATAGCAGCAGCAGGGGTGATGTTGTATTTAGTAAAATCGATGTGTTGTAAAAGTGGGTGGCAACCGCTTTGTGCATCATTAAAAATAAGCTTTGCCACCTCTATAGCAACAGGCTGTGTGTCTTTAAATACTTGAATATACTCGTCTTGTCCTTCTTTATAGTCGGTTTTATTGAGTAGGTAGATATCCATTGTCGTACCGCCCCTGTAATTATTTTCACGACTACCGCTGCCATTAACCTCGGGAATAAGTAGGAATAATAAGGTATTGTTTTCGCCATTCAAGTCTTTTACCCTGCGATTGACCTCGGTACCATCTAGCACGGTGGCGGTAAAGTTAATAGCAGCAACGCGATCTTTAATCGTTACTACATAATCTTCTAAATCTTGTAATAGTATCATGTTATGCGTTTTTGGATTGTGCAGCGGCCTCGTCCATGTCTTTTTTCTTTAAATCATACATCAAGGCGATCACTTCCCATAATGGTTTTGATCGCAACCTATCTTCATCACCCATGACGCCGCTTTGTGCCATGTCAAATTGTACTGATAACATACCCATCCCTGGAATGGTTGATTTGTAGCCCTTGCCAGTAGATTTAAATAGAATAGAAAGGTCTAATTCGCGACCTTCCCAGTAGATTCTTGCTGTGGATAAGTATTTTTGAAAGCTGGCAAAGTATAGGAAAAAACCATATCGATATCCCATGCAAAGGCGTGATAAACGTAGAGCTCTTTCTTTAGTTTCAGATTTTTTATAGGGTTTACGCTTTCGCGAAAGCGGAATATGTTTTCTAAATAAAGTGGCAATTAAAAGATCTAAAAACTCTACCTGCTGGGAGTCGGCAAACTCGCCATAGTAATTCATCGCATCTACATACTCGCCAAATGTGATATTATCAAAACTATCGACGGGACCGTGATATTTAATTAGACCAGGACGCAACCAGGTAAATGGATTATCGATATGATCGAGCACCACTTGTTTTTTACCATCGACGGTAGTGAAAAAAGAATCGCACAACTGCGCAAGCTGTGCAATGTGAATATAGGCAGTATCGTCACTGGTGGGATTGTGTTGCACATTTGTAAGCGCGCAAAATATATCGATAAGCAACTGATCATAAGAAATTGCACCGTGTACCATATAACTAACAAGCACCTGAGATACGTCCCGAGCTTGCTGTCTATCGCACTCACCAAAGGACTGCGGTAGGTATATCTTGCGACCAGTGTCGGGAATTTCTATGATATTCATTTACGGATAAGTTTGAGATTTGGGGTAATGATTAGCCCTAGATCCTTAAGGCCCTCGCCATAGGTTTGTTTAAGAAATTGATAGCAGTCCTCTCTAGATTTGATCTCTTTAGGGATGTACAAAGAGCGACCGCCCTTTTCTTTAAACTCTATAATAGCAAGGCGCACATCTTTTAGGACATCGGTTCTTTTATCTTCTTGAAACCTGTAGGCATGCGCAAGTTTAAACTGCATGCGGCTTTCAAAGGATAGGGTATCGCGCATCTCTTTAAACTCTTTGATAAGAGCATAATACAAGTATCTGAAGAATTTTACTATATAAAAAATCATGTAGAAAAGAATTTATCGTTTGCAATGTAGCCCTGTCTATAAGGCTTTTTATTTTCAATTATATCGGCAGCAGGAGGATTAAGATCTCTTAAATATTCCTCTAGATCTAATAAGTTTTGCGACATAGCACGCTCAAAGAGTTGTGCTGTAGTAGCTGCAATGCCTGGCTCTAATATGTTGCGCGCTTTGGTTGAAACTCTATCACTTGTATAGCTTTGCAGGATGCCTTCAGGAAAGATCGTTACTCTTAAATGACGTAATCCCCATGCAATACCACCGTTAACGCAAGCCTGTTGTGCAAGCTGTAACGCACGAGAATTTGAGTTTAAATCTGCAACCAACGATACAAGGCCTAAAGAGGTAAGTCTAGGCTCTATATCATTTTTTTGAGCATGTGTAAAACCCGGCTGCAATTGCAACAACATAAACCTATTGCCCTGTGGGTAATACTTTTGGAGAATGGCGGTGCTATGTACTACAGAAGAACGCATTGTGGCATACTCTTGACTGTTTATCCAGGTAAGGATTTGTTCCTCTTCTAGAAACTCTAGTAGTTCATCGACTGCTTTATAATAACCGCGCTCCATTGCCTCGTTATCACGGTCGATCATCCAGTCCCAAGGTGTTTTTTCCTCACCGTCTGCACGCATCTTGCGGCCATTAGTTGTTTTGGAAAGATCTGTTTTAACTGCATAAATAGAAAAAGCCCTGAAGGCGATGGCATATCTAGCAGATAGTAATAACTCTTCTTCTACACTATCAAGAGCTCCATTTGTGTAGATGTCTAATAGATCGATGTATAAGTCATTACCAATAATCTTTATAAGATCTTTTGATGCAGTGCGCACATCCATCTTAATGTTTTTAAAATCAAAACCACCATCAATGAAGCCTAATAGCTCTTTAATCTCGTTACCGCCCCTACTGTCTTTATTAAAAAGTAATTCCATTAGTTCTGTTGGTTAATTTGTCTATTCTCTGGTGATACCTGCTCTTCTCTTAATTGTGTGGCGTGGTAAAAGCCTACACGTATATCGCTACCAGGGAAGTTTACTTTTATGGCTTTGTTTACCGCCTTGGTAGTAATGATCTCGTCCATGTCTACCGTACTTAAATGATTATTTATAGCATAGATAAGAGTTGAGCCACTGTTTGCCCTGTTATTGCTGTCTACATTGCTAAGCGAAGCATTCATATTAAGACCTGTGCTGATGGCATATGCAGCACGCTCACTAATTTTGATTTGTGCTTCTACAAATTCCTTTATGTTTTGTTTGATTGGTTCAATTTTCCAACCGTACTCAATAAGATTCATGCCTTCTTGATCATGGAAGATCTCACTGTGCCAAAACTTACCCGTATTTTGAATACCACTAAGAACCCGTGTGAGACTAAGCAATACTTCTTCTTTATATTCTTCTAGAATAGAATGATCGTAAGGCTGCCCAATAAGCTTATAACGCTCCTTGAGCATTTTCTCCTTTTCATTCCAATATCTAGCAGGTGACTGAACATGATATTTAGCACTCAAGCTATTTTGACTCATGTATTTAAAAAGCTTAGGAATCTCATTAGATCTCATAAGCCAGCCTAGTGTGCCAAAAATATCTGGCACCGTATATATATCTTGACAAAATGAATATAGAGAGCTGTACTCTAATGTACGCTGTGCTGTCACGTTGTTAAAATCAAATATTGGATAGGGTTTCCATTTTAACCTAGATTGATAATTCGCACCAAAAGGTCTAGAGCTAGTCACAGCATGTGTAGGGACAATATCATCACTACCCGCCATATAGGCGAGACGTGTGCGATCTATAGGGCAATGCTCTAATCTATTGATCCAAGGTTTTGAAATAGATACACGACCAGGTACATACATAGTAAAGTGGCACTCCATGTGCATTGTGTCAACTGCCGCTTTCATTAAGTAGTCTGTGCAATCCCAACTGTCCAACCACCTTTGTATCTCTCTATCCTTTACCCATATAGTTTTGGGATGACCATCTACCAGATCCCTCTTATATAACATAGGTCCTTGACCCCACATAAGTTGAGCTTTCTTCTTAAGCATACCAGGCGCCTCGTTGTTACTCTTAACTGTATCTCTTATAATGGTTGGTAAGTTATCTTCAGCACCATAAGGGAATAGCCTAAACGCACCTAATTGACCGTGCACCATTTGCCAGTCCAGTGTACTTATCTTTTCTCGTTGCTCACTGAATTCACGAGGGTCTTCCATAATCTCAAATGAATAAGCCTTATCGCCATCGCTTATAACAGCGCTATTACCTAACTTTTTAAATCGCATACCTTAAATCCATTTACTTTTAATAATAATGGTGCATAAAATTGACGTGGTAGATCACTGTCAAGGTCAACGTATGCAACTATCAATTCACTTTTGTCGCTTTGTTGCTGTGTTAGTCCTGGTCTTAATAACGCACGTCCAACATGTTTAACTCCGTTACTTCTTTTTCTAGATGAATCATGTGACACATATTCAAAGCTAAATGGCACACCATTATCAGAATAATTACGCATTGCAATAAGAGCTTTGTTTATATGGTTAACCTTTTTCATACGGTCAAAATTACTAATGGTTGGGTCTTATTATTGTAACATGACAACCTAACAAGTTAACTAACTGTTAGTTAGGTAGTTAACTCATATATCTGAATTGTGAGGTTGCAAGACAGACATATAGGATTTTTAGCGGGCTGGGTCTATCGACAGACTAACAAAATGATAAATCATTTTGTTAGGATTTGGGCTTGATTATCCAGTGTTTATGATTTTTATTTTTTTATTTTATCTCTGTTTTATAGCGTTTTTTCCATATATAACATTTTTAACCGATGTTCAACACAATTTATATTGTTTTAAAGTACATTATTAATGTACTTTTCCATATCTTTAATATTATTAATCAATACTTTAAGTCATGGAAAAAGGCACACAAGAGAAGAAAGCGACTTCTAAAAAAACCGCTACAGCTTCAACGGCAATCGCTAAAGCAGCAACAGCCAAAAACGATGCAAAAGAAACGGTTATCAATATTTTGGTACCTACGGCAGAAAGCAGAATTAAAAAACTAGAAAACTTGCAGCGCCTTGCGGATCGTTACCAAAAATTAACCGCAAAACGTGATGATCTAGACACCTTTAACGTAGGGGTAGACAATTTGCATGAACGGCTAGAGATAAAGAATGGCAAAGAAGTCTTTACCGTAAGCAATAGCCAAGTGTTGGCAGTAATACTACGTCCATTGCTTCGACATAGCTTCTGCAATACCTGGGTAAGTTTTGCTTCTAAGTTTTGCCCTATCTTTTGTCTTTGGTAATAAGTGCATTCTTTGATGTCTTCCATCTACAATATTTGTAGGCTCTAATTTTGGCAGGTTTCTAAGCCATAAGCAAGTTGCTTTAGTTTCACCGTGTCCAAACATCCACGGCTGTAAAACTTGGTCAGGCTTTCTAAATCTGCTACTCATTACACCTATTGGGTTTTCAATACTCACTTTGGGTATTTTGCAATTGTATAGCTTCATAAAGAAGTCAATTGCTTTTTCTCTTGCTTCTCGTCTTTCAGCACCTACCAAAACTCCGCTTTTTCTTGGTGGCATATCCTTATACCATTTATTCGCACTTATAGTTAAGTAAGTGCAATCAGGGAAAAATATACCCATATCCCATTTTCTTAAATCTATTGCCTGGAATACATCCATTTTTAAATGCCATTCAGGATGTCCACCGCTACAATCTTGTATATCACAAGAAAAGGCTTCGTGTCCTCTTTTTCTTAATTCTATCGTTACCGCTTGGCTTTCTTCACAGCCTACTAATATTTTCATTCTATTTAATTTTAGTGGTCAATCAACCGTACTACTGCCAATAACTAAGCATATGGCGTGCCGATAGGCCAACGCTATATGCTCTG
>CAZQGX010000060.1:0-18647 GCA_964593255.1 uncultured Flavobacteriaceae bacterium | reverse complement strand
AGACTGATAGTTGCGGCAATAAATTCAAATTAGGTGTGAAAACGGATATTCAATATAGAAATAAATGTATAATCGATGTGTAAGCGATTTGCTATGCCTAATTATGGCTAACAAGCTAGTATAATATTTTAGATCATCTGTGGGTGAATAATCAAAATACTAAAAAACCTTAAAATCTTGAAAAGGAAGTAAACTTTTGTAAAATGCCTATCTTTCATTACATTTATACCTATGAAAAAAATAATGTTCATATTATTTATTTTTGCGGTTACCCATCAACACAGTGCGCAAGAATTAGGTGGTGACGAGTTGACCGGTTACAATCTATTTATACTTCCAGCGCCGCAAATTAATGTTACTTTAAGCCTAGACAGCAACAACATTATCAACCCAAATACTGGATTTTCTATTACCCCTGGTGCACAAACTATAGACATGATGCAGGTTTACAATGATATCAATGCTTTACAGCCCAAACCTTACACCCCCAATCCAAATACCGATTATGGTAGGTTGCGATTTAAAAACGATCGTTCGTCAAACAGCCTCCAAATCTACAATAATGATCGTTTTGCTAGAGACTTCCGCAATAGTAATCCCGCATTTTTTGAGGCTTCTAGAAACACAGCTTTTCAAATGGGTTATAATCCTTTTTCATGTTATAACAGGTTGTAAACTAGATATGATTAGCATAGATTTTACTTTTTTTTAATTCAAATCACTGTCACTTATTATACTTATTCCGCTTTCGCGAAAGCGAATACCTTAATTATCTTTACAAACTAATTTTATCACCATGACAAAGCAAGAAATTCTTGACCGTTTTATAAGTTACATCACCATAGATACAGAATCTGACCCCAATAGCGATACAACACCTAGCAGCGCAAAACAATGGGATCTTGCGCATAAATTGTATAAAGAGTTGATAGAAATGGGCATGAGCGACGTGACAATAGACGATCATGCCTATATCATGGCGACACTGCCATCAAATGTAGATCATGACGTGCCTACCATAGGTTTTATATCGCATTTTGATACCACACCAGATTATACGGGTAAAGATATAAAACCCCAAATTATAGAAAATTATGATGGTGGGGATATTGCCTTAAAAGGAAGTGACCTTATATTATCACCAAATTATTTTGACGACTTAAAACAGTACAAAGGTCAAACTATAATCACCACAGACGGTACAACTCTACTCGCCGCTGATGACAAAGCAGGTATTACAGAAATAATGACCGCTATGAAATACCTTATCGAAAACCAGCATATAAAGCATGGAGCAATCAAAGTAGGTTTTACACCAGATGAGGAAATAGGCCGTGGTGCACATAAATTTGACGTTAAAAGATTTGGTGCAGATTGGGCATATACTTTGGATGGCAGCCAGATAGGCGAGCTAGAGTATGAAAACTTTAATGCTGCCAGTGCTGTAGTCACTTTTTATGGAAAAATTGTGCATCCAGGATATGCTAAAGGAAAAATGATTAATTCTATGTACACTGCGCAAGAATTTATAGATTCCCTACCTAAAATGGAAACACCCGAGCATACAGAAGAGTATCAAGGCTTTTTTCACTTGCACCAGATGAACGGAAATGTTGAAAAAACAGAACTGCATTATATTATCAGAGATCATGATAAGGAGAAATTTGATGCTCGTAAAGAAATGATGAATAAACTAACACAATCATTAAATGACCAGTACGATCGCAAAGCAGTAAGCATAGAAATTACCGATCAATACTTCAATATGCGCGAAAAAATAGCACCTGTAATGCATATTGTAGACTTTGCAGAACAGGCCATGAAAGATTTAAATATTACACCATTAATAAAACCTATACGCGGCGGCACAGACGGCTCGCAGTTAAGTTATATGGGATTGCCATGCCCAAATATTTTTGCAGGTGGTCATAATTTTCACGGTCCATATGAGTATGTCCCTGTAGAAAGTATGATCAAAGCTACACAAGTCATTGTGCGCATTGCAGAGCTTGTGGCAATTAGGTAAACTACAAATTTAAAATATCTTAAAATCAACCTTCCACAACCTAGAAATTTGACCGCTTGGGTTTTGATAAGTATATTTTCCAATACCCAAATCTAAAAGTTCAATTAGATAGTTGAATCTTAGAAATGTTAGTTTCTGGTTTAAGAAATAATAAATGCTACCATGTGATTAATATAAAAAGCCATCTAGTAATATAGATGGCTTTTGAATAGTTTGCTTTCGCGAAAGCGATATTAAACCAATTAATTTTTACAGTTGAAAAGCTTTTCTACCAGGATAATAAGCTGCATCACCCAATTCTTCTTCAATACGTAACAACTGGTTATACTTTGCCATACGATCAGATCGTGATGCAGACCCTGTTTTGATTTGTCCAGTAGCTAAAGCCACAGCAAGATCTGCAATAGTGTTATCTTCGGTCTCGCCACTGCGATGAGACATTACCGAGGTGTATCCAGCTTTGTGAGCCATGGTAACCGCTGCAATAGTTTCAGTAAGGGTACCTATTTGATTAACTTTAATAAGGATAGAGTTTGCAATGTTGTTTTCTATACCTTTAGAAAGACGCTCGACATTTGTAACAAAAAGGTCATCACCCACTAATTGAATGCTGTTATTTGCTTTTTCGGTAAGCGCTTTCCAGCCATCCCAGTCGTTTTCATCCATACCATCTTCTATAGATATGATTGGATAATTATTTGCTAATTGCACAAGATAATCTGCTTGTTCTTCAGAAGTTCTAATGATTCCTTTATCACCTTCAAATTTTGTGTAATCATACTTACCGTCCACAAAAAATTCGGCAGCAGCACAATCTAGAGCGATCATAACTTGTTTCCCAGGTTCATAACCAGCATTTTTGATGGCTAATAAGATGGTGTCTAGAGCATCTTCTGTACCGTTTAAATTTGGCGCAAAACCACCTTCATCACCTACAGCAGTACTTAAACCTCTATCGTGCAGTACCTTTTTAAGATGGTGAAAAATTTCTGTTCCCATTTGTAAAGCATGTGTAAAGCTTTCAGCTTCTACCGGCATCACCATAAATTCTTGAAAAGCAATCGGGGCGTCACTATGAGAACCACCATTAATTATATTCATCATAGGAACCGGCAAAGTACAAGCACTCATACCACCTATATATTTATACAAAGGTTGGTTCAATTCATTTGCGGCCGCTTTGGCACAAGCAAGAGAAACCCCTAAAATAGCATTAGCTCCCAGTTTTGCCTTGTTTGCAGTACCATCTAGGGCAATCATTAACTGATCGATGTGCGACTGTTCAAAGACAGAAACGCCCATTAACTCTTGTGCAATGAGTGTATTGACATTTTGTACGGCTTTGGTAACACCTTTACCCATGTAAGCCTTGCCACCGTCACGCAGCTCTACTGCCTCGTGCTCTCCAGTAGAGGCTCCTGATGGGACCGCAGCTCTACCCATAATACCGTTTGAGGTAACAACATCTACTTCTATAGTAGGGTTCCCTCGTGAATCAAAAATTTGTCTTGCGTGTACGTCTATTATTGTGCTCATATATTAATTTTTATTTGTTTGAATAAGATTTATGAATTGGTCAAAAAGATACGTTGCATCATTAGGTCCAGGTCCAGCCTCGGGATGATACTGCACAGAAAAGCAAGGTTGATCTATAAGTTTAATTCCTGCAACTGTTTGATCGTTAAGATGGTAATGAGTTATTTTGATATTATTATGCTGTTCTGTTTGTTCTTTATTGATAGCAAAACCGTGATTTTGAGAAGTAATTTCACCTTTTCCTGTCATTACATTCATAACGGGATGATTAATTCCTCTATGACCATTATGCATTTTATAGGTATCGATACCATTAGCTAGTGCGATAACTTGATGTCCTAAACATATACCAAATAATGGTAAACCAGCAGCAATAATGTCTTTTGCTGTTTTAATTGCATCGACTAAAGGTTCTGGATCACCAGGCCCATTTGATAAGAAATAACCATGTGGTTCAAATGATTTTAAATCTTCAAATGTGGTGTTGAATGGAAACACTTTAATGTAAACACCTCTTTTTGATAAATTACGTAAAATATTAGTTTTTATCCCTAAATCTAACGCTGCCACCTTTATAGGAGCATTTTCTTCACCATAGAAGTAAGGTTCTTTGCAAGATACTTTTGAAGAGAGTTCTAAACCCTTCATAGTGGGAACTCTAGATAATTGGGTTTTTAATTTTTCAATATCTTCTACATCAGATGAAATAATTGCATTTTGAGCCCCATGATCCCTTATATAAGCAACTAAAGCACGCGTATCAACATCAGAAATAACAACTAATTTTTTTTGTTGTAAAAATGAGAGTAAATCGCCATCTGCGCGATCTCTTGAATAAAATTCAGAAAAGTTTTTACATACAAGACCAGCAATCTTAACCGTATCAGATTCAGACTCGTCGCTAACCACTCCATAATTACCTATATGAGCATTTGTAGTAACCATGATTTGACCAAAATAAGAAGGATCTGTAAATATTTCTTGATAACCTGTAGTGCCGGTATTAAAACATATTTCTCCAGTTGCAGTACCACCATCTCCCACTGCTTTACCGTGAAAAATCGTACCGTCTTCTAATAAAATAATGGCATCTATTTTCTCTTGATATTTCATAATACTTTTAAATTTCAAAAATAATTTAAAAAAAAAAGACCAATGAAAAAATCATTGATCCTTTTTAAAAAGTTATAAAGAAAGACTACTCTTCTTCATTCGTACTTGTTGATTCAGTCTCTTCTGACTTAGTTGCAGCAGCACCAGTTTTGCCTCTTCTACTACGTCTTGTTGTAGACTTTTTAACACCAGCATCTAGTTTGTAGATTTCGTTATAATCAACTAATTCTATCATAGCCATATCAGCATTATCACCCAATCGGTTACCTAGTTTAATAATTCTAGTATAACCACCTGGTCGATCGCCTACTTTTGTAGATACCTCTCTAAACAACTCAGTAACAGAATCCTTACTTCTCAATTTAGAGAAAACCAATCTCCTATTGTGAGTAGTATCTTCTTTTGCCTTAGTAATAAGTGGTTCAACAAATTGTTTAAGTGCCTTAGCTTTTGCTACAGTAGTATTGATACGCTTGTGCTCTATTAGAGAACAACTCATATTTGCCAGCATTGCCTTACGGTGTGCTGTTTTTCTACTTAAATGATTTACTTTTTTTCCGTGTTTCATTTTATGATATTTCTTGAACTAGGGGGTAACCTAGTCACGGTCTAATTTATATTTAGCTAGATCCATTCCAAAGTTTAAACCTTTGATAATTACTAACTCTTCCAATTCTGTCAATGATTTCTTACCAAAATTCCTGAATTTCATCAAGTCATTTTTATTGTAAGAAACAAGATCACCTAACGTCTCCACTTCTGCTGCTTTCAAGCAATTTAAAGCTCTAACTGAAAGCTCCATGTCTACTAGTTTAGTCTTAAGTAGTTGTCTCATGTGAAGGCTTTCCTCATCATAAGTTTCAGTTTGCGCTATCTCATCTGCTTCTAGCGTAATACGCTCGTCAGAGAATAACATAAAGTGGTGAATTAAAGTTTTTGCAGCTTCTGTAAGTGCATGTTTAGGATGAATACTACCGTCCGTACTGATTTCAAAAATTAATTTTTCAAAGTCAGTTTTTTGCTCTACACGGAAGTTTTCTATACTATACTTTACATTTTTAACCGGTGTGAAAATTGAGTCAATGGGAATTGTACCGATTGCAGCATTTACGCTTTTATTATCTTCGGCAGGAACGTAACCACGACCTTTTTCAATAGTCAATTCAAGGTGTAGATTTACACTACTTTCAGTATTGCAGATAACTAGATCTGGATTCAACACTTGAAAACCTGATATGTGTTTTTGCAAATCACCTGCTGTAAAACTATCTTTTCCAGAAAATGAAACATTTACAACCTCACTATCTACCTCGTCTATTTGTCTACGAAAACGAACTTGTTTAAAGTTTAATATAATTTCGGTAACGTCTTCTACAACACCTTCAATGGTAGAAAATTCATGATCTACCCCTTCAATACGTAAAGAGGTGATCGCAAAACCTTCTAATGAAGATAAAAGTACCCTTCTAAGTGCATTACCAACGGTTAACCCATATCCCGGTTCTAAAGGTCTGAATTCGAATTTTCCTTCAAAGTCAGTAGAATCAATCATGATTACTTTATCCGGCTTTTGGAAATTTAATATTGCCATAAGATTAATTAATGTGTTGGTTATTATTTAGAGTACAATTCTACGATCAATTGCTCCTTTATATTTTCTGGAATTTGCAAACGTTCTGGAACGCTTACAAAATTTCCTTTTAAAGACGCTTTGCTAAAAGTAATAAAGTCGTAAACATGATCATTACTTGATAAAGCATCATCTATAGCGCTAAGAGACTTAGACTTTTCACGTACTGCAACTTCATCACCAGGTTTTAATTGGTAAGAAGGTATGTTTACCAGCTGTCCATTAACAGTAATGTGTCTATGCGAAACTAATTGTCTTGAGCCCCGGCGTGTTCTAGCAAGTCCCATTCTGTACACCACGTTATCTAGACGTGATTCACATAATTGTAACAAAACCTCACCAGTAATACCTGTACTACGAACTGCCTTTTCAAACATCAGTCTGAATTGCTTTTCTAGAATACCATACGTATACTTAGCTTTTTGTTTTTCTTTTAATTGAACCGCATACTCCGATTCTTTTCCACGACGTCTTGCGTTACCGTGCATACCTGGAGGATAGTTTTTCTTCTCCAAAGCTTTACTAGGGCCAAAAATTGGTTCTCTAAATCTCCGAGCAATTTTTGCCTTAGGACCTCTATATCTTGCCATTTTTATGAATTTAGTAAGTAGTGTATCACGAATTCAGGTCAATATCCTTCGGTGATCTAATAACTACCCGATATTAAAATTAAATTATACTCTTCTTCTTTTTGGTGGTCTACAACCATTGTGTGGTAGTGGAGTAACATCAACAATCTCTGTTACCTCGATACCCGCATTGTGTATAGAACGTATTGCACTCTCACGACCATTCCCTGGACCTTTAACGTAAGCTTTAACCTTACGCAACCCGGCTTCATGGGCAACTTTTGAGCAATCCTCAGCTGCTAATTGCGCAGCATAAGGTGTATTTTTTTTCGAGCCACGAAAACCCATTTTACCTGCCGAAGACCATGAAATCACTTCACCTTTCTTATTGGTAAGAGATATTAAGATGTTGTTAAATGAAGAAGAAATGTGAGCCTCCCCAACACTATCTATAATTACCTTGCGCTTTTTAGCTACTGTTTTAGACTTTGCCATATCAGTTACTTATTATTTAGTTGCTTTCTTTTTATTAGCAACAGTCTTACGTTTTCCTTTACGTGTACGAGAATTATTCTTAGTACGCTGTCCCCTTAATGGAAGACCAGACCTGTGACGTATGCCTCTATAACATCCAATGTCCATAAGACGTTTGATGTTTAATTGATTTTCTGATCTCAATTCACCCTCGATGGTAAACTCACCTATCGCAGCACGAATTTTACCAATTTCATCATCATCCCAATCGTTAACTTTTTTATCAAGGCTTACTCCACTAGAGATAAGCACTTCTTTTGCACGATTTCTACCTACACCAAAGATGTAAGTTAATGCAATCTCTCCACGTTTGTTTTTAGGTATATCTACCCCTGCAATTCTAGCCATAGCTTAACCTTGTCTTTGTTTAAATTTAGGATTCTTTTTGTTGATGACATATAGACGACCTTTACGACGAACTATTTTACAATCTACACTTCTTTTTTTAACTGATGCTCTTACTTTCATATTAGTATCTATAAGTAATCCTTGCTTTTGATAAATCGTAAGGACTCATTTCTAATTTAACTTTATCTCCAGGCAATAATTTAATATAGTGCATGCGCATTTTACCTGATATATGCGCAGTCACGATGTGACCATTTTCAAGCTCTACTCTAAACATAGCGTTAGAAAGAGCTTCTATTATTGAACCATCTTGTTCGATAGCTGATTGTTTTGCCATTATGCTACTGCTTTTCTATTCTTACCAGACTTAATCAAACCATCATAATGACGATTAAGTAAATAAGCATTAATTTGTTGCATGGTATCTATTGCAACCCCTACCATGATAAGTAGTGATGTACCACCATAAAATAACGCCCAGGACTGCGTAACCCCCATTAAAGACATTACAGCAGGAAAAATCGCCACTGCCGCAAGGAATAATGATCCTGGCAATGTTATCTGGGACATAATTTTATCAAGATATTCAGCAGTTTCTGTACCTGGACGAATGCCAGCAATAAAGCCATTATTTCGTTTTAGATCGTCTGCCATTTTATTAGTAGGTACTGTTATTGCTGTGTAAAAATATGTGAACACAATAATAAGTAAGGCAAAAGTGATATTATATGCTAATCCAAACATATCGGCATAAGCGGTACCAATAGATTTAGCCCAGGACGAATCCATTTGACCTATAGCAGAGGGAACAAACATTATGGCCTGAGCAAATATGATAGGCATAACACCCGATGCATTTAATTTAAGAGGTATGTATTGTCGAGAACCTGAAATGTTTTTTTCAAATCCCCCTGTTGCGGTTCTTCTAGCATATTGAACCGGAATCTTGCGCACAGCCATAACCAGAAGGATACAAGCTGCAATAATGATAAGCCAAATAATTAATTCTACAATTATCAAAAATATACCTCCTACACCATCAAGTCTAGAACCAACCTCTTGCACAAATGATTGTGGAAGCGTTGCAATAATACCCACCATAATTAATAGTGAGATACCATTACCAATACCTCTATCTGTAATTTTTTCTCCTAACCACATTGCAAACACACAACCAGTAACTAAAATAATTGTGCTTGAAAATAAGAACAACGGTTGTTGGTCTTGCATCATAAAAGCAGAATCTGGAACTCCTAAAGAACCGAGTGATAACATGTATGTAGGTGCCTGAATTAAACAAATACCAATAGTTAACCATCTAGTAATCTGATTAATTTTCTTTCTACCTGATTCACCTTCTTTTTGCAGCTTTTGTAGGTATGGAATAGCAATACCCATTAACTGAACAACAATACTTGCGGATATGTAAGGCATAATACCAAGTGCAAAAACAGATGCTTTCGCGAAAGCGCCACCTGTAAAAGCATTTAATATACCACCTATACCATCTTTAAAATTAGAAGCTAAACCAACTAATTGCGTTGAATCAATACCAGGTAAAGTAATTTGAGCTCCAAATCTATAAACTAGAAGCAAACTAAAAGTCATAATGATACGATCCCTTAGCTCCTCTATTTTCCAGACATTCTTAATATTATCAATTACTTTCATCTGCAAAAATTAAACAGTTTGTGCTTGTCCACCAGCCTTTTCAATCGCTTCCTTGGCAGTGGCTGTAAACTTGTGTGCTGTAACGTTAACAGTGGCTTTTAACTCACCACGACCTAATATCTTAACTAGATCATTTTTTCCTACCAAACGTTCTGATATAAGATCATCAATAGTAATAGAATCGGTAAAACGACCAGCCTCATAATATTGTTGAATAACATCAAGATTAACACCAGCGTATTCCTTTCTATTAACATTGGTAAAACCAAATTTAGGAACACGACGTTGTAAAGGCATTTGACCACCCTCAAAACCTACTTTTTTAGAATAACCAGATCTTGATTTAGCACCTTTATGACCACGTGTAGCGGTACCACCTTTTCCTGAACCCTGCCCACGACCGATAATCTTAGCAGACTTATTTACAGAACCTTCAGCTGGTTTTAAATTATGTAATCCCATTTTTATATTTTTATGCTTTCTCTACAGAAACTAAATGTTGAACTTTTGCAATCATACCTTGAATCACTGAATTATCTTCATGTTCAACAACCTGATTCATCTTTCTTAACCCTAGAGATTCTAGCGTCTTTTTTTGTCTCGCTGGTCTATTGATTGCGCTACGTACTTTTTTTACTTTTAATATAGCCATGGCAGTATTTATCCGTTAAAAACTTTATCTAGTGAGATACCTCTTTGTTTTGCAACAGTTTCGGCATTACGTAATTGAAGTAAGGCATCAAAAGTTGCTTTAACAACATTATGTGGATTTGAAGAACCTTGGTTTTTACTTAATACGTCATGAACACCTACCGCTTCAAGAACAGCACGTATGGCACCACCTGCGATTACACCGGTACCAGCAGATGCTGGCATTAACAGTACTCTCGCACCGCCAAACTTTCCTTTTTGTTCATGCGGAATAGTTCCTTTTCTAAGGGGAATACGTACAAGATTCTTTTTGGCATCTTCAACAGATTTTGCAATTGCCTCTGAAACTTCCTTTGATTTTCCTAATCCGTGACCTACCACACCATCTTCATTACCCACCACTACAATGGCAGAGAATCCAAAAGCGCGACCACCCTTAGTTACTTTAGTAACACGTTGCACACCTACAAGACGATCTTTAAGCTCAAGACCACCTGGCTTTACTGTTTCTACGTTTTTATATTTTTGGTACATTATATTGAATGTTTCAATTAAAATTTAAGACCACCTTCTCGAGCACCTTCTGCAAGCGAAAGAACACGACCGTGATATAAGTATCCACCTCTATCAAATGATACAGACTCTACACCTGCAGCTTTTGCCTTTTCGGCTACTGCGATACCTACACTCTTAGCAGCATCCACTTTAGGACCTGTTAATTTAAGTTCACGTGATGATGCAGATGCGATGGTCACTCCATCAACATCATTAATTACCTGTGCATAAATTTCTTTATTGCTTCTATAGACAGATAATCTTGGACGGCTAGCCGTACCATTTACCGTCTTGCGAATACGCTTACGGATTTTATTTCTTCTCGCTGACTTTGAAATTGCCATAATATATATTGATTATGCTGATTTACCAGCTTTTCTTCTAATTACTTCACCTACAAATCTGATACCTTTACCCTTATATGGTTCAGGCGTACGGAAACTGCGTATTTTAGCAGCTACCTGTCCCACCAACTGCTTATCAAAAGAAGTCAATTTAACTATTGGGTTTTTTCCCTTGTCTGATACTGTTTCAATCGTTACTTCAGGTGCAATATCAAAAACAATATTATGTGAAAAACCTAATGCCAGATCTAATTTTTGCCCTTGACTAGATGCTCTATAACCCACACCAACCAATTCTAGATTCTTAGACCAACCTACGGATACTCCTTGCATCATATTATAAATAAGGGATCTGTACAAACCATGCTTTGCTTTGTGATCTTTAGAATCTGTAGGTCTTGTTACAACAACCTCACCGTCTTTAACCTCAATACTCACATCAGAAAAAGGCTGTACTAGCTTACCTAGTTTTCCTTCAACAGTAATCTCGTTATTCTCAATTTTAATCGATACACCAGCAGGAATAGCCACTGGATTCTTTCCTATTCTAGACATAACTATATATTAATAAACGTAACAAAGAACTTCACCACCTACATTTTCAGAACGAGCTTGCTTATCAGTCATAACACCTCTAGAAGTAGAAATGATAGCAATGCCCAAACCATTAAGGATACGAGGTAAGTCACTAGCACCAGAATACTTACGTAAACCGGGTTTAGACAAACGCTGTAAGTCTTTAATTACTGATTCTTTAGTTTCACGATCGTATTTAAGTGCGATCTTAATATTTTCTTGTGCAGTGTTGTCTTCAAACTTGTAGCTCAAAATATAACCTTGATCAAATAAGATCTTAGTTATTTCCTTTTTAACTTTAGATGCCGGAATGTCAACTACTCTATGATTTGCTCTAACAGCATTTCTAATTCTAGTTAGATAATCTGCGATTGGATCTGTATTCATAATTATATCTTTAAGCTATTACCAACTTGCCTTTTTAACACCAGGGATTAAACCTTGATTTGCCATTTGTCTAAACATTACACGCGAAATACCAAATTGTCTCATGTAACCCTTTGGTCTACCAGTCAACTTACAACGATTATGTAACCTAACTGGTGAAGCGTTTTTAGGAAGTTTTTGTAATTCTTCATAATCACCAGCTTCTTTTAAAGCATTTCTTTTAGCAGCATATTTAGCTACTAGTGCTTCACGTTTGCGCTCACGCGCTTTCATTGATTCTTTTGCCATCTTCTACTTAATTCTTTTTAAAAGGTAAACCTAATTCTGCAAGCAGGGATTTGGCCTCTTTATCTGTTTCTGCGGTAGTGACAAAGGTAATGTCCATACCAGAGATTTTGTTAACCTTATCAATATTTATTTCAGGAAAAATAATTTGCTCGGTAATACCAAGATTATAATTACCTCTTCCATCAAATCCATCGGCTTTAATTCCTTGAAAATCACGAACCCTAGGTAACGCGACAGTAACAAAACGATCTAGGAATTCGTACATGCGATCACCTCTAAGAGTTACTTTAACACCGATAGGCATTCCCTTACGCAGTTTAAACGACGCAACATCTTTCTTAGAAAGAGTAGCAACCGCTTTTTGACCTGTTATCATTGAAAACTCTTCCAATGCATAATCAATAAGCTTTTTATCTGCAACAGCACCACCTACACCACGGCTCAATACTATTTTAGTAAGCTTTGGAATCTCCATTACATTTTTGTAAGAAAACTCTGACTGCAAGGCAGGGGCAATTCGTTCTTTATATTCTCCTTTGAGTCTTGGTAAATATGCCATGATTATATTACTTCTTTAGTGGTTTTTGCAATACGAATGTTTTTACCATCTTTAGATTGATATCCCACTCTTGTATTTTTACCGTTTTTATCAATCAATGAAAGATTAGAAACATGCAAAGGCGCTTCTTTTTCTTTGATTCCTCCTTGTGGATTTGACGCACTAGGCTTCTCGTGTTTTGAAACCATATTAACGCCTTCTACAATAGCCTTATTTTTTGCGATAAGTACCTTAGAGATGATACCTTCAGAACCCTTATGTTCTCCAGCAATCACTCTTACCTTATCTCCTGTCTTAACTTTTAACTTTCCCATGATTTTATATTATAGAACCTCTGGTGCCAGTGAAACAATTTTCATGAACTGTTTATCACGTAACTCACGTGCAACAGGTCCAAAAACACGAGTCCCTCTCATGTCAGAAGTTGGATTCAACAATACGCAAGCATTATCATCAAAACGGATATAAGAACCATCTGGTCTTCTTACCTCCTTTTTTGTACGTACTACAACAGCAGTCGATACAGCTCCTTTTTTGATATTGCCATTAGGGGTTGCTTCCTTTACAGAAACTACTATTTTGTCCCCTACAGATGCATACCTTCTTTTTGTACCGCCTAAAACACGAATACAAAGAACTTCTTTAGCACCAGTGTTATCGGCTACCTTTAATCTAGATTCTTGTTGTACCATTACTTAGCTCTTTCTAATATTTCTACTAATCTCCAGTTCTTGGACTTACTTAAAGGGCGAGTTTCCATAATACGTACGGTGTCTCCTTCATTGCACTCATTATTTTCATCATGAGCGACATATTTTTTCGTTTTTAAAACGAATTTACCATACATAGGGTGTTTTTGCCTTTTAACTTCGGTAACAACGATGCTTTTATCCATCTTGTTACTTTTAACCACTCCTATACGCTCTTTTCTTAAATTTCTAGTCTCCATTATTGTCGCACTATTTATTATTGATCGCCGTCTTGATTCTCGCAATTGTCTTACGCAGCTTAGTAATCTGAGATGGATTATCTAGTGGTGACATACTATGAGTTCTCTTTAATCCTCCGTAAGCAGCCTGCGATTCTACAAGCTTATCTTTTAACTCCTCTAGGGAATACTCTTTAACTTCTGATTGTTTCATGGCTCAAATCTATTCTTGATAATCGCGAGCGACTATGAATTTTGTTTTAACTGGTAATTTTTGTGCTGCAAGCCTTAAAGCTTCCTGTGCAGTGGCAAGTGGAACTCCTGATATTTCAAAAAGAATTCTACCTGGTTTTACTACAGCTGCCCAAAACTCTACACTACCTTTACCTTTACCCATACGTACCTCTAGCGGTTTCTTGGTCATAGGTTTATCTGGAAAGATTTTGATCCATAAAGAACCTTCTCTTTTCATATATCTAGTAGCGGCAATACGAGCGGCTTCAATTTGTCTGGAGTTAATGAAATTAGAATCCATAGATTTAATTCCAAAGGTACCATAGGCTAGTTGATTACCACGTCCAGAGTCACCTTTCATGCGACCCTTTTGTTGTTTTCTAAATTTTGTTTTTCTAGGTTGTAACATTTCTAGCTATTATTTTCTTCGACGACGATTACCACCACGAGGGCTGGCATTGCCACCTTTAGTTCCTGTTTGTTTCTTTGAAAATTCTGCTAATGGAGAAAGTTCTTTTTTCCCATAAACCTCACCTTTCATGATCCACACTTTAACGCCTAAGCGTCCATAAGTGGTATGTGCTTCAACTAGTGCATAATCAATATCAGCACGGAATGTTGACAAAGGTATACGTCCTTCTTTATAAGATTCAGAACGAGCCATTTCAGCACCATTCAATCTACCAGAAATTTGCACCTTAATTCCTTCAGAATTCATCCTCATACTAGCGGCAATAGCCATCTTGATAGCACGTCTATAAGAGATACGATTTTCAATTTGTCTTGCTATACTAGTAGCTACTAAAAAAGCATCAAGTTCTGGTCGTTTGATTTCATGAATGTTGATCTGAACATCTTTTCCAGATAACTTTTTCAATTCTTCTTTTAAACGGTCTACTTCAGTCCCACCTTTACCGATAATGATACCTGGTCTTGCTGTTGTAATAGTAACAGTAACCAGCTTTAAAGTACGTTCAATAATAATACGTGAAACACTAGCTTTAGATAAACGCGCATGAACATATTGACGGATTTTGTCATCTTCAGCTAATCTATCTCCATAATCATTACCACCATACCAGTTAGATTCCCATCCGCGGATGATACCTAGTCGATTACCAATTGGATTTGTTTTCTGTCCCATAAATATATTAGTTAGCTTCTACGGTGTTAGTATTCTTTTGACCTAACACAAGCGTAACATGGTTTGATCTCTTTCTTATTCTATGTGCTCTACCTTGTGGTGCTGGACGCAATCTTTTAATCATTGTACCTTCATCAACGCGTATCTCTTTAATAAAAAGACCTGCCTCGACAACATCTGCATCTTCGTTTTTAGCTTGCCAATTTGCAATCGCACTAAGAACTAATTTATCTAATTTTCTAGCAGCCTCTTTTGAAGAGAATTTAAGAATATTAAGAGCGTCCTCAACTTTTTTACCTCTTATAATGTCAACAACCAATCTCATTTTACGAGGTGATGTAGGACAATTGTTAAGTTTAGCAAAAGCTATTTTACTTTTTTCTTCCTTTAGCCTTTCAGCTGTTTGTCTTTTACGAACTCCCATAGCTTAGCTTATTTTTTACCTTTGTTCTTTGCACCACCATGACCCCTATAAGATCTAGTCGGTGAAAATTCACCTAGTTTGTGTCCTACCATGTTTTCTGTAACATACACAGGAACAAACTGACGACCATTGTGAACAGCGATTGTTTGACCTACAAAATCTGGTGTGATCATCGATGCACGGGACCAAGTTTTGATAACAGTTTTCTTTCCAGACTCAACGTTTTGAGCCACCTTAGATTCAAGTTTATGAAATACGTAAGGTCCTTTTTTAAGTGAACGAGCCATAATTTATTTCTTTCTACGTTCTATTATATATTGAGCACTAGCTTTATTTTTATCACGGGTACGGTAACCTTTAGCAGGTATACCATTACGAGATCTAGGATGACCTCCAGAAGACTTACCTTCCCCACCACCCATTGGGTGATCTACTGGGTTCATCACTACTGGACGAGTTCTTGGGCGTCTACCTAACCATCTTGATCTACCAGCTTTACCGCTTACGATCAACTGATGATCACTGTTAGAAACCGCACCTATAGTTGCAAGACATTCTTGTAAGATTAATCTTGTTTCACCAGACGGCATTTTAACAGTTGCATATTTGCCAAATCTAGACATAAGCTGTGCAAAAGAACCAGCACTGCGCGCAATAGTAGCACCCTGACCAGGACGTAACTCAATACAACTTATGATAGATCCCAATGGTATTTGTGAAAGCTTTAATGCATTACCTACTTCAGGTGCAGCAGTTTCACCAGACAATATATTTTGCCCTACCTTTAAACCATTTTGAGCAATGATATATCGTTTTTCACCATCTTGATAATTTACCAAGGCGATAAAAGCGGTACGATTAGGATCATATTCTATACTTGCAACTGTTGCAGGTATCCCATGACGATCCCTTTTAAAATCGATGATACGGTAGCGTTTTTTGTGACCGCCACCTATGTAACGCATGGTCATGCGACCTTGTGCATTACGACCACCTGAACGTTTTTTCGGAGCGAGTAAACTCTTCTCCGGCTTATCAGTTGTAATGACATCATAGCCATTTACAACTCTAAATCGCTGTCCGGGGGTTACAGGTTTTAATTTTCTTACTGACATTATTGTCCTTTATTATAGATTGCTATAAAGATCGATGGTATCCCCATCTTTAAGTTGTACAAATGCTTTTTTACGAGCACTAGTTTTACCAACTTGTATCCCTGATTTGGTATATTTGGTATTGCGATCGATACGCGTGTTCATCGTTAATACTTTAACAACAGTAACACCATACGTCGCCTCTACT
The DNA here is from genome assembly GCA_964593255.1 of uncultured Flavobacteriaceae bacterium. Taxonomy (GTDB): domain Bacteria; phylum Bacteroidota; class Bacteroidia; order Flavobacteriales; family Flavobacteriaceae; genus Nonlabens. Next base: position 1,828 of record CAZQGX010000060.1, on the reverse strand, counting down.
TCTTTCTTGATTTGAACTTTATTTGCCTTTGGAGACACTTCAAAACCAAAACGATTAAGAATTTCACCTTGGCTCGTTGCTTTCTCTGTAATGATAGGTTTTATTAAAATGCTCATGGCTTATTTACTTAAAGTTTCTTGAATTCCTTCTAGAGATCCTTCTAAAAGAACTACATTTGTAGCATTTAGAATCTTGTAAGTGCTTAACTCTGAATTAGTTATAACACTAGTTCCCTTCAAATTACGAGAGGACAAATATACGTTATTATTTGATCCACCCAAGACAAATAGAGATTTTTTATCATTAAGTCCTAATCCTTCAAGAACTTGAATAAAATCTTTGGTTTTAGGCGCGTCAAAATTAAAATCTTCTACTACTGTCAAAGAACCATCAGCAACCTTTTGACTCAATGCGCTTTTACGTGCTAATCTTTTTTGTCCTTTATTTAACTTGAAAGAATAACTGCGTGGTACTGGGCCAAAAATACGACCACCACCTCTAAAAACACCAGACTTGATAGAACCAGCACGCGCTGTTCCTGTTCCCTTTTGTTTTTTAATTTTGCGAGTACTTCCTGTAATCTCGGCACGTTGCTTAGCTTTGTGCGTACCTTGACGTTGATTTGCCAAATACTGCTTCACATCTAAATAAATAGCATGCTCACTAGGCTCAATACCGAAAATATCGTCAGACAATTCTACTTGACGACCAGTTTCTTTTCCTTTTAAATCTAATACTGCTACTTTCATTATTTCTGTACGATTACATATGAGTTTTTGTGACCTGGTACACACCCTTTCACTACTAATAAGTTCTTTTCAGGAACTATTTTTAGCACTCTCAAATTTTCAACTTTCACTTTTTCATTACCCATTTGACCTGCCATACGCATTCCTTTAAAAACACGTGCAGGATAAGACGCTGCACCTATAGAACCTGGGGCTCTTAATCGGTTGTGCTGTCCATGAGTGGCCTGACCAACACCACCAAAACCGTGACGTTTTACAACACCTTGAAAACCTTTACCTTTTGATGTACCTGAAATATCGACAAATTCACCTTCTATGAACATATCGACCGTTACTGTATCACCTAATTTGTACTCCTTATCAAAACTCTTAAATTCTACGACTTTTCTTTTAACAGCAGTTCCTGCTTTTTTAAAGTGACCTTGAGCCGCTTTTGTAGCATTCTTGTCTGATTTGTCATCGAAACCTAACTGTAGCGCAGCATAGCCGTCTACTTCTTGAGTTCTGACTTGGGTAACAACGCAAGGACCTGCCTCTATGATCGTACATGGCATGTTTTTACCATTTTCATCATAAATGCTAGTCATTCCGATTTTTCTTCCTATTAACCCAGACATATATAAATTATTAATTGTTTACTTGTTTATCAAATTTTAAATGAATAATCATTTAAAATTCTTAATCCCATACTTCAAAAAAAAAGCGTAAAAACACTTTCTACGCTGAAATATGTTTTACCGTTTTTCCCTCAACCGCATTGTCGGGACATGTACTTTTATTGTATAAAACAATACCCTTTTAATAAGGGATTGCAAAAATAAGAAACTTTTAATTATAAAACCTAGTGTTGTTTACTTTTTTTTTAATATTTGTTACTAACAACCGTAAATGATCAAACCTATTTAAAATACTGTGGTTATCAAATTGAAATGATGAATGTTATATTTCTTTACTGCCACTAGTATGGCTGGAACTGATATTTATCTCGCTTTCGCGAAAGCGGAATATTTAACTCAATAAGATAAACGATTTTTGATTGACGATTGAAGATTAACGATTAACGATTTTTGATTAACGAT
>CAZQGX010000059.1:0-18900 GCA_964593255.1 uncultured Flavobacteriaceae bacterium | reverse complement strand
ATCCATATATTTTTTGGAGTTATTGGACTGTTAAATAAATCATTTTGGTATAAACACCAACAAAAAAGCAAAGACAATAAAAATAAATCCTTCTGTTTTGTCTGACATCATCAAAGTTCTACAAAATTATCAAACAAAACTTCCGAAACAATCGAACTTTGAAATAAAGCACATAACAGAAATGGATCAAAATAAATTACAAGATAGATATTTAAAAGGTGTTCCAATTAAGGATTTGGCTATGCAATTTGACCAAACTTCTGAACTAATTGAAATGGTTTTAAGGAATAAAGGATTAGAAATTGTGGAAAATGAAATGCCTAAACAAACATTTACGATAAAAAAATATGAGTGGAGAAAAAGAAAACGATAAACAACCGAATAAATAAAGTACCGACACACAACAAAGCTGGGTTTTATTAACAGCAAGGATTAAAAAGTTTTATTTTAACAGCAAGACAATGGCTAGAAAAACAAATGCAATAGGTCTAACTACATAGTCGATCAACCAGATTTTACATATAATTTAATTCAATTATGACCCCTAACTACTGCAGCTCAACATGCTGCATCCTACTTTTGATCTGGCCCATTCTGGTCGGGGGGCATACCATTTTTTAAACTGGGGTTGCTCGTCGTATGGGTGTTGCAGCATGGTGTATATTTCTTGTAGCAGCGTTGTATCGCCTTTGGTAGCGTCGTCTATAACTAGTTGGGCGATGTAATTGCGCAAGACATATTTTGGATTTATTTTGTTCATTTGTTGTGTTCTCGCTTTCGCGAAAGCGATATCATCACCACCATCCTGCAACTTGTCTATCTTTATTCTAGAAATGTATTTTTCTAACCATTGCAACCAAGTCTGTTTGTGCGTTTCCTGAAGGGTATCGCTATTGTAAAATGCCTTTTGTATGATTTGAAATGCTGCGGCTATGCTGGTAGTAGCATTGATTTTACATAGTTCTCTATAGAAAATAGTCATGTCGGTTTCATGCAGCTGCAACTGTGTTTCTAGAGTTCTAAATAACGCGGTATCGTCTTGCTGGGAATGGTACAACCCGGTTTTTTGCATCATCATTTCTAGGTGTAATACTTGATAACGGGATTTGTAATCTTCTAGCACCTGTTGTAGTGGTGCGGCGTCGTTAACTAGCATATACAAAGCATTAGCAAGCTTTAATAGATTCCATAATCCTATTTCTGGCTGGTTGCCATAGCGGTATCTTTTGTTTTGGCGGTCGGTGGTATTGGGTGTCCAGTCTGTTTCATAAGGTTCTAGCCAGCCATATGGGCCATAATCTATGGTAAGCCCTAGTATAGACATATTATCTGTATTCATTACCCCGTGTACAAATCCCACACGCTGCCAGTGCATGATCATTTCTAGTGTGCGGTGGCTTATTTGTTTAAAAAATTGTAAGTAAGCATCGCTTGCTGTAAGGTTGATATCTGGATAAAAATGGGTGATGGTATAATCGGCTAGTTGTTGTAGTAAAGTTGTATCGCCTTGTGCGGCTGCCATCTCAAAATTACCAAAACGAATAAAGCTAGGGGCTACCCTGCAAATAATAGCGCCTTTTTCATAGGCCGCATTACCGTTGTACATCACATCTCTTAATACCTCTTCACCACTTAATGCAAGCGATAGAGATCTGGTTGTGGGAATGCCTAGATAATGCATGGCCTCGCTGCACAGGTGTTCTCTTATACTAGACCGCAACACGGCAAGACCATCGCCACGTCTAGAATAGGGTGTGGGACCAGCGCCTTTTAATTGCAACGCCCAGCGGTTGTTATTGTGCAAGGTTTCAAATAAATTGATGGCACGACCATCACCCAGTTGCCCTGCCCAATTACCAAATTGGTGTCCAGCATATGCCATGGCATAAGGTGTTGTATTTGGATAGATTTTTTGTCCTGTTACCAGCTGTAAAAACTCTGTTGTTTGTAGTTCTTCTTTTGTAAAACCTAGTTCTTGAAAAAAATCAGAAACATGAAGCAATTGTGCGTTTGTAAAAGGCAACGGATTTGCTAAAGAATAGGCAGCACCAGTGACCTGTCGGGTGTAATTTTCTTTAACCTCATCTACAGGTAGGGCATTGATAAAGCTGTTATTGATCTGTAAATTGTGCATGTTACAAAGATACGGTATGAAGGTGGGAAGATCAATTATGACCTATAACTTATGACTTTTAAATATGAGTGCACAGTTATGAGTTTTGAATATGGACAAATAGACATAAGAATACTAAAAAGGTTATGATTTAAGACATAATAGTTATGGAGAAATAAGTTGATAGGTAGTAGTCAGGCGTTAAGAGTTCTATTTGCGAGTTAAGTTGATAAAGAATGGAAATTGTAATATTAAATTTGTGTGACCCTAGTTGTGGCAAACCTATAATCTGTTTGACTTATTACTACTAACCTAGCCCAATGGAAACTAGGCGATAGTCAAAACCATTTGACTTAACTTTATACTTATCTTTATTGATAATCTTATCTTTTAAATTTATTTTTAAACTTACCCTATTCTTTATTCTTAAACTCAATCACACTATTCTAGACCCCATAATAAAGGAAGAATAAAATACACAAAAAGAGTAAGTATGGCAATAGAGATCATGTTCATCCAGATGCCCTTTGTAACCATATCTTTAATAGACAAATATCCAGAACCGAAAACCACAGCATTGGGCGGTGTGGCAACTGGCAGCATAAATGCACAAGAAGCGGCAACCGTGGCACTTACTAATAGATAATAAGGGTCTATTTGCAATACAGTAGCGACAGAAACAAGGATAGGTAGTAACATTGCTGTAGTTGCAAGATTTGAAGTGATTTCAGTTAAAAAGTTGACTGCGGCTATAATGATTAATAATAAAACAAATACGGTAACACCTTCAAAACTGGTAAGTTGATTGCCTATCCACACCGCTAGCCCGCTGGATTCAAAAGCTGTTGCTAGCGCCATGCCACCACCAAATAAAAGCAGAATTCCCCAAGGCAATTTCACAGCATCTTCCCATGTAAGCAATGATTGGCTTTTGTTTTTATTGGGTATTAAAAACAATAACAAAGCTGCGCTAATAGCAATAATAGTGTCATCGATTGCTGGAATATAAATGCTGATTAAAAAAGAACGACATATCCATGCAAGGGCGGTGATTAAAAAGACAAAAGCGATCCATTTTTCTTCATAACTCATGTTTCCTAGTGTTTTAAGCTGTCGATCGATCTCTTTTTTACCGCCTGCAAATTCTTTTTGTTTAAATGTAAAAGCAAACCTTGTTAAGTATATCCAGCAAATAAATAAAAGCAGCATACTAAGCGGAAAACCAAAAATAAACCATTGAAAAAACGTGATCTCGCTACCCAGGGTTTTTTCTACCACACCAGCTAGAACAAGATTAGGAGGCGTGCCTATAAGTGTGGCCATACCGCCTATAGAGGCACTATAAGCAATAGCCAGCATAAGTGCTTTACCAAAGACTAGATTCTCATCTTCTTTTGTAGTTGGGTTATCCTGTAATTGTAAAACAATCGCGATCCCCACAGGTAATAGCATTACAGCAGTTGCCGTATTAGAAATCCACATCGATAGAAAAGCTGTGGCAAGCATAAACCCCAGTATGATTTTACTCACATTAGTTCCTACTACTTTAATGATGCTCAATGCAATGCGTTTATGAAGATTCCACCGCTCTATAGCTATAGCGAGCATAAAACCGCCAATAAATAAAAAGATATATTTATGCCCGTATGATGCAGTAGTGGCAGATAGTCCTAGACCACCTGATAAAGGAAATAAAATAATAGGTAAAAGTGCAGTTGCTGCAATAGGAATAGCCTCTGTAATCCACCAGATAGCAATCCACAGGCTAGAGGCTAGTATGGCATTTGCCTCATCGCTCAACCCTTGTGGAGTATAAAAGAGACGCGTTATGATAAATAGGGAAGGCCCTAAAAATAATCCGATTTGCTTTTTGGTCATGGTAGATGGTTAATTCTTACTAGTTATAAAGAAAGGTTGCAGCGTTTGTAGCAGCAATTCTAAAGTCGTGATCTGCAAGGGGTATTATTGAAAAACTCCAATTAAACGGTATGGCTGTATTTTGTGTTTGCTGCTGTGCATAATTAAAAAAGTTTTCGGCACGGCTGCGACGATGTAAACCTTGTGCATCTGCCTGAGTGTTGCGGCGCAAATTAGCTGCATTAGGATCGTTATCATTTGCTCCTACTTGTATATGCAGGTTTTGCGTATAAAAATTTGATAATGATGTAGTGCTTAAAATAGAGTTGTCAAATCCATAAGGAAAAGAAATTGAAGTATCTGGAAAAGTGTACCATCCCGCTGCCGATGCTACTACCTTGTCTACCCTAGACTGTGGTAAAAACATCAAAAGACGATGTGCAAACTGGGCACCAGCCGAATGTCCAAAAATATCATAAGTAGTACTAGAATTATCAATTTGCAATAGTAGGTTATCAAATAATGGATCGATTATAGAAAATGCCCATTTGCGTTCTTCATTAAGTGTAGTAGCACTAGGTTGGTCTCCATCTATATACACGTTACCTAGGTTATAAGCATCGCCATTTGGAAAGTTTGTTATTGAAAATTCTGGTGCTACAACTATAAACTTTTTTGAATTTGCCGGGGCAATAAGTGCATCTCGATAATCACGGGCATTTCTACCTGCACCATGAAAAACAAGTAAAATTCTTGCATCTCTGGCAACATTCTCAGGGATATGGTAGTAAACTCTTATGATCTTCTCTACATCACCATCGTCATAAATAAAGTTATAAACACCTGTACCATTGTCTATAAACTCTGTTATTTCTTGTGGCATGTCGTTATCATCGCTACCACAAGCACCAAAAACAAGCGTGCTAAAAAATAAGAGGAGACGGTAATTGTAAATAGATTTCATAAAACAGTTATAAAAACGCAATCGTTATTGTACAAACTAATAATAAATTAGCTTAATTTTATAAAGCCAATTTATAAAAAATATGAATACCAATCACGATTTTGCTTTACAGCGTATTGCCAAGGAATATGAAGTGCAGGTTTTATATAGCGATAGCAGTAGTAATAGCAGTGCAAAATATATTGTTCTAGGCAAGGCTATAAAATCTTGTATTTTTAAAAAGGAATTACCAGATAATTGGCTCTTACCACCCACACGCTTGTTATCTAGCAAGTTGACATTATCACGCACAACGGTATTAAAAGCTTATGAACTATTGCTTTTAGAAAAGCTTATTATATCTAGGGCTGGATCTGGCAATAAGGTTAATTTTTCAGAAACAGAAGAGAGCAAGATCAGCTTTAAAGAAAAAGAGGTGATTTATTCTAATTATCCTCAAATTTCAGAAAAAGGCCAGTCTTATTTAAATAACATCAATCTGATCAATAGAATGCCTGGTAACGATGTAGCTTTTAGACCTGGCTTACCACCGTTAGACGTTTTTCCTGCGCATCAATGGAAAAAGTTATTAAATGCCTACTGGCGACATGTAAAATCTTCTGGCTTATCTTATTCTCAATCAACTGGTTTACTAGAGCTTAAAACCAGTATTAGTAATTATCTAAATGTAAGTAGGAATATAAAATGTAAGGCAGATCAGATAGTAATTGTTTCTGGATCGTTACAATCCTTGTATCTCATTGCAAACACGCTTATCAATAAAGGCGATGCGGTAGTTTTAGAAAACCCTGTTTTCCCTAATGTACACTCGGTTTTTAAAAGTAGCGAGGCACATTTAATACCCGCTGGTCTAGATGATAAAGGCATCAACCTATCACAGTTGCAAATTGCAAAAGATCAACATCCTAAACTTATACATGTCACCCCGTCTAATCAATATCCTACTGGCGTGCGTATGAGTTTATCTAGACGACAAGAGCTATTGCATTGGGCATCAACACATCGGGCTCTTATAATAGAAAATGATTATGAGCACGAGATTGCAAATGTTGCACAATCGTTACCCAGTATTTTTAGTTTAGATAATGAGTCGCGCACCATTTATATGGGAACCTTTAATCGATTATTGCACCCTTCAATTCGTTTAGGTTATATGATTGTACCCAGGTATCTCATCAGCGCGGTAGAGGCCTTGCAAGAACATTCTCATCGTTTTATATCCCCTTCTATACAAGTAGTGATGAATCAGTTTATAGAGCGCAATTATTTGTATCAACATCTTAAAAAAAGTATTGCTGTTGCTAGGGAACGACATGATTTATTTGTTAACGAATTTAAGCAACATTGTACCAGCATGTATATCGAGTCCAACTCTTTTTCTAGTTTTCATGTAGTAGCGCTTTTTAAGGAAAAAGTAAGTTTAGATCATGAAAAAGAAGTGATCAAACGTTTAAACGATTTGCACATTAGCGCCTTTTCTTTAAGTAAATGCTATATTACTGATCACAAACAGCCAGGGCTTATTTTAGGTTATTCTGCATTGCGAGAGGCAGTTATAAAACGTAAAATTAAAATTATGTCACAAGTAATTTAAAAATTCTCGGTCTTTTAAGTTGGTAGTGGTTTAAACTTTTCCATTTGCTATAAAATTACTTCTCTTCCTTATCTCATAAATTTTTCCCTACCTTAGTCCAGCTATGAGTCTCAAAAAAGATTTTAAATAAATACCGCTAATTTTATTTTAAAATTTAAAAGTCTATCTCACTTTTTGTTTACTTTTTTTCTGGAATCATAAATAGATTAGTAGGTTAAAATATTATTTTTTGAAAATAGTTTTTTTGTATCTCGCTTTCGCGAAAGCGAATTATCCTCAATCATCTATTAATTAAAGGAATCACTTAGAATTTTAATCTGCCAGTAAGAACACAAAAAGGGGGGTATAATTATAATCTTCCTGTTAAAATTTAAGAATCACTCTAATTTTGATTTTTAGCAAGTCTTAAAAGATAAAATAATGTTCACCTTCCATTTTTTATGGTGTAACAGTTTTCTTTATTGAATTTTTAAATTGATTTTCATGTAGTTGTAGTTCAATATATTTTGTGAAAGTAAAACGGTGTATTTTTTTTGTTTAAAACGAGCGATTACATTTAGGAACATAGCTTTTTTAATATTCCGCTTTCGCAAAAGCGAACTAGTAAAAGTCATCCTACAATTAATTGAAACATTAATATAAAAAGTTTCACAATTACCCACAGGCCTAGAAAATATATATTTTCTAATTTGCTTTATTAAACTTCAATTTTAAGTTCTCTAACTTGTGTAAATAATTGGTATGTAGTTATTTTAATAATTGGTATGAATAGAGTTGTGTCATATCTATTAGTTTTGGTATATTATTTCAATCGTTGTAGTTCTAAAAAATAAAGATTATGAAAAAACTTTACCTAATTATTTCCTTAACTTGTTTTATAGGTTTTGCACAAAATCCTGGTGATATTGTTATTACCGAAATAATGCAAAATCCTACTGGGATAAGCGACGATTTTGGCGAGTGGTTTGAAGTTTATAATACAACCAGCGCACCTATTGATTTAAATGGCTGGGTTATTAGAGACGAGCCAGGATCAAATCAAAACCTTACCACTATCAATACCTCTGTAATTGTTCCTGCTGGTGGTTATATCACTTTAGGGCGTGGTGGGATTACCGATCCTAATGACCCGCAGTTCAATGGCGGGGTTACACATGCCTACATTTATGACTTTTCTTTTTTAATGGCAAATGGCGCCGACGAGGTAATTCTAGAAGTAAATGGTGTGATCATTGACGAGGTGTATTATGATGGGGGGACTAACTTTCCAGATCCTAATGGTGCTAGTATGACTCTAGATCTTAATTCATTAAATAGTACTGCAAACGACCTAGGGAGCAGCTGGTGTGAGGGAACATCTGTTTATGATACTACTAATAATAATGCAGGGACTCCTGCCATGATCAACGATGCTTGTGCGCCGTCTTGTCAATTAGTTTTAAATGCAGATAGTTCGTCTTGTGATACTAATGGGCCAGGCGCGACAGACGATACTTACAGTGTAACATTAGATTTTTCTGGTGGTAATGTAGGAACTACTTTTATTGTCACAGCAACATCTGGTGTAGTAAGCGGTGACAATCCATCCATGATGGCTACAGGTACCATTGTAGTAACTGGTATTATAGAGGGTACAGATGTTACCATAACAGTAGATGATACTGCTGGTGGTGGTATATGTTCTTTGTCTAGAAGCATTACCAGCCCAGTTTGTATTCCAGCGACCTGTGCAAATCCAGGTGATATTATCATTACCGAAATTCTACAAGATGCTGGTGTAGTTAGTGATACTGTAGGTGAGTGGTTTGAGGTTTTTAATACCACAAGTACACCTATAGATATAGAAGGCTGGATTATTTCTGATTTAGGAAATAACACCCATACAATCGTTTCTAGCGGCGGTCTTACGGTAGTCCCTGCAAATGGATATCTAGTTTTAGGAAGAAGTACAGATATGACTGTTAACGGCAATGCTCCAGTAGATTATGCATGGACAGTATATACATTAAGTAATACAGATGATGAAATTATTATTACGTGTGGTAGTACAGAAATTGATCGAGTAGAATATACTGGTGCTGCCCCATGGCCTAATCCTACAGGATCGAGCATGGAGCTTTCTACAACTGCATATAATAGTGTTGATAACGACCTAGGATCAAATTGGGGAGTGGCTACATCTCCATTTGGTGATGGGGATAACGGTACTCCTGGTGCCATAAATGACTTTACACTTTCTAGTAGCAGTTTTGATGTTGTAAACTTTAATGTTTATCCTAATCCAGTTTCTGGCGACGAGGTGTTTATAAAAACTAATAGCAATATGGAATTTGATGTAGTAGTTTATGATATGTTAGGAAAACAACTTAAATCAGCTTTATTAGTTAACGGTAAACCACTAGATATTTCAGGACTGCACTCTGGAATGTATATCTTAAAAATTACTCAAGGAAATAATGTTACTAGTAACAAACTTATTATTGATTGATTATTTATTTTTAAAGCACTAAGATTTTTTTTCTTAGTGCTTTTTTTAACAATTAAATTTTTATCTATGAACGACCACCATTTTTTTAAAAATCTACTGGTTTTATTTTTTTTATTTGGACTTGTATCTTGTGAGACAGATGATGTAGCGCCTGCGCTTGTCGATTTTTCTGCCTCAAACAATGATTTTAGTGAGGCCGGGGGCAGTGTTGATATTACTGTATCCTTAAATACACCAGCAATGGAAACCGTACTTTTAGATTTAGTTTTCTCGGGAACAGCGACAATAGACCTTGATTACACTATTACGTCTAACCAAATTACGATACCAGCTGGTTCTTTATCTGGTTCAATAACTCTCAATGGATTACAAGACGATCTTGTAGAAGGTGTAGAAAATGTAGAAATTAGTATCAGCACGGTTACTAATGCGGTTGTAGCCTCAGGTCTTAATTTAACTATTTCTATTCTAGACGATGATACAGATACAGATGGTGATGGAGTGCTCGATGCAAATGATGACTGCCCTCTTGTAGCAGGAGATCCTGCAAATAATGGCTGTCCATTTCTAGGTTTTATTATTAACGAAGTCTTATACGATCCAGCTAATGGTACTGCTGGCGATGCTAATGGTGATGGAGTGAGAAGCCCGCTAGATGATGAGTTTGTAGAGTTTTTTAATTCAGGCCCAGCACTAGACATTAGTGGGTACATGGTTTATGATACAGAAGCTTTTTCAACAAGTACGCCTAGACATGTTTTCCCCGCAGGAACAGTAGTACCAATGAATAAGGCGATTGTTTTATTCGGTGGTGGTGCTCCTGCAGGAAGTTTTGGAGGCTCAGCAACGCAAATAACAACAGGTGGCCAGCTTAACTTAAACAACGCAGGGGACGAGCTTATTGTAACAGATGCCATGGGAAATGTGATACTTAGTTTTGATATCAACCCATTGTCAGGTAATCCAGACGAATCTTATACTAGAGATCCAGATTTAACTGGAGATTTTGTACAACATGCGTCAATAGCTGCTGCAAACGGGGGTTTATTTTCTCCAGGTACAAAACTAGACGGCAGTTCTTTTTAAAAGATATCTTATGAGCTACATAGGCCCCATATTATCACTAGTATTTATTGTAATAACGGCAAGGTTACTTCTCAAGAAATATTACCCACACGCAGTGTTGTTGGTTTCTGGATTGACTATGCTAGTTATCGCTTTTTTACTAAATATGGACATGCCACTATTGTTGCGACCTACAGGTTTTTCAGGATTTGATCTTTTTAGATATGTAAAAGAATCTTTTGCCGAAACAAATGCGGGTGTAGGGCTTATGATTATGGCCATAGGTGGCTTTGTAGCCTATTCAGACCATATAGGGGCGTCAAAATCATTAGTGTTTGTAGCCTTAAAACCATTAGGTCTTTTTAAAAAACGTCCATACCTTGCAGCTTCACTAGTTGTTCCTATAGGACAAATATTATTTGTAGCTATCCCATCTGCTGCTGGTCTGGCATTATTATTAATGGCCTCTTTATTTCCTATTCTTACAAGCCTAGGGGTGAGTAAAATTTCTGCCGCATCAGTAATTACTGGTTGTACGGCATTTGGAATAGGGCCTGCAAGTGCTATTACTGCAAGTGCCGTTTCTATTTTAGAAACAGATGCGGCTTCTTATTTTGTTAACCATCAAATACTTTTAGTCATCCCATTAAGTATTTCTATGATGGTGAGTTATTATTTTGTAAATCGATATTTTGACAAACGTAATGCAGTAGAAAAGTTTGAAGATCCCACTGCAGAAACTTCTTTAGTGACCACTGCACCTTTATTTTATGCAATCATTCCCGTATTACCCATCATACTATTATTGGTCTTTTCTCAACTTTTTAATCTTTTTGAGACTCCTATAGTTTTGGATACCACCACAGCTATGTTTATTAGTCTGTTCATCGCCTTATTTTTTGAATGGGTAAGACTTAAAAGTATTTCAAAAGTGTTTGAATCTTTAAAAGTATTTTGGAATGGCATGGGCAACATCTTTAAAACCGTTGTAACACTAATTATTGCAGCAGATATTTTTGCAAAGGGTCTTATTAGTCTTGGCTTTATTACTGGGTTGCTAGACTTAGTGCAGGCATTAGGTTTTAGTGCCGTTGCAGTAATTCTTGTAATGTCGGTAATGATATTTCTCGCTTCTATGCTTATGGGTAGCGGTAATGCTTCATTTTTTGCATTTGGTCCTTTAGTTCCAAAAATTGCGACACAATTAGGTATAGATCCTATTAAAATGATTCTACCTATGCAGTTATCAGCTTCTATGGGTCGTACAGTTTCTCCCGTTGCAGGAATTATCATCGCAGTATCAGAAATTGCGGGTGTATCTACTCTAGCTATCGTAAAACGCAATGTAATACCGCTGTCCTTTTCTCTTTTATTAATGCTTATTATACTTTTTCTATAATCATGCTTCAACTTATAAAAAATGCCGATGTATATAGCCCAGAGCATCTAGGTCTAAGAGATATCCTATTATCAGGTGAAAAAATAGCTGCAATCGCCCCAGATCTTTCTCATTTTGGTAGTCATATGCCTGTTTGGGATGCAAACGGTAAAACAGTGACACCTGGTCTTATCGATCAACATATTCATGTAACTGGTGCAGGTGGTAAAAATGGTTTTGCCTCTATGACTCCAGAGGTTAAATTGAGTGAGTTAATCGCCTGCGGGTCTACAACAGTAGTAGGTTTATTAGGTACAGATGGGACAACACGCAACATAAGATCGCTTTATAGCAAGGTTAGAGCTTTAGAACAAGAGGGTATCACTGCGTTTATGTATTGTGGCTATTATGGCGTGGATAGTTTAACTATTACAGATAGCATACAAAGCGATATGATTTTTATCGATCAAATGCTAGGATGTAAAGTTGCAATAAGTGATATCAGGTCCTCATATCCCACTGCGCTTGAATTGTTACGCAAGTTGCGTGAGGTGCGAGTAGGCGGATTTACTGCAAATAAAAAAGGAATTTTACATATTCATTTAGGAAATCTTGTTTCAAAAATGGATATTCTATTTGAATTGGTAGAAAAGCACCAGTTCCCCATAGAATATATTTCCCCTACGCACGTAGGTCGTACTAAAGAGCTTTTTGATCAGGCTATCGCTTTTGCGAAAATGGGAGGAAGCATAGACATCACGACAGGCGCATCTAAATATACAGAACCATACAAAGCGGTATTGTATGCACTAGAGCAAGGAGTTTCTATAGATTTAATGACTTTTAGCACCGATGGTCATGCCGGCCTCACGGTTACCGACGATAAGGGTAATTTTGTAAGAAATAAAGTAGCACCCATAGATGCTAATTTACAGCAAGTGGTGCACCTAGTTAAAGATGGCGGCCTTCCCATAGAACAAGCCTTTAAATTAATTACCTCTAGCCCTGCAAAAAACTTAGGTCTGAATAACAAAGGGCACATAAATGTAGGAATGGATGCAGATTTATGCGTGTTTGACGAGCATCTGGTTTTAACTGATGTTTTTGCAAGAGGAAAACTAATGATGAATAATAAGAACATAATAATGAAAGGAAATTTTGAATCCTAGAACAAAATATAGTTATATGAAGGTTTTTAAACTAGTATTAATTCCCTGTATATGGATCTTGATGTATCAAGTACAAGCTCAGGATGTTCAACTTAACTCTTATGACTTTGGAGAAGGGCTTAGGTTTCAAAGCTCTAGAGGTAGCCAATTTAAAATCATAGGATACCTACAACCCGCAGCCGAATTTAAACAGTATACTGAATCCAATGATTTTGGTGCTTTAAATAGATTTAGGTTGCGTCGTGCGAGATTGCGATTTGATGGTAGTTCTAGCGACCAGCGTTTTAAATATAGATTTCAAGTAGATCTCAGTGGTTCATCAGAGGCTGGTGATGATGAACAGTCTAATGCCTTACTAGACGCTTATGTTTCTTATGATGTCACAAAGCAGGTAACTGTAGCTTTTGGACAACGAGCAACTTATACCGATAATCGCGAGTTGTTCATGAATTCTAATGCCTTACAGTTAGTAGAACGCAGTAGGGTGACCAGCGCTTTTGCTTCCATTCGTGAATTTGGATTGTTTGTAAATGGCACCTTTAAAACAGGAAATATATCAAGACTAAAACCATATTTTGTTTTAACAAACGGCGACGGGTTAAATGCATTTGGAAAAGACTTTGGTGGCCTTAAAGTAGGTGGAAGAGTAGATTATTTGCCTTTTGGACTTTTTACAAATCTAGGTCAATTTAGACAGGCAGATGTTGTAAGAGAGCAAGTGCCTAAATTAGTAATAGGTGCTAACTATAGTTACAATAATGGCATGAGCAGTAGAAGAGGTCGCGAGGGTGGTAGTATCTTATATTTAAATGATTTGAATGAAGAATCGCTACCTGATTATGTGAAATATGGAGTAGATTTTATGTTTAAATACAAGGGTTTTTCGGTATTAGGAGAATTTGTAGGTGCAACTGCAACCGTGCCAGACGATATTACACAACGTGTGCGCAATGATGGATCTGTATCCTCAAATTTTGATGTTGCAGGTGTACAAGATGTTGAAAATTATGTAAAAGGAAGAATGATGCTAGGAAATGGTTATAACATTCAAGCAGGTTATCTATTTAAAAACGGAATTTCAATAGATGGTAGGTATACACACCTAGATGCAGACCAAAACTCCTTTTTAAATAATGCTACTTTTTATAGCAGGCCCAATTATTACACCTTTGGGATTAGTAAATATTTAGACCGTAACTATGGTGCAAAAATTCAAACTTCTATCACCTATGTAGAGGGCGATATGATCAATGATTTTCAAGGAAACCCGCTAGGGGGTAATGAGTGGATAGGCCGCGTGCAATTAACTTTAGCTTTTTAATTATGAAGTATAAAATTCTTTTCTGCATTTTTATTCTTGTTTCATTTTTGGGGCACAGTCAGGTAAATCCGCAAAGTAAGTCGCTCACAGAACGCTATTTTCCAGATGCCGACACCATCAAAGATGTGACACCAGCACTGCAAAAAAAACGTGGGTTTACAGACTATAAAGAACTGATCGCTTTTTTAGAACAACTTAAAAACGCACATCCAAAGGTAGTAAATTTAAGTTACATAGGCACCTCTCAAAAAGGATATGAAATTCCTTTAATTCATCTGTCAAAAAAAGATATCCAAGGTGAAAAAATTAAAGTATGGTTACAAGGTGGTTTGCATGGTAATGAACCTGCAAGTACCGAGGGCGTTTTGTATCTATTGTATGAAATACTTAATAACCCTCAATTAATCTATTTAATTGACCGCCTAGAAATAGCTGCAGTTCCTATGGCAAACATTGACGGTTATCTCAAACAAAATAGGTATGCCGCAGATGGATTAGATTTAAATAGAGATCAAACAAAATTAATGGCACCAGAAAGCGTCTTTTTAAAGAAAACTTTTTCAAATTATAATGCAGAAGTTGCTATAGATTTTCATGAATACAATCCATTTAGAAAAGATTTTTCAAAATTGGGATCTTTTGGTGTGATGAGCGTTTATGATATCATGTTCTTAAAATCAGGCAACCTTAACGTTCCTTCAAATATGAGAAATCTAACAGATTCACTATTTGTAGGTAATACCAAAGTTGTTTTGGACCGCTATCAACTGCGCCACCATGATTATGTGTCAACTAGTAAATATAGAAATGCAATACATTTTAATCAAGGTTCTAATAGCTCTCGATCCAGCGCTACCTCTTATGCACTTACAAATGCAGTATCTTCTCTTATTGAAGTAAGAGGGGTACATTTAGATAGAACCTCTTTTAAAAGAAGGATCGCTACAACTTATCTAGTAGGTATGTCTTATCTACAAACGGCTTATAATAACGTGGCTTTAATTAAAGACCACATAAAAAAGGCGCAAATTCCACAAGACACTTTATCAGTTACAAGCACAAGAACAGTTTATGATGGTGCTTTATCTTTTATTGATATAGATACAAAAGACCTAATAGATCTAGATGTTACCATTAGAGATGCCTTACAAATGCAACCAGTACTTTCTAGACCTGTACCACATGCCTATTTAATTAATAAAGATCATACTTTCCTTATTGATAAATTAAAAACATTGGGTTTAAAAATAAAGCAACTTGATAAAGAAACTGCTTTTAATATAGAAGCTTATCAAGTAACTGAATATGAACGCGAGACAGTGCGTTATGAAAAAATGAACCTTCAAAAGATTGCAACTACTTTAGAACAAAAAAGCATGACCTTTCCAGTAGGTACTTTTATAATCCACACCGATCAAAAAAATTCCCCATTACTTGCCGAGGTGCTTGAACCAGAAGCTCCCAGTAGTTTTGTAAGTTTTGGAGTGCTTGAAACAAATTTAAACGAAGAATTACCAATTTATAGACTACCTAAAACAAACTAAAATGAAGTCACTAAAAACATATCTATCTTATTTTTTAATAATAGGTGCAACAGCGGCTCTTTGGGCACAAGAGGAAGAAGCCCTTAATAAAGCCGACTTTAACCTAGGGCAAGGTTTGCAGTTTTCTTTTAATGAAGGAAAGTACCAGTTTAATCTAGGCGGTTTTATACAGCCTAGTGTACGATATGACGAATTTGCTGGCGCAGATGGTGAATATTTCTATAATTCAAAACGCACCTATCTTATCATAAGTGGTAAAGCAGTAGATGAAAAAGTAAGCTTCCTGTTGCAGTCAGATTTTAGTTTGCGCGATCCGTTGTTAGACGCTTGGGTGGCCTATCACCCTACAGATAACATTACTATAACCGGCGGTCAAAAACAAACCTTTCTTAATAATCGCGAGATGATTTATAGAGAAGATAGACTACAATTTACCGACCGCGGTAGGTTAAGCCAGCAGTTTAGTAGGACTGGTAGAGAATTTGGACTTTTTGTAGAGGGCACTTTTGGTACTAATTTTATTATGGCACCATCGCTAGCAGTTACCTCGGGAGATGGTAGAAACTCTTTTGGTACCGACTCTAGAGATACCGATAAAGGAGGTGTAAAATATGGTGCCCGTCTAGATATTTATCCACTAGGCGCATTTGAACAAGGTAATGATTTATACACAGCCGATCTTGCCCATGAAAGCAAGCTTAAGGTATTAGTAGGTGCCGCTTTTAGTCACAATACAGGAGCAAGTGCAGCAAATGGCGAGGGCCATGGAGAGTTCTTGTTTTATGATGCAAATGGTATTGAAAATCTGCCAGATTATTCTCAACAATATGTAGATTTACTTTTAAAATATAAAGGGTTTTCGTTTTTAGGTGAGTATGTAAACGCAAATGCTAGTGGTCTAGAATTGCCGTTTCTGGATACCAGCGGCACTAACTTATTGGTCCCAACACAGGTGAGCGAATTTTTAGTTTTAGGCAGCAGTTACAGTTTACAAGCTGGCTATGTTACAAAAAGCGGGTACAGTCTAGATCTTAGATACGAGCAAACCTCGCCAGAATTTAAGAACAATCTCAATTCAATTTTGCCAGATGCCAATAGCTACACCATAGGATTTACAAAGTATTTCATAGCAAATAATTTAAAATTACAGGCTTCATACAGTAAAACAGATTTTGCTCAAGGAACAGATTTTTCTAGTGCTGAATTGATGATGCAAATTTTTTTTTAATTCGATGCTTATCAACTACTTATGCAATATCTAGTTAGTGAGATTGTACATAGGTAAGTTTTTTATATGTATCCCGCTTTCGCTAAAGCGGGATTTTTAATAAGCGAGTAACCTAACTAATTTTTTAAGAAGGTTAATTTGTAAGTGCTTGATATAAAATTGGTTAAAATATGAAATTTACAATGTTCAAAGTAATTCAACTACTTAGAATTAGCAAATTTATCAAGATTTGTTTTATAAGTTCGCTTTCGCGAAAGCGAGATCACTACCTTTTAATGTTTTATCAATAAATCGAGCTGTTAAATTAAAACCTAAACCTAAACTCAATAAAATATTTTATTTTTGATAATAATATTCACTTAAAATAATTCAATGAATTTAAAACTTACTTTTTTGTTTTTGCTTGCAACAGTGGGCATGAATGCGCAGCAAGATGCGGGCTGGTTGCGACACAATACCATATCCCCAGATGGTTCTCAAATAGTTTTTACCTATAAAGGAGATCTTTATAAAGTTCCAGCAAGTGGTGGCGATGCCCAACAGCTTACTTTTCATGAAGCCCATGATTATCAAGCGGTATGGAGTAAAGATGGCAAGCAAATTGCCTTTGCATCAAATAGATATGGGAATTTTGACATTTTTGTAATGAATGCAAACGGTGGTGACGCTACTAGACTTACTTTTCATTCTAGTGATGAACATCCTTATTCTTTTACTCATGACGATAGTGAAATCCTTTTTGGAGCTGTGCGTATGGACGATGTAAAGCACAGGCAGTTTCCTACAGGATCGCAGCCAGAAGTGTATAAAGTACCCGTTGCAGGAGGTCGAGTAGATCAAGTATTTACCACCCCAGCAGAGTTTTTAAATGTTAATAATGACGGTACAACTATTTTATATCACGATAAAAAAGGTGGTGAGAATATATGGCGCAAGCATCATAAATCCAGCATTACAAGAGATATATGGAGCTATGAACCAGCGACAAAAACCCATAAGATGATTACAAGTTTTGAAGGTGAGGATAGAATGCCCGTATTTACTAGTGATCAAAAATCGTTTTATTATTTAAGTGAACAAAGTGGTACTTTCAATATTCATAAAGCAGCACTAGATGGTTCTAATAGCTCACAAATTACTTCTTTTAAATTGCACCCAGTTCGTTTTTTATCATTTGGTAATGGTGTGCTTTGTTTTGGTTTTGATGGTAAGCTTTATACCATGAAGGAGGGACAAGAACCTAAAAAATTACAAGTTAATATTACCACACAGCAAATAAGTAATAGCGATAAGTTTTTATCTATCAACGGTGGTGTGAACGAGATGGAAGTTTCTCCTAGTGGTAAGGAAATAGCATTTATTTCTAGAGGTGAGGTTTTTGTAACCTCAGTAGAAGAATCTTTTACTAAAAGATTGACCAATACACCACAGGCAGAGCGTTTTGTAACATGGGGTCCTGATGGAAAATCTGTAGTTTATGGCAGTGAGAGAAATGGTAAATGGAGTGTTTATAAAACAGAAAAAGTGCGCGATGAAGAGCCCTTCTTTTTTGCTGCTACGCTAGTTAAAGAAACTCCAGTTTTAGAAAATGGAAAAGATAACTATCTAGCTAAATATTCTCCAGATGGTAAAAAAATCGCTTTTATAGAGGATAGACGTACCTTAAAAGTTAAAGATGTAAAAAGTGGGGAAGAGGTAGTTTTAATGACACCTAAAGACCTATTTCATATGCGAGATGGAGACAAAGATTTTAAATGGAGTCCAGATAGTAAATGGCTGTTAATGGACTGGGGCTTATCCTTAAGCAATAACGAGATTTTATTATTAGCTGTAGATGGGTCTAAAAGAGTAAATTTAAATGAAAGTGGTTACAGTGACTCGAGCCCGCAATGGGTGAACGATGGTAAGCAAATGATCTGGTTTTCTAATAAAGATGGTTTAAAGTCTTATGCTACAAGTGGGTCTTCTCAAACCGATGTTTATAGTATGTTTTTTGTGCAAGATGCGTGGGATGAATTTAATTTGAGTAAGGAAGAATATGCACTGCAAAAAGAGATCAAAAAACTTACTAAAGAACAAAAGAAAAAGGACAGTCTAGCAAACCTTAAAAAGAAAAGTAAAAAAAATTTGAATATCCGTTTTCACACCTAATTTGAATTTATTGCCGCAACTATCAGTC
>CAZQGX010000058.1:0-19242 GCA_964593255.1 uncultured Flavobacteriaceae bacterium | reverse complement strand
CTGATAGTTGCGGCAATAAATTCAAATTAGGTGTGAAAACGGATATTCAAATTAACTATGTGATTAAAGTTAAGACCTACTTGATTTATATATTCTAATAGATATTTGAAAAAGATGCTTTAATCATTTATTATGTCCTTAAACTTTAAAAATAAAGAATCAAGTCGCTTTTAAAAAGGTATGATTAGAAGCTCAAAGGGGAGATTTTACCTTAAGATAATCATATTAGTTCAAAAAACAAGATGTAAAGAAAACAGCTTTAAAAAAGAATTGCCGATCTTTAGAATTACAAAAAATTGATGTGATAATTGGAAGTGATTTAAACATTAATATTTAAGTAGAAATTAGCCATTTTTCGTTTTTTAAAAAGATATTTAGAATTGCTCGGGTGCGCTGGGGAAGAAAAAAATGAGAAGAAAAGGAAATAAGAACCATTTTTAACAAATGTAAAAAGTTTAGAGCACACCTTTAATTTAAAAAACTAACTAACCAATACGACCATCAATTTTATGAACAATCAAATACCAGGTGTAAAAATACGACAGCTTTTCATAATACTAGTAATACTAGGTTTCCTGCTTCTCATAGGTACTGAACTTATTCCCTATTTAGGTGGGATACTAGGCGCAATAACTTTATATGTATTGTTAGAACCTATTCAAACATGGTTAGAAAACAGAAAATGGAAACCTGCCCGGGCAGCTTCAATGCTTATCGTACTATCTGTTATTATTATTTTAATCCCCATTACCGGCATTGTATTAATGTTAAGTTCTAAAATAAAAGCGGTCATAAAAAACAGTACCGAAATAACAAAATTACTAAAAACACAATTAGAAAAAATTGAAAGCCAAGTGGGTTTTAACCTTTCAAAAAACATTAACTCTAGCGATATAGGTGACTGGATATCAAATAACATACAAGGTGCGGCAAACTTAAGTCTCACGATTTTACTATCTGTAGGTTTAATGCTTTTCCTTTTGTATTTCATGCTAGTAGAACGCAAAAAATGGTTAAATACGGCACTGCACTACATGCCTTTAAAGGAAGATAATATTGTCACTATAGGTAAAGAAAGTATCAATCTAGTAAAATCAAATGCTATAGGTATACCACTAGTTGCATTGTTACAAGGTGCTGTCGCGATTTTAGGTTACTTTATTTTTGGTGTAGAAAATCCGTTTTTTTGGTTTGTTATTACAGTAATAGGTAGTATGATTCCTTTTGTAGGAACCGCACTAGGCATCTTGCCAGTAAGTATTATTATGCTAGCACAAGGTAATACCGCAGCTGCAATAGGAATTTTAATTTATGGTACAGTAGTAGTGGGCTCTACAGACAATCTTTTTAGGCTAGTGGTACAAAAACGACTTGCCAATGTCCATCCATTAGTTACTCTTATAGGTGTAATAGTAGGTGTCCCGCTTTTTGGTTTTATAGGATTAATTTTTGGCCCACTACTAGTAAGTTTGTTATTATTGATGATCAAAATTTATAGAAATGAATATGGAAATACAACCGAGGCAATATAGTCTTGTTAAATAACTAGATATTTTTTTAATATTGATTATTTTTAGCCCAAATTAAAAAATAAAAATGAGTAAAGTATTTAAACTGCAAGATCAAATAGATGAAACCTTTATCAAACAACGCAAGTTGTTCATCTGGGGAATGGTAGACGATAAAACGGCAAAACATTGTGTAGACAGGTTATTATACCTAGATTCATTAAGTCATGAAGAAATTACCTTTGTAATTAATAGCCCTGGCGGTTATGTTACCGCAGGATTTTCTATATACGACACCATGCGCTCTATTAAAAGTCCTGTAAGCACAGTTTGTAGTGGACTTGCCGCTTCTATGGGATCTATACTGCTATCTGGTGGTGAAAAAGGACGTCGCATGATAGAAAAACACGCACAGGTAATGATTCACCAGCCTAGTGGTGGCACTCGTGGTACCAGTGCCGATATTGAAATTACTGCGGCACAAATTCTTAAAACTAAAGAATTGAGTGCGCAAATTCTTGCCGATAATTGTGGTCAAACATTTGAAAAAATAATGAAAGATTTTAATCGAGATTACTGGCTAGATGCTAATGAAGCGGTAGCCTATGGAATAGTTGATTCTATCGTATAATTTTAAAATAAAAATTTAATAAGCCAGCTTTTAAAAAGGCTGGCTTTTTTCAAATCTATGTATTTATGAAACTTACCCCATTTCATTTAGCTATTCCTGTAAAGGACATCACAGTTACCCGCGATTTTTATCGAGATATTTTAGGCTGCAAAGAAGGTCGCAGCTCAGACCACTGGGTAGATTTTGACTTTTTTGGTCACCAGCTAGTCATTCATATTAGTGAAGATGCTCAAAAAGTGGCAACAAATGCAGTAGACGGTAAAAGTGTTCCTGTTCCACATTTTGGAGTGGTGCTAGAGTGGGATGTTTTTCACGCTTTTGCAAAAGCAATAAAAGAAAAAGGCGTCTCGTTTATTATAGAACCCTACATAAGATTTGAAGGTTTACCAGGCGAACAGGCCACCATGTTTTTTAAAGATCCTAGTGGTAATGCACTAGAATTTAAATCGTTTAAAGATTTAAATCAGATATTTGCCATATAGAAAACGTATCCTTCTATAATCGTGCTGAATAAGTCAGTATTCCATTAGAATAAGTAGCACTAACATTAATTTCAGGAACTTTTTCTATGGCTACTTTCATTAAATCTTCTTCCAAAATAATAAAATCAGCAGCTTTTCCAGTCTCTAAACTGCCTTTTTCATTTTCTTCAAAATTGGCAAAAGCTGCCCAAATGGTCATTCCTCTTAATGTTTCTTCTCTAGAAAGTGCTTGATCTGCAAGAAAACCATCATCTGGGTAACCGCTGGTATCTTTTCTAGAAACCGCCGCATAAAATGTCAAAAACGGACTTACCTGCTCTACCGGATAATCTGTTCCTAGGGCTAGCATTTTTGATTGATCTAGTAATTTTTTATAGGCATAGGCGCCTTTAATACGCTCCTCGCCCACTCTATCTTGCGCCCAGTACATATCACTAGTGGCATGTGTGGGTTGTACAGACGGCAATATGTTATGGGTGTCAAAAAGATTAAAATCATTAGGATCTACAATTTGCGCGTGCTCTATTCTCCATCTTCTGTCCTTTTGATTACCTAGTGCTTCTTTATAAGTTTTTAAAATCACATAATTAGCACTGTCGCCTATGGCATGCGAGTTTAATTGATAATCTGTTGCTGCAATGCGCTTTGCAAGTGTTTGAATATCACTTAAACTGCTTAATAAAGCGCCATAATGATTGTGTTTATCGCTATAAGATTCTTTCATGGCGGCGCCACGGCTGCCCAACGCACCATCTGCATAAAATTTTACAGATCGCACGTTTAAACGATCTGTTTTTACAATACCTTTATTGAGGTAGTAATCTAAATTTTCTGGAGTGTTAGAAATCATGGCATAAATCTTCATTTTTAGTGCCCCATCCTTGTGCAAACTATCAATCAACTCTATTGTAGATCGCATTAAACCAGCATCTACAACAGTAGTGATGCCATAACTGTAATTAATTTTTTGTGCATCTAGCAATGCTTCAACCGATTCTTCTATAGTTTCTTTAGGAAAAACAGCTTCTACCAGTTCCATGGGATTGTCTATTAAAATCCCAGTGAGCTGTCCATCTATTTGTTCTATAGCACCACCAAAGGCATTGGTTATTGCAGTAATCCCAGCTAGTTGTAAAGCCGCATTATTAGCCAGCATGGCATGGCCGTCGATACGCGTCAAGGCCACAGGAGTATCAGGAAACATTTCATTTAACTCTTTGTTACTAGGAAATTCTTTTACTTGCCAGTCGTTTTGATCCCAACCACGACCTATTATAAACGGCTTTTTATTCTCTGCTTGAAAATCTTTGACCCTTTGCAACACCTCTTCATAACTCTCAGTCCCTACCAGGTCGACACGTTGTAATTGTTGCCCAAGGCCGTAAAAGTGGCAATGTCCATCTATTAAACCTGGATAAACAAATTTCCCTGTAGCATCCACCGTTTTTGCAGCATCAAAGTTTTGATCCTTTGACTCTTCTTGCGTGCCTATAAAAACGATCTTACCATCTTTTACAGCCATCGCAGTAGCTGTAGTAAAATCTTGATCTACCGTATAAATGGTAGCGTTTTCGATCATCAGGTCTACCTGTTGTTTGCTTTCTTCTTTACAAGAAATTGATATGAATATTAAAATTAGGACTAGTAATTTTTTCATTATTTTAAGAGTATTTATTTGTAAATAGGACGGGTTGAATGGTTGATATACCTATTTGATAAATGGTTGTTGTATTTATAGCTTTTATTATCTCGCTTTCGCGAAAGCGAAATTATCAAAACATTCTCGTTAAAAACTAAAGCAAACTTATTAAAAGTCAAATTTATAAACTGCACCACCCATAATTTGCAAACTTTGTACAGGATAATCTAGATAATACTGATAATTACCACCAGTTAAATTGTGCCCACGTAAAAAGGCTGTAAGTTTAGGATTAATTTTATAGTTCACGTCTAGATTGAGGTCTACAAAAGAATCTAGGTTTTCTGTAACACCTATAAATCCATTTCTATAGGCCTCTCTTTTTCCTACATAAAACAATGTGGCACCTACATCCCACTTATCGTTTATTTGATAATTACCTACTAAATCTGTGGTAAATTCAGGTAAGTGAGAGGCTACATTGTTAAATGCATCGCCGTTGCTCACATCATAACTGTAGCCAGTTGCATTAAGGCTTACATTAAAAACGGTGTTGATTTCATAACTAAGTGTAGCGCCATAATGCAAGGTATTTAAATCTGCATATTGTGTATAAAACACATTGCCATATTCATAAGCCGCAAGGTCGGTAGTGGCAGCAGTACCAGTATCTTTATTATAAAAATATCGGTTATCTTCTATTTTATAACCGCCAAAGGCTTTATAACCTAAATTTTGTGTTAGCTTTCCTTTAAATCCTATTTGTGCATCGAGCAGCCTGCTAGTAGGTGCCACGGTGATTGCAGGTGCAAGAAATACATTTTCATTTGCAAATTGTTGCAGGGTATTCATGTCTAGACCACCACCTATAGTGGCATAGGGAATAAGTTTTTCTTCTATTAAAATATAACTAGCCACAATGTCTGGATATACATACACATCGCTTTGTGATGCCTCGCCATCGTTAAAAAAATTAATGGTTGCACCCAGTTTAACCTTGTAATTATCCCCATAAAGACTGATTGCGGGTTGTGCACCAGCTTTAAAATAAGAATATTTTGCAGCTGCTGATAACAGTCCCTGGGTATCAAAACTACCACTTAAATAATCCAGTTCTACTCCCAGCGCAACCTCTGTATCTAGCACATTAAAAGCAAGTTGTGGCAACACATTAAAACGTATCTCGCTGGCATTAAATCCCGATGTGGTCCCGCTTAATTGAAGATTTACTTCTTTAAACATACTATCAAAAAAAGCTGCTTTACCACCTATTCCATAAGACAGGTAATTTGTCTTTACATCACTTGTTTCTAATAATCTATTGGCAGAATTTTCATAATCCCCGTATAAATTTG
Source organism: uncultured Flavobacteriaceae bacterium (assembly GCA_964593255.1). Lineage (GTDB taxonomy): Bacteria > Bacteroidota > Bacteroidia > Flavobacteriales > Flavobacteriaceae > Nonlabens. The sequence continues at coordinate 13,627 of CAZQGX010000058.1, read as the reverse complement.
CACTTTGATATCTAGCCCCAGCTGTGATCCCCCAATTCATATTTCTTGTGCGCTTGCCAAAAGATATATCTAGTGAGGTGTCTGAAAAAGCATCGTCTGACACCACTTGGTCAATACCACCTTGTGAAGAGTTATGGTTAAAAAAAACACCTAGGTCACTATCTCTATCTAGTTCAAAATTTGTGGCAAACTCTCCTAGCATGTTGATATAATTACCCAATCCCAAACGTGCATAATTTTTAAAATAAGTGGGTCTTTGTTTAGGCTTCAATCTAGACAAACCTGCTTTGGCAGGGGTAAAAGTACTTGCCACTGGCACAGAAAAGATGCTGTAAGTAACAGGTTTCTTGTTCAACTGCGTGGTATCATTAAATTGCGGTTCTCTTTTTACTTTAAACGCGTCGCTTATTGATGGGTCGTATGGCTTTACAACGGTAATAGTCCCCCCATTTAATCTATCTTTTTCTTCTTCTGTGGTTTGACCCGTTACTAGAGTTGCGCTCAGGACGGTAACAATAAGGACAATATAATTATTATTAAATTTCATTGAATTTTAGTTTTGGTTTGTTGGTACAACAGATGAATTTGTTTTAGCGGCTTCGTTTTTAATTTTGACAAGCTCGTCCTGTGCAATTGCTACCACCTCAGGATATTGTTTAAAGTTGGCAATCACGGCATCTAAAATGGTTGTGGCATTGAGAGTTTGATTAAGCGCAAAATAACTTTTTGCCATTACTACCAGACCTTTGGCACTCCATAATTTAAAACCGCCATAATTTTTACTCAGTCCATTTATTGTAGTGATTACTGCATCGTGTTTTCCTTCTTTATTTTCAAAATAGGCTTTGTAATAAATAGCTTCGGCAGCAAGACTACCACTTGCCGACTGTTGTACTTTTTCATAGGCAACTTTTGCGGCAGCCTCATTACCTTGACTCCATGAAGAACGTGCTATAATTATTTGTGCATCAGACTTTAAGTTATTTTCAATTCCTGTGGTAGCAAGAACTTTATTAGCATAGGCAACAGCATCATTATATTTATCGGTTTCATAATAAGCTTTCATCAGGTTAGACTGTGCATAAATCACGTTTTGAGGGAAATCTGCAAGTTGTTCTAGCTGCTTTAAAACAGGAATGGCCTTTACATAATCCTTAGATCCTAGATGTATCTCGCTTAAACGGGCGAGTGCTTGCTCTTTAAACTCGCTACGTTCTTTACCAATCACATATTCATAATGCGGTATACTTGCTGTTTTGTTGTTTTTAGAAAACTGAGCTTGTGCTAGGTAAAAATGGGCTTTTAAAGCGTGTTTACCGTTGGGAAATTGTTGTAGATATTTACCCATTTCTGTTGCTGTGCCATCCATATCGCCTTGTATATATGGCTGCTCTGCACTTTCATAGGCGGTGTCATCTAGCTCGCTATCAGTTACTTCTACACCATCTAGACCTCTTACCCATACTGCATAATCGTTTGTACGACCTTGATCTATGTAAACCTGCCTCGCACTACTTATGGCTTGTATAGCTTGTGGTGTGCCTGCATATTTTACAGCAACCTCTTTAAAAACAGTTAAAGAAGCATCTAAATTACCATCGTTATAAAACTGTAAACCCTTGCGCATCATTGCCTGAGAGGTGTAGCTGCTAGTTGGATATTGGGTAATAAGCTTATTATATGCCACTATTCCGTTAGAAACCTGGTCGGTATTGATATAGGTGTTTCCTAATTCATAAAGTACATCATCACGATAGCTAGAGGTTTTAAACTTATTAATAAAAGCCTCTAGATCTTCTATTTTACGATCATTTCTTTGTACAAATCCATAAGAAATTGCCTTTTGAAATGCGGCATAATCTGCATTAATACCATTCATATCTATGGCTTTATTATAGGCATCCATAGCTGGCCAGTAATTTTTACTTACAAAATTTGCGTCACCTATTCTCAAGTAAGCATCGTTTAATCTGGTACGGTCCTTTTGCGCTGCTGGCTGATTAATAAAAGCGTTAAAAGAAGCGATGGCATCGTCGTACTTTTTAAGTTTAAACTGGGTATAACCCATGTCATAATTTAACAAATCATCCTCTTCTATTGCAGTATTTATTTTTTTTACTTTGGTGTAATTTTCAAATGCACTAGCAAAATCATTTACTTGGTATAAACTTTCTGCTTTCCAGAAAAGAGCTTTTTTCTTTAATTTAGAATCTGTTGTATTTGCAATAGCCTTGTCTAGATTTGTAATCGCTTGCTGGTAATTTCCTGCTGTATATAAATTTAAACCATGGTATAAAGCTACCTTACCATATACCTCTTCATTACCTTTAATTCGATTATCTTCTAATAGCTCTAGTGCCTCGGCATAATTTTTTGAAGTGAAATAAGAGTCAATAAGAAAGGTATTCATTTCTTCCTTATTGACTGTATCTGGGTAGGTATTTAAATAATCAATTATTACAGATGGCACACTGTTGTATGGATTGCCATATTCATAACTTAATTTGGCATAATTATAAGATGCGTCTTGCGAGATTTGGTCATCTAGATCCATTTCACTTGCTTTTTTAAAAGCAATGATCGCATCTTCATTACGATTTAACTTTATATAACTCTGTCCTAAATGGTAATAAGCATTTTGTGCTGTTGCATTTGCTCCATCGACAATTTTATTAAAAGTCGCTACTGCATTTTGATAATCACCAGTTTTATAGTAGGTATAGCCCAGCTGGTAAAAATCATTGTTATTCCATTTACCACGCGTGCCTTGATATTCTTTTAAAAAGGGTAAAGCCTCGTTATATTTTTCTTGATTAAACAGTGATTGTCCTATAATACGGTTTAATTCAGACTGCTCTTTACGGTTAGATTTTTCTAGTTGTTTTGTCGCAAGGTCTATGGCTTTGTCAAAATTACCTAGCTTATAATTTAAATCTGCCTGATAATAAGAAAGTTTTGCATCTGTTTCTGGAGACGCACCTGCCTCGTCAAATAAATCACTTGCTTCTTGCAACTCGTCACCTTCATAGGCGATGTAACCTAAATAATATTTTGCCTTGCTACCATACTCTGCATCATCACTTACTCGGTTTAAAAAAGGTTTTGCTTGATCATATTTTTTTGACTGCACAAGAGTATAACCTGTGTTAAAATAATATTTGTTAGTTTGCTTACGCGAAAGCGTGCTTACCTCTACCTTTTCATACCATACAGCGGCTTTTCTATAATCGCCATTGTCAAAATGATAGTCTGCCACATCAATGATAGCCGAATTTTTTTTGATAGACGTAGGATATTCTTCAACAAACTTCTCTACCAGCTGGTCTGCATTGCGCTGGTTGAGACGCACTGCACAATTTGCAATATAATAAGATGCATTACCTTTAATGACCTCATCATTTGAGGCATCTAGCACCTTAGAAAAAAGTCGTTGCGAGGCAAGATATTGGTTCTCTTGATATAAATCTACAGCCTGATGATAAACAGCGAGGTCGTCTGTAAATATTTTGGACTGTTGTGCGTTGATATTTTGTATAGCAGTACTAACAAACACAAGCGCCATGGCAAGTTTTCTCATAGTAAGAATTATTCTTTAATGTTGACAAAATTATGGTTTACTACTATAGAACGCATATAAACCTTTTTAATTATTCATAATCTTATGCACATCTTGATTAACTTTACCACAAATTAAATTTTTTTATGTCAAAGAGTGTTTTGTTATTAAGCAAGGTAGATATATTTCAAAAAGATAATCTGATTCTAAAAAATGTAAATTTACAAATAGAAAAAGGTGAGTTTGTTTACCTTATAGGTAAAACAGGCAGTGGCAAGAGCTCGTTAATGAAAACGCTATATGGCGATATACCACTTAAAAAGGGAGAAGGCACTATTGTAGATTTTGATTTGTCTCGCTTGCGCGAAAAAGAAATTCCCTACCTGCGTCGCAAATTAGGTGTGGTTTTTCAAGACTTTAAATTATTGAACGATCGCACGATCAATGATAATTTAAAGTTTGTCTTAAAGGCAACCGGGTGGAAAGATAAACAAGAAATGATGAATCGCATAGAGGCCGTTCTTGAAAAAGTGGGTATGAAAACCAAGGGCTTTAAATTCCCTCATGAACTTTCTGGTGGCGAGCAACAGCGCGTTGCCATAGCTAGAGCACTTTTAAATGAACCCGAACTGATTATTGCAGATGAGCCTACAGGGAATCTAGACCCACAAACCAGTGTAGAAATTATGGAAGTATTGCAGCAAATTAATAAAAATGGCAACACCATACTTATGGCCACTCACGATTATGCATTAATTCTTAAATATCCTTCAAAAACGTTGAAGTGCGATGACGGAGAAATATTTGAGGTAGTACAAAAAGTAGTTTGAAAAAGGAAATACACATCATAAGCTTTGCGATTCCCTATCCTACAAATTATGGTGGGGTAATCGACGTGTTTTCTAAAATAAAAGCCTTGCACAAAAAGGGTGTAGAAATTACACTACATTGCTTTCAATACGGGGATAGAGACCCCCAAGAAAAACTGAATAGCCTGTGTAAACATGTTTTTTATTACAAGCGTAAGATCGGTTTTTATGGCGTCTCTGCCAGTTTACCCTATATCGTTTATTCTAGAAGAAGTAAGAAACTGCTTAACCGATTACAACAAACTACAGCACCCATACTTTTTGAAGGACTACACACTTGCTACTATCTGGACCATCCATCTCTTAAAGATAAATTTAAAATTGTGCGCTGCCAAAATATTGAACATGAATATTATGATAAACTATCCCAGTATGGTTCCAAAATTAAAGCCATCTATTATCAAAAAGAGAGTGATCGATTAAAAAGTTTTGAGCCCGTTTTAAAACATGCACAAATACTACTTTCTATATCTCAAACCGACCAAGATTACTTTAAAACCCAATTTCCCGATCAACTAGTCAAAAAATTACATGCTTTTCATACCGATAACAAGATAAAAAGTCTTACCGGTAGTGGCACTTATTCTTTATTTCACGGTAGTTTAAATATAAGTGAAAATGAAAATAGTGCTAGATTTTTAATTGAAGAGGTATTTAATGATCTAGATCACCAGCTTATTATCGCGGGTAGAGAACCTTCTTTTGAGCTTAAAAAATTATGCGCTTCAAAGAAAAACATTACCTTAATAAACGAACCAGATGAGGCGTCATTAAACGACCTAGTAGCACAGGCACATATTCAACTTATGCATGCATCTCAACAAAGTGGTATAAAATTAAAACTAATAAAAGCTCTATTTTGCGGTAGGCATGTGATTGCAAATAATAATATGGTTAACGAGCCCGCTATTGCCAACCACGTGGTTTTTGCAAATAGTCCTAAAGACTGGAAAAATGCCATTTTAAAATTGGTACAACAGCCTTTTACAACACAAATGCAAGAGGATCGTAAGAGCATACTCACAGCCTATAGCAATGATCAAAACGCACAAGATTTACTCAATAATATAAAATTTTAATTATCAAGATTCTTATTCACATACCGCTTTATAACAAAGAAACGACTGTTTTAAGAGCCGTAAACAGTGTCATGAATCAAAATTATGATAAATATGATGTCCTAATTATTGACGACGGTTCTACAGATAGTAGTTTAAAACTTTTAAAAGAATTGCCGCAAGAAGACATCATTATTCAAACTCAAAAAAACCACGGTGTAAGTACCACCCGCAATATAGCGATGCAATTTGCTCTAGATCATAAGTATGATGCAATTGCTTTTTTAGATGCAGACGATTATTGGCAACCCGACCACCTTTCAAGCCTTTTATCTTTATCCATAAATTTTCCAGAGGCAGCTGTTTTTGCAACTAATTATTATTTAAAAAGAGCCCGTAAAACACACAGCACAAAGTGGAGTAACTTTAAAGACCAAAGCGATCAAATTTTAGAATATTTTTTTGAACATAATTTTATGAGTTGTGTTTTAAGTTGCTCTTCTATAATGATCAAAACCAGCGCAATAGAAAAAATAGGCTTTTTTAACGAGCAGTATACGCATTTTGAAGATATAGATTGGTTTATAAGGATAGGAATGGAAGTTCCTGTTGCTTTTAGTTTTAAAACCACCGTCACTATAGATGAAAGTGCTGCAAATCGATCTGATCAAGTTGCTTTGAAAGAAAGGACATTTCCCGATTTTACTAAATATAAAAGTAACATCCCGCAACACAGGGGACTAGAAAAATATATAGATCTTAATAGGTTTTCTATCGCACTAGCCTATCGCATGGAAAACGATATAAAAAACGCTGCGATATACCAGCAACAAATTGATTTACATAATTTAAGTTTAAAACAGCAACGGCTGCTACAAATGAGTCGCTTACAACTTAAATCTTTAAAACGAACCCAAAAGATTCTAGGTAATTTAGGCCTGCACTTGCGAGCAGGTGATTAAAAAATTAAGAGTTTATTAAAATATCAAAATCTTTCTTTTCTCTTATATAATCTTCTTCATCAAACTCGTGAGAGGCTAGCACAAGACACATAGCACCGCTAGAAAAATCATGCAACTCTCTCCATACCATGGTAGGAATAAGTAAACCTTTATTTGGTTTGTTTAAAATAATCCTTGCTTTTGTTTTACCATTATCTAGTTCTACTGTAAAACTGCCAGAAACGGCAATCAATAATTCATAACATTCTTTGTGCGCATGGCCGCCACGGTAGGAATCACTGGGGACATCATATAGATAATAGACACGCTTAATTTTATAAGGCACTGTCTCCTTTTCTAGCACAGCCAGATTACCACGAGGATCGTTAATTTTAGGTATGTCAATGATATAATATTCCATAAGGCAAAGATACTATTGTTTAGGATGATTAATACGGTGGCCTTCAAAACCCGTAAAATAATCATTTGCACCGTGTCTAAAAACTACAAACTTTTCCCATAAGGTTACAAAAGACCTCACATAACCTTTGCGCCAAAGAAAAAACACATACTTTAATTGATAAAAAGCTGCGGTCATGATGTTTCTTCTTCCTGCGATTGCGCCCCTAGCATAAATCACCCGGTTCGATGCCACGTCATCACTACTGGTTTTTGAAGGATGTTGCACCACCGTTTCTGGAACAAAACCTAATTTCAATTGCCTTTTTAACGCATCGTCTAGAAATACATAATTCTCTGAATCTTGAAACTGTGCACCCAGACCAAATCTTGTATCAAATCTTAAATTTACATTATTGATGCTATGGCGTTTAAAAGTGATTTCGGGTGATAATACTTTTGTAATTGATTTTTTATTCAATTTATGGAGAACCTTATTATAGGTATAAAAATCTTGACCGCTTGTTGATTGTGTTTTGAAGGTGAGTATTGCATCGGGATATTGATTGTGTGCAGCTACTATTTTATTTGCAGCACCTGGCAATATCACACAATCGTCGTCCATTAACCAGCACAACTTTTTAGTACTATTTTCAATAGCAAGATTGCGGCTTTTACTTAAACCTTGCACCCTAGAATTTATAACTCTTATATGTTGCCAGTCGCTTTTTAAGATTTTTGTTTTCGATTGATTTACTACAAGTACAGGCGCTTTTATAGTTGCGATAGACTGTTGAAACATGACTTCTAAAAACAACAAATTATCGCGATTCATAGTCGCAACTAGAATTTCTAAGTCATTTGTGGTATAAAGAGCCATGTGCTTATCTTTACATCAAAGATACTTCTATATGCGCATATTGCTAGTGGGTGAATACAGCGGTTTTCATAATTCTTTAAAACACGGCTTACAGCAACTAGGTCATCAGGTAACGATCATAGGCGATGGCGATGGTTTTAAAAAATTCCCTGTAGACATAGAGGTGGGAAGTAACTATTTTGAACAAAGCTGGTTACATCACAAAATTAAAGTAGGCTGGTACCGTCTTTCTGGTTATAACCTAGAGGATAGATTAAAATTAGCACGCTTTCGCGAAAGCGAGAACCTTTTTAAAAATCATGATATCATACAGTTTATCAATTCAAATGCCTTTGATTGCGAGCCCGCAGTTGAAAGAATTATGATGGACTACCTGTTAAAAAATAATGGCACTTCTTTTTTAGTCGCTTGTGGTGACGATTGTGAATATGCAAACTATATAGTAAAAGAACATAAAGGTTACAGTATCCTAGATGCAGTAAAAAGAGGAATTGCTCAAAAAAAGGACCTGATACACACCTATAAATATTTGGGTACTGATTATCAAGATAATTATAACCACCTATTAAACGCATCAAAAAACATTATACCTAGTAATACAGATTTTGCGATGCCGCTGGAAAACCAAAGCAAGGCAACACCTATTATTCCTGCACCGATTGATATTTCAAGATTTTTGCTAGAAATAAACGAAGAGTTAGATCAAATACACATCTTTATAGGAATCAATCGTGGCAGTTATTTTAAAAAAGGAATCTATTATTTTGAACAAGCACTAGAAATTATAAAGAAAAAATATGGTGAAAAAGTGCAAATTACCGTTGCCCAAAGCCTGCCATATAAAGAATATATTACCAAATATAAAAAAGCACACATCCTGCTAGACCAGGTACTGTGCTATGACCAAGGCTATAATGCGCTAGAAGCTATGGCACAGGGTAAAGTTGTTTTTGCAGGGGGTAGTGAATTGTATTTAAAAGCACATGGCCTAGATGCTATTCCTGTAATAGATGCCCAGCCCGATGTGACCTATCTTGTACAACAGCTTACCATGCTTATAGAAAATCCCAACCTAATTATTGAAATAGGAAAAGCCGCAAGATCGCATGTAGTAAATTATCACGATAGTATTAAAGTAGCAAAAGCCTATGAACAACTTTATCTTAATAGCGGTAAATAAATAACTAGTTCTTACTGATATTAAAGAAAAAGAAATATTCTTATGGGTGGGAAATTAGAAAATTATACAAGTATCTTATGAAGTGATGGAATTGCTGCTCAAAATTGAGTAGAAAAAACAAGACTAGATGCGTTGCGACCTTTTCATTGCGCTGTGGTAAATAGTATTTAAGAAAGTCTAATGCTAGAATGTACTTATAATTCTAACGGTATAGAAGGAAACACTCTTATCCTACAAGAAACGACAATGGTTCTAGAAGAATATCTTACCGTGAGTGGCAAATCTTTAAACGAGTATTTTGAAACAGTCAACCATCATGAAGCCATTAATTAAGTAAAAAGTCTTGTACAACCCGATAATATATTTAGAGATCGGGATATTTTAAAGTTCCTAAACTCGTAATGAATCAATTTTTATGGTCGTATACGCAATGCTAGTGTAAGAATAAGACGCGTTAATTTCATACCACCTAATGCGACAAAGTTTCTGGATATATAGACGATTTTATTGCGTGGGTTAACGAAGAAGGTTTAAGCCTTGAAACTGTTATTAAAGCGGCAGTATTTCATCATCGACTGGTATAGATACATCCATTTTTTGATGGTAACGATCGTACCACAAGACTGGTTTTTAACTTGTTGTTTTTAAAAGAGTGGTTGACGTCTGCCATCATTTTTAAAGTAAATCATAAACAATATTATACTGCCCATAACGACGCTAATAACGGCAAGTGTGAAAAACTATTTTTCCTTATTGGCAAAGCGGTATTGAGATCATTAGAAATTTACTTAAACAACCTAGATGATAGCGCTGGCGACTATTTGCCTATTTCTAGCATTGTTAACGATTACTCTTTATCCTATGGTCAAGAATAGGTAAGCCTACTAGCGCACCACGGTAAAATAGACGCGTATAAAGGGGGCGTTTATGGTACACTACTACAAAAGCCGTTAAAGATTACCTAGAAGGTAGAAAAAGAAAATTAGGTTAATATCGGGATTTTTAAAAATTAATCCACACAACTTTTATTAGGAAGTTATTTGTATATTTTTTTTAAAGTGCCTTATCAACTAATCTATATGAACCACCACAGCTGCATTAAAAAACTGGGGCAACCTTTAATTTTTAGAGAGGTATTTATCTTGTGAATTTTTTAATACAAATTACCAATTTTAAAACTAATTTTGATTAAAATAGTTTTTATTATGAAAATTTCTGCAATGCAATGGATGGCACTTACTACACTGCTATTAATTACTGTAACTATATTTGCCGCTATGAACATCAGTTTTGGCTGGGTATTTTACCTGACTGTTATTGGTCAGGGTTTTTTAATAATAACGGTTTATAAAGTACTTAAAGACAATTATACTACTGCAAAAACTTTTAAAGACTTTTATGAAGACCGACCAGATTTAGGTGGTAATGAAAATTACAGGTGATTTAAAAGTAAATTTATATTAATAAAACTATTGTATTTTTACAATATCAATGAATTGTATCAAAAACATATTTGTAACCTGTTTAACGATTGTAGTTTTATTTTCTACCCTCTCTTTAAGCGTGCATAAGCATTTTTGCGGTCCATTTTTAAAAGATGTTTCTGTTGTGCTTCCTTCTCACGGTTGCGGTATGGAAAAAGATACAGTTCAAGATTCTTGCGCTGGTATCAAGGTTAAAAACTGTTGTAACGATGTTGTAGAAATTGTAAAAGGTCAGGAAGACTTAAAGTTATCATGTAATGACTATCATCTTAAACATCAACAATTTCTGATTGCATTTACAAGCTCTTATTATCATATTTTTAAGAGTGACACCCCACAAAGCACCCGTTTTACTTACTATACACCCCCACTGGTCACGCACGACATGCCCGTGTTATACCAATCTTTCCTAATTTAGATTTATTGTGATGATTGCTCCGTTTTGGGGGTTCTCGTATATGCACTATCCTGTGTATCATTCACTCACATCTATGCGTCATTATAGCGCAACAATAAATCTTAAAAAACATGAAGAATCACATTTTAATTGTGGGTTGTTTATTTGCTTTAACCAAAGCAATATCACAAGGACCACCCATCACAGCAGATAAGCCTATCATGCTAGGTGGTAAAAGTTTTACTACCAAAACACTAACAGAAATAAGAAGTACAGAGCGAGGCACTGCTATTTATGTACCGCTCATGCTGCACTATTTACCTACTTCAAACACACTGGTAGCAGTACATTTACCCTATGTAAATTTTGACCTGCGTGACGCTAGTGGTAGCGGTCTAGCCGATATCAAACTATTAGGAAAATACCAATTTTTCCGTAAAGATGGTACTGGTAAAACCTTCCGTATGGTAGCCAAAACATTACAAACTTTACCTACGGGACAGGAAATTGATGTAATGGATATTTCTACAGGAAAATATGCTGGATATTATGGTATAGTCGCAGGTCTAGAAACACTTAAATACGGAATCTCTAGTGAAATAGGATATAACGCTATGCCCGATGGTACACTAGACGAATTAAGGGCAAAATTAGGTTTTGGATTACCCTTGTTAAAACCACAATACCCTAATAAGCAGATTAATTTGTATTTTGAATACAACAGCGTCTGGCTGCATGAAAGGGACTGGTATCAGTTGTTATACTCGCAAGGTATACAATATGCAGGTAAAAACGTCACCTTTGATCTTGCAGTGCAACTGCCATTAGTTCAAGTTATCGATGCAGGCAGGGCATTAAACTATTCCATATTCATTGGTACCAGATACACCTTTTAAAAATAAATAAATTACTTACCTATCAAAAAATAGGTGAACCATGAATTCAAATAATAACACAAATTATAAATAACAAAAAAAATGAAAAATTCAATAATAATCTTAAGTATAGTTATGGGGTTGTTCGCTTTCGCGAAAGCGGATGCACAAAACAATAAAGAAATGGACCAATTTGAAATACAAGTCGATGGACTAGGTTGCCCATTTTGCGCATACGGACTAGAAAAAAAGTTCAAAGAATTTAAAGGCATTAAAAAAGTGGCTATTGATATAGAAACTGGCGATTTTTCTTTTCAATATCCAGCGGTAAAAAACTTGAGCATGCAAGCCGTAGAAGAACAAGTTAAAAAAGCTGGGTACACTCCAAAAATAGCAGTGATTACACGTGCCAATGGAATAGTAGAAACAAATACAAAACAGGAGGCAACCCTAGAACAAAAACAATTAAAAACAACAGACCTTTATGTAAATGGTAAATGTGGTATGTGTAAAGCACGTATTGAAAAAGCAGTAAGCGATTTACCAGGTGTAGCGAGCGCCGTGTGGGAAGTAAAAACCGGCATTTTAACCATGCAGCACGATCCGGCCATTATTTCTAAAGACCAAGTAGCCAAAGCAGCAGCTGCCGCAGGTCATGATACTAAAACAACCAAAGCAACCACCGCAACTTATGATGCATTACCCGCCTGTTGCCACTATAAAAGAGCCATATAATGAAAAAGTTAATATACCTAATTGCAGTAATGATATCATTGCTGGCTTGTAAAGAAACTGAAAATATCGCAATGGAATGGCAAGCTGACCAAGTAGTGGCTTTAAACGGCATTAACCCTATAGGTATTGCTGTAGATGGAAACGATATTTTTTTAAGTGACGGTGACCACAATCGTATTGTAAAAGTAAATCTAAAAGGAGAAATACTTTTTGAATCTACCGATTTTGACCGACCTATGCACATAGATTTTGGCAAGGCAAACCTGCAAATTACAAATAAAGTTACCACTTCATTATTAAAGGAAAGAGCCCTATTTGTGCCAGAATACGGCCGTGATTCTATTGCAGTAATGCGAGATAATAAACGAGATTACCTAATGATCAACGATTCTCTAGACGCTCCAGCTGCTATAAGTGTTTATAAAAACGAGATCGCCATTGCAGATTTTTATAACAACCGTATTCTCTATTACAACGGCACACAATGGAGCAGTTTCGGTAAGGAAGGAAAAGCGTTAGGCGATTTTTATTATCCCACCGATGTGCAAATAACTGAAAACAACATTTATGTTGCAGATGCGTACAATAATAGAGGTCAAGTATTTGATAAAACAGGAAAAGCCCTTGCTGCATTTGGAGAACAAGAAAATTTAAATGCCGCTACTGGAATTTATGTTACAAATAATGAAATTTTCTTAACTGATTTTGAAAATGATCGGGTTATTGTTTTTGATTTAAATTATCAAATAAAACAAGTGTTGGAAAGTGGAATAGATAAACCTACAGATATAATGGTAATCGGCGAGCAGTTGGTCATCACAAATTACCGCAATGGCGAGCTAGCCATTTTTAAATGGGCACCAGTGACAATAGATAAAGCTGCAGATCTAAAAAAATAATAAAAGCAACTCTATAAATTAGCTTGAGAATTACTTAAAATAATTTATGGAATTACGTAGAAATTGAAGCCATTTAAAATATTTGCATTTGTTATAAAATTACTTTTTATCGCTTCATTTTCTTCTTTTTTCTATTATTATACCGGCTAATAAACTAAAAAAAAGCAGTAGAAAAACAAAAACAGCTGACTTTTCTAAAATGTTAAATGTTTAAATTATTTCAATAAAAAAACCGTTTCAACATCAATTGAAACGGTTATTTAGGACTAGACAAAACTACGTGGGCTATAGCTAATTAATCAAAATGGCTAAGTTCTAGGACAGATGTGTTATATTTACACTAATAAATTAGTT
>CAZQGX010000057.1:0-20502 GCA_964593255.1 uncultured Flavobacteriaceae bacterium | reverse complement strand
TCAGCTAACCAAAGCGTTTGCAATTCATCTTCTTGCACTTTGAAAAACTTACTTAAAGTAGCAAGGTGCTTTCTGTTAATTGGTTTTTCGCTGTTTTCGACTTTACTTATAAATGCTCCGTCAACTTCTATTACTGCCCCAACTTCTCTTTGCATTAAGCTCTTTTCATCTCTTAACTGCCGAAGTTTATCGCCTAAAGTGTTGGTATGAAATACTTGCTTTGTCATCTTAATTTAGTATTGATTGAAGTCTTTCTTTTTCGCTCCAGTTCACTAAAAGTGAACCTGTATGATGTTCTAAATGATATAAATATCCTGCTAATTTTTCAGGTACATAACCATCTGCGGAATTATCAATAATGGAAATCTTAGATTTTATAAATGCTTTAGCACTTGAATCATCAGCCATTTGAAAAAGCATATTTGCTTTTGAAATACTATTCGAAAAATAAGAGTTTGAGCTACCAGTAACGTAATTAACCAAAGACAAGGTGCTTGGTGTATTGTTATAAATGGCATTAAACTTAATATCCTTTTTCTCTGGAATTAAGAATTGATTTAGTTTTAATTTCTCTCTGTTTGAAAATGATTTCAAGTATTCATTTGCAATTGACACAAACCTTTCTTTGGATTCTTTTTCTTCCTTATCCTCAAAGGTTATTTCTGAAACGCTTACAATATTTTGAATAAATAAAGTCAGGTCGAATAACTTAGAAGGTATGTCAATTGCGTTTGCTGTTTTTAGGTAGTAGTACGTAATGCCTTCAGCATTTGCAATTTGTTTGATTTCAAAAGAGTTTTGGAAATGGTAAAGTATTTTTAAAAAGCAAGATTCCTCCCCAATTGCAACTTCATAAACACCACTATTTAACCAACCACCATCTGAAATAACATAATCGTTCCCTTGTTTTGTCAGAAATACTGAAACAAAACGATTGTTGGTCGTAGCATATGGTGTAATAATTTCTAATGAATTACCTCTCTCCTTTGTTTGCCATAGACCACCAAAAGCATTTTTTATATCTGTGAAAATTTCTAATAAGTTCATTGGAAGATGATATTTTGATTAGGGTCTTCCTTAGTCATTTTAAAACCTAAAGTGTTTGACTCTATTTTAATTTTAGGAAAATCATCATCCTTTAATCTTGTATTTGATTCATAGAAAAAATGAACAATACAAAAATTAATATCCTCTAATGCCTTGCTTTCTTTAGGGTCTAATAACTTATCGGTTTTGTAGGCTATTTCAATACCGTTTTCATTGAACTTGTGAAAATGAGGTGTTGTAATTGCTTGTTCATTTAGAGGAATACCGTCTATTCTATTATGATGGGTAGTACCATCACTATCAAAGCGAAAGAATGGAGCTGGCACAAATGATTGGTATCTGAGTTTGAATTGGAAGTAGGCGTGGTTATTAATTTTCACCTCAACACACAATATCATACTATCATCATTAACCTCTGGATGATCAACCTTGTCTACTGATTCAACAAAACTGTGGTTATTAGCTTTATTGTTTATCTCAATGACTTCAGTAAAGATGGATTTCCTCTCTGATAACAAATTGTTATAGAAAGAGTAATTCTCTTTGATTTGAGGAAATTTCTTTTGACCCATATTGAACCATTTATTGACTTGTCCGAACTTGGGCAAATATACTAAGTTTATATCAATTCTGTTCATCATTGTATCACTTTTCGATAATGCCCTGTCTTTGGCTTTTCTAAAAGCATTGGTACAGAGTTATTTAGAAAATCGTCCACTGACCTTTCGGATAAGCCTAAACTTACACCAAGTGCAACTGCTTCTTTACGTTGAAACTCTTGTGGTAACTGGTCTAAGAGTTGCTTTTTGTTGTTGGGCATTGTATAGATTTTGGGGTCTTTCTTTTGTTCTTCGAGATTGTTGAACATTAAAAGGCTGTGTTGTAAATAGACATCTGAAAGCATCAAAGATGCTTGAAAGTCATCATCAGTGCAGGTAATTTCTTTTGAGCAATCGCCATTTTCAAACTTCCGTAAGGAAGTGAAAATCATACAAAAACGGTATAGAATTAAGCCTAACCTATAAACAATACTTGCTGCATCTTCGCCTGTAAAAATTACTACATTATGGAGCTTGTCGTAAAAAACTTGGTTGAGTATATCCCATTGGTTCTGTGTTAAAAATACCTCTGTTGGGTACTGGTTTAGAAAATCAACAATCTTTAGCACTTCATTAGATAATGCTTCAAAATGGTCGTTGTAAACTATTCCGCCTGGTCTTGGTGATGGGTCTTGCCAAACGATTTCATTTTTAAACGCATAGAATAGAAACCGACTAAACAAACCATCTTCTGCCGAAGCGATTAGCTTAGGCACTTGGGCAGGTGTGCCTGACAAGGCCACCGCCAATTGTGGATGTTTTATTTCTAAAAGTTCACGATTGGTTTTTCTTGCTGCTGATATTTTTTCGTGATGAAATGCGGCACGCATAATATGCGAATAATTACCCCAATCTTGTTTGTTTGCTCCACTCATTGCATCTGCTTCTGTTTCGCAAATAATACCTCTACCGTCATTGTCTTGAAGTATCTGCATCATCATTGCTTGACTACAATCGGCAGGAATAAAGAGTAGTTTAAAAACTGGTTCTTTTGGTTTCTCAGGTATTGGGTCGTCTTTCTTCCGTTTACTTAATTGGGCTTTGTACTCAATCATTTCATTTTCGTGTTGGTCTTTAGCTTGTTTGCTACTTTCCACCAGTCTTTCGTGGATTTTATCGCCTAATCTTTTGGCGTTTTTCAATACGCCTTTTCCACTTGCAGCTGGAGCAATAATGAATGAAAACAAATGCGGATAAACTCGTTCTTGATGATATACACCTTGAACATCAGGTAGGCAACCGCTTATGATACACAAAGCACTGGTTAAGAAAACATCTCTTTTACGTGGGTCGCTATCAAAAGCCCTTGCACCTTCACGGAATAAATCGGGCATCAGATTGATGGCTTCTACTGGAATGGTTGGCGTTGTTTTTAGATAATCTGCTGTAGTATCGTTTGAGATTTCTTTTTTTTGCGAAGCTGGAAGGTTTGCAAACTTGCCAAACTCTGCTGCATTATTTTGATAGGCACTTTCAATTGATTTGCGTATTTCGGTACGGTCTTCGTGGTAGAAATTTGATGTAATCAAATGTTCTGCCTCTGGGTGTGGAATGCCTCTACGATTGCAATTACAAGCTAACTGATATAAATAATTGTTGCGGTTTCCATTATTGTATGTCAGAATGTTGTTAGTGAAACTAACACATTCGTCAAAAATGGTGTTAACCGAATTTTGAGCTTGCTCAAAAAGAGGTTCGCTTAAAGGAGCTTGCTCCTGCAAAGCAATTTGAAAAGTGCTTGCACTTTCATTTAAAAAGGCGTTTGGGTCGTTAGACACAAAACAAAGCCTTGTAATGTCTTTGCATTTTGGGTCAGCTTCAATTCCTATTTCTTTTTCGTAATAGGCTTGAACTTGCTTGTAGGCTTGCTCGTGTAAATCTTGGTCTGTATTTACTTTGATAAATATTTTTAAACCATCACCACTTGGGCTTGTGAAACAAGCATAAGTGAAAGGAATTTTGACCGCAAGGTCAAAAGCCTGTTGCATTTCTTCGGCTGTTAGTTTATCAAAATCAAGATGAACGCAACCGCTGTAAGCGGTAAGTAAATCTTTTTTTCTGCCGTCTTTAAAAGTAGCTGAAGGCGTGAACGCCAAAAGCTCTTTTTTGAGTTGGTCGGCTCTTTCGGGTTTACCCATACCTTTGGCCATACGAATAGCATTTATGCTATCGTGGTAAGTGCCTGTTTTGATATTAGAAATGATTGAGGAAAGTGAAACGTCCTCAATAGGTATATTGAAATTTTTATAAGTCGTTATTGTTGTCATCAGTTGAATTTTTAAGGTTATTGTTACTATTTGCAGGAATGATATTTTTATGGAGTAGATCCATTATGTCGGAAAGTCGGTAGTAGATTTTATTACCTACTTGTGAATAGGCAACTACCTTTTCGGTTCGCCAATAAGCTGCGGTTCGCTTGCTTATGTTCATAATCTGGAGGAACTCCTGATTGTCGTACCAGATTTGGTCGGGTTCTGTTCTTTGCTTTTGTTTTAAAGTCAAAGAAATTTCATCTAAACGCTGTTTGATGTCTTGAACCTCTTCTTCGGAAAATCTATAAAAGCCCATAATTATTTACGTTTATTTCTGATTAAATAATTAGCTGCTGCCGTTTCGATGTCCTCCGAAGTGTCCTGCTTGTTTCGCATTAACCATTCGTCTATTTCGTGTCGGTTGAAATAGAGTTTCTTTCCCTGTGGGCAAAAATGTGGGATTTGCTTTTGAGAGGTTAGCTTGTAGAGATGAGATGCACTGATGTCAAGATACTTGCAGGCATCATTAAAATTGAGTACTTCTTTTTGAAGAAGATTTTGCTCGTCAATTTTTAGTTCTAATTGACTTAGCTTTTCGAGAATTTGATTTACTTCCATCATTGTATATTTTTATGATTACGGAAGCAAAACAAGGCACTATTTGAGTGCTATGGTAGTTGCATAGGGTTGTGCAACCATATGTTATTGTGTTTATTATCAGTTAGTTAAGGTCTTTATTTTTCTTTATCTTTTTTTGCTCGTTGCATTAAATGGATGAATTTTTCGTGCCAAAAATCAACTGCATTGAAGTCTGGAACATCAAAAGCGTTCTTGATAGAGTTGGCACTCACATCTTCTTTTTGCTTGGATGAAAAGCTCTCAGCTATGAAGTTAAAAATATCGGTTTTGTGTTTGGCTTCAATGATACCTTCTTCATATAAAGCTCTGAACAAATAGGCTATTTCTTTGACTGTTAAATTAGTTTTCAGCTTTGTTTTAGGCTCTTGCTGGGCTTGAATAGAGAAGTCGGCAAATGAACCTAAATAGCCTTTTTTGAAGTCTTGCAAGGCTTGTTCTGTGGCTTCTTGGAATAGGTGGAAATGTTTCTCATACCATTTAAAGACGTGACCGAAATACTTGTTTTCATACTCTGACATTTTAGAGTAATGATCTGGCTCTGCATTTGGAAACCAATAATCTTTCCAGTATTGTTCTTTCATAGCTTCAAAGCGTAGCTTTGGGCTATGGGTTTTAAATTGGCTCAATGATACCGTAAGGTATCTATTGATTTCGCTATTGTTGAGGTGTTGAGTTCTTCTATAAATGGTTTGAAAAAAATCACTTAACAAAGGGCCTTGTATAAAGCTATTGAAGTATTCAGGTTCAAATTTGTATTGTTCCCATAGTTCTGTAAACCTATGTTTATATTCAATAGCTTCTCTAATCAAGTTAGTTTCAAGTTCTTCTACTAAAAATATTTGCGGTGCTTCCATATTTATAATTTGATTTTGATTTTGTTTGCAGCTTCTACCTTTTTCTCATTGATAACTTTTGCATATATCTCGGTAGTAGAAAGGTTTTTATGCCCTAATAATTTTGAAACGGTGTAAATGTCTGTGCCTAAAGTCAACTGAAGCGTAGCGTAAGTATGACGAGCACAGTGAAATGTGATGTGCTTATTGATGCCTGCATCAATTAACCAGTCCTTTAAGTAAGTTTTGTTCCAGTTGCCATATTTAAGCCCTGTAAATACTTTTTCTTTTGGCTCTTTTTGTTCGCCTAATAATTCCCTTGCTTCTTCGGCAATAGGTAAGGTTTCTGCTCCGTTGGTTTTTTGCTGACGAAAACGAATGAAGTAGCCTAAGTTTTCAGAGTGCTGAATTTCTGACCATTTTAGTTTCTCAATATCCGACCATCTTAAACCAGTCAAACAAGAAAAAATGAACATACGCTTTAGTGTTTCATTTCGGCAATGGGTGTTGGCTAACTTTTGTAATTCTTCAAGGGTTAAAAATTCACGTTCTACATCATCCTGTGGGAATGGGTCTACTTGCTCCGCAGGATTGAATTTGATTAAGCCTTCTTTTAATGCTTGTTTGAGTGCAGCTCTCAATTTATTGAAATAGCTGTATTTTGTATTTAATGAAATGCCGTCACCTGTTTTGGTTTTGGCATCATAGTCCAGGTAATCTTTAAACCCCTCAACCCATTCTTTATCCAATCGCTCAAAGGTTACATCTTTAGGATTGTAGGCTTTTATCAGAATACGGACTGCATTCCAATTGCCATAATTACCCAAACTGGCTTTTTTCTTTTCGGTAAGTGCATCAAAAAACTCAAAGAAACTGCCTTTCAATTTCTCTTTATCTCGGAAACCGTAAATACTGTTTTGAACTTCTAAATGTCTTTTGCTTCGGATGCTTTCAGCCAATTCAAGGATTTTTTTATTCTCGTCCTTTTGGGCTTTGGTCAAACTTCCTTTGTCGGGTTCTGGAGTGAGGTATAAACCTAAATGCTCATACTCTCGCTTGCCTTGGTCGTAGTAGTCAAGGTAGAGGGTTATTTTGTTACCCTTTTTGCGTTGTCTTAATGTTATTTTCATTGCTCATCAGTTAAAAAGATTATCAATTTCGGAACGTGGTATAATGGTTCTTCTGCCCAGCTTACCTGCTTTTATGTCTTCTCTTTGAATCATTCGTTGAATTGTCCATCTGCTTGCACCTAATAAAATGGCAGCTTCTTGAACGCTTAAAAACTCCTTATCTCTAAGATTGATAAAATTGCCTGTTTGAATCGGCAGGCTTTGCAGACTTTGCAAGTTTTCGGAATTTGCAGAAGTAACGGATTTGATTTGCTCCTTTAGAGTAGCTTGTACTTTTTCCTCTCTCTTGATTTGCTTGTAGTGTCGGGAATTACAAGTTTTTGAGCAATACCGTGTTGTTGTGGTTTGGGCAACAAATGCCTGACCACAATATTGACAGAATTTCGGAATTTTAATATTACTACTCATTTGGTGCTTATTAGTGCCTTATGTTGCTCGTTGGTGCTGATTGGTGCATCATTTCACCAGTACCTTCTAATATGTGCCTTTGGGCAACAAATTTGTTGTTTGAGCAACAACTGGGCAACAAAAATAAGCAATAAAGTGCAATTGGGCAACAAAAAAGAGAAGAAACCGAACCTATAAACCTAACAATAGTAGGCAGTTAGCAAATAAGAGAAGGATAACTACTTTCCGATACAAAACTGACTAAAAATATTCCCTAAAAGTTCATCGTTTGTAATCTCTCCCGTTATGATCCCAAGTGATTCTGCAGTTGATTTGATGTCTATGGCAAGAAACTCGCTAGAAATATCGTTTTCTATACCATCTTGCACCTCTAGTAACGAGTTGTAGGCTTGTTGTAACGCATCATAATGCCGGGCATTGCTCACAATAGAATCGTCGTGAGATAGTACGCCGCTGTTAAAACTTTTTACTAATGCTGTTTTTAATTCGTCTACCCCAGCACGAGATTTGGCACTTAAAGAGATCAGTATGGTATTAGGTGATTTTTTGTTGATTTGCTTGGTGATTTCGGCATGTTCTAGACCGGTGATTTGATCTATTTTATTCAAGATGACCACTAGTGGTTTTTTAGGAAATTTCTCCCGCATGATTTGAATGCGCATCAAACAATGTATAATTTTAGGTGCGGTATTCAGCTGTTTTGCATCTAGTAAATACAACACCATTTTGGACTGTTCGGCTTTGGCATAAGAACGTTGTATGCCCATACCCTCGATAGTATCTGTCGTCTCGCGCAATCCCGCGGTATCTATAAATCTAAAACGCACACCCTCGATATTGATTTCGTCTTCTATAGCGTCTCTTGTGGTTCCCGCAATATCGCTTACTATTGCTTTTTCTTCATTTAAAAGGGCGTTTAATAAAGTCGATTTCCCTACGTTGGGTTCGCCTACAATTGCAACAGGAATTCCTGTTTTCAGTACATTTCCTAGTGCAAAAGAATCTATTAACCTGCGCAAACTGTGCTGGCTTTTTTGCAACAGTAATTTTAAATCGTCTCGATTTGCAAAGGCAACATCTTCCTCACTAAAATCTAATTCTAGCTCGATCAAACTAGCAAAATTTAGTAATTGCGAGCGCAATTCTTTTAGTTCGTTAGAAAAACCACCACGCATTTGTTGTAAGGCAATTTGGTGTGCAGTTTCACTTTCACTGGCAATAAGGTCTGCAACTGCCTCGGCTTGTGATAGGTCCATTTTCCCGTTCAAAAACGCCTGCATGGTAAATTCACCTGCCTGTGCCATGCGTGCGCCTTTTTGTAAACAAATTGCGATAACCTCTTGTTGTATAAATATGGACCCATGGCAGGATATTTCTACCACATCTTCCCCTGTGTAGGATCGTGGTGCGTTAAATTTTGACAGCAATACTTCATCGATCACTCGTTTTCCTTTATAAATATGACCCAAAGTGACGGTATTTGCCGCTAGTTTTAAATAGGTTTTTTTATTGGGTGGTAATTCCGCTTTCGCGAAAGCGGGAACAAAAATACTACCAGCAATATCATGAGCTTGTGGTCCCGAAAGGCGTACCACCGCAATGGCTCCAGATCCTGCTGGCGTGGCAAGGGCAACAATAGTGTCATTTTTATACATGCAACAAAGGTAAGCGGATTCTAAAATAATGAAGATTTTCCGATCGGTTATTTTAATCAGTACGCGATAATTAACTTAATAATTTTGTTAAAGCATTGTGAATTTACTCTTTTCAGTTCCAGTTGCTACATATCTTTAGGCTTACAATACTCGTATTATGAAAAAATTTAATTTATACTATTTATTGGTGGTTGTTCTCGCTTTCGCGAAAGCGGAATCACAAGAAAAATTAAACTACCAGCAACCATCTGATGAGATTATGGCGCTAGTAGATTATGACAGGCCGCCCACAACACTTATCGACGACGCTACTGAAAATATGGTGTTGCTATATAGAGACACTTACAAGTCGATAGAACAGCTTTCTGAAAACGAATTGCGACTGGGTGGGTTGCGTATAAATCCCGCTACAAATATAGGTAGTAGGGTAACGTTTTATGACAAAGTTGCCGTGCAAAAAGTAGGAAGTAAAGAGCTAGTTACTGTAAGCGGTTTACCAGCACAACCAAAACTTTCTAATTTTAACTGGTCACCAGATCAAACCATGGTGGCGATGACACACACTACCAAAACAGGTACAGAAGTCTGGTTATTAAACGTAAAACAAGCCAAAGCTAAAAAACTAACTGAAGCGGTTGTCAATGCTAATATGGGGAATCCTATCAACTGGTTTAAAGATGGAGAATCACTACTCGTTAACATGCTTGCCGACGATAGAAAGCCTTTAATTGATACCAGTATAGAGGTGCCAACGGGACCTACCATTTCTACAAGTGATGGATCTAAAGCCCAAAATAGAACTTATCAAGATTTACTTAAAAACCCATCAGACGAGCATAATTTTGAACAGCTGGCATTAAGTAAATTAATGAAAGTACAATTAGACGGTAGTACAAAGCTATTTTTGCCTGGTGCAATGTACAGTGACATATCTTTTGCGCCAGATGGTTCTCACTTAATGATAACGCAAATTAAAAGGCCGTTTTCTTATATTGTGACTTATGGCAGGTTCCCTATGCAATCTACTATTTATGATATTGCTGCAAATCAAGTAGCTGTAGTAAATGAAGTACCGTTGATGGAAGAAATGCCAAAAGGTTTTATGGCAGTACGTGAAGGGATGCGCAGTCTTTCCTGGCGTGCAGATCGTCCACATACTTTACAATATGTGATGGCACTAGATGGTGGCGACCCTGCAAACGAGGTTGCGTATCGCGATGCATTGTACAGCTGGGAAGCGCCTTTTAAAGAAGGGACTGGCAAAGAGCTGTTAAAAACTAAAGACCGTTACAATGGTGTGATTTATGGAAATGATAAAATAGCCATTGCATATGATTACTGGTGGAATACACGCAACAGGCGTACTTATGTTTTTAACCCTAGTGATAACAAGGTAACACCTGTTGTAATAAGTGACCGCAATTATCAAGATGTGTATTCAGACCCAGGAAGTTTTGTCACTACAAAAAATGAATGGGATCGCAGTATTCTTAAATTAAATGGCAACAAAGCTTATTTGATAGGCGACGGTTATTCTGATAAAGGACAATTTCCTTTTATAGACGAGATGAATTTAAAATCTAAGAAAACCAAAAGGTTGTACCAATCAACTTTTACTGATAAAAAAGAAAACCTAATGGAAGCATTAGATATGGATAAGGGTAAGATATTAGTAAGAATAGAATCGCCTACTTCTTATCCTAATTATTATATAAGAAATATATCTATTAAAAATGATTTACAACAACTTACATTTTTTGAAAATCCGTTTGAAGGATTGCAAAATGTACATAAAGAATTGATTAGCTATAAACGAGATGATGGTCTAGATTTAACCGCGACCATGTACTTACCCCCTAATTATGATAAAGATAAAAAGGAGAAATTACCCATGTTGTTATGGGCTTATCCTAGAGAGTATAAAGACAAAGCTAGTGCCAACCAAAATACTCAAAATCCCAACGAGTTTATTTATCCCAGCTATGGCAGTTTTGTATATTGGGTAATGAAAGGCTATGTGGTGCTAGACGATGCGGCATTTCCTATTGTAGGCGAGGGAAAAGTAGAACCTAATGATACATTTATTAAACAACTAGTTGCAAACGGTAAAGCAGCGATAGATGCTGTTGACGCATTAGGTTATATAGATAGAAATAGAGTAGCTGTGGGTGGTCACAGTTATGGAGCTTTTATGACTGCAAATTTATTAGCACATTCAGATCTTTTTGCAGCGGGTATCGCTAGGTCTGGTGCGTATAATAGAACCTTAACACCTTTTGGATTTCAAAGTGAGGAACGCAGCTATTGGGACGCGCCACAAGTTTATAATACCATGTCACCTTTTATGAATGCCGAAAAAGTAAATGAACCCTTACTATTAATTCATGGCCAGGCAGATAATAATTCTGGTACTTATCCTTTACAGAGTGAGCGTTATTTCAATGCTTTAAAAGGACTAGGCGCTACCGCTAGACTGGTGATGTTGCCTAAAGAAAGCCATGGATATGTAGCCAAAGAGTCTATCCTTCATGTATTGTGGGAGCAAGACCAATGGCTAGAAAAATATGTAAAAAACAAAACTGAACTAGGTCAAACATCTGTGCAAGTAAAAGGCGAGTAAACTACTAGTAATAATATTAAAAAGCATTCTAATATACTTTAGGATGCTTTTTGATTTTTAGTCTATTTGATGTATTTTAAATTTTGATGTGATTAAGGCGTTAAGCATAACGTGTAGGGCGATTATTGTTGTTTATTTGCAAGCTTTTTGAATTTTATAATGTAATAAAAACAGGTAACCAATTATGTATTCTAAAGAAGAGGCAAAAAATAGAAGACATCAATTTTGGACCATGTTTGGTAAAAGATATGACCGCAAATGGTTGTTGTATGATACTAAAATTAAAGATGTGCACCTTAAATTTTCTTTTGAGCACAGTAGGGCAGTAGTCTCTATAGATATCACTCATGATGATGCGTTTTACAGAGACTATTACTATGATAAATTACTAAGTCTTAAAAATATCATGCTAGAAGAGGTGAGCAATGATTTAATTTTTGATGAACATTACTCGCTAGAATCAGGGAGAATAATTTCTAGGGTTTATGTAATACTAGAAGGTGTAAAAATTCAAAAACAAACCGACTGGCCACAGGTGTACGAATTTTTCTATACGTATATGGATGCGTTAGAATCATTTTTTATTGATTATAAGTATTTTATAGAAGAGTAGCACTTATATTTTCTATAATAAAAATAATTATTGATAACCAGCTGCTTGTAAATTAAACAGCTTTTTATATAAATGTGGTCGTGCCATAAGCTCTTCATGGGTACCTATTTCGGCCACTTTACCGTCTTCTAGAACTAATATACGATCTGCCATCCTTACGGTAGAAAAGCGGTGGGAAATGATAATGCTTGTTTTGCCTTTAGTAAGGCCTATAAATCTTTCAAACACATCATATTCGGCTTGTGCATCTAGCGCGCTGGTGGGCTCGTCTAGTACAATAACATCGGCATTTTTCATATAGGCGCGTGCCAGTGCTACTTTTTGCCATTGCCCACCACTTAATTCTTGTCCATTTGCAAATCGTCTACCCAGCTGCTGCTCGATGCCATCTTTCATTACCGCGACTACCTGGTCTGCCAGACTGCGCTGCGAGGCATCGTTGATCATAAAATCATTGTTGATTTCTTCTATGTTTCCTACGGCTATGTTTTCGCGCAAGCTAAATTCGTATTTAAAAAAATCTTGAAAAATAACTCCAAAACGTTTTCTATACTCCTGTTTATCAAATAGGTTGATGTTGATCCCATCTAGTAGTATCTCGCCCTGGGTGGGTTCATAAAATCTTAGAATCAGTTTTATTAAGGTGGTTTTACCTGCTCCATTTTGTCCTACAAAAGCTATTTTTTCACCTGCTTTTATATTAAAACTAACACCTTTAAGCACCTCTAGATCACTGCCGTTGTATGCAAAATGCACATCTTTAAGTTCAAAACCTTTTTTAATTACTGCAGGAATAGGAGTACTTGTCGTTGCTGTATCGTCTATCTCGATATCTAGAAAATCAAAGTAATCCCTTAAATATAGTGAGCTTTCTGTAATCGCGGTAAATCTTGAGAAGAAACCTTGCAGGCTATTGCGCAACCTGTTAAATGATCCAGACAAAAATGTTAATTCTCCTATACTTAAAACGCCAGCAGTCACCTTAAAAATGATGAATATATAAGCACCGTAATACGATAGTATTCCTAGAATATTAAATAGCGATCCATATAGACTTTGTTTAATAGAAAGCTTTTTATTGATTTCATAATAGTCACCAGATAGTTTTGTAAACCTTGCAGCTATATAGTCCGTAAGTCCAAAAAGTTTTACTTCTTTTGCTGTTTGATTGTTTGCCCCTATAAAACGTAGGTAGTCTAGCTCGCGACGCTCGGCAGTCCAGCTGCGTGCTACTGAATAGCGGTGAGAACTATATTTTGCCTCGTTTATAAAAGAAGGTATGACACTCAAAACCAGTAATATGATCAATAAAGGTTCAAAATAGATCAGTCCTGCTATTAAAGACCCTATAGAAATAATACTTTGTACCTGGCTTAAAGAGGCGCTCATAAGCCCCACGCGACCACTAGTTTGCTGTCTTGCGCGCTCTAGTTTGTCATAAAAATCTGGGTCTTCTAGCTGCTCTAGGGTAAGTTCATTTGTTTTTCTTATAATTTTTTCAGACGATGCGTTAGAATATAAATCGCCTATTAATCCGTCGGTAAGGTTGATTAATCGGTTTAACAAATCTGCTATCACTGCAACCACCAGTTCTATAATGACATAGGTCCATAGCTGTTGTAGGTTTTTTACATCTAGCGATAGTTGTAGAATCACCTCGTCTATAATTAGTTTTCCTACCCATAATAGCACAACAGGGCTGATTGCGGTAAGTAATCTCGCTATAAAATTGACGATAAATAACTTTGGACTTACCATCCATATTTCCTTAAAAAATCTCGGAAGTGTTTTTAATGCACTGAAAGATAAGGATTTGTTTTTTTTACTTTGTTCTTTTATAGATGCTGGAACTATTCTTGCCACGGGTTATTTTTGAATTTCAAAGGTACGATTTTAGAAAGGTGTTTGTGATGTTTTAGCTTTCGCGAAAGCGAATATTGCTAATAAATTATCCTTATTACTTATATTGCACCGCTATAAACATCAACTAGTTAAAAGGTGATCGCATGAAGAAATTGTGTTTTTATCTCTTGTTTTTACCGCTGCTATTATGTGCGCAAATTAATGAAAGTGACACGCTTAATATTAAAGCAAACCTTTCTTTAACAGGCTTTTACCAAGGTGGTAATGTAGAGACTTTAATTTTTAGAGCAAAATCTGATTTTAGTTTTAAGCCTTTAAGAAATTGGGTGTTTAAGACGCAAAATTCATATGTATATCAGGCTTTTAATAAAGAAAAAGCCGATGAAGATATCTTGAGTCTTAATTTTTTGTATTTAAATCCAGATAAAAAATTGTACCCTCTAGTTTTAGGTTTTATAAGTACTAGTTTTAGAAGAGAAATAGCTTTACGGTCTTTAGTGGGGGGTGGTGTTACTTATAAAATTCTTGATGAAAAGCAGCATTGGCTTAAACTTGCAGTATCTAGCGAGTATGAACAAACTAGGTTTGAACGGTCTAGCTTTAATAGAACGCAATACAATGGTAACGAGAGTATCAACACCATGAGAGGTACTGTATGGATCAATGGGAAATACCAACTATTTAAAAATAAATTTAGTATTACTCACGAGTTTTATTTTCAGCCCTCGCTAGAACAAAGTGATAATTATAGATGGCAAGCAGATGTAGGTTTTGAATTGCCCATTTTTAAACATGTGAATTTTATAATAAATTATTTACACACCTTTGAGAGCGTGGTGATAGAAAATCAAGAGCAAGAAGACCGCATGCTCACCTTTGGCTTTACATTAAAAAGTTATTGATTTATTAAGACCTGTTATTCAATTGTGTCTTGATAAAATTCATATGATACAGTATTTTTATTTCTATCTAACTTACTGAAAAACAAAGCAAGTCCTATGGTTAAAAAAGCACCTAGCGGGTTTAACCACAAAAAGGGCAATATCTCTATTCCATCAACAAATTCATGTAATATGGCACAAGTAGCAACGATAACTTGCGAGATGCAAGCAGCTATAAAAACAGCGTGACCTTTTATTTTTTTTAGGTAAAAAGCCACTAAAAATATACCTAAAATAGTTCCATAAAATATAGAGCCTATAAAATTGACTAGTTGTATCAGGTTATCAAATAAGGAAACAAAACTGGCAAAAAATATCGCAATAAGTCCCCACATTAACGTGAACCACTTGCTCATGTTTACAAAGTGATCGTCGTCATAATCGTTTTTATAATATCTTTTATATATATCAACTGCGGTGGTAGAACTTAATGCGTTTAATTCAGAGGCGGTAGAACTCATCGCAGCACTTAAAATAACCGCGAGCAGCAAACCTATCAAGCCTTTAGGTAAATGATTCAAAATAAAATGAATGAATACAAAATCTTTATCGTTGGTCTCTATGCTCGTGTCGGCTCTTTTAATAAGACCTCTTGCTTTTTCACGATTTGCTTCTTCTTGTTTTCTTAGATAATCTAGTGCAAGTTCGTAATTAAGGATATCTTGAGGATTTGATGTGCTTAACGACGCTGCATATTTGTGTTGTACTTCTTGTTTTTCTCTTAATATTTCTTCATGGCTAGATTCTAGTCTACTGTATTGTCCAGCAAATTTACTTTCTTTTACGGCTTTTTCGGCAGCAGGATTAAAGTTGAGTGGGGTAGAATTAAATTGATAAAATACAAAAACCATCACACCCACCATAAGAATAAAAAATTGCATAGGGACTTTTAGTAAACCGTTAAAAAGCAAACCTATACGCATTTGTTTTACAGATTTTCCTGAAAGGTAACGCTGTACCTGTGATTGATCTGTACCAAAATAACTAAGCATTAAAAAGCTAGCGCCAAAAAGAGCGCTCCACACATTATACCTATCGTTTAATGAAAAGTCAAAATCTAGGATGCTCATTTTTTCGGCACTTCCCGCCATGGTCAGGGCATTGTCAAACGTTACATTATCTGGCAGTTGCGTTACAATAAGTACAAAAGCTGTGACCATACCGGCCATGATAACGATCATTTGTTGTTTTTGAGTGACGTTTACCGCTTTTGTACCACCAGATACGGTATAAATGATTACTAAAATCCCGATAATAACATTTAAGTATTTTAATTCCCAGTCCAGTACAGCACTTAAAATTATTGCAGGTGCATAAATGGTGATTCCTGCGGCAAGCCCACGTTGAATCAAAAATAATATAGAGGCTAAAGATCTGGTTTTTAAATCAAATCTTTTTTCTAGAAATTCATAAGCGGTGTAAACCTTAAGCTTGTGATATATAGGAATAAAAGTGACACATATAATAATAACTGCAATGGGTAGCCCAAAATAAAATTGTACAAACTCCATCCCATCGGTATATGCTTGTCCTGGTGTGCTTAAAAAAGTGATCGCACTAGCTTGTGTTGCCATTACAGAAAGTCCTACAGTCCACCACCTGGCGTCGCCACCTTTTATATATTCTTCACTAGTTTGCCTACCACGGGTTTTATAAACCCCATAAAGCACAATAAAGGCTAGTGTACTAACTAGTATAAACCAATCAACTATTTCCATAAACAGCGCTTATCATGTAAAAAGCAATTGCAAATGCAATATTTGCAAGAATTACAACCGTATATACCACATTCCATTTTTTAGAGTTTTCTTGTCTCATCTGTTTGATTTGTAGATTCATTTTCAACTCCTATACTTATCATATTTGCTAGTAATTTATAGGCGCCAGTAACACCAGCAGGCAATTCTCTAAAAAGACTTAAACCTGTGTAAATCACATACCCCTTGCCATATGGGGCAACAATTAGACTTCCTTTAGTCATTTCTTCACCTTCATCATTCATTCCTAGAATAGGGGTAAAAGCTGGGTCCCATTGGTCTGGAAAATACAATCCACGCTCTTGTACCCAATTTTCAAAATCTGCATTAGTGATCACATTAGGAGAGTTCATGATTTTATGATCGGGATTTAAAATGGTTATTGCAGCTTTTTCATCGGTAACTCGCTTTCGCGAAAGCGAGATAGGTAAAG
Organism: uncultured Flavobacteriaceae bacterium; assembly: GCA_964593255.1. GTDB lineage: Bacteria > Bacteroidota > Bacteroidia > Flavobacteriales > Flavobacteriaceae > Nonlabens. The sequence continues at coordinate 3,712 of CAZQGX010000057.1, read as the reverse complement.
GGCCTAATATATCAGGACTTATTCCTCTATTTGTATTGTATTGCATGATCAACACGCCGCCATTTTTAACATAGGTGTCTAGGCGATTTTTAAGGATTTGCATGTCATTAGTTGCCACATTAAAAGCTCTAATTCCTGTAACTACCGCATCGTATTTTGTCAGGTCGCTAGGTACCTCGTTAGGTTCAAATTTAAAAACTTTACTTCCCATAGCGGCTATTGCCTGTGCAACATCGTCACCAGCGCCGTTGATATAGGCTATTGTTTTTGCCCTATTTTCAAGCCCCAGTTGAATAACTTGTGCCTCGTTTATTCTTACCAGTTGCTGGTCTGGAATATGGTCATATTGTATTTTTATTACCTCGTGCTGATAGGTTTTTTGGGCTACTTGCACTTGCGCGGTGATGACGCCGTTAGAGGCAGTATCTGGCGGTGAGATAGAAAAGGCAAGGGTTTTCTCTTGTCCTTTATCCAGTATGTCAAAGGTGTAATTTGCAGGATGAACCTGCCAGCCATCTGGGTGCAACAGATTTACACTTGCATTATTGATTTTTTTATTTGCTTTAAAGCGCACCATAATATTTTGATCTTTATTACCAGTAAATACATATACGGGGTTTTCTATACTTATGGCAACATCTGGAACAATTGATAACGGTTCACTGATCTCACCTCTTACAGGATCTGTACTTTTATGAATAACGGGTATTTCATGATAGATGTTAACTCCTTGAATTTTAATGAGTACCCGCACTATAAACGCCCATTTCTCTTCTGGCATACCTGTTAATATTCTGTCTTTAAATTGATACATCCCCAATGATCCTTTTTGTTTTAAATAGTAGGGCGATGTGGCATCAAAACCAGGCGGAATCTGTAATGTTGCTGCAATGTTTTTACTTTCAAAAGCTTTTAAAAGAACTTCTTGCACGTCTGTCTGTATGATTTGATTGGTAAGAATGTTTACTTCTAATTGCTCTATTGACCGGTTAGTCAATTCTAACTTTACAGAAAGGGATTCACCAGCCGTTGCTGTCGTTGTATTAACAGCTGCATCTAGATAAGCACCTGTAACATCTAGAAGGATTTGATCTAACTCTTTTATTTTTATTTTTTTCCAGTAAGAATCTTGTAATTTTTCTATGCTAGAACGCAATTTTAATAATTGGGGAATGCTGTTACTAGGATTTTTAAAATCATAAGCTGTGATCACTTCTTTTAGTAACTTTTCAATATTTTCACCACCTTTAACTCGTGACCATGTGGTGTTGATGCCAGAAAAAATATTTGATTTATCATCAGGAAAAGAACCTTTTAAATATTCTAAATATTCTATTTGCGAGTCACGAGAGCCAGAGCTTCCAAAACCTTGAGACTTATGCTTACTTCTACTCAACGCAGCAATTTCGCCGTTAGAAAGTCCTTTATGCAAGTAAAACTTACCGGTATTTATTTCTAGAAGATTTGTTTTGTCGGCTTTTTGAAAAGCGTCTTCACTGCCATAAAACCACCAGCTGGTGTTAAAGAAAATACGTTGTGCTTGCCAAGGGTCTAACTCTTTTAACTGGTTTGCATAAATTGTATTACTGGCTGCAAAATCAAAAACCTTCATACTTAAAATAGCACTACTGGTATGGTGGCCATGGGTGGTGCCAGGTGAACGGTGATCAAATCTATTGATGATGATATCTGGTTGAAATTCTCTTATAATTTGAACCATATCTTCCATGACTTCTTTTTGATCCCATATTTTTAAAGTTTCATCTGGATGTTTTGAATAGCCAAAATCATTTGCTCGAGTAAAATATTGCAAACCGCCATCTATATTTCTAGCTTCTAAAAGCTCTTGTGTTCTTATCATTCCTAATTGCTCTCGCAATTGTGGTCCTATCAAATTCTGGCCGCCATCACCACGAGTAAGCGATAAATAGGCAGTGCGTGCCATTTGATCGTTTGCCAGCCATGAAATCAACCGCGTGTTCTCATCGTCTGGATGGGCTGCTACATAAAGCACAGATCCTAAAAAGCCTAATTTTTTTATATTGTGATAAATCTCTGCAGTGTTAGGTTGTTGATGTGCCAGCCTATTTTCTTGGGCGGTATTTATACAAATGGTAAATAGGACAAATAAAGCAAGTATAAATTTATTCATAGCTGGTGAAGATAGAATTTTGCAAGTTTATTTTTAGGCAAAAAAATGTTTTTTTCTTTAAAGAATAGTTGTGATCTTTACATTTAACATTTTAGTAATAGTAAGCTGTTTTTGTTTTTGTGAAAGCTTTATTGAGTCCCCTTGCTGGGCTAGAAAAGAAAAAAAGATGAAAAGGAAATGAAAAAGAGGAATTTTTTAACAAATGTTAAAAGTTGAAATCACATCTACCTTGTATTTATCAAAAAACAATCCTTATTATGATTTACAAACTATATTGGAAAATATTTTTTTTAATAATGATCTTCACAACTAAAAATCCCCGCCTTATTTGGGCAGGGATTTAAAAATTTTAAATGATTATAAAAAATGTTTCTGTTTATATCGCTATTGTTTAAGAATAGTCGTAAATCAATTATTTGTATTGACCGTATTTAATATCAAATCGGTCTAGCATCATTACTTTATTCCATGCATTTACAAAATCCTTTACAAACTTTTCTTTTGCATCTTCACTTGCATAAACCTCAGATAATGCTCTTAATTCAGAATTAGAACCAAAAATTAAATCTGCTCTTGTTGCTGTCCATTTAACTTTACCTGTCGATCTATCCTTGATTTCAAACAATTCATTTTCTTTATCTATGGCTTCCCACTTAGCATCCATATCTAGTAGATTGATAAAGAAATCGTTTGTTAAAGCTCCTTTATTATCAGTAAGTACACCGTGTTCTGAACCATCATAATTAGTGTCCATTACACGCATACCGCCAACTAAAACAGTCATTTCTGGTGCAGTAAGTGTTAATAAGTGTGCCTTATCAATCAATAATTCTTCTGTGGTATACACATATTTTTTGCTAGTATAATTTCTAAAACCATCTGCAATAGGCTCTAGTAATTTCATAGATTCTACATCTGTTTGATCTTGTAAAGCATCCATTCTTCCTGGTGTAAAAGGTACTGATACATTTATATTTGCAGCTTTTGCAGCTTGTTCGACCCCTACATTTCCAGCTAGTACAATTAAGTCTGCCATTGAAATTTTCTTGTTTCCTTTGGCTTTATTATTAAAGTTTGATTGAACCTTTTCTAATTGGTTTAAAACTTTATTTAATTGTTTAGGATTATTAACTGCCCACTGGCGTTGTGGACTTAAAAGAATCCTTGCTCCATTAGCACCACCACGACGGTCTGAATGACGATAAGTAGATGCAGATGCCCATGCTGTAGAGACCAGCTCACTATTTGATAAACCTGTTTTGATGATTTCATTTTTCAGTTTAGCTATATCTTTGGTCACCACTAATTTATGATTCACTGCAGGAATAGGGTCTTGCCAGATGAATTCTTCTTTAGGAATGTCTTTTCCTAGATAAGTGGATGTTGGTCCCATATCTCTATGAATTAATTTAAACCATGCTTTTGCAAAAGCGCGCTTAAATTCTTCAGGATTTTCTAAAAATCGTCTTGAAATTTTATCATAAGCAGGGTCCATTCTTAAAGATAAATAGCTAAGTTCTAATTAGCATATTAAATGCTTCTTGTTTGTATTGATACCAG
>CAZQGX010000056.1:0-21389 GCA_964593255.1 uncultured Flavobacteriaceae bacterium | reverse complement strand
CTTATCTAGTATCCCGGATCAGTCAACAGAGCATATAGCGTTGGCCTATCGGCACACGCCATATGCTTAGTTATTGGCAGTAGTACTTTATTATTCAATCCGATTTTCATCATTCATTTTAGCCGGGTTTTGACGTGTGTCAAAGACATCATTGATTATAATCTCATCACTCACAATTCTGTAAATTAGTTTGTAATGTCCACTAACTAAGTATCCGTGGTTTTTATTTAGGATCGTTAAATTTGGCTCAATAGGTCCAGAATTCGGGTTATGTATTAGTTGTTTCGAGGATTGAAGAATTTGTTTTCTAATTTTATGTGCAACTTTTTTATTTACTTTGGTAGAATAATAATCAAAAATGTCTTTTAAATTTCTGATGGCAAAATCAGTCCAAACTATTTTCATTTTTACCAATTTGCAGAAATTTTCTCTAACTCCTCTTGGTTTTTAACTTTTCCATTTTTAAAATCCAATTCAGATATTTCAATTCTATTTATCAACTCCTCAACTGTAAATGGCTTTAATTCAGGATTATTTTCAACCTCTTTTTTTAAGATATAATTTTCCAATTTGTCAAAAAATATTTCGTCCTTAATTTGAGCTAAATAGGTTATTAAATTGAGTTTTCTAGTTTGTAAATCCATAATTAAAATATTTAATCAAAAATACATTTTTTTTACTAGATGTTTATTTGTAAAATGATTTTGTTGTATTCTGACTAACGTAAATTAAGTTGCTGTTTTACAATGATTTGTATTTAGACCTAAATCTTCTGTTGTCAGTCCAAATTTATAGCTTTGTTTTCTTATTCTTTTTGATCAACCTAATTTTCTTTTTTGATCTAGGTGTAAATATCCATCTGGGTTTTGATATTGAATACCTTTGACTACCATATTCCAAATAATGACTGCAAGTTTTCTCGCAGTTGCTGTTATGGCAGATACTCTTCCTTTTCTAAAGTTTATTCTATGAAAAAAATCTAAAAGCACCTTAACTATTACCTGCGCTATGTTGACTATGTAAGATTTATTGAGTCTAAAATCTCAAAAACTAAAAATCAACTACAAAAAACGCTATTTTTGAAAGTTTACCTTTTAATAAAAAAGAAAAACAGCGCTAAAAAAGAGTAATCCTTCTGCCAAGGAAAGTGCTTAATCCTCAATTCCCTCCTTATCTAGTATCCCAGATCAGTCAACAGAGCATATAGCGTTGGCCTATAGTCACGCCATATGCTTAGTTATTGGCAAATCGTTTTTGTTTTTCTATTCAGTTTATTTCAATTCCGATATTTTTAAACAACTCTTTGGTTTCTATAATGTCAGATTCGTTTTTCATTTCCATTAAGTCTCTCAACTTTCCGTTTTTTAATTTTAGGCTGAATCTTTTTCGACCAAAAACTTGCTTTTCGGTTAGGGAACTTATGTCATATAAATTCAGTTTTTCAGATGCAGATTTTTTTAGTAATTGATAAATCAACATCACGATTGAAAATATTCCAAGTATTATCCATATAAATCCCAGCCATTCCATTTGTTTCTTATCCAAAACAAAAACAGGAAAAATAACAGAATTAATGAGAGTACAAATCAATGATATTTTCATCAATAAATACTGCATTTTTAATCCGTCTTTTATTTCAATCGACTTTTCGTTTTCGTTAAATTTTATTTTCATCCATCTGTTTTGTCAAATGTTTGCCAACAATGTTTATCTTAAAGTAATCTCGCCACTGCTTACTCGCGCAGCACCATTGTAAAGATTAATTCTATAACGTCCCTTGACGATATTGTCTTCATTTAAACCTACTAATTCACACAGGTCTAACTCTTTACCTTTGTAATTAAATTGTATCACTTTTGAATAGCTCAATTGTTGACCATCAAAATCTTTAGTTTTATTCTCGCCTATAACATTGTTTTCTGGGTCAATTACTTGTAAAAGATAAGAAACAACTCCTGTATTTGCCAGTGGGTTTTCAGGCAGTGTAAAACATACTTTGATGTCATCTACACGTCTTGCGCGATCATTTTCTATTTGCTTGCCAGAGCTTCTTATAATTACACCTACAGGCTTAAAATTAGTCGGCACTAATGCTGCTGCCCGCGCTACATTAGAATTTAGGTTTTCTATAATGGCACTTTGATCCTGCGTTTTTAAAACCTGATTATTTAAAGCGGCACGTGTGCTATCGTTTGCCATGGTAAGCATCTGATTCACTATTTCTAGTGTGCTAATTTTATCTTGTAATACATCGCGCTCTTTTTTAATGTTTGCCAGTTCCCTGCGTAATACGGCGATCACTTTTACATCGCCTTTTAATCTACTTACACTATCTATAAGTCTGGTAATGCGATTTTTAGCACTTACAAGATCGGCACTAAGTGCATTGCCTTTGTCGATTTCTATTGTATATTCTTTTTCTATGTTTTGTAGTTCCTTTTGTATTTCGTCTTTTTCAACTGTTAGAGCGACTTTTATGCCTTCATTTTCTTGAAAAGTTTGATAAGACCATACTCCTAGGCCTACAAAGCCTATCACAAATAATACTAATAATACTTTTAAAATGCGATTGTCTTTTTGTTGTGTCATGTGAACTTATTTATCTTTATAACGCTGTTTAATGCGATTCATTATTATAATTTAGGAAATGAAATTAAATATGTAAATGAACACAAAATTAACTAATTTTTGAGCTGGTTATCTGATTTTATTAATCTATTCTTTCCAGAGGTTTGTATGGGTTGTGACACTACGTTAACAGCGGGAGAGCAAGTTATTTGCACCTCGTGTAGGATGGAGATTCCTGTTGCTCTAGACCATTTAAAAAAGCAAAACAAAGTAAAAGAACTGTTTTTTGCACGGGTAGAAATACAACAGGCAACAAGCTTGTTTTATTATGAAAAAATAGGGGTGGTACAACAGCTTATCCATCAATTAAAATATCAAGGTCGTGAGGAGGTTGGTCCATTTTTTGGAAAATGGATGGCTACTGTCTTACAAAACGACCCGGCATATAAGGATGTTGACATGGTAATACCTGTGCCAGTGCATCCCCTACGACGGGCGCAACGGGGCTATAATCAGGTAGATGGTTTTGGAAAAGAAATAGCAGCTTGCTTTGGGGTTCGCTTTTGCGAAAGCGTACTTATTAAAAACCGAAATACCACAAAACAAGCGCAACTTAATCAATTACAACGCAGCGATGAGACCCAGTCACCTTACCAACTTATAGGAGTAATTGCCCCAGGAACGCACGTGTTACTTATAGATGATGTAATTACTACTGGTACAACACTAGCACTTTGTGCAAAAGAATTACATAAAAATCCCGATATAAAAATCTCTATTGCAACGATGGCTATAAGTGTTTAAAGTAATATCACAAGAAATTAAAATTATTTGTAAAACTGTTGCAATCACGATTAAGGGCATAGCATCGTGGGTTTTATCAACCATTTGCAAATGTTTAGTATATTTAAATTTTTATAATGTAATCGTGTTATGGCAAAAAGAAAATGTCCTGAATGTGAGGAAGAGGTGCGTGGTAGAGCAGATAAGGTGTACTGTAGTGATTACTGTCGCAATGTGGCAAACAATAAATTAAACCGCGATAGCAGTGCATTAATGCGCAACATTAACAATAGATTACGTAAAAATCATAGGGTTTTACAAGAATTAAATCCAAAAGATAAAACCAAAGTTTCTAGAAATAAATTGCTCGGTGCTGGATTTGATTTTACATTCTTTACCAGTATTTACACTACTAAAAAAGGAACTGTATACTATTTTGTATATAATCAAGGTTATTTACCTATGGAAGATGATTACTATTTACTAGTAAAAAGAGATTGATCAATAATTAAACTTAAAATTATCTATTAATCAGTGTTAACCTTGCCGATTTTAATATTTAAACACACACACAAAACTCGTGGATTTTACTACAAATAAAAATATTTATAGATGGATCGTTATCGTTGCGGCGGTATTCATTACGTCGCTAATTTTGTGGAATACCTATGACTTTTTTCAGCAATTAAAAGAAATTGAACGCAAAAACATTAAAGAATTTGGTATTGCTGCCAAAGATCTGCAAAACCAGCCGCTAGATGCAGACTTAGGTGAATTGGGTTTGCAGGTTATGGAACACACTACATCAGTACCTATGATTCTAGTTAATTATAAGGGAGAGATGTCTTCAAAAAATTTGCCTAAAGAAATAGAAAATGACACTGCCGAGCTTAAAAAGTTAATTGACATTTATAAAAAAGATAATGAACCTATAGTAACTAGACTAGGTGATCAACCATTTGCTACTATTTATTATGGAAATAGTGAGGTCATTACAAAAACTAAGTACTATCCTATGGCACTTGTAATTATTATGTTGTTGTTCTTTTTTGTTATTTGGTTTTTTTATAGGTCAAATAAAGCAGGCGAACAAAACAAATTGTGGGCTGGAATGGCAAAAGAAAGTGCCCATCAAATAGGAACGCCACTTTCTTCTCTAGTAGGATGGACGACTATTTTAAGAGAAACACCTGTAGACCCCTCCTATATTGACGAAATGGAAAAGGATATCAACAGGCTTAAAATGATCACCGATCGTTTTTCAAAAATAGGTTCTATTCCTAAACTTACCGAGACTGACATTATCGCCCAAACACAAAAAGCGACCGACTATATCGCAAATCGTTCTTCAAAATTGATACATTTTAATATAGATGTTCCAGACCAACCCATATTTGTTAAATTAAACGAGCCTTTGTTTGAGTGGGTTATTGAAAACTTGATAAAAAATGGAATAGATGCCATGAAGGGAAAAGGATCTATATCGGTTTATTTGCGAGCAGATGTTTACAATGTTTTTATACAAATAAAAGACACTGGTAAAGGAATACCAAAAAGTCAATGGAACCAAGTCTTTAAACCAGGTTTTACTACAAAGAAACGAGGCTGGGGGCTGGGTCTTTCACTAGCAAAACGCATTATAAAAGATTATCACAACGGTAAGATAAAAGTTGTAGAGAGTAAAAAGGATCTAGGAACCACCTTTGAAATTACTTTAAACAGAATTTAAAAAATATCTAGATTACAATATGACCTGTTTAATATAGCGGTATTTTATATTTTTATGATAAAACCTAGAATTATGAAGGCTATTTTCTTTTATTAGCCTTTGGTAAAGTCACGGTAAATGTGGTTCCTGCTCCATAAATAGTTTTCATATCTATGTTACCTTTAAAATTTTCTACAATTTGTTTTACCATTGCAAGCCCCAGTCCCATACCACTATTTTTTGTTGTAAACTTAGGTTCAAAAATCATTTTTTCATGATCGGGATGGACGCCACTACCCTGGTCAGAAACTATTAAATATACCCTATTCTCATCGTGCTGAATGCTTACAATAATTTTATTTTCTCTATCTGGAACTGTGGCTTGTAAGGCATTTTTAACTAGGTTAGTAACCACTCTTATTAACTGTGTTCTATCAAAAACAACTTTTAATGAGGTAACATCTTCTTTATAATGAATGTTAGACTCATTAAAAATGTCTAGAGCCAGTTGCGTTACCATACACACATCTGTTTCTTCACTTTGTTGCGCAGGCATGGTGGCATAGGTAGAAAAAGCACTTGCTATATGACTCATCACATCAATTTGTTCTATTAATGTGTTTGAGAACTCTTTTAATTTTTCTTTAGAATCTACCTGTGCAGGATCAAACCTTCTTTCAAAACTTTGAACGGTAAGGCGCATAGGGGTAAGCGGATTTTTAATCTCGTGTGCTACTTGTTTTGCCATTTCTCGCCAGGCTTGTTCCCTTTCGGTTGTGGCTAGTTTTACTGCACTTTCTTCTAGTTCTTCAACCATTTTATTATAAGAAGCCACAAGGGTATTGATTTCTTCTGTTCCTTTATCGTCTATTTCTAGCTTGCGGTTGCGTTTTGAAATGTCCAGTTCTTTCAAGTTATCTGAAATACTTCTTATAGATCTTGTGATGTAACGAGCTAAAAAATAACCTAATACTAGAGAAATTAAAAACATCAATGCATAAATCACCCCTAATCGTCTTAAAAATTCCTGAAGTTCGTACTTCATAAAATCATCATTTTCTATATAAGGTAAATGAAGAATAGCGATGTTCTTAAACTGTCGATCTAGTAGATAAGAATAGCTAGAGCGGTAACTTTGTCCATTTAATTCAAATTGTTCTACATAGCGACCATCATCAGACTCTCTTAAGTGGTTGATAATAGAGCTGGGCATCCTGTTATGTAAACTGTCGGTTTTAAATAATGCTTTAGAACTTTTTTTTAATTTGCCGTCTAGATCATATAAAAATATTGGCATTTCATGAATATCACTTATTCCATAAATATCATTTTTAAAAATAAGGTCTAAATTTTCTGTAGTGACTTCATAGTCTGTTTTTGAAATCACATAAGAGATGTTTTCTTTAATAGCTTGTTCCTTGCGCAGCAGTCTGTTTTCATGATAATCTTTGGCCTGCTCTTGAAATTGGTATATAGACATTCCAGCAATTAGAACGCTGGCGATAATGGTAAGCACCATCATAGAGAAGAAGATGCGGTTTCTTAGGCTGTTACTGTATAATCTCATGACGGGTAAAAATAGCAATAATTAAGCCAGTTACCATTGAAAATAATTCTATACAGTGTGGTTTTAGATGTGTTATGATTCTAGTATAAACCTCTTTTTATTTCGCTTTCGCGAAAGCGAAATAAAAACAAAAATTCATTCAACCTATATCACACCTTTAAATATTTAAAAACTAAAAAAAGCAATTTTGTGGTGAGTAGAGAAAGTTCAAATCTCTTTAATACTTTTACCATATGAAAATTAACAATCTAGAGCAAGGGTACTATGGTATAGGCATCATTAATGGAAAAACACCTGAAAATCTAGGCGTCTTATGGCGCACAGCTCAAAACCTGGGGGCCAACTATATTTTTACTATCGGCAAACGATATGCAAAACAGGCTTGTGACACCCACAATGCGGTAGGTGCAATTCCTTATTTTCACTACAAAACCTTTGATGATTTTTACAGTCATTTACCTAAAGGTGCCATGCTTATAGGGGTTGAATTAACCGATAGTGCTGTGTGGTTACAAGATTTTAAACACCCGCGTAATGCTGTTTATTTACTAGGTGCAGAAGACCATGGCCTGCCTAATATGGTAATTGAAAAAGCCCTGCATCTTATTAAGTTTAACACCCCAAAAAGTCTAAATGTTGCCGTTGCGGGTAGTATTATCATGTATGATAGAAGTGTCAAAGGAACTTCAATTTATATAGACGGTAAGGCGTTATAAATTTAGGGGTAAGTCTATTCAATGAAAAAGCCATTTAGAATATAAAATCTAAATGGCTTTTAATTCTATTAAGTAAGAGGTTTTATTTAATACCTAACGATGCTTTTACATCTTTAGTGAGGTCATAACCATCTGCCATAATTATTCCTGTACCTGTTGTAGAATCTAGCACATAATCAAAACCTTTTGCTCTAGCAACTTTAAAGATAGCCTCTCGTACCTCTTTATAAATAGGCTTTAAAAGATCGGTTCTTTTTTGGCTCATTGCTTTTTGAGAGTTTTGATAATACTCTTCTAGTTTTTTCTGTCCTTCAGTAATTTCTGCAAGTACTCTTTCATTTTCTTCCTTAGTTCTTTGTGGTGCAGCTTCTTGGGCAGTTTGAAATTTTGTTTTTATTTCATTGTCCATTGCTGTTAACTTTGTTTCATAAGTTTTGGCAAGGTTTCTTAACTGCTTGTCTGCAGCTATTGCGCTAGGCATTGCTTCTACCAGTTCTTGAGAGGCCACGTGACATACTTTAGTAGGTTGCGCAGCTTGTGCATGACCTATTTGTACACCAGCAACTATTAAGGTAACTACTGCAATAAGGCTTTTAATTTTTTTCATTATTGTACTGTTGTATTTATTGTTATCAATTCTATTTTAAATAGTTTTAAAGGGATTGCAAATATAAGAAGATCATTTATTAATCCTTATCTCATGGGGTTTGATTATCTCCTTCTTGTCTTTTTTCTCTAGCGGCATCTCTTACAGCTTTTATACTGTCTCTTTTTCTATCTCTTTCAGCAATCATCTCTTCGCGTCGTTTTTTATAAGCTTCATTTTTGGCGGCTCTTGTAGAGTCAATTATTCTTTTGCGCTCTTCGCGGGCTGCCTGACGTTCAGAAAGGGCTTTTTTGATTTCTTCTTTCTTTTCTTCTTTTGCCTGTTCTTTTTCTTCTTTTTCTTCAGCTTCTACGACAGATAGGTATGGTTCTGGTTTCTTTTCTGCTTCTTTCTTTTCTTCGGCAGTTTTTTTCTTTCCAGCTCTTCCTATAGCTCTCAATACTTCATCACTTACATCGTGACGCTCTGCACTGTATAGTAATGCCATTTCAGAACTATCGACCAGGAAATCGTATTTTTTTTGCTCGCCTATTTTTTGAACCTCGTTAAAAACTTGATCTTGAACGGGTTGTATAAGTTGTTGTTTTTGCAATAAAAAGTCACCTTGTGCGCCAAATCTTTTTTCTTGATAAGCTGCTAGTTCTTGTTCTTTAAAACTAATGTCTTCTTCTTTTTCTTCTATCAACTCTTTGGTGAGCAGCACCTTTTCATTTTGCAGGGATTCTTTCATTTTGGCAATTTCGTTTGCCATTTGATCGATTTCTACTTTCCATTTTTGCATTTTAGAGTCTAGTTGTTTAGAGGCTGCTTGATATTCTGGAATATTTTCTAGTATGTATTCCATGTTTATGTAGCCTACTCTTGCTCCTCTTTGCGCTTTGGCGAAAGCGAAATTAAGAACAGCTATCATTCCAAAAATTACAAGTTTGTTTTTCATATCTTAAGTATATAAGGAAATAATCATGCCATAATTAAAATTGTTGCCCGATAATAAAGTGAACCTGCCAGCCGCTGGGTTCATTAATTGCTGTATTAGGAATACTATCAAATCCATAACCAAAATCTACACCTAATAAACCAAATGCTGGCATAAAGATACGCAATCCCGCACCGGCAGATCGCTGCACGTCAAATGGATTATAGTCTCTAAATCGTTCATAAGATCCAGCAGCTTCGGCAAATGTAAGTACATAAATAGACGCGGCTTGTTCTAATGAAATAGGGTAACGCAATTCTAGAGAGAATTTATTGTACACAGTATCTCCATCTGCACTATTAGTAAGGGCGCTGTTTTCATACCCTCGCATTCTTATAATATCACGACCGTCTAGAGCAAATGCACCTAGTCCATCACCACCTACAAAGAAACGCTCGAATGGCACTAGACCTCTATCACTATTGTAGGCACCTAGGAAACCAAATTCTGTCTTAGTTTGTAAAATTAATTTTTCATACAGCTGGGTGTACCAGGTACCGTCAAATTTGATTTTATAATATTCAAGAAACTTGAATTTTTCTTGATCTATTTTGGCTTGATCAGCCACGCCGTTTGTTTGATATCTAGGGTCATTTTCTAGATTTGCATAATCTACACCGTTATATAAGGAATAAGGCAGTGTCATTTTTGCGGTTATAGAAAATGAGGATCCATAGGTAGGGAAAATAGGATTTACCCCCACGTTATTGCGGCTCAGTCCTACTGTATAAGCTAGGTTGTTAGAAAATCCGTTGGGAAAATTAAAAAGGTTAGTCTGGTAATTTTTAAGGTTGTAGTGTTGAAAAGAGATTGCTTGTGAAAATTGAAAGTACTCGTCAGGCCATTCTAGTCTTTTTGCAATACCTACTGTACCACCAGAGATAAGGAAGCGTTGGTTTCTATCTACCTCTCTAAAATTTTGCGGATTTACCCTAAATTGTTCACTGTGTGAAAAGGACACATTAAAAGAAACAGGTTTTTTACCTCCTAGCCACGGCTCGGTAAAATTAAGGCTGTAAGTTCTAAAAATGGTACTTGCTTGTGCTCTTATCGCCACGGTTTGTCCGTCTCCCATAGGTAAAGGGAGGTATGATTTACCGTTAAAAATATTGCGTAAAGAGAAGTTGTTAAACCGCAGCCCTAGTGTTCCTACAAAACCACCACCACCATAACCACCTTGTAGTTCTATCTGGCTGGCGCCTGCTTCTACTAGTTCATATTCTACATCTACAGTACCCTCTTCTTGATTAACATTAGTAAGTTGTGGGTTGATTTTTTGTGCATCAAAAAAGCCTAGTTGTCCTACCTCTCGTATAGAGTTGATGATTTTTTGACGGGAGTATTTTTCTCCAGGCGATGTTCTTATCGCACGGTAAATAACGTGATCGTTAGTCCTTGTGTTACCACTTACACTTATGTTATTAAAATAAGCTTCTTTACCTTCTACAATCCTTACTTCAAAATCAATTGTATCGTTTTGAACTTTGGTTTCTACCGCATCAACACTAGAGAATAAATAACCGCTGTTTTGATAAAGGTTAGTCAAATCGTCAGAATCTGGATCTTCAGGATTGCTTATACGTTGATCAAAAGCCACACCGTTATACACATCTCCTTTTTCTATTTTAATAAGTCTTTTTAACTGCTCGTCTGTATAAACAGTATTCCCTATAAATTTTATATCACCAAAATAATATTTTCTTCCTTCTTCTACCTTTATATCTAGTGCGATGGTTTTATCATTGATTTTAGTTAAGGTATCTGATATTACTCGTGCATCTCTAAATCCATTTTCTTTAAACTTATCTACAACAGATTGCAGGTCTTCTTCAAAATCTTTTTTGATGTATTTAGATCTTTTTAAAACTCTTAAAAAATTCTTTTTCTTTGTATTAGACATTGCACCGCGCAATTTTTTATCGCTTATTTGCTCGTTACCTTCAAAATTGATATAGGCTATTTTTACTTTTTCACCTTTGTCTATATCGATTTTCATATTTACGATATTTTTACCGGTAGTATCTTCTACAATGCGGGTTTTTACTTTTGCATCTGCATATAAGAAACCTTTATTTCTATACTTGTCTTCAATAAAAGAACGTGTTGTGGTAACTAGATTTTCTGTTGCTTTTCTACCTTTTGTAAGTTGTAATTCTTTGATAAGTTCCTTAGTTTGCCCCTTGCGTAAACCATCTATGGTCACATTATTAAGATTAGGCACCTCTATAATGTTGATTTCTAGATTTATGATGTCTATTGTTGGGTCTTCTGGATTTTTAAGAATATCTGTAGCAAATATTCTTATATCGCTAAAAAGCTTTAAATCCCACATTTTTTTTACCACCTGGCTTATACGTTCTCCTGGCACGTATATTTCTTCACCTTTGCGCAGGCCAGTAAACGCAATTACGGTAATTTCATTGTAGGTCTGGCTTCCTGTTACCTTAATCTCACCTATTTGATATTTAGTGGCATCACCTATAGCTAGGTCTCCTCGTTTTTCTTGGGCTTGTGTTGTAGTACTTATAAATAAGTAACTTACAAATAGTAGCGATTTTGCTAACTTTTTAATCATTCTATAGTTGTTCACTTGTTTTACCAAACCTTCTTTCTCTAACTTGATAATTATGTATGGCTTTGACCAGATGTTCTTTTCTAAAATCTGGCCACAGCACTTTTGTAAAATATAACTCGGCATAAGCGATTTGCCATAAAAGAAAATTGCTTATTCTTTGTTCGCCACTAGTGCGTATTAATAAATCTACATCGGGCATATAGCTGGTGTAAAGATGTTGATTGATAGTTTCTGTATTAATTTGGTCGATTTCTAGGCTGCCGTCTTTTACCTCGCTAGCCATCGTTTTAATTACAGTAATTAACTCTTCTCTAGATCCATAGCTCAATGCTAGGGTCAAATTCATTCTAGTATTCTCTTTTGTTGCTTCTATAACCTCTTTTAATTCCTTTTGGGCAGTTGTGGGCAATAGGTTTATATTACCTACAGCTTTAAGAGATATGTTATTTTTTTGCAAGGTGGGCAGCTCTTTTTTAAGACTAGAAACGAGCAACCTCATTAAAGTATCTATTTCTAATTTAGGTCTTTTCCAGTTTTCTGTACTGAATGCATATAAAGTTAGGTGTTCCACGCCTAGTTCTGCACAGGTTTCTACTGTTTGTCGCACTGCTTTGGCTCCTTTTTCATGACCTCGTATTCTGATAAGGCCTTGTTTTTTTGCCCACCTGCCGTTACCATCCATAATAACGGCAATGTGTTTAGGAATTCTTGCTGGGTCCAGTGTTTCTAGTGCCATATTAAAAATTGCAATAACAAGGTTTACGACCAAAGGTATAAGTAAGCGTTACACCACTAAAAAGATACCAGTCGTTATTGTTAATATTTCCAAATCTCAAGTTGTCAAAATCCATATCACCTGTAGGATTACTACCATCTAAATTATCGGTAAAAGTGTATCTAGCGCCCACCTCTGCTGCGAGAATTAATTTGGGCGTTAAGGTTGTTTTTACTCCTAACGTAATTGGGATGGCAAGATCGATGGTTTTATCATATTCTTCCAACTCATTTGTGTTATTTAGTGCAAACGAGGTGTACCTAAAAGCAGTTATGCCTGTATAAATGTAGGGTGTGAATTGCTGTGTGCCAGAATATAACTCCCAGTCCCAAAAATTATATTCTATACCTAGACTAGCTTCTAATAGGGAATAATCATATTTTAAGCCTCGCAGCTCTCTAGAACGGTCATCACTATCTATATCATCACCTATCATGTTTGCATTGATAATTGTTGCTCTAAAACTGTGTCTAGTAGTCCGGTTCCATTTAAATACACCGCCTATGGCAGCATCGTTAAACTGTATATATTGTGTACTTCCTACATCTCCCACTATGTTTGAGGCGCCTACAAAAACGCCTACCTCATAGGTTTGCGCTTTCGCGAAAGCGATACTAAAAAACATAAAATAGAAATGTATAAACCTCATGGGATTTTTAAAACGTGCAAATATAACAATTCTCTTCACCCAGCATGGATTTTTAATAGGTTGATTCTACTTGTGCCCTACAGGATGTAACCACTTGTTGTGACAATTTTCATATCGTTTAATAAAGTGTCTAGAAAATAATAAGGTCACTTAAAGTTTTTTAACAAGGTATAGCAGCCATTTATTGGTTTGTCACTTTAATAAACAAAGATTATTTTATTTTATTGTTTCGTTGCTGTTCACAACTAACCAAAAATATGCAATTAAGACAATACTTTTAAATTTAATGTCATTATATACTTATAGCTAGATACCGTTTGTAAAGGCAACGATAAGATTATTAAAATTTATTTTATTAGTTGAGGCTTTCTTATACCCTAGCTTTTTTATCTCGCTTTTGCGAAAGCTAGATAATAAAGAAGTTGATTGCGTTGCACAAAATCACAAAATCGTAACGTGAATTGTTTCCATTACATAATAAAGGCTGTTTTGATTACCTACAGAATTTTGTGACGCTAGTGATTGCGTTTATCTTCTCCCCACAGCAACTTATCTCTTATGGTTTTTATAAAACTATTACCTACTAGTTCTACTAAATTGATTATAAAATCGGCTTTTTTAAGTTTTAAAACCGTCTCATTAGGAAAGGATGCAATGCGATTGTCTAGTGATGCGAGAAACTCGTCTTCTCTACCGCTTACTTTTATAGTTATTTCTGTTTGGTCTGGAATAACCAGTGGCCTTGCATTAAGATTGTGTGGTGCAATAGGTGTGATAACAAACGCATCAGTACTAGGGGAAATCAATGGGCCACCACAACTTAAACTATAACCAGTAGATCCTGTGGGTGTAGAAATGATCAGACCATCTGCCCAGTAAACGGTTAACAACTCATTATTAAGCTGTGTCTCGATTTGTATCATGCTGGTGGTATTCATGCGACTTACGGTAACTTCATTAAGGGCAAAATTATTTGGTGGTGTATGAAGATCTTTATGTGTAGAGGTAAGCGTGATCAAACTGCGCTTACTTAACACATAATCGCCTTTATATAAGGCATCTACAGCCTCTTTTAACTGTTCTTTGTGCAATGTTGCCAGAAAGCCTAATCTACCTGTATTGATCCCTATTACAGGTATGTCTGTATCTTTAATATAAGCAACTGCTCTTAAAACCGTACCGTCACCACCTATACTTATAAGTAAATCATAAGACTTATCTAGTGCATTAAAAGTTGTTAAACCAGTTGCAATGTCGTGTTTGTTAAGTTGCTCTTGAAAATGATGTTCTATGACAATTTCACAGTCCTTTACAGCCAGTAAATCTATTAATTCTTTGCAGGTTGTTAAAGCTTCTTCATGTAGGTACTGACCATAAATAGCAATTTTTTTCATCTATATATCTAGGTATTTACTTAAATAATCCGACCGCTCTTTTAAAGTATCTAGATAAGAATCTTCATCTGCAGCACTTATAATATCATAGCTATACCTTCTAAAGGTTTGAAGAACTGTATTAAGGTTTTGATGACTTAATTTAAGGGTGATTTCAGAAAGGCGATCTTTTGTGGTACTTATAAAACAACCGTATATTTTAGAATCATTAGACTCTACTATTTGAGCAATCTCGCTAAAACTATAATCGTTAGATCCTTTTTGAATGACTACTACAGTACCTGGCTCGTACATAAAAGGAGTTTCATTGAATAATTCCATGATATCCTTTAACTCATAATAACCCAGATATACATTTTTTGAGTCTAGCACAGGCATAATATTGCACTGGTGCTGTGCAAATGCCTCGAGCACATCTAGCCAGTGAATATCGTCTTTAACATAAAAAGAAGCAAAGGCATAAGTAGCTCTTTCTAAACCTTGCTCTCCTTCAAAACAATGCGCATCATTTTCTGAAAGGCACCCTATATAGTTTCCATTTTCTAAAACAGGAATATGCGAGTAGGTAAGCTGGGAAAATATTTCTTGTGCTTTAGACATTTGGGAATTTATCTCTAAAGGAGCTACATCATTTATAATATATTGATTAATATCCATGAAGCAAATTTTTATTGCAAATTAATCATTTCTACATTCATGACCTTGCCACAAAGCGTTGTATTTTTGAAATAAAAACAATATGGCAGTTTTAAGTGTAAACGTTAATAAAATCGCCACCCTGCGCAATGCAAGAGGCGGTAATATTCCCAATTTAATAAAAGTGGCGCTAGATCTAGAACGTTTTGGTGCACAGGGTATTACCATTCATCCCAGACCAGATGAAAGACACATTAAATATCAAGATGCTAGAGACCTTAAAAAAGTAATACAAACAGAGTTAAATATAGAAGGTAACCCTACAGAAAGTTTTGTAAAACTGGTAGACGAGGTACAACCCGCCCAGGTAACCCTTGTGCCCGATGCGCCAGATGCATTAACATCTAATGCGGGCTGGGACACTATAAAACACAAAGACTTTCTTACTGATATTATCACTCATTTCAAAAAACAGGGAATACGCACCAGTATTTTTGTAGATCCAGTAGTGGCAATGGTAGAAGGTGCAGCGCTTACTGGTGTAGACCGTATAGAATTATATACCGAGGATTTTGCTAGACAATACCATGATGATAAAGAAAAAGCCATCGCACCATACATCATTGCGGCACAAAAAGCCAGCCAGTTAAGACTAGGTATTAACGCAGGTCATGACCTTTCATTAGAAAATATACAATATTTTAACGCACAACTTCCAGATTTAAAAGAAGTGTCTATAGGTCATGCTTTAATATCAGAAAGCTTATATCTAGGTTTTGAAAACGTCGTAAATATGTACAAAGCAAAACTAGTTTAATGTTACATTCAATTATAGAGGGAGAAGGACAGCCATTTTTAATACTTCACGGTTTTTTAGGTATGGCAGATAACTGGAAAACACTAGGTAACAAATGGAGCCAAAACGGCTATCAGGTGCACCTAATCGACCAGCGCAACCACGGTCGCAGTTTGCACAGTGACGATTTTAATTATACCGTCATGGCTCTAGATATTAAAGAATACTGCGTTGCACACCAGTTGCAAGACATCATTTTACTGGGTCACAGCATGGGTGGCAAGGTAGCGATGAAATTTGCTGCCATGTTTGAATCCTATTTGGACCGACTTATTATTGCAGACATAGCGCCCAAAGAGTATGCACCACACCACAGCGATATCATCAATGGATTAAAGAGTATAGATTTTAATGTAATCAAATCTCGCAACGATGCCGACGAGCAACTTAGTAAGGTAATTGCTGATGTGGGTACAAGACAGTTTCTATTAAAAAGTTTGTACAGAGTTGACAAAAACAGGTATGCCTGGCGGTTTAATCTAGAAGTTCTAGGTGCTGCACAAGATCAAGTAGGTGCACATGAAACATTTAACCACAATATTCAAACACCTACTTTATTTATAAGAGGCGGTAATTCTGGATATATTTTAGATAGTGATCAAATGCTTATTGATATTGCTTTTGCCAAAGCACAACTAGCAACCATCGACAACGCTGGCCACTGGCTTCATGCAGAACAACCCCAAGAATTCTATGATATTGTTATGTACTTTTTAGAAAATTCTATAGATTCAAAATAAAGCTTTTAGACATTTAAATAAATTCAAATTTATTAGGTATACGCAGTTTATCATTAAAGTAATTGCGTTGCATAAGTTAACCATTTCTTTTTAATTTCACTTTTATTATTCCGCTTACGCAAGAGCATAATAATAAGGTTTAAACAGTTAGAGACAGGCACGAAAGCGCAACAAAAAGAAAATTAATACAACAACTAGAAAATTATACACATTACAAGATTCAACGAGATTGCAGATTTCTTAACTAAAAGCTACTTGTTTAATAAATTTGTAAACGAAAACGTTTGCAGAATGTTAATTTAAGATTAAGTTTGCAATATCTTAATTTTAAAAAGAACTCAAACCCTTCATTATGAATAAAATAAAAGTTTTTGTGGTGTTGTGCCTTGTCACTGCAACCACATATGCAGGTGGTTACCGGGTGTCGACACAAAGTAATAAACAACTTGCAATGGGGCATACCGGTGTGGCAGTAGTTAATAGTGCCGATATCCTATTTTTTAATCCAGCTGGTATCGTACATCTAGAAAACAAGCTGAATATTAGCGCAGGTGGTTTCGGTGTGTTTTCTGATGTTAAGTTTCAAAATCAAGAATTTGGAACGTTTGCAGAGACAGATAGCCCTGTAGGAACACCACTTTATCTTTATGCAACCTATAAAGTTACAGAAGATTTTACAGTAGGTCTAGGGGTTTACACCCCTTATGGAAGTACAGTTACCTGGCCCACAGACTGGTCTGGTTCACATCTAGTAAATGAAATAGACTTAAATGCGATTTTCATACAACCTACATTTGCTTATCAACTATTTAAAAGTGTAAGTATAGGAGGAGGTCCTATTCTAGCAATAGGAGGAGTTTCTTTTAATAGAAATGCCAGTAGAACCCTTACTAATGAAGAGGGAGAGCGATCAAATATCGCCATTGATGATGCCGGAGTAACTGCATGGGGTTGGTCTGCTGGGATAATGTTTACACCAGATGACAGGTTTACTTTAGGTTTTAATTACCGCTCTTTAATAAATATAGAGAGTACAGAAGGTACAGCAACTTTTTCTAACTTTCCTAATAGTAGTCTTACTCCAGCAAATGGGGACACAGGTTTTACCGCTACACTGCCATTACCTGCCGAACTTACCTTAGGGATGTCTTATAAATGGGAGAAATTTCTTCTTGCAATTGATTATAACAGGGCCTTCTGGAGTGAATATAATAGCCTAGACCTGGTATTTGGTAACGGCGCTACTTCTATCAACCCAAGGAATTATAAAGATTCTTCTACTTACAGAATAGGTGGACAATACGAGGCAACAGATAAATTAACTGTAAGAGCTGGATATTATTTTGATGAATCACCAGTACAATCAGGTTATTTTGCCCCAGAAACACCTCGCAATGATTCTAATGGTTACACATTTGGTCTTTCTTACAAAGTAACTCCTAAATTATCAATCGATGGGTCGTTCCTTTTCCTTCACTTTAAAGAAATAAACGAGTCCTATGACTTCTATTCTGATACTGGTTCACCGGTAACAGCACCTTTTAGAGGAACATATAAATCTAGCGCCTTTATTGCGGGTCTAGGTGTAACATATAGCTTGTAAAAAAAATGAAAACGATGAAAAAATTTAATTATACATTAAGCGCCCTGTTTATTGCTAGTCTTACCCTAGTAAGCTGTGATCAAGACTTTGAGCAACCCATTCAAGACGGGCTAGTTTATACCTCAGGAGAAGCAGATTTTTCTAAATACGTTACTGTTGGTAATTCTTTAACCGCAGGTTATGCAGATGGAGCTCTTTATCTAGACGGTCAAAAAAACTCTTATCCTAATATTATTGCAGGGCAAATGCAATTTGCTGGTGGTGGAGAGTTTAACCAGCCACTGGTAAACGATAATACGGGAGGACTTTTATTTAACGGTTTTCAAATAGCAGATAATCGTTTTGTACTTGCATCAGATGGTATGGGGAATCCAGCCGGTCCTGCGGTTTACACTGGCGCTGCACCTACTACAGATATATCAAATAAAGTTACAGGACCACTTAATAACTTTGGTGTTCCTGGTGCAAGAGTATTTCATCTTGCTGCACCAGGTTATGGATCATTAGGTGGTATCCTTACAGGAACCGCAAATCCTTATTATGCTAGATTCTCGAGTTCTGAGACCTCGACAGTAATAAGTGATGCCGCTGCTGCAAATGGAACTTTTTTCACTTTGTGGATAGGAAACAATGATATACTAGGCTATGCCACAGGTGGTGGTGTAGGAGTTGATAATAATGAAACAGGAAATTTTAATCCAGCAACACAGGGTAATAGTAGCATAACAAATAACAATCTTTTTGCAGGAGTTTACCAGCAATTAGTTGCAGATCTTACCGCAAATGGGGCTAAAGGTGTTCTAGTAAACATTCCAGATGTAACTTCAATACCATTTTTTACTACAGTTCCTTTTGCGCCATTAAGCCCACTAGATCCTAATTTTGGCCCACAAATACCCACATTAAATACTACTTTTGCAGGTTTGAATCAGGCATTTGCATTTTTAGGTGTTCCAGAAAGATCCATTAATTTTTCTACTACTGGTGCTAGTGCAGTGGTAATTAAAGACGAATCTTTAACAGACTTATCTGCACAGTTAACACAAGTGCTTATAGGTGGTGGTGTTCCTGCTCCTACAGCTACTTTATTTGGACAGCAATTTGGACAGGCTAGACAGGCAAATGCAAATGACTTATTGGTTTTTACAAGTCAAACAGTAATCGGACAACTTAATAATGCTCGTTTTGCACAACTTACAGGTTCTGGTCTAGACGCAGCAACTGCTGGACAACTATCTATTAATGGAATTACCTTTCCTTTAGAAGATCGATGGGTATTAACGCCAGATGAGCAAAATAGAATTACAAACGCACAACAATCTTATAACGCTACTATTGAGGCACTTGCTATTGCAAATGGTCTTGCTTTTGTAGACGCAAAAACAGCACTTGCTCAAGTAGCTTCTACTGGGGTTGCATATAATGGCGGAATGTTGACCTCTACGTATGCGTCTGGTGGTGCATTTTCACTTGATGGGGTGCATCCTACAGCAAGAGGTTATGCATTTACAGCAAATACTATTATTGATGCTATAAATGCAACTTATGGTGCCACTCTTCCTAAGGTAGATATAGGCGCATATCCTTCTATACAATTAAGCGACTCTGTTCAATAGATATTTAGATATTGTATATTCGAATCTGCTAAAGGGTATCATCTTTTAGCAGATTTTTTTATTATCAAACTGATCTATAGGCTTCCTTTTTAATTACCACTTTAAACCAAAACAACCTTATGAAAACACTTGTTAAACTATTGATTACTGCAGCATTAGTAATGGGGTTATCTGAAGTATTACCAGGTATACATACTACCAATTATTTAAATGCTATTCTAGTGGCGCTTGCACTTTCAATTCTAAATTTTATAATAAAACCTATATTAATCATACTCACTTTACCGATCACCGTTTTTACTTTTGGGTTGTTTTTGCTGGTTATAAACGTCATTATCATATATCTGGCTGGCTGGCTGGTACCTGGATTTAATGTAGAGGGCTTTTTCTGGGTGTTGATTTTCTCTGTTCTACTTACCATCTCTAGATCTTTTTTATTTAATCTTTTAGATAAAGAATAGTGTTGATAAAAAAATAGTTTACATAGCTGCTTTTTAGCCGTTCTTATCCATAATGCTGTTTAATTGTAAAATATTTTAATCTTGGCTAGATAGACATAATCGTCTCAATAGTTTACAAAAGCTATGCAGGCTTAAAAACTTTTACCCATTATCACCAGCACCCAAAACTTTTAAATAGAAAACATTATTCCTAAAATTAAAAAATGTAACGTTTTGAAATAATGGCAGTTATGTATTTACATTCTATAATTCACCATAAAATCAATTAAAATAATATTTTGTTTAGTTTGCGTTTTAGCGTAAGCGTAATATTTACACTATCAAAAAATATAAGAGATTTAGCTTTAATAATTAAAGAAACTCACTGATACTAGTAACCCAATTATATTTGGTATAATAAAAGTTGTGTTTATTACGATAACAAGAGCGAGATAAACTTCTTTTATTTAGCCTTGGTCTGTTTTTTATACAAGTCGGTAAATTGTATTATCTCGCTTTCGCGAAAGCAAATACAACAAGAATATGAACTGTTTAGAGTTAATAACCCCAGCACCACACCTTCCATAAAGGAAAGGCTTTATGAAATAAGAGTACCAGAAAGTTATTGGTCAAGTGGAGGAAAAGACATGTATTACACTCATCGTAGTTTTCCAAATAATAGTTCAAAACTAGATGTTTTGACAGTTTCTTTTTACGATGACCTTGTAAAAGAATTAATTGATGGGACTGATTATAAATATGATTTGGGTTTAAAAAATACAAATAATCTAATTTATGATCAAGCACAGCGCTTTGGCCATCAACCCTCTTATAATAGTATAAAAGCTCAGATTGGACTACCTACCATATCAGAAGTAAGAGTGTTGGGTACAAATAACTGGATTAACAGTGCTACTTATTATGATGAAAAAGCACGTTCTGTTTTTTCTATAACGAACAATGAATATTTAAACACTACAGATAAAAGCTGGTTGCATTTAGATTTCATAGGCAAAGTCTTAGATACAGAAACGCAACACCTGCGAAGTAATCCTAATGAATCCATTACATTAGAAGAAAGTTTTACCTACGATCATATGGATCGATTGCTAACTCATTCTCAAATTATAAATGGTCAATCTCAAGAAACAATTGTAGAAAATAGCTATGACAAAATGGG
>CAZQGX010000055.1:0-22598 GCA_964593255.1 uncultured Flavobacteriaceae bacterium | reverse complement strand
TATTATTGGAACTGTCGTCGCATAATCTATAGGTAGCTACTGGATTTGCAATAGGAACGACATCTAGGTTTATTGTAAAAGAGACGGTATCAAAACATGGCTCGTTGTTAGAATTATCAATACGGGCAAAGAAAATTGTAGTTCCTGTAAGATTAAACGGAGAGGTTTCTTCATTGATTCCAGCATCTGCATCGGCTTGAGTAAGATGATAAGAAATCACATAATCTGGATTTGTTTGACCATTTAGTACCTCGCTATCAAAATCAGTCAATAAAACGCTTTCAGTTCCATCATTTAATAAGTCACATAAAGAAGCGTCTGCTACTGGATTTGCAACGGGAGTATCGTATACAAAAATATCAACTTCTGTAGTAGAGGTACAACCGCCTACCGTACTGTCCTCTAGTCTTATGAATACTCTTTCTGTATTTGCCGTTACATTAATATACGCAGTTGGATTCGGTATTGGGTTTGCTCCAGTTCCAGCATCGGCAGCACTCGTGTGATAAGAAATGGTGAATGACCCCGCAGGCAATCCATTCAAAACCTCTGTTTCTGTTGTTGTTAAATCAAAACTCGCAAAACCATCATTATCATCATCACAAATTATTAAGTCTGATGGTCTATTTGCACCTATACCTGTAGTAACGACTACATCAAAAGATACGGTCTCAAAACACAGTCTTGAGGTTGCGTTTAAATTATTTGTAATTCTCGCAAAGACAGGGGTTGTTCCGATAGGGAAATTATACGGTTGCACCATAGGCGAGCTATTGTTATCTGCTGCATTTTGAGAAAGGTGGTAACTCACTAAAAAATCAGGATTAGTTTGTAAATCTAAAACTTGTGGGGTTTCTACTATTGTAAGGTCTCTACTCTCAAAACCATCTCCATCACTATCGCATAAAACCACGTCTAGCACAGGATTTGCAACTGGTTTTTCATAAATAGTAATTAATGACGATGCCGAGGTTCTATAACACCCTACCCTAATGATTAATGAAACAAGATAATCTCCAGGTCCTGGGAAAGTATGAATAGGGTTATTGCCAGTTACTCCTACAGTTCCATCACCAAAATCCCATGAGATCAAGGCTGTAGGACAAGGATTTGTTGATAAAGATGAAAATTGTACGGAGGTTCCATCACAAAACTGCACCTGATTAACAGACACTCCACTTGCCGACCCAGAAGGAAAGGAATTAAAAGAAGGTTCAAAAAATGATGTGATAAATGGTGGAAGTCCCTCTCTAGAGTTATTGTTAAGTGCAAGGCCATCATCTACATAATTTGCACCTGTACCAACTACATCGGGATTATTAATTACTCCTAACCAAGGCTGGCAGGTACGTGCGTGATATATCTTTCCGTCAATACCTAGCTGCAGTGCTCCACGACCACTGTTACTTGCACCTGTTGCAGGTATAATTACTGGATTTGAATTCCAACCAGCGCCACTATTGATATTATATTGTAAAATGTCTCGTGTATTTGTTCCACCACATCCATTTCCTGTACTTGTAGAATTTCCATTTAAATACACTAGTTGAGAATTTTGAGAAAATTCTGTTCCATAAAAATCATTGCGGGGACTAGTCGTTGTTAATCTTATAGGATTACTTACTACACCTGTCGTAGGGTTGAAGTCTGCTAGAAAGGCGCCATCACCGACTGAAGTATTAGAAACTTTTCTACCATTAGGTGATAATCTTATATATCCCCTAGCATCAGCAAGCAGTGCTGTAGGTGCTAGGGTAGAATTTACTCCTTGAGATGGAATAATGATACCGCCTGCGGCAGGATAAGCAGTATAAATACCCCCTGCTCTGAAGGTCAATATCCAATAAAAATTACCGTTATCACTTAAGGCGGCAGTAACTTTTTCTTGAGTAGATTGTTGTATTAAAATATCTCTTCTACCAGCAACTACGTCACCTAGACCGCCATTTAAACTCATGTCCACAATACTGTATCGCAATCCAGCACCAGCACCTATAGTTATTAAAAAGTACCGATCATTTGCACCTAGATCAGGAATAATAATAGCAGATTGCGCGCTTGAAGAGTTTCCTGAAAGGCCAGTACCATTGGGCATAGGGTTTCCTAATCTATTCCATACTGTTGTACCGTCAGAATACATTTGCAGCACTCCACACTCATCAGCAATGGTACTACATCCTTCAAACGTGTTGAGACTTCCTGCTGGCGCTGCAGAAGGTATACCGCAATCAAATTCAACACTAGCAAACTCTCCAAAGAACCACCATGATGCCTCTAGCTGAGAAAATGTTAAAAGGGGGAAAAATAAAAGACAGTAGAGTAATGTTTTTTTCATTTTTTAATAGTTTAAAGCGGGAATTTACATCAATTATTTTAATTCTATGTATTTACATAAAATCCGATAAAGGGGGCTTTTTCATGCCTTGAAAATTTATTGAGAAAATCTTTAAATATGACCTTGTAATATAAAAATAGCAGGCCTTTTATGCAAGTTTGGAATTTGTTTTTTCCACAAATCTACACTTAATGTTTTAATAAACTCTGTAGGTAGACTGATGTCGCAAGCGATACATAATTTTGAATTACTCGATAAGCTTAAAAGCAATTCTTCCAGCATTTTATCATTGCGGTAGGGGGTTTCTATAAAAGATTGTGATTGATTTTGTTTAATAGAAATTAACTCGAGTTCCTTTATTTTTTTTCGCCTTTCGTGTTTATCAATGGGTAAATATCCATTAAACGCAAAATTTTGACCATTAAGGCCGCTAGACATCATCGCCATAAGTATAGAACTGGGACCCACTAGTGGTTGTACCCTTATGCCTTTTTCATGTGCAATGGCAACTATATCTGCGCCTGGGTCTGCGATACCTGGTACACCTGCCTCGCTCATTAGTCCCATGTTTTTTCCTTCTAGGCAAGGTTGTAGAAAAGTGGGTAACTGGCTAGATTCTGTAAATTTGTTAATTTCTGAAAAATGAAGTGCAGGCTGGGATTTTGTAGGGTAAATGCTTTTTATAAATCTTCTTGCCGTTTTCTCATTCTCAACTATATAATGATCTACCATGCCCACGACTTTTTTTACCGATAGTGGTAGCACCTCTAGCGGGCTTATGTCTCCTAAGGTAACGGGTATTAGAAATAATCTACCTTTTTCTTCCATAACAATTTAATGGTTTAGTAATTTTTAGAATATCTCGCTTTCGCGAAAGCGGGATTTTTATACATCTATAACTTGAAATACTTTTTTTTGTCTTAAGTAGCTAGTGACGATATGTGAAATTTGATCGTTACTTTCTACTGGGGTTAAAAGGCGTTTAAGCATTGCCATATCTGTGCTTTGAATTCTTAAATCTACAAAGGTATATCCTAATATATCCCCGTTTTCTATTAAAATTACACTGCGCTCGCTTGCCTCGCGACCTTTATCGATAATGATTTTATTTTTTTTATGAATACTGTATTTATTTTGTATTAAATCAATAAGATCTACCATTGAAGTGGTTTGTTCTTGCTGTTTTTCTAAAAAGTTTTGAGCAGATTTATTTGATGAAAAACTTAATAAGTAGTTCTTATCTTTTATTGCGTTTTTTAATATTAGTCTAGGATTGTCGTTATCTTTATTGTTTTGCAGGTATAATGCATGTGAAAAATTATTCTTTTTTATCCTGCCATTTAATATAGGCAGGTGTTTTTTCACCTCTATGTATTCTTTTACCAGTGATATCAACTCGCTACCTGTTTTTTCAAAGGTAACATCGGCCACTTGTTTTTGAATTTCTTTAGATTTTTTATCAGAACCTGTAAAGAGTTGGGTAACTCTTTTTTTAATATTTTTACTTTTACCTATGTAAATAAGCCGTCTATCTGTGTTATAGATATAAAATACGCCAGTTGCACTGGGTATATTATCAATAATTAATTTAAGATTGGGCGAAACTTGTAAAGGGCGGTATTGTTTTAAACTTTGGGTAATAATATTTTTACCTGTGTCTTTTTGTAGCAATACTTTAAAAAGTTTTACTGTTGCAAGGGCGTCCCCTGTGGCGCGATGTCTATTTGTTATGGGAATACCCAGTGCTTTGGTCAATTTGCCTAGGTTAAAACTTTTTTGTTCTGGCAGTAAATTTTGAGATAATTCTACCGTGCATAATGTAGGTCTTTGATAATCAAATCCTAAACGATCAAATTCTAGTCTCAACATGCGGTGGTCAAAATCTGCATTATGTGCTACTAGTGTCGTGTTTTCGGTTATTTCTATAATTCTTTTTGCTACCTCATAAAACTTTGGCGCACGTTTTAACATGTCATTATTGATACCAGTCAATTTTACTACAAAGGGTTGAATTTCCTTTTCTGGATTTATTAAGCTGGCAAAATGGTCTGTGATTTCATGACCATCAAATTTATAGATAGCAACCTCTGTGATTCCTTCTTCATTAAATTTTCCACCTGTGGTTTCTACATCTACTATTGCGTACAATATGTTTATTTTTTAAGTAAAGTTTAAATTATTATAAAGAAGTGATTTAGGTTTTAACATTTTAGCAAATGGTAAAAGTTCAAATAACTTCAAATATAAAACTAATAAAAAAAGCTGTGTTATTCACACAGCTTTTATTAATTTATAAAGTAATTTATCAAATCTTTGCACCATAAATCTCGCTGTATAGATTTGTATATCTAGCTTTGATATTTCTACGTTTTAATTTAAGAGTAGGTGTAAGATGTTCTTTTTCAATACTCCATTCTTCTGGTGTCAGTCTAAATGCTTTAACGCGTTCCCATTTACCAAATTTTTCATTGTGCTGCTCGATTTCTTTTTGATATCTAGCAATTACACGTTCATTGCTGCACAACTCTTCCCAGTTTGTAAAATCTATTTTTTTTCGTTTTGCCCAGTCTGATAGAAAATCAAAGTTGGGTTGTATAAATGCAGCGGGCATTTTTTCACCTTCACCTATTACCATGATTTGTTCAATAAAACGGCTTTGTTTCATCATGTTCTCTATAAGCTGTGGCGCAATGTATTTACCACCAGATGTTTTGAACATTTCTTTTTTACGATCTGTGATTTTTAGAAATCCTTGGGCATCAATTTCTCCTATATCACCTGTGTGAAAATAACCGTTTTCATCAATGGCTTCTTTTGTTTTAGCTTCATCTTTATAATACCCCATCATTCGTTGTGGCCCATTGATGATGATCTCGCCATCGTCGGCAATTTTTACGTCTGTAAGATCTAGCATTTTGCCTACTGTTCCTATTTTAAATCCATTATCACGTAAATCGTTAACCGAGATTACTGGGCTGGTTTCTGTAAGTCCATAACCTTCCATTACTGGTATACCGGCAGCATTAAATACTCTTGCTAGTCTGGGTTGTAAAGCAGCGCTACCACTAGCAATGGCTTTTAAATTACCACCTAACGCCTCTTGCCATTTAGAAAAGATTAATTTTTTTGCAATACCTAATTTCTTTTCATACCACCATCCATTGGCACCATATGGTTCCCATTCTAGACCTAATTCTACTGCCCAAAAGAATAGTTTTTTCTTGATACCGGTAAGGTCAGTTCCTTTAGCGATGATTTTATCATATACTTTTTCAAGAAGTCTAGGCACAGCACTCATAACTTCTGGACAAACTTCTTTAAGATTGTCAGAAATAGTTTCAAGGGATTCTGCAAAATAGATACCTGTACCAGTATGAACATACATATATTGTAACATACGTTCATAGATATGACAAACAGGTAAAAAACTTAACGCCTTAGATTTACCTAATTCTAAAGGTAGTCGTCCCGCACTTATCATGGCATTGCTCGCAATGTTTTTATGTGATAACATGACACCTTTAGGCCTTCCTGTAGTGCCCGAGGTATAGATCAATGTAGCAAGGTCTTCTACATCTATAGATGCCATAATCTGCTCTAGCTTTTCTTGATGTGTATTTTCTTTGCCTAGATCTTTAACTTCTTGCCAATTCTTACAACCTGCAATTTCATTAAAAGAAAAAACTTCTATTAAAGAATTTACCTGCTCTTTAATTTTCATTACCTTATTATACACCTCTTGATCACTTACAAAAACGTATTTTGACTCACTGTGATTAAGCACATAAGCATAATCTTCTTCAGAAATGGTAGGGTATACAGGTACATCTTGCGCACCAGTTTGCATGATGCCTGTATCAACAATATTCCATTCAGTTCTATTTGTAGAAGATATAATGGCTATTTTATCGTTTTTATTCACTCCCAGTTGCAGTAAGCCTCGAGAAATTTGGTTTGCTTGATCGACAAAGGATTTTGTAGAAGTAGCAACCCATTTTCCGTTAACCTTAGAAACTAGGGCATCTTCTCGAGGATATTCTTTTAGTTGATCATGTGGGAAATCAAAAAGTCTTTTGTATTGCATATTATTCTAATTTGTATTGCAAAATAATGAAAGATTCTGAATTTTCAATCGTAATAGTTAATGTAATTATAATTTTTTGCGTTCACAATTTTTTGATCCATAAACAGATATACGCTCTTTTATTTATGATATGCATGTTTGCAACTTAACTGCGTTAATTAATTCACTATTTTTTATAAAAAAGAAAACCAAATCTTATCGGATAATATTAGAATTAGGATTATTTAAATATTATAATTTTTAATAAAATGGCATTGACAATTTGCGAAGGCTGTAATAAAGACCGCACATCACGCACTAAAGAATAACATATATAACTGAAAGCCAATAATCTTAATATGACTAAAAAAAACCAAAAACTTTCTATTTCTTACTATCAACAAAAGTGCGTGGTAGCTATTGCCAAAGATTTGATAGGTAAAAAAATAGTTTCTAATATAAATGGACAACTTACATCATGGATCATCACAGAAACCGATGCCTATCGTGGTCATGACGACAAGGCTTGTCATGCGTATCTAGGTAGATTTACAGAGCGCACTAAAATCATGTATCAGCCTGGCGGTGTGGTATATGTGTATCTATGTTATGGAATACACCACCTATTTAATATCATAACCAATACAAAAAACAATGCCGATGCCGTTCTTATAAGAGCAGCAGCACCTATTGATGGAGTAGAAGAGATGTTAAAAAGGCGTAATAAAACAAGGCTAGATAAAACGCTCACCACAGGGCCTGGTAATTTCAGTAGGGCTTTTGGAATCGATAAATCACATTATGGTATATCTCTAGTTGAAAATGATATTTGGATAGAAAATTTTGAAGAATTCCGCTTTCGCGAAAGCGAGATTACAACCACCACCAGAATAGGTATTGATTATGCTCAAGAAGATCGATTACTACCGTGGCGTTTTTATTTAAACACTTCTAAGTATGTAAGTAAACGATAGAATTTTGTGATTACCCAGCGCAAAATTTGCTAAAATTAAAACCAAAAGACCTTATAAAAACAACCGCGCCAGATAATCATAATGAGTACCCTGTTCAACGAGATCTATTTGAAAACCAGATTTTTGAGCATATGATTTTAAAAGATTATAATCCATATACAACCAGTCAAATACAGCAGACACCTCACCTTTATATCGCAGTGAAAAACTTACCTCTCCATAATAGGATTTGCTTGCATCTACCCATAAACCGCCGTCATCATCATCTTCATAAAGAAATTTAAGATCAGAACTGTCGATTAAAATCTGACCATTGGGCTCTAGCAACTTTTTTAAATACTCTAGGCGTGTGGCAACCTGCTCTAGGCGTTCAAAAATTCCTGTCCCGTTCATTAACAATAAAAGGGTGTTATAAGTGCCTGTATGATCCCAAATATTTTCTTGTACAACGCTAGACTGTGGTGATTTAAGACGTTGTTTTAAAACACTAATCGCTCCTGGACTTTGATCTATTGCTGTGATGTTTAAGCCTTTATTTTCAAGATGAACCGCATGACATCCAGAACCTGCGCCTATGTCAAGAATTTTGCCGTAAGACAGTTGCAGGGCTTTTTGTTCTAATAAAGGCATGTTGTCAAACGACCTAAAAAGATAGGGTAGTGGTAGTATATCATCTTCCATTGTAGGGCTTAATACTGTAATATCCTCGGTATAATTGCCTTGATAATAATCTAATAACGCCTTTCCATAAAGGTCTGTTTGTTTATCCACAACATAAAAATTGGTGTCAAATTTAAGGATTGTACGCCATATACAAACAGCTTTGGTAAAAGCAAATGATCAAAAAATGTAGTTACTGTTTGTATGACTTTACGTCTGTTTTTTACTTTAAAAATTGCCAGCTTGTCATAAACTAGTCCTTGGTACAAGGCTTGAATTATGTAAAAGATAAAATATAAATACGCTTTCGCGAAAGCGAGATTATTAACCAATTAAATAGAACACAAAATAATTATGTCACAACAAGGTAAAATTAATGTAGCAGTAGAGAACATCTTCCCGCTTATTAAAAAGTTTTTATACAGCGATCACGAGATTTTCTTAAGAGAATTAGTTTCAAACGCAACAGATGCCACGCTTAAATTGCAGCACCTAGCTAGAATAGGAGAGGCGCATGTAGAACTAGGAGATCAAAAAATAGAGATCAAAATCGATAAAGAGGCAAAAACGCTGCATATTATTGATCAAGGTCTGGGAATGACTGAAGATGAGGTGCAAAAATACATCAATGAAGTTGCCTTTTCTGGAGCTGAAGAATTTCTAGAAAAGTACAAAGACACTGCAAAAGACAGCGGGATTATAGGTCATTTTGGTCTAGGATTTTATTCTGCCTTTATGGTTGCAAATCAAGTAGAAATCCATACAAAATCTTATAAAGACGAGCCTGCAGTGCACTGGTCTTGTGATGGGTCACCTAACTATACGATCGAGCCTGGTACTAAAGAAAGCTTTGGAACAGAAATCATCCTGCACATTGCAGATGATGAACAAGAGTTTCTAGAAAAAAATCGTATTAAAGAGCTTCTCAACAAATATAACAAGTTCATGCCGGTGCCTATTAAATTTGGTACCAGACTAGAAACACTAGAAAAACCTGAAGGAGCAAAAGAAGAAGATCCGGCACCTACACAAGAAGTAGATGATATCATTAATAATCCTAATCCAGCCTGGTGCAAGCAACCTACTGATCTAGAAGATGCAGATTATAAGAGCTTTTATCGCGAGTTGTATCCTATGCAATTTGAGGAACCTTTGTTTCACATTCATTTAAATGTAGATTATCCTTTTAATCTTACTGGGATTTTGTATTTCCCAAAAATGACACAAGATCTTAATATTCAAAAAGATCGCATACAACTGTATCAAAACCAAGTATATGTGACAGATAATGTAGAGGGAATCGTTCCAGAATTTCTTACTATGTTAAGAGGGGTCATTGATTCACCAGATATTCCTTTAAATGTCTCACGTTCTTATTTACAAGCAGATGGCGCTGTTAAGAAAATCTCTAGCTACATCACCCGTAAAGTGGCAGATAAACTGAAAAGCCTCTTTAATGATGATCGTAAAGGTTTTGAAGAGAAATGGAATGATATTAAAATCGTTATCGAGTACGGAATGTTAAGTGAAGATAAATTCTTTGAAAAAGCAGATAAGTTTGCCTTATATCCTAATGTAAACGGGGACTACTTTTTATGGGATGAATTGATTGAAAAAATC
Organism: uncultured Flavobacteriaceae bacterium; assembly: GCA_964593255.1. Lineage (GTDB taxonomy): Bacteria > Bacteroidota > Bacteroidia > Flavobacteriales > Flavobacteriaceae > Nonlabens. Next base: position 12,946 of record CAZQGX010000055.1, on the reverse strand, counting down.
AAACCTACACAAACCGATAAAGACGGTAAAACTGTAGTGCTATATGCATCAAATAAAGAAGCACAACATTCTTATGTAGTTGCAGCACAAAAAAGCGGCTATGAAGTATTGTTATTAGATTCTCCTATTGTATCGCACTTAATGCAAAAACTAGAATCTTCTAAGGACAAAATATCTTTTGTACGTGTGGATTCAGATCATGTGGATAATCTGATTAAAAAAGAAGAAGAGCAAATATCAAAACTATCTGATGAAGAGAAAGAGTCGCTACAAAAATTAATCACAGACACCATAAAGGACACACAATACAGCGTGCAAGTAGAGGCGATGAGCAGTGATGCCGCGCCGTTTATGATCACACAACCCGAGTTTATGCGACGCATGAAAGAGATGCAAGCAACTGGCGGTGGCGGTATGATGGGATTTGGTAACATGCCAGATATGTACAACCTAGTAGTAAATGGTAACAGCGATCTGGTACAGTCTATCTTTAATGAAAAAGATGAGGATAAAAAATCTGGATTGATACAGCAAGCATTAGACCTTGCCAAGTTATCGCAAGGTTTGTTAAAAGGAGAAAAGCTTACAGATTTTGTTAATCGCAGTTATAGTTTGATTCAATAATCGCACTTTTATCTATAAATTAAAAATCCTGAAAAGCGTTTTTGCTTTTCAGGATTTTTTATATAATTTGGTCAAAATGTTACTGATTTGTGAGTTCCCCAAACTGACTATGCTGCGTTCATAAAATGAAATAATTAACTTTGAGGTCTAAAAATCAAATTAATCTAGTTATGGTATTTGTCTAGATAATCTGTATTATTTTATTGTTATGCAAATAAGGTTTAAAAAAAAACTCACTTTATTTAATCATGTCAAAGCACTTGTTTTAAAAAGCAACTGGTAAAATACTTAATTAAATGATGTATTTAATTAGGATTTTTAATTACTAGAAAGATCTATGCTTTCATAAGCACCTGCATCTGGATTAGGACTAGGATCGTTTGGGTCACTAGAATTGCCTCGAGTAACACCTATAATGTCTATAGAGGTTGCGCTAGCTGGGTTTGCAATACCATTTGCACCGCTGGTATGATCTATGCGCAAGTTAAAAGAGTTGACATCCTCAAATACAGGATTTGCATTTAAAACACAATTTTCATATAAGTTAATATTGCTAAAATCATAAGCAGCAATCCCATCAAAGCTTCTAGAAAAATCATTAAAACGTAACAATGAATTTTCAAACTTAAAATTAAAAGCAGCACTGCCATTGTCTAACAAAGATAATTCAATATTGCGATCTCCATAAATTATGGAATTAGTAAAATTTGCAGCGATTAAATCTTCACTCAATCCTGAATTGGGAATTGTATTTGAAATAAATAAGCTAGATTCTTGTCTAAAACTACTATTCCAGTAATTTGAAATGGTACAATTATTAAAATCATAACTACCACCTAATCTGGCAACAACGGTAGACTGTCCAGAGTTGTGGAAAACAGTATTACTTGCTTCTATAACAGCAGTAGTTGCTATTAGGGCGCTATTGGCACTGTTGTAAATTTTTGAATTGTTTATTTTTAAAGTGGCGCCATTTGATGCTGGATTGTTATTATCCATAATGATACCTACACTAGCGTTTTTTATGGTGGCATAGTTGATTTCATGGTTTTTACTGCCGCTGGTCAACCATATTGCCGTCCATTGCCCTGCAACATTTTCATATAGTGGTTCTAATCGATCACCTTCAAAAATTACCTCGTTCTCAAGTTCTTCTGTAAAAGAGGGTGCGCCATTTATTTTTAAGGTTCCTTCATTTGCGACAATAATACCGCTTTGTGCATGAAAATGTAATCTAGCCCCTGCGTTTATTACTAATGTTTTATTTGATGGCACCGCAGCAAAACCATAAATAACATAGGTTTTTTCATTGGTTAAGGTCAATTGGTTATCGTCTAGAAAGAAACCAGAAATACGTATTTCATTACCATCACCGTCCAGCCCTAATAAAAGCGTTTCTTCTACTCCCTGTGCATCACGCTCTGGAAATAAAAAAACAGCGTCTTTAATTAAGGTAACAAGAGTGACTTCTTGAAGGAGTGCGCCTGTATCAAACTCGATTTTATCTTCATATAAAAACTCTGTCGAAGTGGTAAAATCCATTATATCAACCGTCGTTTCTACAAAAACGAACATTGAGTCTTTTGCAAGTAGCTGTACGTTTTCAAACACTTGACCTGGCACGCCGTTAACTGCTAATCTGTACTTTGAATTAGTACCTTGCGCCAGCGCCACTTTAGGGATTACAATGTCATCATTACTGCGATTATATACCTTAAAAGACCTTGTGCTAGACCCAATACTAGAAAAAACCGTATCAAGAAAAATGGTATCTTGAGAAAACTCAAGGTTTCCTGAACTATTTCTAAACTCAAAATCATCCCTACACGACGATATAAATATGATAGTGATTAATAATAGGATAGCTGCAACAATATTTTTCATATAGTTTCAAATAAATCTCTTATTTCTTGAGAAATTTTAATGGGTTTACCGTTTTTATCAATAGCGCACCAGTCTGACGTTGTTTTTGCTAGTAACTCCATGGTATCTTCATGATAAATTTCTGTAAAACGTTCATATCTCACGTTTGTTGCTCTACCTACTTGTGTTCTTATTAAAATAGCATCATTTAAAACTGCGGCTTTTTTATAAGTGATACAATGTTTTAACATGACCCAGCCTACAGTATTGATCATTTCTTGAGTTGCGCGGCTTTGCCAGTGTTCGCTCGCAATATTTGCAGCCCATTTTACATAAACAACATTGTTTACATGGTCTAGATCATCAATCTCACTAGCTACTACATTACGTTTTTTTTCAAAAAAGGGTAAAAGCGTATTAATCACTTATTTAATTATTTCTATTTCAAACATTTTGGGCCATCTTTTACCAGTTATAAAAAGCCTTTTATTCTTTTTATCATAAGCTATTCCATTCAGCACATTATCGTTTTCAGAATAGTTTACTACTTCTTTTGTGATATTATTCAAATTAATGGCAGCCTCTACCACACCATTTTTTGGATTGATGATCATAATTAAATTTGTGGTGTACACATTTGCATATAATTTACCATCGATCCATTCTAGCTCATTAATTTTAGAAACTACCCTGTCGTTACTTACTACCTCAATATATCCTAGTTCTTCATAAGTAATTGGGTCTATTTTCCAGATTTTAGAACTACCGTCGCTTTTATAAAGATACTCGCCGTCGTTAGTAAGTCCCCAACCTTCCTTACTTTGATTGTACTTAAAATCGCCTACTTTGTTTAGGCTTAAATCATAGACATATCCCATTTGACTTTGCCAGGTAAGTTGGTACACTTTGTCATTTAAGATGGTCATACCTTCTGCAAACTGGCTGGCAGGAAGCTCTATTTTTTTTACAGTATCGCCTGTTAATAAGTTTGTGATGCGCAGGTCACTTTCTTTATACTGTCCAGTACTTTCATATAGTGAGTCCCCATAAAACTCTAAACCTTGTGTATAAGATGTTGTATCGTGTGGATAAGTGTTGACGATGTTAAAATTATAAACCTTTGCTTTTTGTTTTGGTAGCCTTTTAATTTGGGTTGCAACTGTCGTATTCATTCCATTTTTGTAAACAGTAGCCTTAAAAGTTAGGTTACCATAGGGTTGATTTTTCAGCTTTCGCGAAAGCGAGTTACCAACAGCACTGTTGATACGAGCAGCATTTTGAGTCCAAACAACACTATCTACACCTATACTTGCGGCATCTAATAAAGATATTTGAACGGTATCATCTTCATTCCAGTTTAATTTTGGGTTGGTAATTTCAAGACGGTAATTTTCTTTAAAAGCTTCTATATCTGTTTTACAGCTTGATAATGAGAGTGCTGTAAGGATCATTACAACAGGATAAGTCCATTTCATAACATGATTTTATAAAGTCGAAATATAGTTATAAAAAAGCGTGATAAAAACCTTTGTGTAACTAAAACTAGACTGTATATTTGCATTGGGCAAGTCCTACACAACCAGCTCCTGCTGAACTCCTCCAGGGCGGGAACGCAGCAAAGGTAAGCGGTCGTAGCGGTGTGATGTAGGTAGCTTGCCTTTTTTTATGCCCTTTATCTAAATCTAATTATTTGATTTAAAAGAGTTTATGAAAAATGTTGTTCTCATCACTGGTGGATCCTCTGGAATAGGTAAAGCCATTTCTTTATTTCTGAAAGAAAAAAATTACACAGTTTACGGTACCAGTAGAAATCCAGATCGGTATCCAGATAGCCCCATACCTTTACTCGCTCTAGATGTACAGGATCAAAACTCTATACAATCAGCCATTAAAAATTTAATTGAAAAAGAAGGTCAAATAGACATTTTGATTAATAACGCAGGCGTTGGTATTACTGGTCCTATGGAAGAAACTCCCATTGACGAGGTTAAAAATGCAATGGAAACTAATTTTTATGGTCCTTTAAGAGTCCTGCAGGCAGTATTGCCACATATGAGGGCACAAAAAAGTGGTCGTGTAATAAACATTACCAGTATTGCAGGTTATATGGGATTACCCTATCGTGGTATTTATAGTGCCAGTAAAGGTGCACTCGAAATTGCTACCGAGGCCTATCGCATGGAGTGTGCACATTTAAATATCTTTTTTAGTAATGTGGCGCCAGGTGATTTTGCTACAAACATAGCAGCTAGCAGATTTCATGCACCTGTATTATCAGGAAGCGATTATGAAAAAGGTTATGCAAATACTCTAAAATTAATCGATGAACATGTGGACGATGGACAGAATCCTGTAGAGGTTGCAAAAAAAATCTATGATATTTTACAACAACCTAGTCCTGGAATACATTATAAGGTAGGCAGTTTTGTACAGAAGTTTTCTATCGTTCTTAAAAAAATATTGCCAGAAAAAATGTATGAAAACATGTTGAAAAAACATTATGGATTGTAAATATGAATTTTATTGTGTCCCGATTTTTTCCATCAGTAACAAGGTTTCTGGGTTATCTCATTTTGACTATCGGGGTTGTCGCTTTGTATACAAATGGTATTCAAGTAATTTTTATTCCTTTAATAGGCTTTGCGATTGCTTTTTCTACAAAAGGTGTGGTCATTGATATTGCAAACCATCAATTAAAAGAATACAACAATTTCTTTTTTATAAAATTTGGGAAGTGGCAATCTTTAAGTCAATTTCCATACATTACGGTTCTTGAAATTATAGAGAAAACTTCCATAGGTAGTCACGCAACTTTGGTAAATTCCTCTTCTAGACAACTGGTCTATAGAGTTACTCTATTGAGTAAAGATCATTATAAAAAACTACTGTTGCAACAATTAAAAAGTAAAGAAAAGGCACATAAGGAAACAGATAAGATAGCTGATTTTTTAGGTCTTACAAAAGTGATTTTTAGTCCTAGATCGTTTTAATTTTTCTATCGCGCTTTTGCGAAAGCATACTTATATTAATTTTCCTTTTTAAAAGGTTCTAGTAATTGCCGGTGAAAAGCCTGTGGATAGTTTTCATCACCTGGAAAACCTAACTCTAGCTCGGCATGATCATATGGCATGTGTGCTGTTTTAAATATATAATCCCAGATACTGAGAGATAGTCCATAATTAACACCATAATTAACACCATCAGGTAACTTTTTAGCATGGTGCCACAAGTGCATTTTGGGATTGTTTAAAAGGTATTTAAATGGGCCATAATCCCAATCGAGATTGGCATGATTTAAATGACCTATAAAAACTGCAATCATGTGTATGATAAAAAACTGCTCTATTCCAAATCCAATCATAGCGAGTGGTAAATACTGCAACGCTTTATAGATAATCGTCTCCATAAAATGAAACCTAAACTGGGCAGCAAATCCCATCTCTTTGACACTGTGATGCACCTTGTGAAATTCCCATAAAAATGGTACTCTATGTAATAACCTATGAATGTTCCATTGAATAAAGTCGGCAATAACAAACATAATTAATAGTTGCACCCATATCGGGAATGTATCAACTTGTATAGCCACTAGGTTTGTAATCCCAAATCGTGCGAGTCCATCCTTAAATAATTGTACAAAAACATCAGAAACGGCATTGTAGCCTACTAATGAGAAAAGAAAAAAATTAAAAAACACATAAAATAAATCCAACCAAAAATCCTTGCGTAATATTTTTTGATTCTTGCGCCACGGCAGCCAGACCTCTAGTGCAAAAACCAATAAAGAAACTACTAAAAGCCAATAAAAATAATTGGTCCAAGATGGATTCATAATTTCCCTCCATAAATAAGAGGCATAACCATTAAAAGAGTTGGTAAATATGTTGATGTACTTTTCCATTAGGTAATAAGTCGTTATACCGAGGGTAAAATTACTGATTTTATACTGTTACGAAAACGATGTATCATAATAGATTTCTATAATAAGATAAAAACATGCAGTTGCTTTATTTTTACCAATTAACTACTACATTATCCATGAAAGCTTTATTTTATACTTCTTCACTTTTTTTCATAATTGTTTCTTGTAAGCATAGCAAACAAGAAAACTCGATTACAGCTCCAGAAACTCCTTATTTTGAATGGAGTGCGGCAAATATTTATTTTTTACTTACCGATAGGTTTTACGACGGTGATAAATCAAATAATATAATAATAGATCGATCTGCAACAACAGGAAAATTACGTGGATTTGAAGGTGGTGATTTTGCTGGTATCATTAAAAAGATTGATGATGGATATTTTACTGATCTAGGGGTTAATGCTATCTGGTTAACACCTATCTGGGAGCAAATACACGGCGGTGTGGATGAGGGCACTGGTTTTACCTATGCATTTCATGGGTACTGGGCAAAAGATTGGACGGCTGTAGAACCGTCTTATGGCACTATGGATGAATTTAAGTTAATGGTTAAAAAAGCACATCAAAAAAATATTAGAATTTTGCTAGATGTGGTAATCAATCACACAGGGCCAGTAACCGATATAGATCCATTATGGCCCGACGATTGGGTGCGTACACAGCCGGTATGTTCTTATCAGGATCAGTCTACCGCGGTAAGTTGTACCCTTACCGACAACTTGCCAGACATAAAAACAGACAGTGAGACACAAGTGGCATTACCATCTTTTTTAGTCGACAAATGGAAAAAAGAAGGAAGATATCAACAAGAAGTACAAGAACTAGAGACTTTTTTTACTACCACAGGATTAAATCGCACACCTGTCAATTACATCATTAAATGGGTAACCGATTATGCTCGTGAAACTGGTATAGATGGTTTTAGAATAGATACCGTAAAACACGTAGAAGAAAACGTTTGGGCAGTGTTTAATCAACAATCAAAACTAGCTTTTGAAGAATGGAAAAAAAATCACCCAGAAGACAAATTACATGATGATGATTTTTTTATTATGGGGGAACTTTATGGTTATCAAGCTAGTAATGGTAGAAATTACACATTTTCAAATAAAGAGGTCAATTATTTTGATTATGGTTTTAATGCATTAATAAATTTTGATTTTAAAGATCATGCTGCCGCCGATTACAAAGAACTTTTTAAAAAATATGACGACATTAGAAAAAATCTACTTACTGATAAAGAAAATGTCCATGCTTATTTTGTTAACTATATAAGCTCTCACGACGATGCCCAGCCGTTTGATGCTGCAAGAAAACAGCCTATTGATGCGGCTACAAAATTGTTGCTTTCACTAGGTATGTCTCAAATTTATTATGGTGATGAGCTTGCTAGATCTTTAATAATAGAAGGTACAAAAGGAGACGCGACATTGCGTTCTATGATGGATTGGGAAAATCTAGATAAAAAAACACTCACACACTGGCAAAAATTAGGTATCTTTAGAAATAATCATCCCGCTATAGGCGCTGGTGATCATTACTCGTTAGAACACAGTGGCGAGGGGACATTGGCAGCTAGATTTTATGATAGAAATGATCATAAAGATGCAGTGCTAATAGGTGCAGGTTTAAAAGATGGTATGATAGAAATAGATGTTAAAAAAGTTTTTCCTAAGGTCAAATATTTACGCAACGCCTATACAGATGAAAAACTAATTGTTGAAAACGGTAAAGTAAAAGTTAATGTGGTGAATGGTGTTGTTCTTTTAGAAAGAGTTTAGTCAATCCTATAAAATTCCTAATCCTCATTCTTATTTAAAAGTAAAGCTTAAAATACCTTTATCAAAAACAACATTTTTTGATGGAAAAATGCTAGGTAATTTTCCCGATTTTATAAATGCATGGGTAGTTTGATGGTCAATTATACCTTTATGTATACTTACGACTTCATCGCATAGTGACAGCGACAGCTGTATTTCATGCGTTGCAAAAAGAATTGTTTTATCATTATTGTGACAATAATCTCTTAATTGTACAAGTAGGTCTGCTTTATGGTTGATATCTAGATGATTACTAGGTTCGTCCATAAGAATAAATGGCGTGTCTTGAACGATGGCTCGTGCAATTAAAACGCGTTGCAACTGGCCATCACTTAAGGTGCCTAAACTGCGACTAATAAGAGTCGATAAATCAAAAATATCTACTACTTCATTAATCGCATCATGATCTGCCGGCGACAATTTGCCTATAAAGTTGGTATAGGGTGCACGGCTCAATTCTAGTAACTCTTTAACGCTTAAAAAATGACTGAAATTTCTCTCTGTTAATACTATAGCAATGTTTTTTGATTTCTCGTAAGCAGTTAATTCTTTCCAGTTTTTATTGTCAAATAACACTTGTCCATTTATAAGATGCTGCCCACTTGCGATGGCTCTTAATAGGGTAGATTTTCCTGATCCGTTAGTACCTATAATTGCTATGAATTTCGCTTTCGCGAAAGCGAGATCATCATCATGCTTTGCTACCACACAAGTTCCATATCCTATTTCTATGTTTTTAAGTTGTATCATTAAAAATGAAGATTACGTTTTCTCATAATTAGCCAAATAATAAGTGGTGCACCTAGCAGCGAGGTAACGGCATTGATAGGTAAAGAAAGGTCTGAAAAAGGAAGTTGTGAAACGATATCACAAAATAACAGCAATATGGCACCCATCATTATCGCTGTAGGAATGAGTATTTTATGATTAATCGTGGGTAATATAAGGCGGCATAAATGCGGTACGGCCAGACCTATAAATGCAATAGGGCCTGCAAAAGCGGTAATGCTGCCAGCAAGAATGCTAGTAATGATAATGATGATCCATCTGGTTTTGGCGATATTTATTCCCAAGCTTAGGGCATAGCTTTCTCCTAATAATAGGGCATTTAAGGGCTTTATAATTAAAAGTAACAATATAATAGCAATAAAAAACAACATACTTAAAACCAATAAATCGTCCCAATTTACTGCTCCTAGACTTCCTAATGACCAAAACACATATCGTTTTAATTCGTCATTTGTTGAAAAGTAACTTAAAATACCAACTACCGCGCTGCTTAAACTTCCTACCATAAGGCCTACTATTAATAGTCCCATAGTATCTTTAATACGCAATGACATGAGAATAATTAGTAATAAAACAGCAGTACTGCCAGCGATACTTGCAGTTATCATATTTAATCCATAGGTAGATTTTATACCTAGCGCAGTGCTAGTCATAATCGCTAGCGCTACGCCCAGTCCCGCACCGCTAGATATACCTAATACAAAAGGGCCAGCTAGTGGGTTTCTAAATAAGGTTTGCATGAGTAGACCCGCTATGGCTAGACCAGCACCGGTAAAAATTGCCATAACCGCCCTAGGCAGTCGCAGTTCTGTTATAATATAGCCTATGGTTGTGCTGGTTTGTGTGTTTTCTATATTTAGTAAAACATCCCAAACTTGCTGTGGTTTAATGTAAACGGTACCCAGGCAGACATCGGCAACAAAAAGCACCAATAGAAGCAAGAAGAGTAAGAAAAATTGTTTTTTCAATTAATTGTTGCTAGGGTTTTAATAGGATCTATAACAAAGCAAAAATACAAAGTTGAAAAGCTGTTTATACAGCCCTTGGTATCTATTATTTGTTTGAGTATTTTGGTTCTTAAAACTGTGAATGACATAATTTTTCAAAGACCATCAATATAGTAATACAAAATTGATCAAAAAAAACGCTTTCATATCAATGAAAGCGTTTAATTAAAACATCAATAAGTTATTATCCTAAATAAGATTTTAAGATTTTACTTCTTGAATTTTGACGTAGTCTTTTGATTCCTTTTTCTTTTATTTGTCTTACTCTTTCTCTTGTTAGGTCAAAGGTTTCACCTATTTCTTCAAGACTCATGGGTTGTTGATTTCCTATACCAAAATAAAGAGAAATCACATCGGCTTCTTTTTGAGATAGTGTTTCTAGTGCACGAGTAATTTCTAGAGTAAGAGATTCATGCATCAATTCTTTATCAGGATTAGGTGATTCACCACTGCGCACCACGTCATAAAGGTTTGATGTTTCCCCCTCTTTAAGAGGTGCATCCATTGAAACATGACGTCCCGCATTTTTAAGAGATTGCTTCACGTCACTTACAGTCATGTCCAGCTCTTTTGCAAGTTCTTCTGGTGATGGTGGGCGCTCGTGTAATTGCTCTAGGTGTGAAAAGGCTTTATTAATTTTATTAATAGAACCAATTTTATTCAAAGGAAGTCTTACAATACGTGACTGCTCTGCCAGTGCTTGTAAAATAGATTGACGTATCCACCATACTGCATAAGAAATGAATTTAAAACCACGTGTTTCATCAAATCTTTTTGCTGCTTTAACAAGTCCTGCGTTACCTTCATTAATAAGATCGGGAAGTTTAAGTCCTTGATTTTGATATTGTTTTGCAACCGAAACGACAAATCTTAGGTTTGCAGTTGTCAGTTTTTCAAGGGCTCTTTGATCACCTTTTTTGATGCGCTGTGCAAGTTCTACTTCTTCCTCGGCAGTGATGAGGTCGATTTTGGAGATGTCTTGTAGGTATTTATCCAGCGATTTTGATTCACGGTTGGTTACCTGTTTGGTGATTTTGAGTTGTCTCATTAATTATATTAGGATTAAATTTATTTTATTTTGACAGCTTTTGTCATTTTTTTTATACTGCAAAAATTATACCATAATAACCTTTATTGTCATGTTATCAGTACAATGGCAGTTTAAATTTGCTACTATCCATTAGTCGCAACAATCTGTAATTGTTACAACATTAGTTAAAATTTTCTTATTTAAAAGTTGTTCTTTTTCGTTTATGTGTCTTTAGGTAAGAACAACTATCTCATGTACTAGATTTTCATCTTCCTTTTTGATTTGTTTTCTTTTTGTTTCGCTTTTGCTAGAGCGAACTAGTAAACATAATTTATCATTTATTATAAAGTCACTGATATTTATTAACGGTTTGGCTAGACATAGTGCGGGCTAAAAATACTATTCTATTCAATTAAACCCGAAGTTTATAAAGAAACTTAGTGCACATCCGCAAAAGACAAAAATAGTGTGCTGTAAGAAGGATGGTAGAGGACTCAAAGGATTACCAGTGCAATTTGATTTTCTAGGGTTCAGCTTTCGTCCTATGATGACTAAATTAAAAAAGGGCGGATTCTTTTTACAATATGACTGTAAGATGAGCCGAAAATCTAAGAAACGTATGCTATCGGATTTAGGTAAAATGAACATTCATAAGAAGACTCAAAGTACTTTACAAGACCTAGCAATGCTGCTCAATCCTAAAATTAGGGGTTGGATACATTATTATGGCAAAATAAAGCGCAACGCTCTAAAGCCTGTTTTTTATTACCTCCATCATCGGATCATCAAATGGATTTTAAATAAGTATAAACGCTTGAAAAGAAGTCGAGTTTTAGCCGTAAAATGGTTAAAACGTATGACCAAAGATTATCCAAATATGTTTTATCATTGGGCGTTGGGTTATCAACTAACCTAACAAATGGCTACATAATAAGAGCCGTATGAATTGAGAGGTTCACGTACGGTTCTGTGAGAAGTTAGGGGTGGAATTCCCCTGGCTTACTCGATTATCGGTTCGGTGTTCTTTTTCGTCCGTTGGTTTGTCGGTCGTTTTAGTCGTGCGGTTGGACAGACACACGCTGCCGCCAAGCTTGGGTTTTAGCGTTGGCTGGTGTGGCTTGGCAATGTGTGTGGCTGTTAAGGGTTGGGTTATGCATTCAGTTTGTCGATTAATTTTTGTCCATCCTTAAAAATAATTTCTTTCAGGTCTTTGATGTTGTCTCCTGCATCAGTTTTTATTTTTAAGCCATATCTGATATTACCATAACCTTGTCCAAGTTTGACAGTAGTTCCAAGATCAACTTTTGCTGTGTTCTGAGGCTGCTCCGTTTCCTTACCAAAAAAGTATTTGAAGTTACGCAGCGTTATGGATTTTATTTTCTGCATGGCTAAACGCTTAAAATAGGTAACAACAATTCTTTCAGCTCAATCTTCATCAGCTTGATTTGGTTACGAAGCGGATTATCTTTTTCACGCAAAGTTTCGTAAGCCTCTTGTATCGCTTTTATTTGTTCTTCTTCACTCAAACCATCAATAGGTTTGAAAATATCTTTTGCATATTTTTCTATCTCAATGCCTTTTTCTGCAAACTCTTCAGGGAAATACAATTCAAAAACCAATGCGTCTATGACTTCTTCGAAGGCTTCGGAAATGTGATTTTTTGGTATACCAATTTGGAATATTGATTCAGAAATATTTAATATTCTTTGAAAATCAAAAACTTTAGATAAAACAAGTGCATTTTTAGGATTTTGATATATAGGTATATTTAAAAGTGGACCTTTATCGTACTTCAGTAAATTGCCTAGGGTTGCACCATTATTTTTATAATAAAAATGGGCTAAGTTCTAGGACAGATGTGTTATATTTACACTAATAAATTAGTTTTATG
>CAZQGX010000054.1:0-22772 GCA_964593255.1 uncultured Flavobacteriaceae bacterium | reverse complement strand
AAATCCATATATTTTTTGGAGTTATTGGACTGTTAAATAAATCATTTTGGTATTATTTACTCTTGTGATCACTCTAAAATCAATTAAAATAATAGATTGTTTAGATTCCGCTTTCGCGAAAGCGTAATATTTACATGTTCAATAATACAAGAAATTTAATTGTAACAGTTCATGTAACTCTCGGGTCTAGTGACAATTTTATAAAAGATATTAAAACTTAGTCCAACTAGCGCCATTGTAGACCATAACTGCTTTTAAGGCGGTATCGTAATAGATTAAACCTGCTACGGGTTTGTTAAATCGCAAGTTGCCATTTGCTATTTTAGGTAGTACCATCGCTTTATTCTCTCCAGAATTAGCGCCCAGCTCTAAAACAGCATTACTACTAGCGGTCGTTGTGCCTATTAAAAATTGGGTGCTGTCTATTCCTGCCTGCTCACCGCCAGTAATACCGTCTGGTCTAGCAGGACTCCAACTTCCTGAGTTATCGAGGTATCTGAAACTGCCCGTTTGACTATCAAAAGCTATGGTGCCCGGCTGCGAGTTTGTTGTAGTAACGTTTGCAATAGGTGATAAAATGATACCGCGTACATCGTCGCCAAATTCAATAATAGCTGTTTCTGATTTACTAGTTTTACCTATAACTATTTGTGAAGTAGCCTGATGGTAAGTGCTTAATGTCAAAAATAATAAGACTATACTTAGATATTTCATGAAGGTTATTTTTAGATTTATTGAAGGTTTGAACTAATATTAGTGTGCGTTTAGTCTATGAATACACGCCAGCCTGTAGGTGTACCGTCTGTATTTACTTTAAATTTATGGTCTGATGTATCATAAATAATCATACCTTCTACTGGGGAATTAATGCTACTGGTACCATTTATCCTTGTAATGCGCACACCTAGGTTATTAGAAATAATATTTAAATAAGCATTTACTGCGGCAGGTGTTAAGTTTGTGTTTTGGATGGATGTTAATATCAAAGAGTTTGAATAAGCGGTTGTTTGAGGAATATCTCTATAATCATAATCTGCACCATATTGGACGTCATTGTCAGTATCTTTTAGAGTAATAGTAGTACCGTTGTGTGCTAAACCATAAACTGCTGTATAGTCGTCATTTAATTCTGCATCTGCAAAAAGGCCGTTTGTTCCCACTGCCCCAGACGGTGTGGTGCTTAATCCTTCTTCTAAATCAGTAATGCCGTCATTATCGCTATCGGTATCTAAATAATCGAAAATTCCATCGCCATCAGAATCTATAGGGGTTAAGCCCCCAGAATAGGCCGTGTTTATGCCTTCATTATCAAAAGTGATGCTTGGCGTGATGTATGAAAATGTGTGCTGCGCTTCTATGTTATCAGGTATTCCATCATTATCTGAATCTAAATCTAAATGGTCTGGAATATCATCATTATCAGTATAGCGGTTTTCCGTAAAAATCTGAAGTTCAGCAATAGATAAAGGGTTACCACTGTTGTTTCCAGATTTTTGTAATCTTACGTAACGCCCACTAATATTTGCAGGTACAGGAATAGTAATAAGTGCATCTGCTATACCATCATCAAATTGGTAAGTATAATCTGCATTACTTTGTGCGCCTGACAAATCATTTTTATCTACAGGAAATGGCGTATCGGCTATAAAAACAAAAGTATTATTTATCCTACCTGAACAACAATCTGTCCTGTTATGAAATATAATTTCTGAAATATCGATTTGCCTCCCTAAGTCAACTTCCCAATACTCTGTTGCTGAGGAATTGGTTGTAAGCGTAACCGAACTGTTATTGAAATTACCATCGGTATTACCATCGATAGCCAGTGATGCATTACCATTAGAGTTTGTTGTAGATTGATTTGCCAAGCCTGCTAGCGCAACATTTTGTCTCAATTTTTCATCGCTGTCTAAAATGCCATCGTTATCGCTATCTACATCACAAAAATCGGCTACACCATCTCCGTCTGTATCTTGGTTGCCTGGTATGCTACCATTACAAGGATTATTGATTACTGCGAAGTCATCTATGGCCATATCGCTTCTATGACCTTCTCTATCTGCTATAAAACGTATTTGCACTTGTTGGTTGGCGTAACTTGATAAATCTATAAGTGCTTCCAAGTATTGCTCAGAATTGGAAGTTTGTTGTTGTCCTTGTGCTAAAAAAACTTGTGTGTAATTACTAGTGGGCGATCCTGCTAGCTTCACTTCAACGCTTAAATTACCCATATTATCACCGTACATATGGTATGAAAATTTTAAAAATGGTACAGATAGATTACTTAAATCAATGACAGGTGCCTCAAGAAAGGCAAAGTGAGATGAGCCTGAGCCTGTTCCTTCGGTAAAGAGATAAGTTGAACTGCCGTTAGCACCACCAGAAGGACCAGAAGTTCCCGTAGGCGTATTTCCTGTATTCACAATCCATTTAAAAGGCGAATCTATAGGCGAACTGCTTCTTTTCCAGCAATTATCTATGACATTATCTGGCGATGGTAACCAAGTTGAACCTTCAAAATCTTCAACATAAGGTGCCATAATTGGGGAGCAGTTGGTATTGAATTCAAAACCAAGAGACCAATCTCCAGTTTCATGACCACAACCAGAACGCACATAAAGTACATAGGATGTGCCAGCAACAAGACCAGTTAAATTCACATTGTTTGTGCTTAGGTTACCAGTAGGTGTTGTTGTTGCATCTGGAACTGTATTGTCAGAAAATAAGACATAATCATACCCACCTGTAGCTGCGGTTACACTTGCCCAACTGATATCTGCCGAAGTTTCGCCTACTGTGTTTAAGACAAAGTTTTCAGGTGTAGAGCAGGTAGAACTGCTTACATTATACGAAATAGTGGCCTGTGCAATTTCACATTCTCCAAAACGCAGTTGGTAAGTAAGCTGGTCAACTCCTGTAAAACCAATAGTTGGAGTATAAGTGATTTCAAAATCATTTGTAAAGCTAGCTGTACCATTAGTTGGTGCAGATAGTATTGTAGCTTCTAATTCCCCTATAGATAATGTGCTTGCCACACTTGTAGCTCCTGTTATGGTCGCATCTTGATTGCCAAACTCATCTTCAACGGTAGATGAAGTGATAGCGTTAAAATCGTAATACAAAGATTTTATATTGTTGCTGCAATCTCTACCGCTCTTAATGTCATTTATTTCGCTTAAAGACAAAGCTGAATTATAAACTCT
Source organism: uncultured Flavobacteriaceae bacterium (assembly GCA_964593255.1). Classification (GTDB taxonomy): domain Bacteria; phylum Bacteroidota; class Bacteroidia; order Flavobacteriales; family Flavobacteriaceae; genus Nonlabens. The sequence goes on along the minus strand of CAZQGX010000054.1, from coordinate 19,569 downwards.
AACTTCATCTATTTCTCCATTAAAGTATCCGGTTGGCATCAAACCATTACCTGTATTTGTATTATCATTTACACCAACACTAAATCGATTAAAATTAGAACCTGAATGATCAATAGCTGCATTATCTGTACCTTTTAAAATCCCATCTACATATAATAATCGGGAATTTGGACTTTCATAAACTGCTGCTACATGATGCCATTCTCCGTCATTAGTGATTTCATTATCTGAAATACTTGTAAAACTGCTACCAGTACCCGATATAAACACATTGGATTCTAATTCTACCACGCCTCCGTCTAATCTAATTGAGTTTCTGTTTACCCCTGAAAACGATCTTCCCGTATAAATTATGTACTGTTCTGAATTACTTGTGGTTTTATACCATGCAGCCATAGTAAAAGGATAACCAGTAAACACCCCAGTATTTCTAACTACCTTATCATCTACCCCATCAAACAAAAGAGCAGAATTTACTTCGGCAGTTGGAAAAACATCGTTGGTTAAAATTTGTGTGGTAACTTGACTATTTTGTAAAATATTTTCTGAATCGTCTCCCGCAAATAGAATACTTGGTGAAAATGCAATGCCTTGCGACCACCTGCTAAAACCATTACCGTCACAATCTGATTGAATGTAAAATATATAATTAACAGTTGAAGATAAACCTGTAAAATTGATGAACGTTGTGGTTTCTGAAAGAATCCCATCGGGTGTGGTGTTTCCATCAGGAACTGAACCGTTGGTAACTAAAACATAGTTATAACCATTAGTGGCATTAGGTTCTAAATCCCAACTTATTTGCGCACTGCTGCTGGTGAGGTTGGTTAACGACATATTAGAAGGTAACGCACAAGGAGGTTCTTGAACGGTGTAGGTTATGGTTGCTTGAGATACTTCACACTCTCCAAAACGCAACTCGTAAGTTAATACGTCTGTACCTGTAAAACCTGCATTTGGCGTGTAAGTAATTTCAAAATCATTAGTAAAAGTAGCCGTACCATTAGATGGTGGGTTTAGAATTGTGGCATCTAATATTCCTATTTCTAGTGGACTTGGAGTTGTAACTGCTCCAGAAATTGCACCATCAAAAGTATTAAATTGATCTTCTACAGTTGCAGTTGTTATAGCATTAAAATTATAGTAAAGACTTTTTGTGTTTGTACTACAATCTCTACCAGTGCTTATGTTTACAACATCGGCTAACGACAATGAAGAACCATAAACTCTTACTTCATCTATTTCACCAGTAAAAAACCCATTTGGGGTAGAATCATCCCTTACACCTACGCTAAAACGATTTATTGTGTCTATTCCGAAAACATCAGCAACATCGCTATCAGTTCCTTTTAAAACACCATCTACGTAAAGCAATCTCGAGGTTGCACTTTCAAAAACAGCTGCCACATGATGCCATTGCCCATCATTTGTGGTTTCATCATCCAATAAATCTACGGTATTTGCTCTACCAGAGCCTAAAACAGCCTCCAATCTAACAACACCACCTATCATACGTATGGTATGCCCAAGAAAATTTGAACCAGACCTACCTTGGTAAACAATAAACTGGTCTGCTGTTGCTGTTGTTTTATACCATGCAGCCATGGTAAAGGGATAGCTACTAATCACAGCACTACTTACACTAACCTTGTCATTTACCCCATCAAACAAAAGTGCAGTATTTGTTTCTGCGGCTGGAAAAATATCGTTACTTAAAATTTGTGTACTTACAGACCCGTTTTGCAAAAGCGTCTCGGAGTCATTTATGGCTGATAATGTTTCAAGACTAACCGTAATGTAGGGCGATTTTATCTCGATATGGGTTTGTGTGCCATTACTTACGGTTAAACTTACCGTTTTACTGCCAACTGTGGCATAAGTTACATTATGTGGCCCAGCCCCTGTTGCTGTTGCGGGAGAGGCACCATCGCCAAAATTCCATGCGTAACTTGTTACGCCTCCTTGTGCATTTTCGGTAAACGTAATAGTTTGCCCCGGTGCAGCTTGTTGAGTAGAAGCTGTAAAATTACTGAGTACAGTGTTTGTTCTGCAAAGTAATTGTGCTTCATATAACGATTCAATTTCTAGTTCTCCACTGGCGTTGTTATGTTCTACATAGCCTAAAGGAGAAGTTGCAGAGCCAACGGTAACAGCACCTTTAACACCAATAGCATAGTTTTGACCAATGGGTGGTTTTTCTACGAGCATAATTCCATCTACGCCTGGCCTTGAGGTATCTACATTCCACAATACCGAATTGACCGCAGACCAGCCATGTGATGAGCCACCATCTCTACGGTTATAAAGTCCTAAAACTCTATTGTTAGAGGGCAAAGTACCAAAATCTCTTAAATTGTCGTATAAAATACCATTAGACCATTGGCGGTGTGGTTCACTTGTACTTAAAGGGTTTTCTGAAACACTTCTTAGAAAAACAATACCAGAAGCAGTAGGTGTACCGTTAACAGAATAGGTATGGCGCCCATTATTGGCATAACAATCTTCAAACAAAATATTATTTGAAAAATTACTGGCTTGAAAGTTGTAACGAGTTCCTCCTCTTACAACAGAAACAGGATCCATGGCATGTACATTGGTTACCGTTACTCTACTTGCTTTTCTCGTTTTTACCCCAGATAGACCAAAGCCTGTTGTGGTACAATTGCGTACCCAAGCATCTTCTACTTCATGCAAAACAATGTTATTCCAAGCGTGATTTTCATCGGTTCCTCCTAATGATTCTATGTCTATTCGCAAATTTTCTATACCAATATTTGTACGCATATCCTGTCTATCGAATTTGTAGATATAGGATTGCGATAAGGACTTATCTAAATGATTATACACGGGTGCATCAATCGTAATTTCGTTGCCGTTAATATTGGTTATGAAGCGGTTATATTGTATTGAATATTGGTTAACAGACCAAGGGGGGTCATTGACAACTCCACCACCATCAACGGCATTAATCCAAGCTTGCGTTGCAGGATGAATAACAATAATATTGTCTCCAACTGCATAAGGAGAGGCATCGGCCACTTCAAAAGTGCGGCTTCCTACCTGTACAAAGTTTGTTGTAATATTTTGTTGTGTATTGGGTAGTTGATCGTCCCATGGACCTGTATTTCCACCGCCTAGTTCAATTACGTCGCGTTGATTTGGTGTATTTCCTGTGGCGAGAATAATGGTGGGAGTGGCGGTTGTTCGACCATCGCCTGAGCCTCGCAAAACTACACCAGATTTATTCATATAGAGCTGACCGCTGACTTCGTATGTGCCCGGATTTAATAATACGGCACCACGAAATCCGTTTGCATTTAATGGTAAATTACCCACAGCATCTATCGCGGCTTGAATGTGTGCAGTGTTATCTCCTGTTATTGGGGAGATTGTCTGTGCAACCGCTATATCTGGAATGGCAATACCTCCGCCTTTGTATCCTGCATGACTAAAGTCGGGTATTCGGTTTTGATTGGCGTCTTCTTCGTAAGTTAAACAGCCATTTGGTTGAAGTTTGGCTTTATTGGTTTGTAATACTTGGGCTTGTGTACAAATTGCAAAAAGCAAAGAAAAGTAAAAGTAATTTAACTTCATGAAAATTAGTTTGTAAACAAAATTATACCAAAGTGATTCATTTGCCAAACAAATTCACTTTATACCCATTTTATGTATTTAAAATTGACAATACAGCCTAAACATAGCGATAACAAGTTCTTTCATTTGAACCAAGTAACACCTTCTAGATGATCCAAAGGCTATTGCAATGCATTAGAAATCATCTATACACAAGGCCTAACAAAAAGATGTCAAAAATACTTTGCATAAAATGGGTTAAATGTAGATAGCAACGATTGTGGTTTAAGGGCAATTCTATAGTTCCTTAACAAAATTTTCTGGAGTAATATGTAAAGGTCGCAGGTCTTCATCATTTTATTTGTTCACGATAGATATACTCTACATATACCCTAAAATCAATTAAAATATTAGATTGTTTAGATTCCGCTTTCGCGAAAGCGTAATATTTACATGTTCAATAATACAAGAAATTTAATTGTAACAGTTCATGTAACTCTCGGGTCTAGTGACAATTTTATAAAAGATATTAAAACTTAGTCCAACTAGCGCCATTGTAGACCATAACTGCTTTTAAGGCGGTATCGTAATAGATTAAACCTGCTACGGGTTTGTTAAATCGCAAGTTGCCATTTGCTATTTTAGGTAGTACCATCGCTTTATTCTCTCCAGAATTAGCGCCCAGCTCTAAAACAGCATTACTACTAGCGGTCGTTGTGCCTATTAAAAATTGGGTGCTGTCTATTCCTGCCTGCTCACCGCCAGTAATACCGTCTGGTCTAGCAGGACTCCAACTTCCTGAGTTATCGAGGTATCTGAAACTGCCCGTTTGACTATCAAAAGCTATGGTGCCCGGCTGCGAGTTTGTTGTAGTAACGTTTGCAATAGGTGATAAAATGATACCGCGTACATCGTCGCCAAATTCAATAATAGCTGTTTCTGATTTACTAGTTTTACCTATAACTATTTGTGAAGTAGCCTGATGGTAAGTGCTTAATGTCAAAAATAATAAGACTATACTTAGATATTTCATGAAGGTTATTTTTAGATTTATTGAAGGTTTGAACTAATATTAGTGTGCGTTTAGTCTATGAATACACGCCAGCCTGTAGGTGTACCGTCTGTATTTACTTTAAATTTATGGTCTGATGTATCATAAATAATCATACCTTCTACTGGGGAATTAATGCTACTGGTACCATTTATCCTTGTAATGCGCACACCTAGGTTATTAGAAATAATATTTAAATAAGCATTTACTGCGGCAGGTGTTAAGTTTGTGTTTTGGATGGATGTTAATATCAAAGAGTTTGAATAAGCGGTTGTTTGAGGAATATCTCTATAATCATAATCTGCACCATATTGGACGTCATTGTCAGTATCTTTTAGAGTAATAGTAGTACCGTTGTGTGCTAAACCATAAACTGCTGTATAGTCGTCATTTAATTCTGCATCTGCAAAAAGGCCGTTTGTTCCCACTGCCCCAGACGGTGTGGTGCTTAATCCTTCTTCTAAATCAGTAATGCCGTCATTATCGCTATCGGTATCTAAATAATCGAAAATTCCATCGCCATCAGAATCTATAGGGGTTAAGCCCCCAGAATAGGCCGTGTTTATGCCTTCATTATCAAAAGTGATGCTTGGCGTGATGTATGAAAATGTGTGCTGCGCTTCTATGTTATCAGGTATTCCATCATTATCTGAATCTAAATCTAAATAATTAGGTACCCCATCATTATCTGTATCTAGATCTGTTGTGCCAAATACTTGCAATTCTGCAATAGAAAGTACATTGTTATTATTTACACCCGACAGTTGCAGTCTTACGTATCTACCTTGCTGATTTACAGGAATATTTATTGTTTGAGCTGATTCTCCTGTTGCAAATTGAAAGGTAAAATCTGCATTTGTCAAGGCTATGGATAAGTCGGCGGGGTTTGATGGAAATGGAGTGGCGGCAACCAAAACATAGGCGTTACTTATTCTATTAGAACAGCAATCGGTGCGGTTATGAAAGACGATATTGGTAATATTGGATGTTTCGCCTAAATCTACTTCCCAATATTCTGTTGTCGTAAAGTTTGGGTTGGTATGAGTTACAGAGTTATTGCGCCATCTACCATCGGTATTACCATCAATGGCTCTAGCAGCACTACCACCAACGTCAGTAGAAGACTGGCTAGCAGTTCCTGTCAAGGCTAAATTTTGTGGGGTACTACTTGTTGATCTTCCCTCTAGGGTGTCTAAAATACCGTCGTTATCACTGTCTATATCACAACTATCTGAAATTCCATCGCGATCTACATCGGGATTATTAGAAGCTATCGCATCGCAGGCATCCACACCTTCTATAGAAAATGCATCGATAGCCATATCGCTAAGATGTCCATTTCTTACGGCAACAAAACGAATCTCAACCACTTGATTTAAGTAATCCACAAGAGGGATAGATACTGCGGTAAATGCTTCTGAGTTTGAAGCATGTTGTTGTCCGCTTATGTAAAAGAGCGTGTTGAAATTGTTATTGCCTTGCGTCCTTATTTCAGCACTAAGGCTGCCCATATTACTGCCGTACATATGGTAGCTAAATTTTAAATAGGGATTTAAGGTTGTACTTAAATCTATTGAAGGGGTGTAAAAATAGGCCGTATCTCCATTTGTGGAACCTGTACCTTCTGTAAAAATATAATTTCCTCCCATTGAAGTATCATCTGCTGGACCAGAGCTGCCAGAGGGCGTGTTTCCTGAATTTACAATCCATTTAAAGCTTGAACTTATAGGGGTATTATCTCTACTCCAGCAGTCGGATAGTTGATTTTGTGGTGCAGAAAGCCAAGTAGAACCATCAAAATTTTCAGTAAATGGCGCAGCTATAGGCGCGCATTTGGTAGTAAAATCAAATCCTAACGACCATGCACTGTAAAAACCTGTTGAGCAGTGGGAACGTACGTAAATCGTATAATCTGTATTCGGGTTTAGAGTCGAAATAGTTGCAGTTGTTACACCAAATCCTACATTTCCAGAGGCAACCGTATTAATATCAGGGATGATGTTATTAGAAGTTATAAAATATTCATAACCAAAACCTGGATTAGTGGGTGAAGCATCCCATGTTATTTCGGCATTGTCATGAGTTGAATTATTAAGCGATATGTTTTGAACTGTATCGCAAACGCTAGGTATGATGATGATACCTGTAACAATCAAGCTGTAAGCCTGACTACCGCTATTCAGGTTTCCTTTGTGTGTAACGGTTATGGTATAATTTCCAGAAGGATTAACCACCTCAATACGTTCAAATGGGTCTACTAAATTATCACCATCATTTGCATTGGTATTGACACCAGTTAATCGCCATGGATACCATATATTACTATTTTTTGTAATTCTGATATCCAAGTCGTTAATTAATCTAGGACTAGGATTATTAACTATTGAAGTTGAGTTTCCCGCGGGATCTGTCCATGAAATAGAGGCTATTAAATCTTCTAACCCACTTGCATCAACATTAATAGTATAGGACCCACCTTGATTCAAGATAAATTCTTCTACGATACTTCTGTTACCCTTTTGGGAAAGGGTTTCAGCCGCCTTTTTGGTATTCATTAAACCCCATCCATAATTGGCATCAGGGCCAACTATTCCTGCATCGTCGGCCGTGTGAAGGGCTAGACCTTTTAAAGTTGCAGATTTTAGAAAGCTGCCAGTTAAATTATTAGCATGTTGTTGTAATAATAATAAGGATCCTGCCACATTAGGTGAAGCCATCGATGTACCTGTATAATTGCCATAAGAGGTGTCACTGCCAGCAAGAGGTGAGCGCAAACCGGTGCCGTTGCCAGAAATATCTGGTTTAATTCTGTAATCGTCTGTTGGCCCCTGACTACTACTAGAGTTGATGTTGACTGAAACCAGATTTCCATTAGCGTCGATAGTGGCATCTTCGGTGTTAGCCACGACCATATTGTTTTTACAATTGCCAAAATTGATTAACTTATCATATTGAGGCAAAGTTGGGTCTAATGGGCTATCATTATAGTTAGTATTTCCCTCATTCATAGCCGCAACTACCATTAGATAATAGGGTGCATTGTAATGTATTTGATCCCAGCGTCTCGTTTGGCTAATATATCCACCAAAGTAAATATCAGCAAGATCATCAGGTACATAACCATAGGAATGATTTGAGATTAGCATACCGTTGGCGGCTGCAGCTGTAACCTCAGATAGATCGTTGTTCCACTTGTACCCCTTTACTTGTGCCCAAGTAGCCATACCCTGTGCATCTGTGCGAACACCAGATGCAACTATTGTTCCTGTGACATGAGTTGCATGATTTGCGTATTGTAGTCCCCCCTCAGCGACAGTATCTTCTGCGCTCACTCGGTCGTTACCGCCTGGGCCGTCAAATTCTTGATGCGTTAAACGTGCATGACCATCATCCCAAACGTAAGCAATCATATTTTGTCCTTCAAGGTTTAAACCTAAACCGCCGCCATCTTTAATAAAATCTGTTCGGGTAGAACGAGCTGCTATTACATTTGATGAAGTGATATAATATAACAGCGTGCCGTCATCTTCTACTTTTTGTAATTCCGCAGTTCTGCCATCAGGATAACTAATAGTGGTTTCTATACCACGCAGTTTGGCATACTCAAGTGCATACGTCCTGTCTAGTTGATGTTGTTCTTGAAATATTTTTTGCATTTCAAGTAACTTTGCTTTATCGTAATTTTGAGTTATCTTTTTTATTTGCTCAGGATTTTGAGAATAAAGTGTAGCCGAGAATAAAAGACCTAGCAATAAAAAATTGTATTTAGAAAGCATTTTATTAAATGTTATGTTTTAGAAATATTATGGATACATTAATCCTTTGAAATTTTTAATAACGCCTTAGATGTTTGTTATCAATTATTTATAAGATATCTATAATTTGAAACTGCGAATTATTATTTTGTTAAAGGTACTAAATATTTTAAGAGTCCACTTAAATATTTTTAATTCTAGGTGAATGAAATATTAAAAGGTCATTTTGTATTAAATAGTCACATGATCAAAATTAGTCGATTGCGTTCTTTTTTCTAAATAAAAAATGTAAGGAGCATTTGCTCTAGGTTTGCGCTCGCATAATAACTTTAAATCAAGGACACATTTATGAACAAATTTAAAGAGACTTTAAGATTTTAAAGATACTACATAATTTGCGGTAGCAACTTTTATATCAGCAACACCGGTGATTTGTCTTATGAATTCGCTTCCTATAATGGCGCCGTTAACATAGTGGCAAGCATCTTGGAAATTTTGCTTGTTTTTAATGTTAAACCCCGTCAAAACAGGTGTTTTTAAGTTCATGTTTTGCAGTTTACCTAGATAATCTGCGGCAGCGCTGAAGTCTGTTTTAGAACCTGTGGTGCTGGCAGAACTTACTGCATAAATAAAGCCAGTCGAGTTTGCGTCTATTTCTCTAATACGTTTTTCAGAGGTTTGTGGCGTTACCAGAAAAATATTGCTGAGGTTGTATTTTTCAAACACCTCTTTAAACTCTGTTTCATAAATGGCCATGGGCAAATCTGGAACGATAATGCCGTCAACACCTACTTTCTCACATCGTTTGCAAAAAGCTTCAAGACCATACTGCATTACAGGATTTAAATATCCCATTAAAATAAGCGGCAGGCGCACGCTGTGTTTTTCTAATTGTGAAAATAATCTTTCTATAGACATACCGTTTGCCAGTGCAACTGCACTGCTTTCTTGAATGGTTGGTCCGTCAGCAAGTGGGTCGCTAAAGGGAATACCTACTTCTACCATATCGACTCCCGCGTTTTCTAGTGCGGTAAGAATAACGGTAGTGTCCTCTAGTTGCGGGTAACCGGCTGTGTAAAATAGGTTTAGTAGGTTATTAGGTTTGTTTTTTAAAAGTTCGGTTAGCTTATTTTTCATGGTTTTGTAGTTGTGTTACCTACTCTTTTTATTGGGTGTACTCAATTATTATTTTAACTGTACTGCAACTTTTTACTGCGATAAAAAGCGGTGACTGGCTTTTAGAATTTTAATTATTGCTGGTATTACAAGTGCAATTCTTGCATATAGGTATCCATATCTTTATCCCCACGACCAGATAGATTAATGACCACACGGTCTGTGGGTTTTAAGTCTAAGTCCTTTAATACAGAAAAGGCATGGGCAGTTTCTAGTGCAGGGATGATACCTTCTAATCGGCTGCACTCTACCGCTGCGATAAGGGCATCAGCATCTGTAACAGCCATATATCTAGCTCTATCAGATACTTTTAACCAAGCATGTGCAGGGCCTATGCCTGGATAATCTAATCCAGCAGATATGCTATGTGGTTCCACAACCTGTCCATCTTTATCTTGCATCATGATGGAGCGGCTGGCGTGCAGAATACCTGGTGTTCCTAGGGTTAAGGTTGCTGCGGTTTTATTTGTATGCACACCCATACCCGCCGCTTCTACACCTATTAATTGCACCTCTTTATCGTCTAAAAAGTGATAAAAAGCCCCCATAGCGTTAGAACCACCACCCACACAGGCAATGACATAATCAGGTAAGCCGTTCATTTGTGTTTTTATTTCTTGCGAAATCACCGATTGGTACCTCGCAACCATATCAGGATAGGGGTGAGGACCTACTACAGACCCGATGATGTAATGCGTGTCTTCAGGATTGTTGATCCAGTCGCGCATGGCCTCATTTGTTGCGTCTTTTAGGGTTTTAGAACCACTCGTTGCAGGTCGTACCGTGGCGCCTAGCATTTTCATACGGGCTACATTAGGTGCTTGTCTTTTAATGTCTTTTTCACCCATGTAGACGATGCATTCCAGACCTTTTAACGCGCAAACGGTTGCGGTAGCAACGCCGTGTTGTCCAGCACCGGTCTCGGCAATGATGCGTTTTTTACCTAGTTTTTGAGCAAGTAAAATCTGACCGATGGTGTTATTTATTTTGTGCGCACCTGTGTGACATAAATCCTCACGTTTTAACCAGATTTCTGCACCGTATTTAGCCGAAAGTCTTTTTGCTAAAAACAACGGTGTAGGCCTGCCCACATAGTCTTTAAGCAATTGCTGAAACTCTTCTTGGAACGCGGTAGATTTTTCTATTTCTAGATAATTTTCTTGAAGCTCTTCTATATTTGGGTACAACAGCTCAGGGATAAATGCCCCACCGAACTCACCGTAAAATCCTTTTTCGTCTACTAAATAGCTCATTTTCTAAGTTTTTCTATGAATAATTTTAAGTTCTCTATGTCTTTAACGCCAGGTGCGGTCTCAAATTTTGAATTGAGGTCTACGCCTAAAAACATATCGTGTTTCAATCTTTTTATTGCCTGCGCGTCATCTAGGGATAAACCGCCGCTTAATAAAAAAGGGATGTCCGCTTTATATAGGTCGAGAATTTGCCAGTTAAATTTCTGTCCACTACCACCATAATCTGGTGTTGCGGTATCAAACAAAAAGAACAGTTTTCCTGTGTACCGTTTTGCCAGTGTTATCCATTCGTTTAAGTCGTCAAAATTAAAACGTTCGCTTATTTGAAAAGCTTTAAAAAGTTTGAGGTCTATGTCTAATAACGCTTTCGCGAAAGCGATATCCTCATCGCCATGTAGCTGAATAACATCTAGTTGCAACGGAATAATGTCTTGCAAAATGTTTTCAAAAGTCTCGTTAACATACACGCCTACCGTACCTTTATTCATGGTAAGTTGGGAAATCTTTTCTTTTTGTTGATCGTTTACAAATCGCTTAGACTTAGGATAACGTATCAATCCCATAAAATCGATATCCAGTTGTTGTAGTTGCTCGATGTTTTCTAGGTCGCGCATGCCGCATACTTTAATCATCATAAGTTTGCAGCTTTTATAAATTGTGCACAGGCCTGTCCAGGATCACTGGTTTTCATAAAATGTTCACCTATTAAGAATCCGGTATAGCCATTTTCTTTTAGTTTCATGACAGTTTCTGGGTCGTTAAGTCCGCTCTCGCTTATGGCTAAAACAGCCTCTGGAAAATGGGGTAATAGGTTTATGCTGTTGGAAATAGATGTTTTAAAACGTTTTAAATCACGGTTATTGACACCTATAGCAAAGCTTGTTGTTTTAAGCGATTTTGTTACATTCTTCACTGTTGTAAGTTCGTCTAGATTGTGTACTTCAAACAGAATTTCTAATCCTAAATTAACTGCCTCACTGGCCAGTGTTGCCATTGCCTCGTGGTTTAAACAGGCTGCAATCAGTAAAATCGCATCTGCTCCATGGGCTTTGGCTTCATGTACCTGGTACAGGTCTATCATAAAATCTTTGCGCAAAATAGGGATGTTTACCGTGTCTCGAGTCGTTAGTAAATCCTGTAAAGTACCACCAAAAAACGGCCCGTCTGTAAGGCAACTTATAGCACTCGCACCTGCTTTTTCATAACCGCTAACCACTTCTTGCAAGCTGGCAGTGCAGTTAAAACTTCCCTTGCTGGGGCTTTGCCTTTTATGCTCGGCAATGATGCCGCTTCCTGTGCAAATACTATGCGTAAACGAGACAGTTTTGCGCGTGTAATGTGGCATTTCCCGCAATGCTGCTAGTGGTATTGCCGTTTTGTGAGGTGCAAGGTCTCTTGCCGTTTGGGTAATTATTTTTTGCAGTATATCCTCCATTTTAGGCGTTTACGTTTAAATTCATTAATGTTTTAAAACTGTGTAAAGCTTTACCGCTTTCCAGCGATTCACGGGCAACCGCAACGGCATCTTTAAGTGTGATATCTCTTGCAATGGCAATAGCGGTGGCGGCATTTGCCAGCACCACATCACGTTGCGCAGTGGTCGCTTTATTTTCTAAGACATTCATAAAAATAGTTGCAGCCTCCTGAATTGTTGTACCACCATAAATGTCTTTTTGTGCGACGCTTTGTAGTCCAAAACCATCAGCAGATAAATCAGCCACACCGCTGGTGGTTGCTATGCGCACTTTGCCCGTTAGACTTACCTCGTCATAGCCGTCGTGTGCATGGATAATTGCGTACTTTTTGTCAGACTCTGACTGAAAAAGATATTCATAATTTCGCGCTAGTTGCAGGTTAAAAACACCCACACTTTGCAATCGCGGTCTTGCCGGATTCACTAGTGGACCTAGCATGTTAAAAAATGTTTTGACACCCAGTTGTTTACGTATGTGCGCCACAGCTTTCATCGCTGGATGAAATAGGGGAGCATGTAAAAAACAAATTCCAGCCTTTTCTATTTGACTGGTAAGTAGGTTTTTATTATTGGAAAAGCTAAATCCTAAATATTCCATCACATTACTAGAACCACTCACAGAGCTCACCCCATAATTACCGTGTTTTGCGACATTTACACCAGCGCCTGCGGTTACAAAACTTGCCAATGTACTGATGTTAAAAGTGTCTTTTCCGTCACCGCCAGTCCCACATAAATCTATAGGGTTAAATCGGTCTAAATCTACCAGCAAAGCTTGCTCCAGCATGGCATCTTTAAAACCAGCCAACTCTTCAACGGTTATACTGCGCATGCCATAAACGGTAAGAAATGCTGCAATTTGTGCGTCATTAACACTACCGCTAGTAATTGCAGTAAGTATTTCTTGAGCACGCTTTCGCGAAAGCGTGCCATGTTCAAACAGTGTTGCTAGTATTTCTTTCATACTACAAGGTGCTTAAAAAGTTTTTGAGCATGGTTTTGCCGTCTGGAGTCATGATGCTTTCTGGGTGAAATTGCACACCGTAAATAGGAAGCGATTTGTGTTGCAACGCCATAATCTGCTTGTTTTCATCGGTAGCTGTTATTTCTAAAACATCTGGAAAAGAATCGTTTGCAGCAGCCCATGAATGGTAACGACCTGCCTTAAATTGTTTGGGTACATTTTCAAAAAGTCGATTTCCATTGTGTGACATTTCAGTAGCTATGCCGTGGTAAACTTTTTCTAAATTGATGATCTCACCGCCATAAACCTCAGTAATCGCCTGATGACCTAGACAGATGCCTAGCAATGGTTTTTTGTCTTTCATGTGGTCGATAATCGCAATTAAGTTACCCGCCTCGCTAGGGATTCCTGGTCCTGGCGAGAGCACAATTGCATCATAGAATTCACATTCTTGCGGGGTGATTTTATCGTTGCGCACGACAGTTACATTTGCCTCTAAATCTTCTAAATAGTGGACCAGGTTAAAAGTAAAGGAGTCATAATTATCAATTAGTAATATTTTTTTGGTCATGTTATAAAATTTTTATGGCTCCGTCTTTTTCAATTTGTGCGACAGTTTCTTCACCATCTGGGCAGGCTGTAATTATTTTCAAATCTGCTGTGACTCTTCCTTCACAACTTAATTCTCCTATAGTAGATGCAAGAACCATTTCGTCTTTAATTTTACCGTCCTTGCTATAGGTTCTTACTAAAAATCCATATTCAAAAGTATTGTCTACCATTGTTTTTCTTGTGAATACTCTAACTTTAATAATATCGTTTTGAAAAATAGGAGGTGCCACTTTTATTTCACTGGTCATGATCCTGTAATAATCGTCTTCATTGTATAAATATTTGGCACTATCTAGTACTTGTTCAAAAGCTAGATTGGGTAAAAAGGACATGTTTTCAAGGCCATTCTTTTTTATAATTTTCACTGCTATCAGGTCTTTTTTATCTGTTTGACATGAGTGTGTAAGCATGCTGATGAATAGGACAATACTTAAGTTTTTTAATGTTTTCATAGGTTTAGTTTGCTTTATTTATAGCACTTCTCAGTGCATTTGTTTTATGATATACTTCTTGGGTTTCATCTTCTAGATTGCTTTCTATCACAACCCCGGCACCAGCCCTGTAATGCAATTTATTATCTCTAGATAATATACTTCTTATAATAATTGCGTGATTAAAGTCGCCGTTAAATCCTAAAAAACCTATTGCACCGCCATAAAATTCTCGGGACGACTTTTCATATTGATCAATTAATTGCATTGCTCTATATTTGGGCGCACCACTTAGGGTTCCTGCTGGAAATGTATCGCCCACAAGTTGTATTTTATCACCTTTGTTGATAGTGCCAGTTACCATGCTTACCATGTGAATAACGTGAGAGTAAAAATGAATATCTTGATATTTTTCTACCTTAACATTTCTTGCGTGACGGCTCAAATCATTGCGTGCAAGATCTACCAGCATTACGTGCTCTGCAGTTTCTTTAGGGTCTTTTTTTAAGTTTTCGGCTGCTTTTAAGTCGGCTAGGTCGTTGCCTGTTCTTTTATAAGTTCCTGCAATAGGTTGTATACTTGCTTTTTCATTTTTCACTAGTAATTGCGCCTCGGGAGAAGACCCAAAAATTCTAAAGTTACCATAGTCAAAATAAAATAAATATGGACTAGGGTTAATCGCTCTTAATTGTCTATAAACGTTAAAATCATCGCCTTTAAAGGCTTGTTCAAATTTTCTTGAAAGTACGATTTGAAACACGTCACCCCGGCGACAGTGTTCTTTTCCCTTTATAACCAGTTCTTTAAAGTCTGTGTCACTCATTTCAGTAGTTTCTGCTCCCACGCAATTAAAACTGTAATTTGCGACGTCTCTGTGGTTTATGATGCTCAATACTTCATCTAGATTGCTTTGCGAATTTTCATAAGAATGGTCAAAAATATAAAGCTGGTTGTGATAATGGTCAAAGATTAGCACGTTTTGAAATACTTGGTAATGGGCCAGGGGTATGTTATTGGTCTCGCTTTTGCGAAAGCGGAATTCTAAATCTTCAAATAGTTGTACCGCATCATAACTGAGGTAGCCAAAAAGCCCATTGATAGGAAAAGGAAATGCATGTGCTACTGTGGCAAACGAATTTTTAAATCCATTTAAACCAGCTGTGAGGTCATAAGATGTTGAAAAGTTTTCTACAGCGGTAGCTTTATCTGGAAAACTAGATTTTATATATTGTTTAGTAACCTCAAAAGTAGCCACTGGATTACAGCATATAAAGGAGTAGCTGTTATTGCGCTGGCCGTATTCATTGCTTTCTAGAAGGATGCTATTAGGGTAGCGGTCGCGTAGACGCATATAAATAGCCACAGGAGTAAGGGTGTCTGCAAGGACAACTTTGTGCTGGGTGATAGGTTGATATGGTTGTTGAATGTGGTTCATTCTTTATAGTTTTATTGTGAAATTAAATTAAAAAAGGCCTACCGTTAAGTAGACCTTTTTAGTTTTTTATAAACATGGGGCAACTTTACGGCTGTTGAGCTGTAAGTGACCACCACCAAAAGTTGTTATTTAAAATCATGCAACAAAAGTAAAACTTAATAGTATTGAATACAAGATATTTTGATTAGATATTTTTAATCAGTCGTGTTAGATTAATAAGTTAGACCGCTTTGCTGATAGAAATTACAACAAAGATTAAATTTTAACTACATGAAAATTAGTTTTAGATTAAATAAAAAAAACATCTTTGTAAGCTTAGAGATAAATCTTTTAAAATCAGGCTCTAGTTTGAAGCTTATAGTAAAAAGCCTATATAATATTCAAAACTTGAGAAACTTATTATAATTAACCAGGCGACAATGATTTTTTATCACAAAAAGTTTAATTAAAACTTGGTGTTATAGTTGGTTACATATATTTTTACTCAACTAATTTAAAATAAAATAATATTATGAAAAAAATCTTTAAATCTTTTTTAGTGTTGAGCCTTATGGTAATGCTTACTTCTTGTTATACCTATTCTTATTCAGTAGGTAATGGATCACAGACAGGAGTTGTAGTTAAAGAAAAAAACCACTATTTAATTTATGGTCTTGCGCCTTTAAGCACTTCTAACCCAACTGCTATGGCTGGTGATGCCAAAGATTATAATGTAAAAATTGAGCATACATTTGTAGATGGTTTACTAAACGCTCTTACTTTTGGAATTTACAACCCTACTACAACTACAGTTACTAAGTAAGGTTTCTTTTTAAATTTCAAATAACTTATTGTTGATTTATGAAAAAATTTTGGCTCTATCTTGGGATTATAATATGTCTTTTCGGTCTTTTCCCGTTTTTAAGGTACATATTTGATTTTCAAGTATTATCTAATTATGGAAAAGGTTTTATACTAGGTAAAGTTCTTATTATCGTTATAGGGTTGAGTATGATTTTTATTGGGTCTGGTGTTTTGAAACGAACCAAATAAATCAATTAAAAGTAAATATGAAGTAAAACGCCACCTTTAAAAAGGTGGCGTTTTTGTATTGCAGCGTTTACTGTCTAATATCCTTTCTCGTGCACCCCAGTGATAGCACGTCCTGATGGGTCATTTCTATTTTTAAAAGCTGCATCCCACTCTAGTGCTACAGGTGTAGAACATGCGACAGATTTTAATGATGGGACACAACTCGCAGCAGCTTCACTAGGAAAATGACCTTCAAAAATGCTGCGGTAATAATATTCTTCTTTGTTTTGCGGCGGGTTGATTTTAAATTTAAATGCAGCGGTTTCCATCATTTGATCACTTACATTTTTTTCAACTATTTCTTTTAGTGTATCGATCCAGCTGTACCCCACGCCATCGCTGAATTGTTCTTTTTGACGCCATGCCACACTGTGCGGCAGCATATCTTCAAATGCCTCGCGCAATATATGTTTTTCTATTTTGCCACCACCACACATTTTATCTTGCGGGTTTAAACGCATGGCAACATCTATAAATTTTTTGTCAAGAAAAGGTACTCGTCCCTCAATACCCCACGCGGCTAGTGATTTATTTGCCCTTAAATTATCGTAAAGATGCAAGGACTCTAGTTTGCGCACAGTTTCTTGATGAAATTCTTTGGCATTGGGCGCTTTGTGAAAATATAAATAACCTCCGAAAAGCTCGTCACTACCCTCGCCAGATAATACCATTTTTATTCCCATAGATTTAATCACTCTGGCAAGAAGGTACATAGGGGTAGAGGCTCTTATGGTAGTCACATCATAAGTTTCTAAAAAATAAACTACATCTTTTATCGCATCTAGCCCCTCTTGAATGGTAAATGTAACACCATGATGTACAGTACCTATATGATCGGCAACTAGTTGTGCTGCGGCAAGATCTGGGCTTCCTTCTAGACCAATTGCAAAAGAATGTAATTGTGGCCACCAAGCATCTTGCTGGTCTCCAGATTCCACTCTTTTTGAGGCATATTTTTTTGCAATAGCACTTACTATAGAACTGTCCAGCCCACCAGAGAGTAAGACACCGTAGGGTACATCACTCATTAAGTGGCGGTGCACGCTATCTTCTAAGGCCTTTTTTAAATCTTTTATAGAACTGGTATTGTTTTTTACTGCTTCATAATCCTTCCATTCTCTATCATACCACCTTGTAAACTCGCCAGTTTTACTGTAGTAATAATGTCCTGGTGGGAACGGTGCGATTTCATTACAGGTACCTTCTAGCGCTTTAAGTTCGCTAGCAACATAAAATTGACCTAGCTGGTCATAACCATAGTATAAAGGGATGATCCCCTGGTGGTCTCGTGCGCATAGCAACACATCGTTTTTTTGGTCATAAAGTGCAAAAGCATACATCCCAATCAATTCGTCCATAAATGAAATACCTTTATCTAGATAAAGAGCAAGAATTACCTCGCAATCAGATTTTGTCTTAAAAGGATAATCTTTGTAGCGTTCACGTATTTCTTGATGGTTATAAATCTCACCATTTACTGCAAGAATTACTTGTCCATCTTTACTGTAAAGAGGCTGTCCGCCAGATTGTGGGTCGACTATGGTAAGTCTTTCATGTGCGAGAATGGCGTTGTCACCACAATAAATTCCCGACCAGTCAGGACCTCTATGCCTCAATTTCTTTGATAATTCTAATACCCGTTCTCGTTGTTCATATCCTTTACTTTTAAGTTGAAATACTCCTACTATACCACACATATTTTATTTATTTAAAGTGAAAAAGGCCTACTTTTTATAGTAGACCTTTTGAATTATATTTTAATACACCAGTTGACTACCTACGCTTGCAGTAGATTGAAATTATTAGTGATGATATTAATTGTATTCATGATGAAACAAACATAAATAAAAAACTGTTACCATTTATCGCATACTTTAAATTTTTACCTTAAAATATTTTTTATAAAGTTCATTCACTTTAGGAATTAATATTTAAGAGACTGAAAATTTTTTAAATACATAATTTAGTGCATGATATTTTCTTTGAGTACTTCTGGCATTTTAGAAGCAAATTTTTTAAATCTAGGTATGGAAACACCTCTTACATATCCTTGATTAGGATGCAGTTTTGCATAATCTTGATGGTAATCTTCAGCGACCCAAAATTTTTGAAATGGTTTTACTTCGGCAGCAACCTTATACCCTTCTTTTGTTAATGCTGCTATTTTATCTTCAATAATTTTGAGTTCGCTTTTATTTTGGTAAAATATAATGCTTCTATATTGAGAACCATTATCTGGGCCTTGACCATTAACCTGCTCGATGTTTTGCGAGGCAAAGTAAATATCTACTAGCGTTTTAAAAGATACTGTATTGGGATCATATATAATTTCGTTAGCCTCGGCATGTCCAGTTGTACCGGTGTTACTATCTTGATAAGTAGGGTTTTTTGTATGACCGCCAGAGTAGCCAGATATGGCTTCACTTACCCCATTTACACTTTCATAAATTTCTTCTACACACCAAAAGCAACCACTTGCAAAATAGGCTCTCTTCATTCCATTTTGAGAAGCAATTTCTACTGTTGCCTTATTAATTTCTTGCATGGTGTCTTTTTGATCTGCACAGGTGGCAGCAAAGAACATAATGATAAGGGCAGATAATATTTTCATTGTTATATATATTTATTAATGAAGTGTTTTAAACTTTTTCTATTTGCTAAAAGCTTGCTCTTTTTCGTTTTTTTCATCTTTTTAAACTTGACTAAGCAAATAAAAAAATCTAGAGGTGTAAATTTAGCTACTTAGTATAATATCTTTATAACCAGTATGTTTA
>CAZQGX010000053.1:0-23197 GCA_964593255.1 uncultured Flavobacteriaceae bacterium | reverse complement strand
GTATCAATACAAACAAGAAGCATTTAATATGCTAATTAGAACTTAGCTAAATAAAGCAAACAATTAGGCAGCAAGTAAACCAACCATTGACTCTACTAAATATTAAAACAAATGAATCCACAAGCTAATAAGCATTTACAAGACTACTCACATAAGCGACTAAATATACTCACAGGCGAGTGGGTACTGGTGTCACCCCACCGTGCTAAACGTCCATGGCAGGGGCAAGAAGAGGCGGTGTCGCAAGAGCTAAGGCCAGCACATGACCCTAGTTGTTATTTATGTGCGAGAAATACGAGAATAAATGGTGAGGTCAATCCAGATTATAGCGACGTTTTTGTATTTATAAATGATTTTGCAGCCTTGCAAACCACCTCACCAGATTTTACCGTTCAAGACGGTTTACTCGTTGCACAAAGTGAGCGGGGATTGTGTAAAGTGGTATGTTTCAGTCCTGACCATTCTAAAAGTCTTGCAGATATGAGCGTGGTAGCTATAGAAAAAGTGGTGCATACCTGGCAAAAGGAATATCTAGAACTGGGTGCACACAAAATGATTAACTATGTGCAGATTTTTGAAAATAAAGGTGCCGTGATGGGATGTAGCAACCCGCACCCACATGGTCAAATATGGAGTCAGGCAACACTGCCTAACGAGGTAGCTAAAAAGCATGAGCACCAAAAAGCTTACTTTCTTGAAAACAAAAGCAGCCTGCTGGGTGACTATTTAGAGCAAGAGCTCGCTGCAAAGGTGCGTGTGATTTATGAAAACGAGTATTTTGTAGTACTCACCCCATTTTGGGCCGTTTGGCCGTTTGAATCCATGATTGTTCCTAGAAATCAATATGCCCACATAGCCCAAATTACAGTGCAGGAGCGCACAGCCTTTGCAGATGCGATTGCAAAAATTACCAGGGCTTATGATGCGCTTTTTGCCTGTTCATTCCCATATTCCAGTGGTATTCACCAGTCTCCGACAGATGGTAAGGTGCACGAGCACTGGCATTTTCATATGAGTTTTTATCCCCCGTTGTTGCGCAGCGCCACTGTTAAAAAGTTTATGGTAGGTTATGAAATGTTCGGTTCCCCACAGCGTGACATCACTGCTGAGCAAGCTGCTGAACGGTTGCGTGGGGTGATGCAGTAACTTTTTATCTTAAAATGAAAAACTGTCAAAATCAGAAGATTGAGATATTTTTTAATGGTAGAGAATACTAGATTCTAAGCGGTCAACTCTATGCTACCCGCCCAGCGCTCTAATTATATGAGCTCATTCCCTAAAAAACAAACAGCAATTACAAATTAAATACACTTATCAGGAAAAAAACTTGTTTCCTGGCAATAAAAAAATGTTTGCCCTTACCATACTGCGATTAAAAACATGTAGCTAGCAGTAGGTGTGCTGTTGCAACGGTATGGGACTTTTTAAATACGCTTTTGAAATACCATAACTATCAACAATAATTTCTAGTTTTTTTTAGTTTTTGAAAACCTGCTCTCTAGCCTGTATATATAATATATTATGAGTTTTTAAATTGTTGTAAGCAAGAGGAATTCTTGTATTTTAAACTTTTGCCTTATCCATAAAAGCATTGAAAATGGTTTTGGAATAGCAATAAATTACCAGCTACACCTCATCAAAATTAACCACTACTTTGGCACTAGTGGCATAGGCCTGGCAGGCTAGGGTATAACCATCTGCTATTTCTTTATCAGTGAGGATGGCGTTTTTTGCCATGCTTGCGGTTCCTTCTTCTATCTGGCAAATGCAAGAGCTACAAATACCACCCTGGCAGCTGTAAGGTGCGTCTATATCATTTTTTAACATTGCATCTAGCAGGTTTTCATCTCTTTTTAAGGTGATCACATGGTTCTCGTCGTCTAGAATCACGGTAAGCTCGGTTAAATATCCATCTTCTTTGACTTCTATCTTATTTTCTGTAGTGGTAAAAAGTTCAAATTTAATATCCTCTTTTACCAGTATTTCTTTTTCAATAAGATTTTCGGTTGCCATAACAATCATCTCTTCAGGACCGCACAAATAGGCTTTGGCAAAGTTGATGTCACCCACGTTTTGCTTTAAAAAATAATTGAGATTAGACTTGCTCACACGACCGAATAAAGCTTCATCCCGGTCTTCTCTAGAGAAACAGTAGGTAAGGATGAATCGATCTCCATATTTGTCTTTCAAATCATTATATTGCTCAAAATATATGGTTTGTGCAACAGACTGATTTCCATAAATCAAAGCAATTTTACTTGCAGGCTCGTTAGTAAGTACATCGTTAATGATAGAAGTTATGGGGGTGATACCACTACCGGCGGCTATCATTAAATAATTTTGAGCAGTTGTGCTTCTTTCATGAATAAAAAGCCCGTCTGGTGCAGCTACTTCTAGCAGGTCTCCCGCTCGCAAGGTCATGGCATGATTAGAAAAAACGCCCTGTTCTACTGCTTTAATTACTACTTTTAAATATGGCTCGTGTGGCGCGCTAGAAAGGGAATAGGCACGTCTTACTTCTTTATTATTTATGATAGTTTTAAGTGTTAAGTACTGTCCTGCTGTGTAAGCAAATTCTTTTTGTAACTTTTCTGGTATCTCAAAAAGAATTTCAACAGCTTTTGAAGTAATTTTAGTAACTTGTTTTATAGGCAGTTTATAAAAATCCATGTGCTATATTTGAACCTACAAAAGTAACAATCCAAAACGAAGTTGTAACACTTTTATAATTTCAGTAACAAATAAAATAAATAGGATTAAAAATGATTAAAAAATTTATAAATCTCGAGTGGAAAAGCTTTACACGCAGTGCAGCTTTTAAACAAAATCTTGCTTTTAAAATTTTTATAGGCTTCTTTGCGTTATTGCTTTTATTAGAGTTTGCTGCACTAGGTGGCTTTACTTATTCCATAATAGAGAGTTTGATAGAAGATGGAAAAATCGATGCTGAAAATCCATTTCAGGTGGTCAATCGCTTTTTGATTTATTGGTTTGTAATCGATATTGTCTACCGATATTTTGTGCAAAAAATGCCGGTATCAAATATCAAACCCCTGCTTTATTTGCCCTTCACAAAAAATGAAATTATAAAGTATGCCATCGGTAAAACTGTAGTTTCCTTTTTTAATATTTTACCTGCATTTTTCTTTGTTCCTTTTACGGTGGTGCTGTTGTTTAAAGGATATGATGCAACGGGAGTAATTAGCTGGCATCTCGCCATGCTGGGTATCACACTTTCCTTAAACTACCTCAATATATTTGTAAACAACACTGATAAGGTTTTTTATCCAGTACTAGCGCTGGTCGTGGCGTTTGGTTTTTCACAATATTATGGGCTATTTGATATCACAGTACACACCGCACCTATTTTTGAATTTTTCTATAACCAGATATGGAGTTTTATTATTCCTATAGCAATGGCTGTTTATTTGTACAAGGTGGCAAGCGCTTATTTTCTAAAACAGCTATATCTTGACCTAGGTTTAAGTGTTAAAGTACAAGACGCACAGATAGAAGATTTGAGTTTTTTAGACCGTTTTGGTAAAATATCTACTTATTTAAAAAACGACATTAAACTTATAAAACGCAATAAAAGAGCGCGCACCACCTTTATCATGGGCTTTTTGTTCATATTCTATGGTTTGTATTTTGTAATGCTAGGTCAAGATGGTATGATGATTTTTGCAGCTTTATTTTGTACGGGCGGCTTTTTATTTAGCTTTGGCGGCTTGGTACCCAGTTGGGACAGCAGTTATTATAAATTAATGATGGCACAAAATATTCCATATAAAGAGTTTTTATTAAGCAAGTGGTGGCTTATGGTTATTGTCACCGCTGCAAGTACTGTGTTAAGTTTGTGGTATGTTTATTTTGGCTGGGACTGGTTGTATGCCATACTCGCGGGTGCCGTTTACAATATTGGTCTCAATTCTTCAGTAGTGTTATTAGGCGGGGCTTTTGTAAAAACACCTATAGATTTAACTAGCAATAAAAAAGCCTTTGGTGACAGTAAAGCCTTTAATATCAAGACACTTTTACTTATCATTCCTAAAATGGTATTACCCGTGGGTATCTATTATGCGTTTGCTTTAACCATAAGCGATACTGCAGGTTTTATCGCCCTCGCATTGGCTGGTGTATTAGGTTTGCTATTAAGAAACCAAATTTTTAAATGGATAGAACAAATTTATCGCAATGAAAAATACGACACCATCGCAGCCTATGCTCAAAAAGATTAATTAGTTTGCAATAGTTTTTAATAATTCCGCTTTCGCGAAAGCGAGATCAACACCATCATCACACACATAACATACATTTTACAATTATGATTTCAATAGATAATTTATCCAAAGTTTACAACGGTACTGCGGTGCTAAATATTGAGCAACTAGAAATATACAAAGGTCAAACCATAGGACTAGTAGGGAATAATGGTGCGGGAAAAACCACACTTTTTTCACTCTTATTAGACCTTATACAGCCATCTACAGGGCATATTACTTCTAATGATGTGCGTGTAGATCAAAGTGAGGACTGGAAACCCTTTACCAGCGCATTTATAGACGAGAGCTTCTTAATAGGCTATCTTACCCCCGAGGAATATTTCTATTTTATAGGCGAGTTAAGAGGGGTAAATAAGGACAGCATTGACAAGTTGATCACATACTATTCAGACTTTTTTAATGGCGAGGCAGTAGGTCAAAAAAAGTATTTAAGAGACCTATCAAAGGGTAATCAAAAGAAAGTAGGAATTATCGCAGCCTTAATAGGTGATCCTAAAGTAGTTATATTAGACGAGCCTTTTGCAAATCTGGATCCCTCTACACAAATTAGACTTAAGAAAATCATTAAAGAACTATCAAAAAACCCCCAGGTAACTGTGATGATTTCTAGTCATGATTTAATTCATGTTACCGAGGTGGCGCAACGAGTAGTACTTTTAGAAAAAGGAAAAGTAGTTAAAGATATAGAAACGAGCAGCGCTACTTTTAAAGAACTAGAGGATTATTTTATAGGAATATCAGAAAGTTATGCGCCCGTTTCAACATCTATAGACGAGGTCATAAACGACGATGTTGCTGATCTAGAAGTTGCAAAAGAGGAAGTTGCAAAAGAAGATGGGATCAATCAAGAGGGTACAAATGAAGAAGATAAAGTAGATAAAACAGAGTGATATGAATCCAAGATATAAAATGCTGGGCATACATGTGATTTTGTTTTTCAGTGTTTTTTTACTGTCACGATACATCATGACGCTGTTGCTGGTGGCGCCCAATGCCTTGATTACATTAATCCCTATAGGTCTTTCTTGGATTCTAGCTCCTAGGCCCCATGTGGTACAAATGCAATCGGGTAAGAAATATGGTTTAAAATGGTATTTTTCTAGTAAAATTATAAAGGTTCAGTAAGTATTTTTTCTCGCTGCGGTAACTTAAAAGTTTATTATCTTAAACAAATTATAATTGTAATAAAAAGTAAATGAGCGCTAAAATAAAAATGTATCTGGTTTATGCCATTAGTTTTACAGCGATTTTTCTTTTCTTTAATTTTTTATCAGGTCTCTTTCTAGAACCAGAAAGTTTGATGCGCCTGTTATTGCCTGTTTTACTTTCTATAATTGTTGCCCCAAAACTGCATGTCGAGCAGGAGAAAGGCACAAAAAAATATGGTTTAAAAAGTATTTTTACAAAAGCAACTTTATGGTTTCAGGAATAAATGTCACTCTTTGTTCCACATAATATATTGGGCTTTCTCCTTTTTTATTACCTAAGCTATAAAATATTCTTATTTTTACCACGATTTACAATATGTACGGTAATAAAGTAGTTATAGCAGGATGAAGCAAATAATAGCATTAAATTTATAAAAGGTTGATATGAAGAAACAATTGACTTTATTATTAATTTTATTTTTAGTTGTTTTCTCTTCTTGCTCTGGCGATGATGAAATTACAAGTTTATCTAACTGCGATTCAATTTCTGAAATTATAGCAGAAAATGATTTTAACACTATAGACACTACAAATTATTCCATTTCATCGGTAAATTTAAATGGTGATTGTTTAGAAATTACATTAAGCGCAAGTGGTTGCGATTCTAGCCTTTGGGTAATGCAATTGTATAGCAAAAATGCTTCTAACAATTTATTGCCGTTACAAAGAGACGTAAAAATTAAATTAATAAACAATCAATTATGTCAAGCAGTTTTTCAATCGACAATTTCTTTTGATTTAGTACCATTAAGAATACAAGGACAAAATTCAATTCTTTTAAATATTGACGATTGGGACATGCAAGTAGTATATAATTATTAGACAATTAATTTTAAGAGTGAAAAGTCATTATAATGGGGTTATTTTTAAATAAGCCTTGCTGTTTTAAAGCAGTTTGATTACAATTGTAAACGCAATACAACACAGCAATGAACATTATAAATGGAATATAATTAGTCTTTAATTCATTTAAAAATAAATAAAAAGTAAAAAACATATTAGATAATATGTTTTAATTAGACCAAGTTTAAAACCTAATTGTTGAAAAAGTTTTTATACCACATTATTATTATATTTTTCTTTATTGTTGCAATAACTGGTTGCAGTAGAAAGAAAAACTCTTTTATAAGTCGCAATCTACATGCGGTAGGTACAGAGTTCAATACATTATATAATGGTAATATTGCCTTACAAGCTGGACTAGATGGTTTAGAGCAAAATTTTAAGGAAAACTATTGGGATGTTTTACCAGTAGAGCGCATGACTGTAAAAGATCAGGCTACTGTGCCAGGTGATAAAGCAGCCGATCCCAGTTTTGAACTTGCCGAGGCAAAAGCTGTAAAAGCCGTGCAAAAACACTCTATGCTTATTAACGAGGTAGAGTATAACCCACAGATCGACGAGGCTTATATTTTATTAGGAAAAGCCAGATATTATGACCAACGTTTTATCCCAGCACTAGAAGCCTTTAATTACATCTTGCAATACATGCCAGAAAGCGATCAAGTAAACGCTGCAAGGGTATGGCGGGAACGTACAAATATGCGACTAGATAATAATGAAACGGCAATAAAAAACCTAAGCGAGCTGCTCAAGCAAGAGGCAGAGAATATGGAGCAAGAAGATCTCGCCGTTGCAAATGCCACTTTATCACAAGCTTATTTAAATCTAGATCAAATAGAAGATGCATTGATTTACATGAACCGTGCTGAGCGCCAAACTAAAAATGTAGAAACACAAGCGCGATACAAATTTATTACAGCCCAATTATTTGCTAGGTTGGGACAGCGCGACAGTGCTTTTGTACATTATGACGAGATCATCGAGATGCATCGCAAGGTGCCGCGACGTTATTACGTAAATTCGTTTATAGAAAAAATCAAAAACTTTGACCCGTCTATTGATGATAAAGCTACCCTGCTCGCTACAATAACAAAGCTGGAAGAAAATAGAGAAAACCGACCATGGTTAGACGCTATTTATTCTCGTAAAGCTATTTATTATGAAAAAGAAGACAGTGTAGAAAGAGCTATAGAGTATTACAACAAATCTTTACGTGCAAAAAACGGCCAAGATTTATTTGTAAGAGCAAATAATTATGCTGCATTAGGTGAAATAAGTTTTAATCAATCAAAATTTGAAAATGCCGGTAAATATTATGACAGCGCTATAGCAAATTATATAGTTAGAACAAAAGAACACCGTTTATCCGCAAAAAAAAGAAATAATTTAGACGATGTGATTTTGTATGAGGGTAGGCGCCGCAGTGCCGATAGTATTTTTATGGTGCTTGCCATGACACCACAAGAGCAAGAACAATATTATCAAGAATATATAGATGAATTAAAGGCAGAAGAAGCCCGCATTGCCGAGGCTGCCGAAATCGCAGCTGCAAAAGCCGCACAAGAGCAAAATGCTTTTCAGAAAATAAATAACAACAAAACTACCACACGAGGTGTTGCAGGGACATCTGGCGCTCCACCAGCTGGTATAGGTACACCACCATCCAGTGGCACTACCTTTTACTTCTATAATTTACAAACTGTTGCACGAGGTAAATTAGATTTTAAAGGTAAATGGGGAAAACGCGAGTTAAAAGATAACTGGAGACGCAAAAATAAAAAGGAAGAATTAAACAGCAACACTCAAAACGCAGACCTCGTTGAAGATGAGGATGAAGAAGTGCGAGAAGAATTTACCACCGTTTATTACACCAGCACCTTACCAAAAGGTAAAGCAGTGCTCGACAGCATTGCAGCATCTCGAGACTTTGCCTATTATCAACTAGGGGTTATTTACAAAGAAAAGTTTAAACGCAATGACCTTGCAATCGATCGTTTTGATGTATTATTGACCTTAGGTCCCGAGGAGAAACTCTTGCTGCCAGCACTTTATAATTTGTATTTAATTTATAAAGAAGATGGTAGTAATGACGCTTTCGCGAAAGCGGAACAATTAAAAAACAGAATCATAGCAGATTATCCCAATACCAGATATGCAGAGATATTGAGAAATCCGCAAGCAAAATTAAATAGTAGTGACAGCCCACTTGCCATTTATAATGCACTTTATAAAGAATATGAAAAAGAAAATTATGACGGTGTAATTAAACGTGCAGATATGTATATCAATATGTTTAACGGGGATGATATTGTACCTAGAATGGAATTGTTAAAAGCTTTTGCATCTGGTAGATTATATGGTTTTGAAGCTTACAAAAAAGGGGTCGATTATGTAGCGCTTAATTTTCCTAATAGCGAGGTGGGTAAAAGCGCCCAAAAACTAGCTGTAGATGCGGTAGCTTTAAACATACCTAGAGATTTCTTGCCAGAAAAAGACCTTAAAGATTTTAAAATTATATATAAATTTAAGAATGAAGAGGTCGATCAAATAACTGATATTAAAGAGAAAATAGCAGCAATTTTTGAAATAGAGAGCCAATCGTTTAAAATATCTACAGATATTTACGACCAAAACCAAAAATTTATCGTGATCCATGGATTAAGTACAAAGCTAGGTGCAAATGGCCTGGCAGAATTATTAGCAAATCCAGAAAATGAAAGTAAGGTGACAAAACCTTTTATAGTGATCGCGTCAGAAAATTATAAAATCATACAATTTTATAAGAGTTTGGAAGATTATGAAAAACAAACACTTTAAATAATAACTAGCATGTTTAACAATAAAGGTAGCGTCAAGTCTTCGGTAGATGCAAGTAAGTCACAAAATAGAATAGGTCACGGCACTATAATCGACGGTGACATAGTAAGTCAGGGCGGTTTTAGAATAGATGGGATTATAAATGGTACACTTAAAACAAGTGCCAAAGTCGTAATAGGCAAAGAAGGAAAAATAGATGGAACTCTAGAATGTAATAATGCCGATATAGAAGGGACTTTTTTTGGTATACTTAAAGTACAGGGAATTCTTACTTTAAAATCAACAGCAATTATTACTGGCGAGGTAACCACACAAAAACTAGCGGTAGAACCTGGTGCAATTTTTAATGCCAGTTGTAAAATGGAGTCTGCCACTAAAACTAATAATGCAAACAAAAAAGAAAAGCAAGCCTAATCAATAATCCTTCAATAGAACTATATAACTACAATATTATTTTTCAAATTTTGCATAGCGCACAACATACATCCTTGTTTTTATGCAAACTCACATTACTAACGATCACCCATAAAAAGTGAATTTTTACCTTAGAACATTTCTAGTCGTATTTTTAATTTCAACTGTGGTGTGCGGCGTACATCACTTTGTGGTAGACCACCAGGCGATTTCCATAATAAAAATCTATACCTTTTTAGGTACTGCTACTTTTATTACAGTAAGTGCGTTGAAATTTGTATTTGAATTGGTGCCCGATAAATTGGGTTATGCATTTCTGGCATTAGTCTTTATAAAGTTTGGCGCGATCTTCCTTACTTTTCCAGAATTACTTAGTGAAAACCCTAAATTATCCAAGCTAGACCTATTGTCTTTTTTAGCGCCATATTTTATCTTCTTATTTATTGAAGTAGCTATTGTTATTAAATGGCTTAATAAGAATTAATTGACCATTTTATTTGCCCTAAAATTAGATTTAAAAATTAAGTTTTAAAAGCCATGTTTTTACATGTTTTTTTGTCATACATTTGCAGCCGAATTAAGAACCTAACTTTTTAAGGTGAACTCAATGTTTAAAGCCTATTTAAAAACAGCTTTTTCTGCTTTGATCTTTTCAATAGCAACAACAACTTATGCTCAAGATCAAATCGTTGAACAAGAGGTAGAACACGATATCGTGACTGAGGGCGGTAAGGTCAATACAAAAGCTGAAATCGATGCTTATATTGATCACCACTTAAAAGATGCCCACGACTTTCATTTGTTTTCTTACACCAGCGATGCTGGCGAAAGAAAGCATGTAGGTTTTCCACTTCCTGTAATTATCTGGTCTAGTAATGGATTGCAAACTTTTATGTCTTCTGCTTTTCATCATGATGACGATGGTAAAGTGCTAGTAGAAAAAGACGGTGTTAATTTCACAAAATTGCATAGCAAGATATACGAGCTGGACAATAATGCTACAGCAATCCAGTTTGATGAAGATCACCACCCAATAAACGCGCATAGAGTTTTTGATTTATCGATCACAAAATCTGTTTTTGGTTTACTACTTATAGGTGTGTTTATGTTGTTGGTATTTGGTGGATTAGCCAGACAATACAAAAAGAAAAGCATTCCTACTGGTTTTGGTCGCATACTAGAACCTCTTGTGATCTATGTAAGAGATGAGATTGCAAGACCTAACATAGGGGAAACAAAATATAGAAAATACATGAGTTACTTATTAACGGTGTTTTTTCTTATTTGGATAGGAAACCTTTTGGGGTTAACTCCTTTTGGTTTTAATATAACAGGACAAATAGCAGTAACAGTTTGTCTAGCATTGTTTACATTTTTCATTGTACAGTTTAGTGGTAATAAAGATTATTGGGCACACATTTTCTGGATGCCAGGCGTGCCAGTGTTAATGAAAATTGCGTTAATACCTATTGAATTAATAGGTTTACTTACAAAACCATTTTCACTTCTAGTACGTTTATTTGCAAATATCACAGCGGGTCACGTGGTAGTTATGGGGCTTATTGCCTTAATGATCACACTTAAAGCTCAATTTGGAGTAGTAGGCTCTACAGGTTTGTCCTTGTTCCTTACCTTATTCCTATCAGTTATAGAATTATTAGTTGCCTTTTTACAAGCATTTATCTTTACCATGTTGTCAGCACTATTTATAGGTATGGCAGTTGCAGATCATGATGAACATCATGATCATGCTCATGATGAAGATCATGATGTAGAAGGGGTAAGAGAACGTTTTATTTAATTTTTTTATTTTTTATTTTTAATTTTTAAACCCCATTTTCATGGAAACAGCTTACAATTTAATAGGTGCAGGTCTTATCGTTATCGGTGGTGGTATCGGTCTTGGTCAAATAGGTGGAAAAGCGATGGAAGCTATCGCTCGTCAACCAGAAGCAGCTGGAAAAATCCAGACTGCAATGATCATTATCGGTGCACTTCTAGAAGGTCTTGCATTTGGAGCGTTGTTATTAGGTAAAAACTAATACACCTTCACCCCTTAGAACTATTCTTGTAACGGTTGGTTGCAAGAATAGTTTAATTATTGATTCATAAACCCACAACATTTAGATATGTTAGATTTAATAAATGATTTTTCTCCAGGCTTGTTTTTTATGCAAGCGCTTATTCTTATTATCTTAATTGTTTTAATGAGAAATTTTGCGTGGAAACCTATTCTTGATTCTCTTAATCAAAGAGAAGTGGGTATTTCAAAAGCGTTAGAAAGTGCAGCACAAGCCAAAATAGAAATGGCAAACCTTAAAGCGTCTAATCAGGCCGCTGCAAAGGAAGCTCGTGCACAAAGAGACGAGTTGATTAAAGAAGCCCGAGAGATAAAAGATAAAATGATTGCCGATGCCGCAGTGCTCGCACAAGAAAAAGCAGATCAAATTATTGCAAGCGCACAAGAGGCTATAGAGGCCGAGAAAAAAGCAGCACTAGCAGATATTAAATCTCAGGTAGCAGAGCTTTCTGTTGATATTGCACAAAAACTGACTCGTAAAGAATTATCAGAAAAAGACGCACAATTAGCTCTTATCGATCAACTGCTTGCCGAAGCTAACATCTAGAAAGCATGAAACTATCAAGAGCGTCATCGCGTTATGCAAAAGCAATTCTTTCTCTAGCAATTGAAGAGAACGTGGCTCCTGCAGTTAATGAGGATATGAAAGGTGTACTCGTTACCATTTCAAAAAGTAAGGAGTTAAGCGACTTTTTATCTAGTCCTCTTGTAAAGTCGGCAGATAAAAAAGCTGGTTTGCAAAATATTTTTAAAAACGCAAGCAGTGTGACCATAAGAGCTTTTGATCTTTTGGTAACTAATAACCGTGCTGATATCATGCAAGATGTTGCTACTAGCTATATTCTTTTGTTTGAAGAAATGAACAAGCGAGAGATCGCTACTGTTATTACCGCGGTAGAAATGACTAAGGAACTAGAAGAAAAAATATTGGTTAAGGCAAAGGATCTGGCAGGAAAAGAAGTGTCCCTTAAAAAGGTAATCGACTCAAAAATCCTAGGCGGCTTCATACTTACAGTAGGTGACAAAGAAATCAATGCGAGTATTGCAAATAAGTTTAGCCAGCTAAAAAGAACATTTGCTGGCAAATAGTTCATGTTGCATAATGTAACAATAAAGTAATATAATCCCGCTTTCGCGAAAGCGGAACACATTTAAAACCTCTTCCTTAAAAGAAGATGTATATATAAAACTAATTAAAATATAATGTGGTATTGCATGGTCTAATGAAGATGACTGTGTTAACACCTAAATTAACAAGTTTAAAAATAAGAACATGGCAGAAGTAAATCCAGCAGAAGTATCTGCAATTCTTAAGCAACAATTATCGGGTTTTGATGCAACTGCATCGCTTGATGAAGTAGGAACCGTACTTACCGTGGGTGACGGTATTGCACGTGTTTACGGTCTTTCTAATGCGCAATATGGAGAGCTTGTTTCTTTTGAAAGTGGTCTAGAAGGTATCGTTCTTAACCTAGAAGAAGATAATGTAGGTGTGGTACTTTTAGGTAAATCTACTATGATTAAAGAAGGAGATACGGTAAAACGCACAGAGCGTATCGCATCTCTAAGAGTAGGCGAGGGTATTGTAGGTCGTGTAGTAAATACACTAGGAGAGCCTATAGACGGTAAAGGCGCTATAGAAGGTGAACTTTATGAAATGCCTCTAGAGCGTAAAGCGCCAGGGGTAATCTTCCGCGAGCCTGTTACAGAACCTATGCAAACAGGTATCAAGTCTATTGATGCGATGATCCCTGTAGGTAGAGGACAACGAGAGCTTGTAATCGGTGACCGTCAAACAGGTAAATCAACTGTTTGTATTGACACGATTATCAACCAAAAAGAATTTTATGATGCTGGTGAGCCCGTTTATTGTATTTATGTTGCAATAGGACAAAAGGCATCAAATGTAGCTTTAATAGCAAAAGTATTGGAAGAAGCCGGTGCACTGGCTTACACTACAATCGTTGCAGCAAATGCTTCAGACCCTGCCCCTATGCAGGTATATGCGCCGTTTGCAGGTGCAGCGATAGGAGAATATTTTAGAGATACAGGTCGCCCTGCACTTATTGTTTTTGATGATTTATCAAAGCAAGCAGTTGCTTACCGTGAGGTGTCTCTTTTACTGCGTCGTCCACCAGGGCGCGAGGCATATCCAGGAGACGTTTTCTTCTTGCATTCAAGATTGCTAGAGCGAGCTGCAAAAGTTATAAATAATGACGCAATAGCAGCGACAATGAATGATTTACCAGATAGTTTAAAACCTATTGTTAAAGGTGGCGGTTCTTTAACTGCCCTACCTATTATTGAAACTCAAGCTGGTGACGTTTCTGCATATATTCCTACTAATGTGATCTCGATTACAGATGGTCAAATTTTCCTTGATGGAGATTTGTTCAACTCTGGGGTGCGACCAGCGATTAATGTAGGTATTTCTGTATCTAGAGTAGGGGGTAATGCCCAAATTAAATCCATGAAAAAGGTGTCTGGTACATTAAAACTAGACCAGGCAGCTTATCGTGAATTAGAAGCATTTGCAAAATTTGGTTCTGATCTTGATGCCGCTACACTGGGTATTATAGAAAAAGGAAAAAGGAATGTTGAGATTTTAAAACAATCAGAAAATAATCCTTATACCGTAGAAAATCAAATTGCAATTATCTATGCAGGTTCAAAAAACTTGTTAAGAAAGGTGCCTATTGAAAAAGTAAAAGAATTTGAAAGAGATTATCTAGAGTTGCTCAATTTAAAACATAGAGATGCACTAGATGAGCTTAAAGCTGGTAAACTTACTGACGAGGTGATTGATACCCTTACTGCTGTTGCTAAAGATCTAGCGGGGAGGTATTAATTTTAAAGTTTGATGTTCATAAGTTAAGAAAATGGCCAATTTAAAAGAAATAAGAAATAGAATATCGTCTGTTTCATCTACAATGCAGATCACATCTGCAATGAAGATGGTAAGTGCTGCAAAGTTGAAAAAGGCGCAAGACGCTATAACCGCAATGCGGCCTTATTCTGATAAACTTACTGAAATCCTTCAAAACCTAAGTGCTACTATGGAAGGTGAGGTAGGAAGTAAATTTGCCCAGCAACGCGAGGTAAATAAAGCGCTTGTAGTTGCTATTACTTCAAACCGAGGGCTGGCAGGTGCGTTCAATACCAATATCATTAAGGAACTGATACAATTAAATCAAAACGAGTTAAAGGGTGTAGCCGTCTCTTATCTGACTATAGGTAAGAAAGTAAATGACTTTGTAAGTAAAGAGTCTACCGTACAGTCAAATAAAAGCGACCTTTTTGATGAAATCTCTTTTGATAATGTAGCAGTTATTGCACAAGAATTAATGGATCTTTTTGCAAACGATGAATACGATAAGATCATATTGGTCTATAATAGTTTTAAAAATGCAGCTACGCAAATAGTAATGACTGAAGATTTTTTACCACTTCAACCAGTTGCTAAAAATGAAGATGCGATACAAGCAGAAGTGGAACTTGATTACATCTTTGAGCCATCAAAAGAACAAATTATTGAAGAGTTGATACCTAAGTCACTTAAAATGCAATTGTATAAAAGTGTAAGAGACTCTTGGGCTAGTGAGCACGGTGCGCGTATGACTGCTATGCACAAAGCGACAGATAACGCAACAGATTTAAGAGACCAATTAAAACTAACCTACAATAAAGCCCGTCAAGCTGCTATTACCAACGAAATACTTGAAATAGTAGGCGGTGCCGAGGCATTGAATAATTAAAAATGATTGTTATCTGATTTATTCAAAAAATTAATCTAGTTTTAAATGTAAAAAGTGTAGCTGATGGGTGACCCCCAGTTCTCACCTTACTATAAATGTCAATCGTTTAAACTTATAGCGGTCTCCTTTCATTTTAAGTTTAATTCATCTCCAGATAGTTAACTTAAAGTCTATTAATTATACAATAGTTAGTAGTCTGATCTTTTTGTCGTACACGATTGTTTTTTAAATTTAATTAAAAAGGCTCGTTTAGAATGCATGCCCTGGAATAGAGGCGATTAATTTTTTGGTATAATCACTTCTAGGGTTTCTATACAATGCATCTGCTTCATTTTGTTCTTCTATTTTGCTTTTATTCATTACGATTACTCGATCGCAAAAGTATTTCACCACTGCCAGATCATGAGATATAAATAAGTAAGAAAAGCAAAATTCCCTTTTAAACTCGTTTAAAAGATTAAGAACTTGTGCTTGTATAGAAATATCTAAAGCGCTCACACTCTCGTCACAAACAATTAATTTAGGTTGTAGCGCAACTGTTCTTGCAATACCTATACGCTGTCGCTGCCCACCACTAAATTCATGCGGATACCTATTATAGTGATCTTTTGTAAGACCTACTCTTTGTAATAAATCAAACACCTTTTTTTTTCTATCTGCAGTGCTTTTTCCTATATTATGCCATTTCATGGGTTCGGTAATGGCTTCACCTACAGTAAGGCGTGGGTTAAGTGAAGAAAAGGGGTCCTGAAAGATAATTTGTATTTCTTTCCTCAATTTACGCATGGGTTCACCCTTCAAATTTGTTATGTCGAGATCTTGATAAATAATCTTACCACTACTCACATTTTTAAGTCCCAAAATTAAATTACCAATAGTACTTTTACCACAGCCACTCTCGCCTACTAATCCCAGACTTTCACCAGGATATAAATTAAAACTTACTCCATCCACAGCTCTAAAATATTTTTGTTTAGTAAACAATTCCTTTTTTAAAGGAAAATCTTTTACAAGATCAATAACTTGTAGTAGAGGCTTTTGGTTATAAATAGCCGAGTGTAAATTTTCACGTTCCTTTGTAGTAATTAGTGTATCACACACCTCTTTATTAATAAAATCGCTTATGGTAGGCAGCTTTTGCAGTCTGGTTTTGATACTAGGTCTGGAAGCGATAAGTGCTTTAGTATATAATTCTTTAGGATGTTCAAAAATAGTGGCAGTGTCATTTTGTTCTACGATACGACCCTTATACATCACAATGATCCTGTGGGCGATAGATTGTACCAGTGACAGATCATGAGAAATAAAAAGAATACTCATTCCATATTCTTTTTGTAGATCTTTAAGCAGTAATATAATCTCTTTTTGTACAGTTACATCTAGTGCTGTGGTAGGCTCGTCTGCAATAAGAAGTACTGGTTTACAGGCAACTGCCATGGCAATCATCACACGTTGCATTTGCCCGCCACTTATCTCGTGAGGATATTTATTAAACGTGACCTGCGGTGTGGGTAGCTGCACTTTTTCAAAAAGACGCAGGACCTCTTTTTTTGCAGCTTCTTTACTTATTTGTTGATGTTGGTGTAACATTTCGGTTACTTGATGCCCACAAGAGATGGTCGGGTTAAGCGAGCTCATAGGTTCTTGAAAAATCATGCTTATCTCGCTTCCGCGAAAGCGAGACCAGTCACCATTTTCTAGTGCTAATAAATTTGTCCCGTTTAAGGATAATGTTGCCGCAGTAAGTCGAGAGGTGTGCGCAGGTAAAAGTCCCATAAGCGCCTTGCTGGTAACCGATTTGCCGCTGCCCGACTCTCCTACAACTGCAAGAATTTCATTTTTGTAAATGTCAAAATTGATGTCGTGTAGTACTTGCACAGCCTCGTTTCCATTAAAAAAGCTTAGGTTAAGCTCTCTTATTGAAGCGACAATATTATTTTGAGACGATTTGTTCATCGGTAAGAATGGGTTCTTTGCGCAATTTAAGAACAATTTGTGCCACCGCTACAACGTCTTTTTCACAATATGTGGCAATGCGTTGTATATCGTTGTCTATGTAATATACATCTCGCACTTGCGAGCCGTCTATATCGTCCTTAGGCGATGGGATACCTAGTACACGTGTTAACAATTTAAGGCTTGTAAAATGCTTATAATCGCCAAATTTCCATAGTTCTAAAGTATCTAGATGTGGAACTTCCCATGGTTTTTTACCAAATAAATTTAGTTTTTCGGGGATTTCTATACCCAGTATCACCATTCTTCTTGCGATATAAGGAAAATCAAATTCTTTACCATTGTGCGCACACATGATGTGATTCCTTCCAGAAAAGTGTTCTTTTAATAGGTCAGCAAATTCCTCTAGAAGGCTGTTTTCTTCACCTATAAAACTGCGTGTTCTAAATTGTAATTGTTTTTTATTTACAAAATAACCTACTGATATGCATACTATTTTACCAAATTCTGCCCAAATCCCAGCACGATCATAGAATGCTGCAGGAGTGAATTCTTCCCGACGCTGGTATTTTGTCTTATCTGCATATAATTGTTGGTCGATAAGTTCTAGTTGTTCAAAACCCTCTTGTTGCGGGACTGTTTCTATGTCTAGAAACAAAATATTTTCTAAAGAAAGTTTTGAAATCATAATTTACATATCTAGTTGTTGTGCATCATCATTTTGTGCGTCTCCTGATTGTAAGGGGTCGCTGCCCAGGCTTCTTTCATAAGCATCACAATCTATTTCTATAGAAAGGTTTTCTGGTTTTTTAAATGGTTCTTTTGAAACTTCTAGGGTTTCATCTGCATAGATACGTTTCATAAAACTACCCCATATAGGTAATGCCATGGTGGCGCCCTGACCGTATCTTGTACTGGCAAAATGCACAGATCTATCATCGCCTCCTACCCACACACCGGTCACTAGGTTAGGCACCATTCCCATAAACCAGCCGTCTGAATTATTTTGAGTAGTGCCTGTTTTTCCTGCAATATTATTTTTAAAATCATAAGGGTAATCTGTAATAACCTCTTTATAAAAAGGATCGTTTACAGCCCAGGTGCCTCTTAATTTTGCACCACTACCTACTCTGGTAACGCCCTCCATGAGGTTTACGGTTACATAGGCGGTTTCGGGATTCATAACATCTTTACTTTCAGGAACGTATTGGTATAATATAGTTCCGTTTTTATCTTCTATACTAGTAACAAGTACAGGTTTATTGTAAATACCACCGTTTGCAAAAACCCCATAGGCTGCCACCATTTGATACAAACTTATATCTGCCGTGCCCAGTGCTAGGGATGGGACGACATCTATATTTTCTGTATCTATTCCTAATTGTGCTGCACGATCTACCACGGGTTGCGGTCCTACCTCGTCCATAAGCCTTGCCGATATGGTGTTTTTAGATTTTGCCAGTGCTTCTTTTAAGTTCATGATATTTCCATAATCCCCATTAGAATCCTTTGGAGTCCAGTCTTTCATATTTCCATGTTTACCAGCGGCGATGGTATATTCTCCATCTGGATAGGTTTTACAAGGGCTGTATTTTAATAAGTCTATTGCAGCAGAGTATAAAAATGGTTTGAAAGTAGAGCCTACCTGGTGAGTGCTTTGTTCTACATTATCATATTTAAAATGTTTGTGATTGATACCACCTACCCACGCTTTTACATGTCCTGTTTGTGGTTCTAAAGACATCAGTCCTGTGTGTAAGAATTGTTTATAATATCGTATAGAATCCATGGGCGTCATGACTGTATCTCGTTCTCTAAAATCTGCTTTCCAATCAAAAACGGTCATGTCTGTTTTAATATCAAAGCTTTTAATAATATCCTTTTCATCAATTCCTTTTTTCTTCATTTCCTTCCATCGCTCTGATTTTCTCATGGCACCTTTTAAGGTGGTATTTATTTGATCGCTAGATATTCCTGTAAAAGGAGCGGTTTTATTGCGTGTCATTTGATGGTCAAACTCGGTTTGAAGACGTTCCATGTGTTTGTAAACAGCAGCTTCGGCAGCTTTTTGCATTCTGTAATCTATGGTTACATTAATTTTTAAACCGTCATTATATAAATTATATGGCTCACCTGTTTCTTTATTGATTACATTGCTAGCCCAGTCTTTTAACCAGCCACGCAGGTTCTCACGGAAATAAGTTCCCATCCCGTCATTATGGCTTTCTGGATTGTAGTTTAATTTAATAGGTATTTGTTTCAGGCTGTCTTTTACTTTTTCTGTCATTTTCCCGTTACGCACCATTTGTACAAATACTTGATTGCGTCTTAAAAAAGATTTTTCTTTAGAAATCTCTCGATAGGGGTTATACTGTCTAGGGTTTTTAAGCATGGCAACGAGTACAGCACTTTCTGAAACGGTAAGTTGTTTAGGCTCTTTTCCAAAATAAATATTTGCGGCACTTCTTACACCTATGGCTTGCTTTAAAAAGTCAAATTGATTTAAATACTGGGTAATAATTTCTTCTTTGGTATACTGTCTTTCTAGTCTAGAAGTAATGATCCATTCTCGTATTTTTTGAATCACGCGTTCTACCTGGTTGTTACTTGCCTCGCCTGTAAAATACAATTTTGCCAGTTGTTGACTTATGGTACTTGCACCACCAGCAGTTCCTAGATATGCTATGGCCCTACCAGTTCCATATCCGTCTATACCGCTGTGGTCCCAGTAGCGCTCGTCTTCTGTAGATACTAATGCGTCTATAAGGTGTGATGGTAAATCTTCAAACTTTACTGGTTTCCTATTTTCATTATAAAAACTTCCTAGAGTTTTACCATCTGCTGTGATGATTTCTGTAGCCAGCTCTGTTTGTGGGTTTTCTAATTTTGTGTGATCTGGTAAATCGCCAAAAACTCCCCACGCAGCTAGTAAGAATAATAAAAGAATGAATCCTACGCCTATGGCATATAATTTCCAGAAAAAGATGATGTTTTTTTTCTTTCCATCGTTTTCTTGGGGGGTTGGTTTTTTAGTTGCTGCCATTTTCAATTTGTTTTTCTATACAGTATCCCACATTAAGCACACCTTTAAGTTGTGCATCTCCTTTTACTTTCCCTGTTTTTCTCATTGCGTGTTTAAGAGCTAGTTGATAGGTTCCGCTTTCGCGAAAGCGAACACCTTCTTTTAACCATAATTTATTTTCATAGATCCCGTTTGCACCAGCACCTAAAAATGATCCGTCTGGAGCTGCCATTTGATATTGAAGGGTATCGGTAATGACTTTTCCTTGTGGGAATTTAAGTTGTGATATAAGCCAAAGGTTATTGTACTCATAATCGTGTGTGTTGCGCAGGTTAATGAATATGTTGTATTGCTGTGTTGTATCTAGTGGCTTGATTTTAAATGTGGTAACGTCTTCAATACCCCAGCCTTGTGGCGATAGGTCGCGAGTGTTTGTATCTACTAGCCGATCGTCGCACGATGCCATGGCAATAACCAATAAAAGAAACAAGTATATTCTCATCAATCTTCTTTTTTAGGCGGCTTGCTGTTGTTGTTATTGCGTTTTTTACGCACATTAAGTTTTGGTTTGCTGTTTTTATTGCCTGCAGGAGGTTGAGTTTTTTGATCGTTAGGGGCTTGTTTTTTTGAAGTATCTGGTCTGTTATTATTTTTATTATTAGGTCTAGGCTTGCGTTTAGGGCGGCCTTCTCTTACTCCTGTGGTTGCAGTAGATTGCTGTGTGTTGTTATTGCTTTTTAGGTTTGTACTGTTTGATCGATCGGTTTTGTTATTCCTGCGTTTTCTGTTGTTTTTACTGCGTGATTTAGGCTGGTCAAAACGGGTTAAACTATCTTGTCCCACCACGTTTTCAAATGTGTCTTGCTTTTCAACGATTACCTCAATGGCATATTGCTCTAGGCTAGCAACTGTTTCTTTGGCTTTATTTTTTGCTATAATTTCATGAACTTGATCTGTTTTTAGGGTGTGCCAGTTCATCCATTCTCCTTCATAACAATACCACATTAATTCTTTAAAAATGTCTATTTTTTGACATACGGCGGTTCCCTTTTGGGTATATAATTTTTGGGTTTGTTTAGGAAAATTGCTCAGGGCGTCCATATAAGAATCTAGTTCATAATTAAGACAGCATTTTAATTTGCCACATTGACCAGCCAGTTTCTGCGGGTTTAAAGAAAGGTTTTGATAACGTGCTGCACCTGTTGTTACCGATCTAAAATCTGTTAACCAGGTGCTGCAACACAATTCACGACCGCAAGACCCAATACCGCCTAGGCGTGCTGCTTCTTGTCGCAACCCTATCTGTCGCATTTCTATTCTAGTTTTGAACTCGCCAGCATATTCTCTTATTAATTCTCTAAAATCTACTCGCTCGTCTGCGGTGTAGTAAAAAGTTGCTTTAGAACCGTCGCCTTGAAACTCAATATCAGATATTTTCATTTTGAGCTGTAACTTTATTGCTATTTCACGAGCTCTTATTTTCATAGGATCTTCTCTTTCTCTAGCTGTAATCCATTTTTCTACATCTCTTTCACTAGCAATGCGATAGATTTGCGGGAGTTCTTCACTTATTTTGATCCGTTTTCTTTTCATTTGTACGCGCACTAATTCTCCTGTAATGGTTACAATACCTATATCATGACCGCTTTCAGTTTGCGTGGCAACTACATCACCTATTTTTAGTTGTAAATCTTCTTTATTAAAGAAAAACTCTTTACGACCGTTCTTGAAACGCACTTCTACATAAGGAAATTTTTTCTGACCATCGGGCAGTTCCATATTTGCTAACCAGTCAAAAACAGTTAACTTATTACACCCGCTGGTTCCACAGGTTCCATTATTCTTACATCCACCTGGTGCACTACCACCAGTCCCACAACTATTACAACTCATTTTCTTATTCTCTATATATTGAAATTGTAGCGATTAACTCGCCCAATTGAAGTATTAAATTGAAACGTAAATATAACAATTAAAATTGTGGGATTATTGTGATGATTTTTAGAGTTGTCAATAAAAGTGGTTGCTTGATTTACCGTTATCAATGTAATTTATAAGCACTGGTTGTAGTATTTTAATATGCTATTGTGCTGGGCAAAGCGTCGTTTATGGATGGTCATGAAAGATCATTGCTCGTTGACATCGGTGCGAATCGAATTAAATATTTATAGAGGTGTCATCTTTAATGCTGATTTTAGAGTTGGAAATATTTAACTGTTTAAACCACGGATAAAGAGAGCATTGTAGAGTTTTTTGACACTTACAAAACTGATTTAAACTGCCTAGCATATTTGTCCAAAATCAAGTGGCGGGATGACCACAGTCGCATCAAATGCGGTCATAAAAATTCGCCGTTCGCAAAGCAAATTACGCCAGAGATTGCAATATCTGCCATCATGTTGAAAGTCCAACAACAAAGACCCATTTTATTAAGGTCAAGAGTAATACCTCAGACTTTTTTGAGATGAATACTATTATACATGAGTTGATAGCTGGATTGAGGGGTCTATACTTATGGATGCAGGAAGATCATATTGAAAAATACTTAGACGGATATAGCTATCGCCTAAATGGGTCAATCCACAAACAAGCTATATTTGACAACCTAATAAATAGAATGATGAAAAATCAACACGCCCGACACAAAGAAATAATACTGAGTAGCTCAATGGGCACCTCGTATTAATACTTTTTTTAATCAGACAGAGTTTAGTTTAAAGTCTTGCTTAGATCAATAATAAAAAACCCACTAGCTTAATAGATTATAATGGCTAAGTTCTAGGACAGATGTGTTATATTTACACTAATAAATTAGTTTT
>CAZQGX010000052.1:0-23354 GCA_964593255.1 uncultured Flavobacteriaceae bacterium | reverse complement strand
TAACCAAATAAACGAATAACCAAATAACCAAATAACCACCTAACCAAATAAACGAATAATCACCTAACCGAATAACCAAATAAACGAATAACCAAATAAACGAATAAACGAATAACCGAATAACCAAATAAACGAATAACCAGCAAACCACCTAACCAAATAACCAAATAACCACCTAACCAAATAACCGAATAACCGAATAACCGAATAACCGAATAACCAAATAAACGAATAACCAGCAAACCAAATAACCGAATAACCAAATAACCAAATAAACGAATAATCACCTAACCAAATAACCGAATAAACGAATAACCGAATAACCGAATA
This sequence comes from uncultured Flavobacteriaceae bacterium, assembly GCA_964593255.1. Taxonomy (GTDB): domain Bacteria; phylum Bacteroidota; class Bacteroidia; order Flavobacteriales; family Flavobacteriaceae; genus Nonlabens. The sequence goes on along the minus strand of CAZQGX010000052.1, from coordinate 23,024 downwards.
ACCGAATAACCGAATAACCAAATAAACGAATAACCGTTCAAAGTTTAACTGTTTAACCGTTTAGAGTTTAATTTTTTAAAGCTAATAACCAACTAACCGAATAACCAACTAACCGAATAACCAACTAACCAACTAACCAAATAACCAAATAACCACCTAACCAAATAAACGAATAACCAAATAACCATCAAAATATAATTCGTGTTAATTCGCAACATTTCGTGTAATTCACAACAAAAAAACAAAACAAATGAAAGGAATAATACTCGCCGGTGGATCTGGTACCAGATTATACCCCATCACCAAAGGAGTCTCAAAACAACTCTTACCAGTATACGATAAACCCATGATATACTACCCAGTATCGGTCTTGATGCTGGCAGGAATCAAAGAAATACTCATCATTTCTACCCCACAAGATTTACCAGGTTTTCAACGTTTGTTGGGCGATGGTAGTGATTTTGGAGTCTCTTTTACTTATGCAGAACAGCCCAGTCCTGACGGGTTAGCACAAGCATTTATTATTGGTGAAGACTTTATAGGCGATGATAACGTGTGTTTGGTATTAGGCGATAACATTTTCTACGGTCATGGTTTCACTGGCTTGTTAAAACAATCCATTAAAAATGTAGAAGAAGAAGGAAAAGCTACTGTTTTTGGGTATTACGTAAACGATCCAGAACGCTATGGTGTGGTAGATTTTGATGCCTCGGGAAAAGCGCTCAGTATAGAAGAAAAACCTGCGCAACCTAAAAGTAAATATGCAGTGGTGGGCTTGTATTTCTACCCCAATTCGGTCATAGAAATTGCCAAAAATATCAAACCCAGCCATAGAGGCGAGCTAGAAATTACCACGGTAAACCAAGAGTATTTAGAAAAAGGCGACCTAAAAGTAGAAGTAATGGGTAGGGGATATGCCTGGCTAGATACGGGTACACATGAATCCTTGTTAGAGGCGTCTAATTTTATTCAAACCATTGAAAAAAGACAGGGTTTAAAGGTAGCTGCCTTACACGAGATCGCTTATGAAAAAGGGTGGATAAACGCAAATCAATTAAAAGATGTAGCTTTGCCCATGCAAAAAAATGATTACGGTCAGTATTTGCTGAAACTCATAAAATAAAGACATGAAATTTATTCAAACCGATATTCCAGATGTGTTTATTATGGAGCCTACTGTTTTTGGCGACCATAGAGGTTACTTTTTTGAATCGTTTAGGCAAAACGAATTTGAAAAACACGCACCGCAAACATCCTTTGTGCAAGAAAACGAATCAAAATCCTCCTATGGAGTCCTTAGAGGGCTGCATTACCAGCAACCGCCTTATGCTCAGGCTAAATTAGTGCGTGTGCTACAGGGAAAAGTGCTCGATGTAGCGGTGGATATAAGAAAACATTCTAAAACATTTGGACATCATGTGGCAATAGAACTTTCTGGCGAGAACAAGCGACAGCTCTTTATTCCACAAGGTTTTGCTCACGGCTTTGTTACCTTAAGCGACGAGGCAGTGTTCTCTTACAAATGCGATAACTATTTTAATAAAGAGAGCGAGGCGTCTATTTTATTTAACGATAAAGACTTAAATATAGATTGGCAACTGCCAGAAGCTTCAATGTTATTGTCAGATAAAGACATAAATGCAACTCCTTTTAGAAATGCGATACTATTTGATTTATGAAACAAACTATTTTAGTCACTGGCGCAAATGGACAGCTAGGCTCAGAATTACAGGCGATTGCAAATCAATATGAATATGATGTTCTTTTTACCGATGCTGCCACGCTTGATATTACCTCATTAGAGCAAGTGCAAACTTTTGTTACTGGTAAAAACATCAATTACATCATTAACTGCGCGGCATATACACAGGTAGATCAGGCCGAAAACGAACCAGAACTAGCTGCCAAAGTAAACGACCTCGCTGTCGCAAATCTGGTACAAGTGGCACAAGATCACAATATCAAACTTGTTCATGTTTCTACCGATTATGTATTTGACGGCACCAGCCACCAGCCTTTAAAAGAAACTGACCCTACAAATCCCATAGGGGTTTACGGCCGTACCAAAAGAGCTGGCGAGCTGCACATCATCAATGCGCCACTGGATTATATTATTATAAGAACCTCGTGGTTGTACTCAAATTTTCAGGCAAATTTTGTTAAAACCATAGAGCGTCTAGCAAGCGAGAGAGAATCCCTCACCATCATTGCCGACCAGGTAGGCACACCCACCTATGCGGCCGACTTGGCACAGGCGATATGGCACATCTTACCACAAATCAATTCTCAAAACAGCGGTGTGTACCACTTCTCAAACGAGGGGGTTGCCAGTTGGTATGATTTTGCGCAAGAAATAGTGAGCCTATCTCATTTAAATTGCGTTATTTTGCCCATTGAAACTAAGGACTATAAAACCCTTGCCGCACGTCCATATTACTCGGTTATGAATAAAAAGAAAATAAAAGAGGTATTTAACATCAATATCGACTATTGGAAAAATGCTTTGGTAAGATGTGTAAAGGCTAGGGGGTGATTTGATATGAATGGATTTGATAATATCGCTTTCGCGAAAGCGAGATTTAATAAAGTTGATCCCACTGAAAACTGATTGAGAGCTAAATTAAAGAGATAATGCGATGAGTGCTAAGTTTACTTTTTTGTTAACATATGTCAAAGCCCAAAAATCCTAACCTTAACAAAAAAAGTACTACTTTAAACTAGTAAAATAACCTTGATGCCTACCCTAAAAGATTATATTTGCAACGCGTCCACTTCAAGAAAAAACTAAAACCGATCAAAATCTTGAAAACTATTTAAATGTCTTTAAAACAACAAGCACTTTCAGGGGTTTTTTGGTCTTCAGCGCAACTCTATGGTTCACAATTGATTGCTTTTGTAATCTCGTGGATTCTAACAAGGCTACTATTACCCGCAGACTTTGGCTTGATAGCATTGTTAGCCATCTTTACAGGCATAGCAAGCGTTTTATTATATGGTGGTTTGACAAATTCCTTAATCCGTTCGGAACACCTAGACGATGAAGACTATTCCACAGTCTTTTATTTCAATCTTATTGGTAGTACCTTATTTTATATAGGTGTCTTTTTTACAGCACCACTTATCGCAGCCTTTTATGATCAAGAACAACTAACACTTATTGTACGGGTATATTGTACGACGTTTATTATCAATGCATTTGCAGCGATTCAAACAACAAGGCTTACTAAAAATTTAGACTTTAAAACACAATTAAAGGTTTCAGTACCTTCTATTATTATCGGTGGAGCTGTGGGTATTGCAATGGCCTATGCAGGGTTTGGCGTGTGGAGCCTTGTGTTTAGCAGCATTGTGCAAACCACTGCATCTACAGTGCAATTATGGTATTGGGCAAAATGGAGACCAGTATGGGTCTTTAACATGTTAAAGTTTAAAAAACATTTTAGCTTTGGTATTAACTTAATGACTTCTGGAGTCATAGACAGACTGTTCACTAATGCATATACCATTATCATTGGTAAATTTTTTTCGCCTGCCACAGTAGGTTTTTACAATAGAGCAGACACGCTGCAAATGTTGCCTGTAAATAATATAAGTGCTATTATTACAAAAGTGACCTATCCCTTATTTGCAACCATACAAAATGACGATTTAAGACTAAAAAATGTGTACAAGCGCATTATGCAAATGGTTATTTTTTTAGTCGCACCCACCCTTATGATCATGGCTGCCCTGTCAGAACCTTTATTTCGATTTATGTTTACCGCTACTTGGCTACCCGCCGTACCGTACTTTCAAATTCTTTGTTTTACGGGTATGTTGTATCCTATTCACAGCTACAACCTACAAATTCTTAATGTAAAGGGGCGTAGTGATTTGTTTTTAAAACTAGAAATTATAAAAAAAATTCTTATCGTAGTAGTCATATTCGCTTCATTTCAATTTGGTATTTATGGTTTGCTTTGGGGCAGTGTGTTCATTTCGCTAATGGCCTTTTTAATCAATACGCACTTCACTGGTAAATTTTTAAATTATTCGGCATGGGAACAAACCAAAGATTTATTTCCTGCCATTGGGTTGAGTCTGGGTATTGGCTCGGTCGTGTATGGTTTTGATAGCATCGTGAAAAATACATTAAGCTATGATTTTTTAAGATTAATTGTAAGTGGCGTTTTAGGAACAGCGCTCTACCTATCCATTGCTTTTGTAACAAAAATGAATTCTTTTCAAGAATTAATGCTTATTGTTAAACGTAAATAATACTTAAAGACCAGTGATAAGTAAAGTATGAATTTTCGCAATTTGTAGGTTGTATGTTAAACATTAAAAATTGCGTATCATTCATACGGGAATACTAAGATTAACCAATAATTTGAACTTATTGCCTTTGATAATAAAAATGAAAGCACACATACATGAAAAACTTTGAGTTTATAAAATCAGCCCTGTCATTTGATAACCCGCATCATTCTACTAAGGATGCCATCGCATGGATTAATGCCCAAAATAAGAAAGTGCAAGTAACGGTTGAAAAAATTAGGTTTGACCAAATGAGCCTATGGGCATTTGACCCAAAACAAACCCAACTCAAACACGACACAGGTAAGTTTTTCTCCATAGACGGAATACGTGTAAGAACCAATTGGGGAGTAGTGTCAGAATGGTGCCAGCCCATAATTAATCAACCAGAAATTGGTTATCTTGGCTTTATTACCAAAGAGTTTAATGGAGTATTACATTTTTTATTGCAAGCAAAAATTGAACCTGGCAATGTAAATCATGTGCAGCTCTCACCCACATTGCAAGCAACAAAAAGTAATTACACCCGTGCGCACAAAGGTAAATCACCAGATTATTTAGATTTTTTCATAAATGCTACACAAGATCAAATATTATTAGACCAGCTACAAAGCGAGCAGGGGGCCCGCTTTTTAAGGAAACGAAACAGGAATATTATTATAAAGCTAGATCACAATATCGTGTTGTTAGACAATTTTATTTGGTTAACACTAGCGCAAATCAAGGAGCTCATGACTTATAATAATTTGGTAAACATGGATACGAGAACTGTAATTTCGGGTATTCCTTTTGGAGATTATACCCCTGAAGAAATAGCACTGTTTAATTTTTTTGATGCGCCTAATAGATCTAAAACATTTCAAGGGAAATTACTGAAATCCACTCTGCTAAAGGGTAATGCGTTGAATACTTTAGATAATATTAATAGTTTTATCACCCACCAAAAATGTAAATATGAATTGGATGTTAAGGTCATTCCTCTTGCTGCAATGAAGGATTGGGTAATTGAAAGGGATACTATACAGCATGTTAAAAATAAATATTTTAAAATTATTGCGACACATGTGAGTATAAGTAATCGCGAGGTAGTAAGTTGGACGCAACCTATGGTAGAACCGGCTCAGGAGGGTATTTGTGCATTTGTGGCTAAAGAAATTGATGGAGTATTACATCTCGCTGTGCAAACAAAGTTAGAATGTGGTAATTTTGATATCATAGAATTTGCTCCTACGGTACAATGCCTTACGGGTAATTACAGGTATTCTGACGCTGGGTCACTTCCCTTTTTAGAATATGTACTGCAAGCAGGCCCTGATCAAATTGTTTTTGATACCCTGCAGTCTGAGGAAGGTGGCCGTTTTTATAAAGAACAAAATCGTAACATGTTAGTGATTGCAGGTGACGAGATTCCGGTGGTATTACCAGATAATTATATATGGATGACAATCAATCAATTACAAACCTTCATACAGTTTAATAACTATATCAACATACAAGCTAGATCACTACTTGCTGCTATATCCTTTAAATGCGATCCTTATGAGTAAAATTAGAATAGGCATATTAGGAACTTCAAACATTGCCAAAAAGGCCATAATTCCTAACTTACTTGCGTTGCCTACCATGTTTGACTTGGTAGGTATTGCTAGTAGAGATAAGTCCAAACTCAACACCTATATTCATGATTTGAATACGAAGGCATTTCAAGGTTATGACGCCATCATAAGTAAGGAACTTATTGATGCCCTTTATATACCCTTACCTAATGCATTGCATTTTGAATATGTACAAAAGGCGTTAAATAATGGTTTGCATGTGCTTGTAGAAAAGTCTTTAGCCTGTAGCTTTCAAGAAGTTTCAAAGCTTGTATCTTTGGCGCAAGCTAAAAACCTTGTGCTCATGGAAAATTTCCAATTTCGATTTCATAGCCAACTCACGTTTCTGTTAGAACAATTACAATCAGAAAAGCTTGGAGCGATAAGAGAAGTCAGGGCTTTTTTTGGTTTTCCGCCCTTTCCAGATGTTGATAACATCAGGTACAAAAAAGCATTAGGGGGAGGGGCGCTTTTAGATGCTGGTGCTTATACTACTAAAATTGCACAGATAATTCTGGGCTCGGATTTACAAGTCGAAGCAGCATCTCTAAATAGCATTAATCAGGAGGGGGTAGATATTTGGGGAACAGCTTATTTAAAACAAAAAGAAACGGGAATCACAGCCGCCTTGGCATTTGGCTTTGATCATTATTATCAATGTGGTATAGAAATTTGGTGTAGCAAGGGACGCTTGTTTACGAACCGTTTGTTTACAGCTCCAGCAAACTATAAACCTGTATTTGAAATAGAAACAAATCAAAACAAGCAGGTAGTGGAACTTGATGCTGATAATCATTTTGAAAAAATGTTAACCTACTTTTACCAATGTACTGAAAGTGTTGAATTAAGAAATATCGAAAATAAACAAAATCTAGACCAAGCACGTCTATTAGAATCAATAAAAATGAAAGCATGAAAACAGACAAACCTATTTTTGTAACCCAACCATCCTTAGCACCTATCGAAGAGTTTACCGAGCTGCTTCATGGCGTTTGGGAACGAGGCATCCTCACTCATAACGGGCCATTAGTTCAACAATTTGAAAAGGAGGTAGCCACTAAGCTTCATTTAAAAAATTTCCTCACGGTTACAAACGGCACGATTGCCATACAAGTAGCGATAAAGGCGCTTGCTATTAAAGGTGAGATTATTACAACTCCTTTCACTTGGGTAGCCACCTTAAGTGCCATTCAATGGGAGGGTTGTACACCAGTATTTTGCGATATTGATCCCGATACCTTGAATATAGACCCTGATAAAATAGAAGCGCAAATCACCGATAAAACAGTAGCGATAATGCCTGTGCATGTGTTTGGTAATCCTTGTGATGTAGCGGCTATTGATGCCATTGCTAAAAAGCATGGTCTTAAGGTAATTTATGATGCGGCTCATGCTATAGGGTCTGTTTACAAGGGCAAAAGCCTTTTAGAGTATGGCGATGTGGCTGCCACAAGTTTGCATGCTACCAAATTGTTAAACACAGCCGAAGGCGGGGCTTGTATAACTACAGATGATGCCTTGCATGAAAAAATAAAGCGTATACGCTTTTTTGGCCACGATGATGCCAAGGAAATCGTAGAAGAGGGCTTCAACGGTAAAATAACAGAAGTGCATGCTGCACTTGGACTAGCAAACTTAAAGTACCATGACGCGGTTTTAGCCGACCGTAAAAGCAAGTATTTTCAATACAAAGCAGGACTAGAAGACTTGCCTGGGGTACAGTTTCAAGAATTGCGTTTAGGCGAGCCTAATTACTCTTATTTTCCTATTATATTTGAGTCTGAGGCCATATTGCTACAAGTAGAAGCGGCACTTAATGAACAAAAAATAGTTCCCAGACGATACTTCTACCCGGCGGTTAATACCTTTCAAGCAATCGTTAATTACGCGTCGATGCCTATTGCAGAAGATATAGCTAAACGTATTTTGTGCCTGCCGTTGTATTGGAGTTTGAGAAAAGAAGCAGTTGATAACATCATTTTAATAATAAGACAAAAACTATGTTAATAATAGGCGCAAAGGGATTTGCAAAGGAAGTATTGCAAATATTTCATAATGAAGGGAATATAGATAATATCTACTTCTACGATGATGTCACTCCAGATATTGAACCATATTTATATGATAAATTTCCCATAATACGGTCATTGGATAATGCTAAAGAATTATTTGATACTATCGATAATACATTTACCTTAGGAATTGGGGATCCGACCTTGAGAGAAAATTTATACGTAAAATTTACAGCTATTGGGGGTGCTTTTAAATCCTCTATAAGTAATAACGCCTCTATTGGGTCTTACGGAAATATCATAGAGGAGGGCTGCAATATTATGCAAAATGTGGTGATTACAAATGACATAAAAATTGGTAAAGGGGTAATCATTAACCAAGTGTCTTCGATCGGACACGATGTAGTTATCGGTGACTTTACAGAGGTCTGTCCAAATGTTTCAATTTCTGGTTATTGCACCATAGGTAATAAAGTCTTTATTGGTACTGGTGCGGTAATACTACCTAAGGTTACTTTGGGAAATAATGTCGTAATAGGGGCAGGGGCGGTGGTTACCACGGATATTCCTGATAATGCCGTGGCAGTTGGTATTCCTGCAAAAGTTATTAAAATACTAGGTGTTGTTTGATTTAAATGATGAATGTAAAGGGGTTATTGTCATGCGTCGAATTCTTCGTGATGGTGATACATATAAATGCTTTACAGATTTTAATCCAGTTATTGAATCAGAAGTCCGCAAAATTGTTGAGCATATTAAACCGTTTGGCACATGTAATGTGCAACTCAGGCTAAAAGATAGAATTCCTTATGTGATTGAAATAAATGCGCGTTGCTCAGGAACTACTGCTGCAAGAACATTGTGTGGCTTCAATGAGCCTAAACTAATTGCTGATTATTTGCTTAAGAATATAGAACCTAAATTTCAAATTAAAATTCAATCTATTTTGCGCTATTGGAAGGAGATTATTGTCGAAAATGATACAATTACAGAATTAAAAAGTACAGGAGTAATTGCTACTGAAAAACATGCCATATTATGATTGTCGGTATTGTAGGTGCTAATGGTTTTGTAGGTCATTATTTAACAAAGACGTTTTTAAACGCTAATGAACGTGTTTACGCGATATATAATAATTCAAATCAAAAAATACCCATAGAGGCTGAAAAAGTACATATTACTTTAGCGCATACCATAAAATATGATATTATTTACATTGCTATTGGAAGTCATGCGTCTTCATATGAACAATACGTAAATCATTTTGTTTTTTTAAATGATATTCTGCGTAACTGGAATTTTAACCGAATTATATTTATTTCAAGTGTAGAAGTTTACGGAAAACATAAGGGAATAATTACAAAAAGTAGTTGTTTTAATAACCCTTCTCAATATGGAACAGCTAAAATATGTCAAGAGTTTTTGATTAAATCAGCAAATCATTATACAATTGTAAGGCCAACTTATATTTATGGAGAGGGTATGAATGATGATTCTTTAATACCGATGTGGCTTAACAAAGCACAAACAGAAAAAAAAATCAGGGTCTTTGGCGAGGGGTTAAGAAGTCAGGATTATTTGCATGTTGAAGATCTTTGCAAGTTATGCACCTTGTTACCAGAACGGCAAGAAAATGAAATTATTATTGCAGCTACTGGGCACAGTATAGCTAACAGAAGGATAGCAGAAACAATTGCAGGTGCTTTTAAAGATGTTATTATAGAATTTTGCGGAAGTGATGATACCATGTCAACTTATTTTGACGTCTCAGAGACACAAAGACTGTTAGGTTGGTATCCACAACTATCGGTATCAGAGTGGTTAAAAGCTAAAGGAGTCCCATGAAAACATTAATCTATAGCGATGTACACGGAAATTTACCTGCATTTGAGAAAATGTTGAAAACAGAAGCTGACGTAGAGGCATTTATTTGCCTTGGCGACTTGGTAAATTATGGCCCATGGAGCAATGAATGCGTAGATTTAGCAATGTCCTTACCTTATGCTGTAAACATTTTAGGGAATCACGAGGAGGCGTTTATAAATGGTTACTATCCTGGCAATAATCAACTGGTGAAATACTTTTTTAACAAAAGTTTTGAAACGTTTTCAAAATTTGATGAAATCAAATCTTTTTTATTGGAAACTAAAATCGATAATTTCTGTTGTAAGCACACAATCTATAATCAGTTCATTTACCCTGATACTACTGTTATATTAGATAATAATTATATTATAGGTCACTCGCATCACCAATTCAAGTATAAAAACAACGATTTTCTGCTGTACAATGCAGGAAGTATAGGACAAAACAGAAAATACATTGATGTAATTAACTATTTAATTCATGATGCCACTAGTGGTTTTATAGAAATGAAATCTTTGGTGTATAATATAGATGTCGTTTTAAAAAAAATCCAAAGCATGTGTTACAGCGTTGAAGCTATGGATTATTATAGAAATAAATTAAGATGGACCTAGGCGGCGATTTTGATTGCTAATCAATATACTTAACCATCAATTAAAAAACATTTATTTTTAAGGATTCTAAAATAGGTAGCAAAAACAGCGGTATGCTTTTAGATGACACGCAGTGCATAAAAGTTTAAATGCTATTTTTTCACGAATTATATGTACATAAAATATGGTAACTAAAATAGGAGTTACAGCTTCATGTCTCCGCCTTAACTTAAATGAAAAACCTAAAAAGAAATTTTTACTTATATTCTTTGCTTCAATCGCGTTGTTTGCAAATTAATGATATCGAGAAAAAAATAGAGTGCATTGAAGATCTCGCCCGTTTCGCTAGAGTGAATCATCCTGGAATTTTTTATGACGACAGGATTGAGAAGCAATTAAATGACATTGGTCGAAATATAATCATTGATGATGATTTTGTTAAAAACTTACCTGATGGTTACAGCAATTATGATTCTCTATATGTAGCTACAAGGCTAGAAGGAGCAGGGGGACACACAAAGTGTTTAATTGAGTTTTGCCGTTATGCACAGGGGGTCTCGTGTTTGGTTTTAACGAGTCAACATGTTGAAGATTTACCTACACATATTGCCGAAAAAGTACACCCGTTAACAAAGGTAATCTCACTTGCGCATTACCAAACAGCTATTGAAAAGGCAAAAGCATTAAGAGTGCTGGCTAGTAGAGTAAAACGAGTGCATTTGTATCACACACACAATGACGCTTTGCCGAGTATAGCGCTTGCAAGCAAAAATTTACCGCCTGTCGTGCTTCAAAATCACGAGCATTCGTGGTTTTGGCTCGGACTTTCCATTGCAGATCTTGTATTGTCATACACGCATTTTCATGATAGCTATACGGTTAAATATAGAGAGGTAAAAAGTCAACGTTATTTTGATGTGATTCTATTTGACAAAGTCACTCCAGCTCAACGAGACCAAAAAATTAAAGCAAAAAAAGCATTGGGTATTGATGAACAAACAACTTTAATTACCTCAATCGGGTCTAGGGGTAAATTTAAACCCAATGATAAATACAATTTTTTTGAAATTGCCTATCGCATTGTAGCGCACAGGAAAGATGTCCTGATATATGTCATCGGTATTGATGATAAAGATGAATTAGTACCTGTACATGTACGGCAACATCCACAAATAAAATGCTTAGGGTATAAGACAAATGTGATTGATTACTTTTTAGCTTCTGATATTTCTTTAGAGTCTATGCCCGAAGCTTCTTTGGGGGTTCAAATATTAGCTCCCTATGCTGGTTTAAGTTGTCCTTTTCCTAAGCCTGATCCACAAAGTATCTTATCATCTTCTCGCATCATTGAGGATTCTAGCTATCATTTGTTTTTTAATGAAATGGACTCTTTGAATCTTTTTTATGAAAAAATGAATGTACTTATTAATGACAAAGATTTAAGAATGGAGATTGCACAGAATGTGCAAAATGAGTTTGTTAAAAAATTTGATGAATCTAAATTTAGGCAAAATATACAAGATTTACACGAGGAATTAAGTACTATGAAACACGAAGTTCGTTCGTTGCAACAAGCAACATTCCATGCCGACGCATGGAATATAGAACTTGCAAAATATTCAGTATTAAAGCATTTGCTATCATTTTCCATTGCTTATGCACCATTTTTACGTGTTACCGATTTTTGTAAATTGTTCATTTTTTCACTAAGAGAGGGTACGCTTGGTAAAGAAGTTAGTAATATATTTACTATTTTAAAAAGTAAGTGGGAAACATAGTAAATTGTAATAAGTTGAACCAATAAGACTTATCACAACAACTATAAATGCAACTTAAAAGGTAGTAACCCAAAAAAGTGTGTTATTGATATTTATTGAAACAATAATTAGGAAACTTTAATAATTAGCCGTTATAAAAATTAAAAATAATAATAATGGATAGGGTAATTATTTTTATTGTCTATTTTTGTACCCTATAAGGTAATAAAATAATCGTTAACGTAATATCAAAAGTTTAACGAAATTATGACCACTGTGAGATAGATGAATATAGGATTTAACCATTATAAAACAATAATTAGTAAGTTTAAATAAATTTGTCGAGATCTAAATTAATAAATAATAAGAAGAATTGATAAAATCATTACCTTTAGTGTCTGTTTGTGTACCTACCTATAACGGAGAAAAATATATAGCAGAGGCGATGAACTCAATTGTTATTCAAGATTATGGTAATTTAGAAGTGATTATTTCTGATGATAACTCTGTAGATAAGACCATTGAGTTTGCGACCGCAATTTTAGTAAAATCAAAGATACCTTTTAAAGTTTTTTCCCACCAACCTTGTGGTATTGCAGAGAATTGGAATCATTCCATTCGCCAATCAAATGGGACTTATATAAAATTCTTATTTCAAGACGATGTACTGCATGATCATGGTTGCATTCGTAAAATGGTCTCAGCGTTAGAAAGCTATAAGAGTGCTGGTATGGTTTTTTGTTCCAGAAAGATTATTTTTGAGTCTTCTGTAGAAAATGATGAATGGCTTCTTAAATTTAAGAATCTTCATAAACATATTGAATTCAATATAAAAAACGCCCCTGTTTCAGGAAAAAAATATTTAACTAGTAAAAAATTATTAAACAAGCCACTTAACAAAATTGGTGAGCCTCCCACAACTTTAATTCGCAAAGCTTGCTTTGATAAGCTGGGATATTTTGATAACAGCCTTGTTCAGGCACTGGATTTAGAGTACTGGTACAGAATCATGACTGCATACGACCTTATCTTTATAGACGAAGATTTAGTAAGTTTTAGGCTACATAACCAACAACAGAGCAGTAAAAATCAAAAACGCCAAATAAATGATTTTAAACTATTGCCATTTATTATTTTTAAAAGGTATTTTTGGCACTTGCATTATAAAGTAAAGCTTAAAATTCTTTGGGATATGCTGGCAATTACTAAAAATAAAGTGTTCCCAAAATGATTGCTATTGTTATCCCATATTATAAAATATACTTTCTCGATCAACTGTTGTCCTCGCTTAAAAATCAAACAGACCAACGGTTTAGAGTTTATATAGGTAACGATAATAGCCCAGACGATCCAGAACCCATCATTGACAATTACAGAGATGACCTCGATATAACCTACAAAAAATTTGAAACCAATGTAGGGGGCAAGTCTTTAACAAAACAATGGGAGCGCTGTATGGACTTAATACGCGATGAGGATTGGTTTATGTTACCGGGTGACGATGACAGCTACGGTCCAAATGTCATCGCTAAATTCTACGAAAACAAAAATAAAATTGAAAAGGCACAAATACAGGTGGTAAAGTATGCAACTGTGCTCATAGACCAACTTGATCAAGTAACTTCTGATGTGTACAAGCATCCTGAATATGAAAAATCGACCGATGCATTTTTTAGAAAATTCCTAGGCGACTCTCGTAGCTCTATTTGTGAGTATGTTTTTAAAACAGAGCAATACAGAAAATATAGGTTTAAAGATTATCCACTTGCGTGGGGATCTGATGATATGGCATTTTTACAGTTTAGTAATTTTAATCTTATATACACTATAAACGACGCAATTGCCTACTATCGGTATTCCAATTATAATATTTCAGGGAAAGATGATAAAGATGTACACAAAAAAAATGTTGCTATTGCATTATTTTTTAAAGATTTGTTATTGCACCATTTAATATACTTTAAGTTCAAACAGAAATATTATATCCTAAAATATGCGCTATTGTATTCAGTATTATCGATAATGACTATTTATAAAAAAGCGTAACAAATGGTTTTATATTGTTCAAACTTATTTATTTGAAATAATTATGCTAGACTTATCAATAATAATTCCTGTTTATAATTCTTCTAAATATTTAGAGCACAGCTTTGCAATGCTTAAACCACTATATAATTGTGATTTTACATTTGAGATTTTATATGTAAATGATGGTTCTACAGACAGTAGTGCAAAAATTTTAGAGCGATTTGAAAAGGAAAATGATTTTATAAAGGTGCTCTATCAAGAAAATCATGGTTTATCTGAGGCACGAAACTATGGTATAAAAAATGCTCGAGGTAATTATTTTATACTTGTCGATTCTGATGATTGGGTAGAGATAGCTGGTATTGCCAAGATATATTCCATAGCTCATAACAATAGACTCGAAGTCGTTGGGTTTAAGTATCAACATATAGACGAAAATTTTAACATGGGGATTTTATCCCAAACACATTCATTACCGTATGAAAAAATTATAACAGGACAAGAGGCGCTTATATACGGTTATCAGCCGTCTTCAGCTTGCTTGTTTATGTATGAGAGTTCCTTTATTCAATCCAATATTGCATTTTATAAAGGAATAATGCAAGAAGACGTGGAATTTACTGTAAGGTTGTTTATTAAAGCAAAAAGAGTTTTTTTTACCAAAATTGTGGCATATAAATATTATCGAAGATCAGATAGTATGACAACAACTTTATCTAAAATAAGAAAGCAAAACTATCTTGCTGACAGTATCACTGTAGCCTATAAAATAAGAGAAAACATTTTGATAAATAATTTTAATGATGTAAAATTAATAAAGGCGATTCAAAAAAATTATAATAGCGTCGTTTGGAACTTAATTTGGCGATTCATATCCAAGCCTAAGGAAGTGGACAACGTTTTTAAATTAAAATGTTTACAAGATTTAAAACAAAAACAACTCTACCCTATCAATGGGCCTTTAAAAACAAATTTTCAAAGAATAACCCGATTGTTTTTGAATCAAGAGTGGTTACTTAAATTTGTTTGGAGATAATGAAGTTAAGTGTCATCATACCTGTTTTTAATGCAAATACTACAATACAGCGATTGTTAGACTCTATAATAAGTCAAGAAAATCACTCTTTTGAATTAGAAATTCTCATAATTAACGATGGTTCTACAGACGATAGTAAAGATATATTAGATACCCTAGCAGCAAGCTCAGCTGCTATACAAGTCTTTCATATTGATAATGTAGGGGTCTATAAGGCTAGGAATTTAGCACTTACAAAAGTGACTGGCGATTATATATGGATGCTTGATAGTGATGACCATATTACACCTATTGCTTTAAGCAGAATTGAAGAGTGTTTATGTCACTACAACACACCCATAGAAATATTACATCTAGGTTATAAGGTAGAGGATGTAAAGGGGAACATCACCGATAAATTTCCACCTTATGTGCCACAAATAGTGGACGGTATTGAGTTCTTAGATCGCAATGATGGTAGGTTGTATTTATGGAACAATATTTATAATACGCCTTTTTTAAAAAAACACCAACTTACTTTTTTAGCAAAATCTGTAAGTCTTGAAGATGCCTTGTTTAATATTTCCGCTTTCGCAGTAGCGAAACAAGTGGCATACTGCAATGCCTTATTATATGTATATACTTACCAAGAAAACTCTATTTCAAAAAAGAAAACACTACAGCATTTGTTAAAAAAAGGGGAGAGTTCTCAAAATGTTCATAGAGGTATAAAAAAGGTGATGACAGGCTTTGATATAGACAGTAAAGCATATAATGTCTTAAACAAAAGACTAGGATTATCTGTGCTGGGTTTTTTCTTTAGTTTGCTTATAGAGCGTTATCCATTCAGTTATACCAAAGAAATGTATGGGGTATATCAAAAAGAACAACTATTACCAGTTCCAACCTACAGCGTAAGGGGTTCTTTAAAAGCACAAGTTTTTAAAAAGTTAGTCAATACAAAATTTTTGTATTTTTTAATTGTTCGCTTATACATCTTTGGTAAAGGCACTGTTTCATAATTTTAGTTCAGCTGTTTAAAAGGTTGATCTTTTTTTGAATATCTTTGTTTAACTAGTTAAAGGGATTCGAACTTTTAACATTTTAGAAAATACCTGCTGTTATATGTTTATTTGAAAGCTTTTTTAATCTATTTAGTTCGGTAATGGAATGAAAAAAAGATAAAAAACCTAAAAGAGCATTGTTTTTGCAAATAGAAAAATTTAAACTACTTCTTTGATTAAAAGTTATACAAACTATTGTAAATTGCCACTGATTTCTAATATAAACTAATGTTTAAGAATCAATCACAACATCTTAAATAACAACCATAATTTGCCCCAAGCAATTAAAGCCGATTATGCTACCCTATTTCCTTATATTTTTATGCTTCCTTATTGCCGCATTTAAGGACAGTAGCAACACTCAAATGGGATGGTACTATTTTTTATTTTTTGCCGCAAGTATCATGACGGGTATTAGGGATATGATAGGGGGCTTTGATGTCTATATTTATGGAGAAATTTATGAAGTTTCTACGGCGGTATTACTAACTTTTGATCCTATAGAAATAGGTTTTAGATACCTTTATGCCTTTCTTAAGTTATTTAATGACAACCGTCATTTTATGTTTTTTGTGATGGCATTTATTTTGTTTTTCTTTCAGTTCAGGATTTACAAAAAATACAGCCCGCTATTATTATTATCACTCTTTATATTTTTCTGTAAATTTTTTTTAATGTCTTTTGTGTACCTCAGGCAAGGAACGGCTATGGGATTGGTTACTCTTGCCATACCTTATGCGCTCAATAAAAAATACATACCTTACTTCATTATCACAATTACTGCCTTTTTTATTCATAAATCTTCAATTTTTTTCTTGCCATTTATCTTTCTAGCCAATAGAAATTTCTCAAACCTACAGATGTTTATCATGATAGCCACCACCATGATCATTGCTGTAACACCTTTAAATAATGCATTATTTGGATTTTTAGCAGAAACCTCAGGCGATGCCAAAGCAGAAATGTATGTCAACCAATCAACTGGTGTAAATATTTTTTATTTTATGGAACTTTTGGTGGTGGCGGTTATTTTAATTGCGTACAAAGAAGAGTTTTATAAAACTCCAACTTCTAGGATGATTGCCAATGGATTGTTGTCTTATATTCTAGTAACACTATTAAGCGTTACCAATGCTTCTTTTATTCGTTTTGGTTGGTATTATTTACCTTTTTTTATTTTAGGGATCACCTACTTCATATCATTCCAAATGAATAGGACCAGCTTGCGTCTGTTTAAATCCGTACTGTTACTTTACTTTTCATTGTTGTTTTTTAGATTGTTAATATTATATGACGATGGGGATTTAATGCCCTATAAAACGGTTTTTGAAGATTATGAACGTGGGGGTAAATTTGAATTTATGGAATATAGAGATAGATTAAAAAAACAATAATGATAACAATTTTTACACCCACCTACAACAGGGCATTTCTTTTAACAAGATTATATAAAAGTTTGTTAAAACAAACCAATAATGCTTTTGAGTGGATTATTGTAGATGATGGAAGTACGGACGATACAGCCGCTTTGGTACAAACCTTTATTTCTGAAAATAAAATCCCAATAAAATACCATAAACAAGTTAATAAAGGGAAACATTTTGCGATTAATAAAGGAGTCCAATTTGCCAGGGGGGAATTATTCTTAATCCTAGATAGCGATGATATTTTGCCAAAAGATACGATAGCATTTCTAATTTCAAAACAAGCCTTAGTATTTGAAGATAAATTAATAGGAGGAATTGCAGGTAGAAGAAACACTGCTGACGGGGTTATAGTGGGTAATGAAAACTTTGAAGTATTAACTTCTAATTCCATTGATATAAGATACAAATATAAAGTTACAGGCGATTTAGTAGAAATTTTTAAAACAGAAGTCCTTAAAGAGTTTCCGTTTCCTGAAATAGAAAATGAAAAATTTTCTCCTGAAGCTTTGGTTTGGAATCGAATTGCTCAAAAATACAATTTAATCTATTTTAATAAAGGGATTTATACCACGGAATATTTGCCAGATGGTTTGACCGCAAAAATTGTAAAAATTCGCATGACCTCTCCTATTGCTTCTATGTTAACTTATAGCGAGCTGGCCAATTATAACATTCCATTTAGTCAGAAGTTTCGCGCCATCATAAATTTTTGGCGTTTTTCATTTAATTCGGAAAAAAGTTTTATAGAAAAATTGAAATGGGTAAACCCTTTATTTTCTTTACTTGCGCTGCCTATTGGATATGTAATGTATAGGATAGATGTAAATAAACACCTAAAATAATAATGCTTAGAATAATTATGATCACTGCAACTTGCAAATGCAGCTTCATAAATCAGCAATAAAAAAAGCAACCCAATCAAAAGAAAAAAAATGAAAGTTCTTCAAGTTATTAACTCCCTCACTTCTGGCGGCGCTGAAAAACTAGTGCTAGACACGGTGCCCTTATATAACGCACAAGGTGGTAAGGTGGATGTTTTATTGCTATGGGATAACGACTTGGTTTTTGCACAAAAACTAAAAAAACAGAACTGTTGTGAAGTCCACATTTTAAAAAAATCAGCAAACTACAAGCACATTTATAGCCCGATGCATATTTTTAAAATGGTTAAAATTATAAAGCAATATGACCTCGTGCATGTGCATTTATTTCCAGCGCAGTACTATACGGTGTTAGCCAATATCCTTATAGGTAATAAGTGCAAACTATTGATGACAGAACATAACGTTACAAATAACAGGATCAACGTTCCTGCTTTTAAACCTTTAGAGCGATTCATTTATAACAAATACGCGCGTATTATTTGTATTTCAGAAGAAATCAAAACCATTTATGCAAACTATCTAAAGCCGCTTGCGCCAAGATTGGTTATTATTGAAAATGGGGTGTCTATAAAGACGATTCAAAAGGCCATTCCTTATGCCAAAGAGGATATCATACAGGGTATTAGTAAAGAAGATACAGTGTTGTTACAAGTTTCAGCCTTTAGAAAACAAAAAGACCAGCCTACCCTTATTAAAGCACTAACCCACCTGCCACAACATGTAAAGTTGTTACTGGTAGGAGAGGGGATGTACCTGCAGAATTGTAAAGATATGGCAAAGCAACTGCAATTAGAACACCGTGTTTTTTTTCTAGGCATGCGCACCGATGTAGCACGGTTATTAAATTCGGTAGACATTGTGGTGTTGTCTTCTCATAACGAGGGCATGTCCTTGTCGAGCATTGAAGGTATGGCGTCTGGCAAACCATTTGTAGCCTCTGACGTTCCAGGTCTTTCAAACATTGTGCAGGGTGCTGGAGTACTTTTTAAATGCGGCGATGCGCAAGGTTTAGCAGTGGCAATACAGCGTCTTTTAGAAGATCAACATTATTATAATGAAACTGTAAAAACCTGTCTAGCGCGTGCTGCGCAGTATGATATTCAGGTAATGGTTGATAAAACCAAAACGTTATACAAAGAAGTACATGCTGTTTCTAAATAATCAAACAAACAATCGATTGTAACCAAAGCTTTTAAAATGAACTATAAAAAAATCATACTAATGGTCCCGCTCTTTATGAGTTATGACCTGTTTTTTAAAGGCCTTTGCAATCAGCTTGTGGCAATGGGTTGGCAGGTATGGGTGTATACAAAGCTTCCACGAGATTTAGATACCTCGACATATTCAGTGACATTTATAAATGCCGATTTGCCTAGAAAATTTGAGCTATCAAAATATCTAAGGTCTGCACTGCAGTTACGCCACCTGGTAAAAAAAATCCAGCCATCGATAGTCCATGCCCATTTTCAACCAGCAGCCCTAGTGGTCAGGCTTAGCGGCATACAGCATAAAACAATTACCCTAACTACCAGC
Source organism: uncultured Flavobacteriaceae bacterium (assembly GCA_964593255.1). Classification (GTDB taxonomy): domain Bacteria; phylum Bacteroidota; class Bacteroidia; order Flavobacteriales; family Flavobacteriaceae; genus Nonlabens. The sequence goes on along the minus strand of CAZQGX010000052.1, from coordinate 2,954 downwards.
CACGGGTTGGTGTTTAACACCATGCAAAACAAGTGGAAAGCAAGACTTTTTAAAGCAATTGAAGTGTTTATATACCGCGGTTTTAAAAAGGCGTGGGTACTCACTGCATCAGATGAAAATGCATTAAAAGATAAGGTACCTTCTTTACAATCGTATCCCACAAAAGGATTAGGTTGCGATACCCATATCTTTGATCCAACTCGTTTCAGTGATATACAAAATGCAATGCTTAAAGAATCATTGGGAATCCATCCAGCTGATTTTATTTTTATTTTTGTAGGACGCATGACCGATTTTAAGGGAATTGATGTGGTGTACAGGTCTTTTATAGAAGTTCACCGCAAGTATCCAGCGACAACGCTACTTATTCTGGGTGATGTAGACCCTTCACATTCATCAGGGCTTACAGCACAAGAAATGGCTGACCTAAAATCAAATACTGCAATTAAGCACTTGGGTTTTACCCTAGATGTTGCACCTTATTTAGCCATGGCACAAGTGCTGGTTTTCCCTAGTTCTAAGGAGGGTATGCCGGTTAACTTAATGGAGGCTATTTGTATGGGAGTACCCATTATTACCTTAAATGCAAGAGGTTGTATAGATGTGGTAGGAGATCAGTACGGTATAGTGTTGGATACAAAAACTGTGACAGCATGCACAAAAGCCATGGAATATTTAATTTCAAATCCTACAGCACGCCATGCCATAAAAGAACAACAATTAAACGACAGACACCTGTTTGATCGGGAATTATTTTTTGATTACCAAATAAAGGTCTATATGCAGTTATTAAACAGGTTAGATTGATAAAATTTTATCTTCAAGATATTTTAAAAACAAAATAAAAATGTATCAACATTTCATTAAAAAGGGGGGAGATTTTTTGACTGCGGGCATTGCCTTGATAGTATTAAGCCCTATTTTTATATTTGTAACCATTGCTCTATTTATTGCAAATCAAGGCAAACCATTTTTTGTTCAAGTACGACCGGGTAAAAACGAGCGCCTTTTCAAAATTATAAAATTTAAAACCATGAATGATAAACGCGACACAGCTGGTAATTTACTCCCTGATGCAATCCGTTTAACCAAAACAGGTGCCTTCATTCGTAAAACCAGCTTAGATGAGATCCCCCAGTTGATCAACGTACTCATGGGCGATATGAGCATTGTTGGTCCCAGACCGCTCTTGCCTGAATACCTGCCTTTGTACAGTAAAGAACAATTGCAAAGACACAAGGTAAGACCAGGTATCACAGGTTGGGCACAAGTAAATGGTCGTAACGCTCTAAGCTGGGAAGACAAATTTAAACTAGATGTGTGGTATGTTCAGAATCAAAGTTTTTGGCTAGACCTTAAAATCATTTTTAAAACAATTAAAAAAGTTATCGTTTCTGAAGGGATTACCGATACGGTTAATGCTACAACAACTAAATTTAATGGTAACAATAACAACTGATTTATACATTTATGGCGCAAGTGGTCATGGTAAGGTAGTGCTAGACGCTGCCTTGAGGTTAGGGATGCTAGTCACAGGTTTTTTAGACGATAATCCAGCCCTAAACCTGTTTGAAGGATTGCCTGTGGTGCAAACGCTTTCGCGAAAGCAAACTTATATTATAGCTATAGGAGACAACAAGATTAGAAAAAAACTCGCGGTGCAGCTACAACAACAACTCATAAATGCATTGGTGCATCCTACTGCTACCATTGCGCACAACAGTGCCTTGGGGAAAGGTACTTTTGTGGCTGCAAATGTTGTTATTAACCCCAATTGTATCATAGGTATAAATTGTATTATCAATACCAGTGCGGTAATAGAACATGATTGCATGATTGGGGATCATGTGCACGTATCGCCTAATGCGACACTTTGCGGCGCTGTATCGGTAGGTTCTGGTACACATGTTGGGGCTGCAGCGGTTATATTGCCAGGCGTTTCTATCGGTTCTGGGTGTGTCATAGGAGCAGGTAGCGTGGTTATTAAAAATGTACCTGATGGTGCAACCGTAGTGGGCAATCCGGCCCGTGTTATAAAAAAATAGTAATGCCACGTGCATTGAACATACTAATGGCAATATTGCTGCTGCTGGTACTTACCCCTGTGCTACTGCTCACATGGATACTGGCGTTAATATCATCAAAATCAACAGGGCTTTTTAACCAAACTAGAATTGGGCAATATGGCAAACCATTTACTATCTACAAACTACAAACCATGAAAAATGGCGAGGTAACACGGGTAGGTAAATTTCTTAGAAAAAGCAAACTAGACGAGCTGCCCCAACTCTTGAACATTATAAAAGGCGATATGGCTTTTGTAGGCCCGCGCCCTGACGTGCCAGGCTATTATGACCAGCTTACAGGCAACTACAGAAGAATACTCGAGCTAAAACCAGGCATTACTAGTACAGCGGCCATCAAATACCGTAATGAAGAACATCTTCTAGCACAACAACTTAACCCATTACACTACAACGACACCGTAATCTTTCCCGACAAAGTACGCATGAACCTAGAATACCTAAAACACCGCTCTTTCCTACTGGACCTAAAAATCCTCTGGCAAACTGTTTTTCCTTCAATAAATTCTTAGGCGTTCAGGCTATAGAACCCTAATAGAATCCATATAGAATATGGAGTAAGTTGGGTTAAAATTCTATCGTCAGTCATCAAAAAGCCCGTGTTCATATAAAACTTCAAAAAACCTGCTCCACTATACAAAGGCAGGGCGAGACCACCACAGGCATGTTAATATCAATCCTAAATCCTAAATCCTAAATCAAAAATCTCAAATCGAGTATAGGATATGATTTAAAATTCGATTGTCAATCATCAAAAAGCCCGTCTTCATATAAAACTTCAAAAAACCCGCTCCACTATAAAAGGGTAGGGCGTGACACACACAGGCATGTTAATATCAATCCTAAATCCTAAATCAAAAATCTCAAATC
>CAZQGX010000051.1:0-24100 GCA_964593255.1 uncultured Flavobacteriaceae bacterium | reverse complement strand
ATCGTTTTTATCAAAAAATGGCTTACAAATCTCAAATTTTGAAGAAATAATTGTCTGTAAAATAAAACATTGAAATATAAACCAAAATATAAATCCTATGAATAATGCGGGTTAACCCAATATCCTCATTCAAAAAGTTTTAAAAGTTTACAAAAATAATAAAAAGTAAACAAATAGGTTTACATTTTAACAGCTGTAATCGTTTTATTAGCTCTCAGTTTTAAGGCAAACCTGAAATTTTTTAAAATTAAAAGGCGATTATTCGATAAATCCGATTAATCGCCTTTTTACTTTGAATTCTAAAGAATCTATTAGTAAGTGTTAAAAAGGTTACCACCAAAACGTTTAAATGCCTCTCGTTCTAATTCTTCTCTGAAATCAGGATGCGCTATTTGAATTAGCGCTTGTGCGCGTTGTTTTAAATTTTTACCATATAAGTCGGTCACTCCATACTCTGTAACTACATAATGTACGTGTGCTCTAGTCGTTGTAACACCAGCACCTTGTTTTAAATAAGGTGTAAATTTTGAGATCCCTTTTGCTGTGGCAGCGGTCATTGCAAATATGGGTTTGCCACCACTTGAAAGTGATGCACCTCTTATAAAATCCATTTGTCCGCCTACACCACTAAACTGCCTATTCCCTATGGTATCGGCACATACCTGGCCGGTTAAATCTATTTCTATAGCGCTGTTAATTGCAGTTACCTTTGGATTGCGTCTTATAATCGCAGTATCGTTTGTGTAAGAGGCTTCTTTAAAATGTACAATTGGATTGTCGTTTACAAAGTCATATAACTTTTTAGTTCCCACTGCAAAACAAGTTACGATTTTTCCTTTTTTTACTATTTTATCTTCTCCGGTAATCACTCCGCTTTCTACTAGCGGCAGTATGCCGTCAGAAAACATTTCGGTGTGTATTCCTAATCTTTTATGGTTTCCTAGGTTATTTAAAACGGCATTTGGTATATTCCCTATTCCCATTTGTAATGTGGCGCCGTCCTCAATAAGTTGTGCTACATTTTTACCTATCTGTGCTTCAATAGATGATATAGCCGCACCACCCGAATCAATTAACTGATGGTCGCTTGCTACCGCATGGTCTATATCTCGCATGTGTATGATGCCATCGCCATGGGTGCGTGGAACATTTGGGTTTATTTGTGCAATCACCATTTGGGCAGTTTCTACCGCTGGTAAAGTAATATCTACCGATGTGCCTAAAGAACAAAATCCATGTGCATCTGGTGGTGATACTTGAATAAAAGCCACGTCTATAGGCAGTATGTTTTTTCTAAATAATAGATGGATTTCACTTAGAAATATAGGAATATAATCTCCGTTACCACTATTTACAGCACCGCGCACGTTACCACCTACAAAACAGCTATTTAATTTAAACGATGTATTATAAGGTGGTTGTGTGTATAGGGCATCACCTTCTGTATGCATTTGTATGATTTCTATGTCTTTTAACTCTTGGTGACGTTCACAAAGTGCATTGATTAGCAAATTAGGAGTCATTGCTGCTCCTTGAAAAAATATACGTTGGCCAGATTTGATATATTTCACAGCTTCGGCTGCGGTAATTAAATTTAAAGACATCAATGAATTTTTATAAGAATAGATATTTTATGTTGTGCTTTGCTTTGGTATAGCAGTAAGTGCGATATAAACATTTTTTTATCACGTTTTTACACCGTTAATCAACAGTATAAACTTCTTTTTATATCGCTTTCGCGAAAGCGGAACAGAAAAAGCCATGTAAATTACATCTTTACTGTAAGCACCGGCATCACCGCATGATTTGCAATATCTTCACTAATACTGCCTTTTAATAAATGTGATAATCCTGTGCGGCCGTGTGTAGGAATGGCGATAATATCCACCCCAGAAATAGAGGCAAAATTTATAACCCCTTGCTCTACGGTAAAATCTGCATAGCGATTTACTGTGTTAATGGCATTTACGGGATCTGGATGTTTTACAGTGGTAAAGAATTCAAGTAAAATTTCATCCATTTGACTGGTGCTTTTAAAGTTTTTATCAGGTAGGTTGACATATAAATATTCAATACGCGTTTTTAAAAGTGTTGCTATTTCTACCATTTTATAGTAAGCAGCTATATTTTCTGTTTGAAAATCGCTTACAAATAGCAGGCGCTCTGGGGCAAAAATGATGTCGTTATCTTTTACAACTAGAACGGGTGTTTGTGAATGTCGCACCACTTTTTCTGTATTGCTTCCTTTTAATATTTCGGTTAGGCCGTTTGCGCCGTTTGATCCCATGATTATCAGTACGGCGCTTATCTCTTTGGCTAGATCGCTAACTCCCTCAAAATCTAGGTGTTTTTTTAGTATGGGTTCTACAATTATGCCTTCTAAATAGGAAGCTGCGCACAATTCTTCAAATTTTTTACCAACTACTTTTGTGTGATAAATAGCCTGTTCAAAGCTGTTGTTTTTATTGTTAATACCTTCTTCTATACCTGCCATGTGAATAAGCACAATTTTGGCAGATATGCGTTTTGCAATGGTTGCGCCTACTTCTAGGGCTTTTAGGCTAGTTTGCGAAAAGTCGATAGGGATAAGAATGTTTTTCATGGTGGTTTGTGTTTAAGAATATTTCACAAAACTAAAGTATACAGAAGTGTTAAAAGGTGACAATGATCAACTTTAAAAAAAATATAACTCCAGCAAATTGACTCTAAATTTTTATGGGAATCTCAATCTAGATCGCGTCTGTAAAGCCATAATTTTACATAACGCATAAAAATACCATAGCTTCTTAAATAGGCGATACTAAAACCTACAAACCCGTCAAGAAAGCCTAGTTGTATTACATAATGTTTAAAAAAGCCCCAGAAAGGTTTGATGACCACGTGAAAAAAAGTGATTTTACCTACTTTTTTATCAAAATCACGGGCTTGTAAACTTGCATAACGTTGCAGCTTTTCTACATGATGGTCTATACTTACATATTTGTAATGTAATAATTTGTTTTCTAGCCACCCCACTGTCCCATCTGCTTCAATTTCAGAATGCACGTGTTTATCTACATATTTGCATTTAGATTTTTTAAATAAACGTATTACTTTATCGTTTCTCCAGCCGCTGTAGTGAACTTGTTTACCCATAAAGAAATTGCGCCTTCCCATCCAGTAACCTACATGGCCACTGGTTTCTAAATAGGGGATAAGATTAATGATTTCTTCTTTTAAAGCTGGGGTAACACGCTCGTCGGCATCTACTAGTAAGATCCACTCGTTTGTAGCCTGTGGGATGGCCCAGTTTTTTTGAGATGCACTGTGAATGTACTCCCTACATAAAAGTCTATCAAAATGTGGTCTAGCAAGTTCTACAGTTTTATCTGTGCTATGACTATCTACCAGAATTACCTCGTCACAAAAGTCTACGCTTTTAAGGACTTCTACTATATTGTGGGCTTCATTATAAGAAGGTATTATGGCAGATATAGGATATTTTGTCATTATGACGTGTGGTCTTCTTTTATGATTAAACAGCTGCAAAAATAACTTTGTTATACTAATAATCGATTAGCAGTATGTAATATTTTTATTTTAGTCCTTTATTATGTAGAATACCTCTCGTTAATTGGGTTTCTATGCTGCAAGGGATCATAAAAAATAGGTATTTGAATGGTCTAACTTTATGGTGTTGGAATAGCAATTTGAAGTATTTCTTTACTAATAATGATATTATATTCTTAAATTTGTTTTTATAAGCTTGCTAATTATCAATTTATGATTAAAGACCCGTCTATATCAGTAATAATAAGTACTTATAATTCTATACCATGGTTAGAAAAAACCTTGTGGAGTTATGAGTATCAAATTTTTAGACAGTTTGAAATTATTGTTGCAGACGATGGCTCTACCAGCGAGACTAAAGATTTTCTTGAGCAGTATAGAAAAAATAGCTCTAAAAACATCATACATGTATGGCATGAAGATGATGGATTTCAAAAAACAAAAATATTAAACAAAGCTCTTCTTAAATGCAATACCGACTATGTTGTTATGTCAGACGGGGATTGTGTTGCAAGAGAAGATTTTTTACAAGTGCATTATGAAAGACGAGAGCACGGCTACTTTTTATCTGGTGGTTATTACAAATTGTCTTTAGAACTTTCTGAAACAATAACTAGAGATGATATAGCTACCCAAAAATGTTTTGATATCAAGTGGCTGCGCAATAAGGGATTACCAATAACTTATAAAAATCAAAAACTTACCAGTGGTTTTGTACAAGCGGGAATTATGGAACGATTAACCCCCACTGCTGCAAGCTGGAATGGTCATAACTCTAGTGGATGGCTAGAAGATATAAAAAAGGTAAATGGTTTTGACGAGCGCATGCAGTATGGTGGTGAGGATAGAGAACTGGGAGAGCGCTTGATTAATTATGGTATCAAATCAAAACAAATACGTTATAGTGCTATATGTTTACACCTAGAGCATGAAAGGGGTTATGTAGATCAAGAGGTTATTGAAAAAAATAATCAAATAAGAAATGTAACACGCACGCAAAAAAAAGTGTACACTTCTTATGGAGTTAAAAAAACTGAAAACACTTAAAAATGACGACCTATAAAAAGATCTAGTTTTTGTTTTAGCAAGTCAGGTGTTAGTAACTTGTAGTATTTGCCATATTCTTTTTTAATCCTTCTGTAATTCTTATCTACATACAAAGCTGGTTCATAGTCTTGCAAATGAACTGCCATGTGCTTATTGTTATCCTCGCCAGCATTCCAGGCGTCTTTTACAATCCATGGAGAAAAAATACTGAAACTAGGAACATCTAGTGCTTTACCCATATTTATTGCTCCGCCTTCATTACCTATAATGCATGTGCAATGATGTAGAATTTTTAAAAAATCCCTAATGCTGGGCGCATAATCGTTAATCCATATTTGCTTTTGGGTTGCGGCAGTGCATAGATGGTATACTTTTAATGCTTGTTCTTTTTGTGATGGTATGTAATTAAACAAAACTTGGGTATTTGTTTTTTTTACCAGTTCATCTAACAAAACAGCCATATATTCTGCTGGCCATGTTTTACGTTCTTCAGATCCCAAAACACTTATCATCGTTATAGGTTGATCTAAATGCAGCCCTTTATCTATTAACCATGTGCTGCCCTCGTTTTTTTCTAAATCGGTAAGGTATATTTTAGGTTGTAAGTCCCAGTTGGGTTTTTTAGAAAGAAAGCTTGTTAAAATCAATCTGCTCCATAAAGAGGTACCTTTAAAATCGATTTTAAAGTCTGGTTTGTTTTCTACTGCATCAGTATAAGCCAGTCCTGAAAACCATTTTTTATACCCTATTCTTTGTTTTATTCCCGATAAAAACGACAGCAATGCACTATTGTTTTTACCATAAGCATCTATTAAAAGATTGTAATTATTTTGTTTTAGCTTTCGCGAAAGCGAGATTAATAAAGGTAATTTTTCAAAATCTGCTTTTGTAACTTTAATAACACCATCTATCGCAGGGTGTTGTGCTATTATTGCCGAAGCATGTGCAATGATAAGGTAATCAATATGCGCCTGTGGGTAGATGATTTTAAGCTGATCTGCAATAATAGTGCTTGTAAGCACATCACCCAGCATTTGATATTGTATGAGCAGTATTTTCACTATACAGCAACGTTGTACTCGCGCAGCGCGTCGTTAAGAGATGTCTTTTTATTGGTACTTTCTTTACGAGTGCCTATGATAAGCGCGCAAGGCACGTTGTACGATCCAGCAGGAAACTGTTTGGTATAACTACCTGGTATAACTACCGATCTTGCTGGTACGTGACCTTTATATTCTTTGGGCTGATCGCCTGTAACGTCGATTATTTTTGTACTTGCGGTAAGGACCACATTTGCACCTAGCACCGCCTCGCTAGCTACATGAACACCTTCTACAACAATACATCTAGAACCTATAAAGGCATTATCTTCTATAATTACTGGTGCGGCCTGCAGGGGTTCTAAAACGCCACCTATTCCCACGCCACCGCTTAAATGTACGTTTTTACCTATTTGGGCACAGCTGCCTACAGTTGCCCAGGTGTCTATCATGGTGCCTTCTTCAATATGGGCGCCTATATTTACATAAGACGGCATAAGGATCACTCCTTTAGAAATGTAAGCCCCATGTCTAGCTACGGCATTTGGCACAACGCGTATTCCTTTTTGTTGATATCCTGTTTTAAGAGGTATTTTATCGTGATATTCAAATGGAGCACATTCTATGGTTTCCATTTTCTGAATAGGGAAGTATAAAACAACGGCTTTTTTAATCCATTCATTTACTTGCCATCCGTTTTCTGTAGGTTGTGCCACTCGCAGGGTACCGCGGTCTAGCATATCGACCACCTCTCTTATAGCGGTTATAGTGACTCTATTTTCTAATTGAGAACGGTCTTCCCAGGCGTTTTCTATGACATTTTTTAATTGATCCACGATGTAATTTTTTACAAATATAGGGTCAAAGTTGATGATATTAATTTTCTTAAGATTCTTTAAACGTTTGTGACTATATTTTTGGGTTCAAAAGGTAAAGGTTATTTTTGCAATCTATATGGCAAGATTATTAGCAATTGATTATGGTAAAAAAAGAACTGGAATAGCGGTAACAGATCCTATGCAAATTATAGCTTCTGGTCTTACCACTATCGCGACTCGGGATTTGATTTCTTATCTTAAAGAATATTTGTCTAAAGAAGATGTGGCGGTCATTATCATAGGCGAGCCTAAACAAATGAATTACACAGATAGTGAGCTAGGGCCGTGGTTGCGTAAATTTGCAATACAGCTACAAGAGCTATTCCCAAAGGTCAAAATAGATCGTGAAGACGAGCGTTTTACTTCAAAAATGGCACATGCTGCCATGATAAGTAGTGGTCTTAAAAAGTCACAACGTAAGAACAAAGCGCTAGTAGATGAAATTGCAGCAACTATTATATTGCAAAGTTATATGGAACGTAAGAAGTATGTAAATAATCATAAATAGTCGGTTTAAAACGATCTTTATATTATTTATACACATTAATTAATAATCATTTAAAAATATGATTTTACCAGTAATCGCTTATGGCGATCCCGTTTTAAGAAAAAAAACAGAATACATCACACCAGATTATCCTCAATTTAAAGAGGTGCTTGATAACATGTGGGAGACTATGTATAATGCTAGTGGCGTGGGCCTTGCTGCACCGCAGGTAGGTCTACCCATTAGATTATTTGTAATCGATACCACTCCTTTTGCAGATGATACAGAACTGGCAGAAGAAGAATCAAAACAATTGCAAGGTTTTAAAAAAGTATTTATTAATGCACAAATCGTTGAAGAATCTGGAGATCAGTGGGCTTTTAATGAAGGATGTTTAAGTATACCTAATGTAAGAGAGGATGTTTATCGTCATGAGAAAGTGGTGATCAGTTATCAAGACGAAAACTTTAACAAACATACAGATACATACAACGGTCTTATTGCCCGTGTTATACAGCACGAATATGACCATATTGAAGGAATTTTATTTACAGATAAAATTTCAAGTCTTAAAAAACGACTAATTAAAGGACGACTAGCTAATATCTCTAAGGGGAAAACTAATGTAGATTATCGCATGCGCTTTCCTGAGGTAAAAGGTAGACAGCAATAAAGCCCTTTTTACCAAATAAATCACTTCGTTGTAATGATGTGTCGTAATACTATATATTTGCGACTTTTAAAAATAAAAAAATGAGTTTAGAAAACATTCTTTCCATAACAGGTAAGCCTGGATTATATAAATTAAAAAGCAAAGCAAAAAGCGGCTTTGTAGTGCAATCCTTGCTAGATAATAAAACATCGATTGTAGGTATCAGTCAAAATGTAAGTGTACTTAACGATATTTCTATCTACACACACACCGAAGAAGTGCCCTTAAAAAAGGTGTTTAAAAATATAGCAGATAAAGAAAATAGTGAGCAAGCCTTGAGTCATAAGGCTAGTAAAACCGAGTTGGAAAGCTACTTTTTAGAAGTGCTCCCTGATTATGACGAGAGCCGTGTATATACAAGTGATATCAAAAAAGTACTGCAATGGTATAACCTTCTTCAAACTAATGAATTGTTAGGCACTTTTGAAGAAGAGTAGTTTTTATTTCTATTTTATATAAAAGCCTTTTCTTAATCAAGAAAAGGCTTTTTAATGAAGTGATTACATCGCGCTTATATAGCAAATAATAGTTTTCTATGCAGTCGATCATTACATCACAGTTGGATTGAATAACTTGTAGCTGATCAAATAATTTTTTAAAAAATACGTCACTAGTAAACTAGATTTGTGTTAATTGTAAAAACTACTTGTTATATATTAAATGTATTAAATATTACGCTTTAGCGAAAGCGTGAACAAAAAAAGCTTCAGCCAAAAGTTAAGGTTAATATAATTACTCTTTTTTAATTTTTAAATACTGACTTCAGTACCTGTTTTTTTATGATTATGAAAATGCCCATCATTTTTTGTAAAATGGAATGCGATAAGTGATTCCATAAGTATATCCTACACCTATTGTACCAGTGTCAAAAGTTCTACCAAATCCAGGTGCGTAGAGGTTATCAAAGCCATCTGGAGCTTTTTCTGTAATTTCTCTTTTTAATTGCAAATTTGCCATAAGGTATAAATTGTTCATTACTTGAACTTTAAACCCAAATTGCAATTCTATCCAAATCATGCTTAAACCAGAGAACTCTCGTTCTACTATATTTGAATCTACAGGAAAATAATTATTGTCTATATTGTAATCGTATCTATTGAGGGTTTGCGACATCGTTGCATAACCTATTCTCGCACCGCCATAGATCATATTATCCATTTCTAACCAATTTTGATAAAAGTTGTAATCTACACCAGCTTTTAAAAAGGAACCAGATGTTTTATAATCTACTCGATCACTAGTTCTGTCTAGTGTTTCATTTCCTATTTCTCCTGCTATATATAAACGTTTTGACAATCGGTAATCAGCAAGTAGTTGAACCCCTGTATACTCATCGTCTATCGCTGTGCGTATTAAACTGGCAAGGTCTATTCCTACCCTTAAACCATAGGATTGTTTATAGGTGGTAGTGTCTTTTTTAATCTCGTTTTTGCCTTGAGCGTTACACAAGCAACACATGATTAATAATAAAATGCTAGTGAAGTATTTGAACATGAACATTTGTATTATTTGTTACATTTCCATTTACTATAATCGCACTATTGATCCAAGGATTTAAAGGGTTTTCTATACTTATTGATGCACCGAGGTCATTGTAAATGACTCTAAAACCACACGCTCTGCTCACGTACTCTTCTGTTAGGCTGTAATTAAAATTAATTTGATCTGTGTTTTCAATGCTGTTTTCAGTAATGATAAAATTGTAGCTAGTGGTATCAATATCAGTGCGCAATGGAATGGATACCGTCTCTGTATTAATTAGACTTGTGGCGCCATCGTTATTTAGTGGTGCAAAAACAGTGCTTCCTACCTCTTGAATTTGTATAACATCTACAGGCTTGATGTTTAATGGATTTAAAGCGTCTCTAAATTCTATTACAAGTCTGGGGGTAGTTGCCTGATCAGGTGTGCACAAGTCGTCTTTTTGACAGCTATTGTACATAAAGATGATGATAACAGATATAAAAATATACGACAGTCGCCTCATTATAAAGAATTAGTATTTGATAAGTCTTTTATATCTTCTTCATTAATAAGCTTTGTCAAAACAGCTGCAGTAGGGCCATAACTAGGTCTATGGATATAGTCTGAAATAACGAGGTTTCCTTTTTTGTCAAAAATGGTATAAGTAGGGAAGCCCTCTAGTTGTATTTGTTGTTGTATTACAGTCTCTTGCTCTTTGGTTAGAAAATAGTGCTTGCCTTTTATTTGATATTGTGCGATAGAAGGAAGGTAGGCTTTTTCTTCACTAGCATGGCATAAATATACAAACTCAACATCGTCTTTAAATTTTTCATGAAGGGCAGGAGAGGCCTCTTTAAACTCTGCTTTACAAGGTCCACACCAGGTTGCCCAGTTGTCTATATAAATGACCTTGCCGTTTGCATTCTTTATGATTTCATCTAGAAATTGCGATGCATCTGTTGTTTCAAAAGTAAGTAGCTCAGCTTCATCTGGAATTTGCGGGTTGTTAATAAGGTCTTTAGTTGTTGCATAAGTTTCCTTAATTATTGTGATGAAGGAATCATCGTTTAAATACTTTTCAATATCTGCTTTATTATTTTCATATAATTTAACCGACTGGTTGTATAAATCTTCCATAACTAGCATTGCAACAGTTTGTTTACTGAAGTAACTTCCTTCTCTCACAGCATTTTTGACAATTATTTGATTGATTTCTTGCGGTGTGGCCTCGGGGAATTTTTTTTCTACCTCTCTAGATGCAAAAGAATGATGATTGTATAAAATGCTGTTTACCGTTTTTGTATTTACTAAATCCTCTTCTTCTAGTCTGGGTAAATTATTTAATTCTTTATAATATGGGCTATCCATTTTAGGCACTTTTTTACCGTAATATGCAGCAAAAGATGCATAATCCATTTTTAAATTAATTACAGCAAACTTTTGATCGGCAGTAATGTAGTCTCTCAAAAATTTATTTGTTTTAGTATCTTTTAAGAGTTCGGCATAATATTTTTTAAGCGGTTTTGATTGTTCATCAATCTGGTTTTGTAAATCTGTATAATCTAGTGCGCTTTCTGGATCATAAAAGTCATCGGTTTGCAGCGGATTGTTATTTATATAATCTTGAAGTTTTTGCTGGGTTACAGCTGTTTTACCTTCAAATTTTAAGCTGTTTTTAAAAACACCATCCTCTTTACTATCGGTATAATTAAATACAATACTGTCGCCAGGAATAGCAAGTATTTGAAATGTATTATTTCCATAAATGGTTAATGCGCTGGGATATGGTAAAGATATAGTAGTTTTAAAATCGCCATTTTCTTCTAGCGTTATATCCTGTAAAATAGTTTTTTTATAAACCATATCATACCCATATAAAGTAATTTTTTCTAAAGGTAATGAATCGGTAACTTGTACATTACCAGAAATGACAATAGGGCTGTTGTTTTCTTTTGCCTTTGCGCTATAATCATTACAAGAGCTTGTGATAATGAATAGTGCCAGGGCATAAATTATATTTTTTACCATCATATTATTTTTTTAATTCTAATAAAACTACATTTTCTACATGGTGGGTTTGCGGGAACATGTCTACAGGCTGCACTTTTATAATATCATAGGTGTCGCTTAATAACGCAAGATCACGTGCTTGTGTTGCGCTATTGCAACTTACATAAACTATGCGTTTTGCAGCGAGCTTTACTAATTGTGCCACCACATCTTTATGCATGCCATCCCTAGGTGGGTCTGTAATTACAACGTCTGGCTGCCCGTGCTGCTCGATAAAATCTTTAGTAAAAACTTCTTTCATATCTCCTGCAAAAAATGTGGTGTTTTCTATACCGTTGTGTTTTGCATTAGTTTTGGCATCTTCTATGGCAACGGGTATGGCTTCAATGCCTACCACGTGTCTTGCTTTGCTAGCGACAAATTGTGCAATAGTACCTGTGCCAGTGTATAAATCATAAACCAGTTCTTCACCTGTTAAGCCCGCAAAATCTCTCGTTATTTTGTATAATTCATACGCTTGTTTACTGTTAGTTTGGTAAAAAGATTTGGCATTAATTTTAAATTGCAAACCTTCCATTTCTTCAAAAATATGATCGCGACCGTGGTAGCAGATTACTTCTTGATCATAAATCGTGTCGTTTGCTTTTTCATTAATAATGTATTGCAACGAGGTAATTTCTGGAAAAGTTTCTTTTAAATGCTCTAGTAATGCGATTCTTTGCACTTCATTATCTTTAAAAAATTGAATCACCACCATATTTTCTCCTGTAGAAGACATGCGCAGCATTAATGTGCGCAGGGTTCCAGATTTTTCTCTGGGGTTGAAGTAGGATATTTGTTCCGCTTTTGCGAAAGCGTGCACACTCAACCTAATTTTTTCACCTATTTCTGGATGTAAATGACACTCGTCTAAGTGCAAAATTTTATCCCACATACCCGGAATATGAAAGCCTAAGGCATTTTTATCCTCAATTTGCACGTCGCTTTTAATCTCTTCTAGAGTCATCCATCGATTTGATGAAAAACCAAATTCCATCTTGTTGCGATAGTGATATTGCTGTGCAGATCCTGCGATAGAAGTAATTTCTGGAAGCTCTAAATGTCCTATTCTTTTCAGGTTTTCAGTCACCTCTTTTTGTTTAAAATACAGCTGGCTTTTATAAGTCATGTGCTGCCATTTGCAACCGCCACAGGTGTAAAAATGTTTACACACGGGCTGTGCTCTTCTATCACTTAATTTTAAAAATTGCGTAACACGGCCTTCATAAAAAGACTTCTTTTTTTTAAAAGTTTTTATGTTAACAACATCACCAGGCACTGCATCTGTAAGGAAGATCACCTCGCCATCAGTTGTTTTGGCAACACTTTTACCTCGTGAACCTGCATCTACTACGGGCACATTTTCAAATGATTTTTGTGCTCTTTTTCTTCGTTTTGACATAGTTTCCAAAATTAATGTAATTATGTGTGATAGCATTTGTAATATGCAGAATAATATGTCCTTTTTGTAGTGTTATCAAAACTATATGCAGTAGAATTAAAAGAAGGGGATATATAACACTATGGAAGTTTTCAAGAACTGGACGTTTTAAGTTTTTTTAAATCGCTTTTAAAGGTTATTATGCATAACATTCCTGAAAAACTTTAATTTAAAGGTTTATATGAACCTAGAAAATATTTGAAAGGGTATCTTCTACCCACAAATAATATATTTTGCAATTCATTTAGATCGCTATTTTAGTTCTTTTAAACCTTCCAAATTTTGATCACAGCATTTTTAGTACCTTATAACTGCTAATTTGATAAATTCTTATGACCTACAATTTTAATCCTTTAATTGAAATGACTAAATTGCGGCAATAGAATTTAATACAGTTATGAACATAGACACACAAAGCAAATCGCAATATTACATAGACCTAGAAGACAAACACGGTGCACACAATTATCATCCATTACCTGTTGTTCTTGAAAAAGGAGAGGGTGTCTATGTTTGGGATGTAGATGGAAAGCGATATTATGATTTTTTAAGTGCCTATAGTGCTGTGAATCAAGGGCACTGCCACCCGGCTATTGTCAATGCCATGAACGAGCAAGCGCAGACTTTAACGCTTACTTCTAGAGCTTTTCACAATGATAAACTAGGATTGTATGAAAAGTACCTTACCGACTATTTTCAGTTTGACAAGGTGTTGCCTATGAATACAGGTGCCGAGGCTGTAGAAACGGCTATAAAAATGGCTAGAAAATGGGCTTATGAAAAAAAAGGAGTAAAAGAACAGGAAGCAAAAATAATTGTAGCCGAAAATAATTTTCACGGTAGAACAACTACCATCATTTCTTTTTCAAATGACGAGGGTGCTCGTAAAAACTTTGGTCCGTACACACCTGGTTTTATAAAAATTCCTTATGACGATACCGCCGCCCTAGAACAAGCCCTGCAAGAAGAAAATGTTGCAGGTTTTCTTGTAGAACCTATTCAAGGAGAGGCTGGAGTTTACACCCCACACAATGATTTTATGCGAGCTGCTCGTAAACTTTGCACGCATTACAATGCCTTATTTATTGCAGATGAGATCCAGACAGGAATTGCTCGTACTGGCGCTTTATTAGCCATTTGTGGTGATTGTACATGTCAAGGACATTGTGAACGTCAAGAGGCAACTTATGCCCGGCCAGATATTTTAATTTTAGGTAAAGCATTGTCTGGTGGTGCTTATCCAGTAAGTGCAGTACTTTCTGATAACGAGGTGATGAATGTTATCAAACCAGGGCAACACGGTTCTACCTTTGGTGGTAATCCAGTTGCAGCAGCGGTGGCCATTGCTGCACTAGAGGTGGTTAAAGATGAACATTTGATTCAAAATGCACGAGAGTTAGGTCACTACTTTAGAGCAGAAATCAATAAGTATATCAAAACAACCGATACGGTAACGCTTATTAGAGGCAAAGGATTGCTCAATGCAATTGTCATTAACGATACTGAAGATGGTGAAACCGCTTGGAACATCTGTTTAAGATTGCGAGACCATGGGTTACTTGCAAAACCTACTCACGGTAATATCATAAGATTTGCACCACCATTGGTCATGACCAAAGAGCAGCTAGACGAGTGTATTGCCATTATTATAAAAACCTTGAAGGAGTTTGAGTAAAAATCTGTATAAGCTATCTTTAAAATATTAGAAAGCAGTTAAAAGTAAAAAACCTTTAAACACTAACTATAGCTTTTTGCTATTATAATAGAAATAATTACAGCTTGCTATTTATGTCAATTACCACAGATTAAAACATATAAAAAAAGGGAGGGCCACAGCCTTCCCTTTTTTATTAAGGTGAATTGCGCTCTATAATTTAGAACAAGCATTATTTCTTAACTCTTCATAGACTTCAATTTGTTCTTGAGTCACGCCTGGGTTGCTTTCCATACTTTCTACTGCATTTGTCCAAAATTCGCAAGCAAACTCTGGTGAATTACTGATCATGTAAATAAAGTAGATAATTACTAAAGCAAATAGCAATGAAATTATTAAGGCAATGATAGCAACAATTTTTGCACTTTTCATGCCGCTTACATTAATAAACTCTTCTGGATTTGTAGCAGCTTTTTTCAATTCAGCATTTGCGACAAAAAAAGCGATTAACGATGGGATCCATCCTATTCCAAAACAACAACATATAAATCCTACTACGGATAATATGTAAACTAGTGTGGTGTTTAATTTTTGCATGATTTTTGTTTTTTTAGTTAGTTAGTGTATACATTACAATGTTACAATTTTTTAATTAAAAATCATTTTAATAAAAAAGCTTCCTAAAATAGTGACTAGGGTAATGAGAGTAGCCCATAATTTTATTTGCTCGCCGTATTTTATAGTTTTAAAGAAATCAAAAATCAGAAAAAAGAATAAAAACGCTCCAGGAAATAAACCTGGATACATAAGAAAAGAGTCAACCAGATCACCGTGCATTAATAAAGAAATGGATCGCTGTATACCGCAACCAGGGCATTCCATACCTATTAACTTCTTGCTCATACAAGGAATCATCCAGCTGTCGTCAGTCACAAATGATTTCATAAAATTCTGATTAAATATTTTTTAGTTATAATATGCTTCAAATTCATTAAAGGTCAAATATAATGAGTAAGATTTATTTATGACTTTTTTGACAATTTAATTTACTCTATAAATATTTTAGTTGTAAAGCACCAATACTCAAAAAGAAGTTTATAGCTTTGTGCTAACATTTAAGACTAAATTTAACTTATATCGATGACTAACAATTTAAGACAACTCCTTAATAGTCTTGTGATTATAACAGGCGCTGTTTTATTGGTTTATTCGCTTTTAGAAGCGCAAGCGACTGTATATTATAAAGTTACTGGACTGGTATTGATTATGATAGGTGCATATCGGGCTAGTAATCACTGGGTGGCTCATCGCGATGACCATTTAAATGATGAAGAAGAATAATCTATGGCAGCTTTTAAAAAAGGGGATCGGGTGCTGGTATTAGATGATGAAGTGGGTGGTGTGGTAGCTTTCGCAAAAGCGGAACAAATAACCATCTTAACTCACGAAGGTATAGAAATTACCTATCACAAACGGGAATTGATATTAGACATGGCTTTTCAAGTAGACCATGTGCAGCCCGAAGACGAGCCCGCACCTAAAAAATCAAAAAAACGAGAAGTATCTAGAAAAAAAGCTGCTTTTATCCCCGCTGTCGAGGTCGATTTGCACTTACAGATGCTGGTAAAATCAGAACGGGGGATGGATGCTTATGACAAATTAAATCTACAAATTAATACGGCTCAAAATAAAATAGAATGGGCCATACAAAATAGGATTCCCAAAATTGTTTTTATTCATGGAATTGGGCAAGGGGTGCTTAAGGAAGAGTTATATTATTTGTTTGAACGGTATGCACAAATCAAATATTATGATGCTGATTATCAAAAATATGGACGTGGCGCTACTGAAATATACATCCATCAGAACCTGTAGCAGTGGGAAATGCCGGTGTACATCGCAATGTCATTTCTTCAATAGAATAGATGCCAAAAAAATAGTTTTCAAAAATAATTTCATTACTGCCGTTTTGCAAACTCAAATTTCTTAAATTCATGTTCAATTGGTTTCTTCTTGTAATTTTATGCTCTCTATAGTTTTCTATGAGTGGGCTTGCGCTTTGCGGGGTAGGTGAAAAAACTAGATAATTGGGTAACCCGCCAGCAGGACCATCGTCTGTGGGGTCTAGATTGCTATTTAAATCTTCATTAATAGTAAGAACCCCGTCGCCGTCATCATCTGGATCTAGGTAGTCGGGAGTCCCATCACCGTCTGTATCTCTACTTGCTGTCAGGTTGATAGTGCCATCTATATTAAAAGCAACACCTTCTAATCGAGTAGGTACATTATCACCATCATCATCTTCATCTAGATAATTTAGTATGCCGTCGCCATCTGTATCTAGTGTGGTTGCGGCTAGATCAATAACTCCTTCTATAAAAACTGCACCTTCATCAGTTGCTAGAATACCATCGTTATCGTCGTTTCTTAATGTGTTTGTGGTGATGGTCAATTGACCGCCCACAGCGGTAAAAACCTCGGTAACTGTAGGTGTTACAGGCGGGATATCGTTACAATAATAGTTAGCACCTGGCGCTGCCGTTAATTTGCGGTATTCAAATAAGTTAGGACTGCTTGCAATTGCGTAAGGGCCATAGTCGCCAGGCGTGACCATAATATTGTCACCTGTGGTAAATTGCAATACTAGGCTTTCAAAATTAGTGGTTTCATTTTTAAAAAATACATAACGATTATTGTTAGTACCTACCGCTGTGGGTGTGCATAGTTGCACTTGTGCATTCTCAAATTCAAAATCGTTGGTAATAACATCACCATCATTGCAACTGCAAAATAAAAATACAGTTATAACGTACAATAGTTTTTTCATATTTACAAAAGTAATCAATCATTTAATAGGTGTTGCGTTGGGTATTACTTTTTTAAACAATCATTTTGTTTCAAATTTTAAAGCCAATAACATTAAAAAAATCTTACTGAGTGCAGCAGTAGTTGTTTTTGCAACGTCAATTTCAAATGCTCAACAAGTTAAATTAGGAGTCAAAGCAGGTTTAAACCTCGCTACTGTAGTAGGGGATGAAACTGGAGACGTTGATAGTAGAACTGGATTTCACATAGGTGGTGTGGCCGAGGTTGTTTTATCTGACAAGTTCTCTTTTCAGCCAGAATTAGTTTACTCTACACAAGGAGCTAAGGAAGAATATTCGGATACCTTTAATGGAATTACTGAAACGGAGGAAGCTGAAACAACATTGACATATCTAAATATACCGCTTATGGCAAAATATTACGTTACCGAAGGTTTTAGTATAGAAGCAGGGCTACAAATAGGCGTTTTATTATCTGCTGAAACTGAATTTACATTTACTGCAACCTCTGAACAAGGTACATTTACTGAATCAGGGACAGAAGATGTCAAGAATAATCTAAAATCGATTGATTTTGGTGTGGGTGTAGGACTAGGCTATAAATTAGATAATGGTATTAATTTTGCCGTTAGTTATAATGTTGGTCGTTCAAATATTTTAGATGGTGAAGGTTCAGTTGATTTTAGTCAGCAAAACAGCGTGATCCAAATTTCTGTAGGTTATACCTTTAACTAAAACATATTCCTTATTCATAATAAAAGTAATTTCATAAGAGGTTGCTTTTTTGTTTCTCGCTTTCGCGAAAGCGATTTTACTATTATCTTCACCCTATGAAAATACTGATACTTAACGGTCCTAATCTCAATTTATTGGGAAAACGAGAGCCATCGATTTATGGAAATGAAGACTTTGAAACCTATTTTAGCCAGTTGCAATTTGGTTTTAAAGATCTAGAATTGGGTTATGAACAATCAAATATAGAGGGCGAACTGATTGACCATTTACACCGTGCCGAGGGTAATGGTTTTAACGCTGTGATTTTAAATGCAGGTGCTTATACACATACGTCGATCGCAATAGGCGATGCAGTGGCGGGGATTACACTACCTGTGATAGAGGTACATATCTCAAATGTTATGAACCGGGAAGGATTTAGACATGTTTCCTATATCTCAAAGCATGCAGCAGGTGTGATCAGTGGTTTTGGTTTAAAAGGATATGCACTGGCGCTGCAGTACTTTGTGTTCTAAAAATCCCGTAAAGCGGTGATTGTTTTACGGGATTTTATTTTAAATTAAACGCTCTTGTTGCCTGATTAATTTTGAAAAACAACATCAATTTATTAAAAAAAAAAAACATCGTTTGCGACATCTATTTGTTAGTTGCGAGCTTTTAAAAATTTCATTAACAATAATTATATTTTGTAGGTCGTTATCTTTATTTTAAAAAACCTGAGGGTGAAAATAATTTTTTGCAGCTATGCTGCTCGCATTTTTTTCTATGTTAAGGAAGTTTCACACCTAGATATACCTAACTGAAAAAAGACTTAAATATCCTTTAGTTGGTGTAAAAAGTCTGGTTATACCTTTTATGATTTAATCTCTACTTTTCTTATCATGCCACTTATTGGTGTTAAGATATACCTAGACTCACAAAAAATAATGATGTTGCATTCAAAAAGGAGGTAAAGATTCTTATTACCGCTTCTAAAAGTATACAAGGTTTTAGTTTTTTGATAAATTGCAACAAGATTAATTATCAATGGGTTAAGTAAAATTAATTAACTCTAAATCTTGAGTGATTAACAAGAAATACTTTTAATATCTGGTTTGTAATTTATTCTCTAGGTGAAACCTTACAAGATGCAACACTTTTTTTTACCCCCATTTTTATCAAAATAGATTCTAGCAAGCACCATTTTGTAAAGGCGGACTGTATTAAATTGAGACCTATAAAAACGGTGAACCAAAACCAATTGACGTTCACAAATTGCGTTAGGAAAACACTTAATAGTACCATAAATCCTACAATTACTCTGAAATATGTATTTAACATTTTTATTTAATTTTTAGTTATTTTTTAATTTATTAATCATTGTTGAAGTGATTTATATTGTTAAAATATTTGCGACAATGTGTTACTATATAGCAAATCGAATTAAGTTATAACCACTTCTATCTAAATTGTTTATTTTATTAATTTTTTTAAAAAGTTATTAATATAACTTATGGAAGGTTCTTTTTTTCTATCATGTAATACACCAGCGGCACTACCAGCAGTGTGAGGAAGGTAGAGACTATGGTGCCACCCATTAAAGAAATGGCAAGCCCCTGAAAAATTGGGTCAAACAAGATGACAAATGCACCTATAACTACTGTGCCCGCGGTGAGCAAAATAGGCGTGGTACGCACGGCACCGGCTTCTATTGCAGCTTGTTTTAAAGGGATACCCTCGTTTGTTCTAAGGTTAATAAAGTCAATAAGCAATACCGAGTTCCTGACCATGATTCCTGCTAGGGCAATCATCCCTATAAAAGAAGTTGCTGTAAAAAATGCACCCATCATCCAGTGTCCCAGAATAATTCCTATTAACGAAAGCGGTATGGCAACCATCATCACAATAGGCGCTTTAAAGTTTTGGAACCATCCTACTATTAATATATATATAAGGATGATAGCACCTAAAAATGCAATACCTAAATCTCTAAATACCTCTAGCGTTATTTGCCACTCGCCATCCCATTTTACTGTATAATCATCTTCAAATTCTGGCTGGCCCAGGTACATTTCGTTTATCGTATATCCTTGTGGCATACTTATGTTTTTAAGCTTCTCTTCCATACCTAAAATGGCATAAGCAGGACTTTCTAACTCTCCGGCCATATCTGCCATTACATAAACCACGCGTTTTTGATTTTTACGATAGATACTTTTGGCACTTACAATAGGGTTGATCTCCACCAGATCTGCGATAGGAATCATGTTGCCCTGATTAGATTGCACATTTAGTTGTATGATTTCTTGTAGGGTAGATTTTTCTTTTTCATCTAGTGCTAGCATGATGCCTACTTGTCGTACTGCATCTTCATCATAAAGTGATGCAACAGGGCGGTGTGATAGCGCAAGATTCATCGTGTGTGCAATTTGCTGTGGTGCAACACCATACAGCATAGCTTTTTCTTTATTAATGACCAGTTGGTATTCCTTTTGTTCCTCTTCTACCATCCAGTCAATGTCCACCACATCGTCGGTGTTGTGTAAGATATTTTTTATATCGCTAGCGATTTGTATTTGTTGTTCATAATCTGGGCCATAAACCTCGGCAACAATAGTAGACAGCACAGGCGGTCCAGGCGGTACCTCGACTATTTTTACGTTTGCACCAAATCTCGCTGCAATTTTTTGAATATCAGGTCGCAGTAAACTAGCAATGTCGTGGCTTTGGGCACTGCGTTCTCCTTTATCAACTAGATTTACTTGTATATCTGCCATGTTGCTACCACCACGTAAATCATAATGACGCACCAGGCCATTAAATGTGATAGGTGCAGAGGTGCCAATGTAATTTTGGTAATTAACTACCTCTGGTCTTGTTGCTAGATATTGGGCAATTTCTTGAGTCACCACTGCGGTGCGTTCTAGGGTTGTGCCTTCTGGCATGTCTATCACTACTTGAAACTCGTTTTTATTATCAAACGGCAACATTTTAACCGCAACAGAATTTGTCAAAAACAATCCCATTGTGGCAATAAGCACTACAAAAGTACCTCCTAAAAACAACCAGCGTGCAGATCGCTTCTCTATTAATGGACGTTCTAATTTGTTGTACCATCTGTAAATTAATGATTCTTCAAGAGGTTTTTCAGTTTTTGGATCAGCTCCTTTTTTTTCTTTTTCTCTTAAGAATATAAATCCTAAATAAGGTGTGATGGTCAGTGCCACAAATAAAGACAAAATCATTGCAATAGATGCTCCTATAGGCATAGGTGCCATATAAGGTCCCATTAGACCAGATACAAATGCCATAGGTAAAACCGATGCGATAACAGTAAAAGTTGCAAGAATTGTAGGGTTACCCACTTCATTAATCGCATAAAGTGCCGCATCTTTAAACGGCATGCGTTTCATTTTAAAATGTCGGTGCATATTTTCGGCTATAATAATGGAGTCATCGACTACAATACCAGTAACAAAGACCAATGCAAACAATGTAATTCTATTTAAGGTATAATCTAGTATGTAATAACTTAAAAGCGTAAGTGCAAAGGTAACAGGCACCGATAAAAATACGACCAGTCCACCACGCCATCCCATGGCAATCATCACCACAAAAGTAACGGCAATAATAGATCCTATAAGGTGCAACAACAGTTCTGACACCTTGTGTGAGGCGGTTTCTCCATAATTTCTAGTAATCTCTACATGCACATCATCAGGAATTAAATTCTTGCGCAGGTGTGCTACCTTGTCAATAATAACATCGGCGATTTTCATAGCATCGGCACCCTTGCGTTTTGCAATGGATAGTGTTACCGCTGGATATTCTGATGGAAATGCAGTGCTTTTATCAGACGCAGCTCCAAAACCAAGACTCACATAACTTTGCGGTACTTCTGGTCCATCGAGAATAGTTGCAATTTGTTTTAAGTAAATAGGCTGATTTTGTTGCACACCCACCACTAGATTTTCAACATCTTCAATAGTACTTAAGAATTTACCTGTGTTTACAACAAACTCGGTATCATTATTATTAAAAGTACCAGCGTTTAATTGTGCATTATTTGCCTGTATCATTTTTGATACCTGCAAGAAATCAAGTCCACTGCTGGCTAATTTACTTTTATCTAGCACCACACGCAGCTGTCGTTCTCTACCACCTATTTTATGAGTGATGGCGACATCGTTTACTTTTTTAATTTCGGCCTCTAGTTCGTGCGCCATCTGGCCCAGTTCAAAATCACTGTAATTCTCACTCCACAGGGTAAGTCCTAGCATGGGTACATCGTCAATAGCGCGGGTTTTTACTAATGGCATGGTCACTCCAGCTGGCATTTGATCCATGTGTTTGTTGATCTCGTTGTAAAGTTTGACAAAACTGCGCTCAATATCTTCACCCACATAAAACTGCACGATCACCATACCTTGCTCTTTCATCGATGTAGAATACACATATTCTACCCCTTTGATATTAGAAATAAGTTGTTCTAAAGGCTTAATCACGCGCGACTCCACCTCGGTAGGACTTGCTCCTGGGTAACCCACAAAAATATCTGCCATAGGCACGTCTATTTGTGGTTCTTCCTCACGTGGTATTAAAAAAGAGCTGTACACGCCCACGACCATAAAAACGATCATTAAAAGCACTGTAAGCTTTGAATTCATAAATACTTTGGCAATTTTACCAGCGATTCCTTCTTTCATTTGATATTTTTTTAAAGCGTTTTAAGACAACACGAGACCTTGTTGTTATTTTTTAAAGGGTTTTGCTCTTATTTTGCAATTGGATTAATTTTATGATCTCGCTTATATTGCTTTCTGCAAGGGTTTAAACTTTTTTAAATAGCTTTCGTTGCGTTTTCAAATTAATTTCATGATCTCGCTTTCGTCCCGTTCTGCAACGGGATAAACTTTTTTTTATCTCGCTTTCGCGAAAGCGAAACAAAAAGAAAGCGAAATAATAAAAGCCATAGGAAACAAAATCAATCAATAAATAGAAAAATATATGTTTAAGCCAGCTTAAATCTTGCTGTAGGCAAAATAATTGTTGTTTATTGAACAGTTACTTTTGCACCGTTGTAAAGTTTTCCATTTGCGGTAAGAATGTAGCTTTCCTTGGCATCGAGACCTGAAAGTACTTCTACCTGATCGCCCACCGTTTTACCTAGTCGCAACCATCGTAAAATTGCAGTGCCACTCTCGCTAACGGTGTATACACCAGATAGTTGTCCATTTTTAACTACTGCGGCAGTCGGAATTAAGATAACATTATTTTCGGCTTGTTTTTCTACAGGAAATGCGACCCTTGCAAACATACCAGAGCGCACGGGATGATCTGTTTTTTCTAGGTTAATTTTTACTAAATACTGACCGCCAGTTTGTTGTGCAGAAGTGCTTACCTCCTTAACCTTACCACTTATTGTTTTGTCAATAGAAGCGATGCTTACTTGAACTGCTGTGCCTGTTTTAATTTGAGAAATTTCTGTTTCTGGAACCATCGCCATTACTTCAAAATCTCCAATGGCTTCAATAGAAATGAGTGGCTGACCAGGATTTGCCATAGCACCTTTAGAAATGTTTTTACTAGTTACCACACCGCTAAATGGGGCTGTGATATTAGTATAAGCAAATTGTGCATTAATCTCGTTTTCCATTTGTTTGGCACCTTCTAGACGTGCGCTTGCTATGTTAAATTGTGCCGTCATGTCATCGAGTTCTTTTTGTGACGCACTGTTATCGGCAAATAAGTTTTTAAAACGATTGTAGTCTTTTTTAGCATTTTCATATGCTGCAGTAGCCTCGGTAATGCTGGCGTTTACTTGTGCTTTTTTTGCCTGTAAGTCTGTACTGTTAATAGACACAAGCAGTTGACCTTTGTTGACTTTATCACCCACATTTACCAGTACCTCGTTTACATAACCCATGTTGCGTGTACTTAAATGTGTGCTGTTTGCAGCTTGTACTTTACCACTTACCGCAAGAAAAGGGTTTCTGGCATTATCGGTAACCGCTTTTATGGTAACCGGTATGGCTGGTGATGTATCTGCAATTGGTTGTGCTGCATCGTTACCACAACTAGTGGTGAATATATAAACGAGCGCAAGTGCAGTGATATATAGTTGATTTTTCATTTTTATTTGGTTTATTTTAAAAGCTGTATTAAAAATCTTAAAATTGATTGTGTAAGCTAAGTTCTAATTAGCATATTAAATGCTTCTTGTTTGTATTGATACCAGGC
>CAZQGX010000050.1:0-24749 GCA_964593255.1 uncultured Flavobacteriaceae bacterium | reverse complement strand
CCTGGTATCAATACAAACAAGAAGCATTTAATATGCTAATTAGAACTTAGCTTTAAATTGTTGATGTGATCATGCGCTGATGATCATTTTAATGGGCTAGGCATAAAATATATTAGTTGAGAAATCAATTGAGATTGCTTTTGAAATTTTGATCAAAAATAAATTCTAGGATTAAAATGATCATGTAAACATTATCACATCATCACATTTACAAATAAGCACATTAATAATTATGTTAGATAAAATAGGAATAGCAAAAAGAATAGCCCAAGAGGTAAAGGACGGTTATTATGTCAATCTAGGAATAGGGATTCCCACCCTAGTGGCAAATTATGTTCCCGACGGTATAGATGTAGAGTTTCAGTCAGAAAACGGGGTTTTAGGAATGGGACCTTTTCCATTTGATGGTGAAGAAGACCCAGATGTAATCAATGCAGGTAAACAAACCATTACCACACTGCCAGGGGCTAGCTTTTTTGATAGTGCCACCAGTTTTGGAATGATAAGAGGGCAGCATGTAGATCTTACTATTTTGGGAGCAATGGAAGTTGCTGAAAATGGTGATATTGCTAACTGGAAAATACCAGGCAAAATGGTAAAAGGAATGGGTGGCGCCATGGATCTAGTCGCTAGTGCCGAGAACATTATCGTCGCCATGATGCATACCAATAGAGCAGGAGAATCAAAATTATTAAAAAGATGCTCTTTACCATTAACTGGTGTGAATTGTATCAATAAAGTGGTGACAAATCTTGCCGTGATAGAAGTAACCGCCCAAGGATTCAAACTACTAGAGCGTGCCCCTGGTGTGAGTGTAGAAGAAATTAAAAATGCTACAGAGGGTACCTTAATTATAAACGGTGATATTCCCGAAATGCAGTTTTAGAAAAAGGTTACTAGGTGGTTGTTTTAAGATATTGAAATTTACAGGGCTATTATTAAGAGTATTTTGTTATGTTGTAATCCTATAGTCCTATAGATAGTTAAATAGATTTTTGTAATAATGGTGGATATTTTTTATTCAAACATTGTTGAGGTTACATTCTCATTTAACCAAAAGGTGCCAATTGTGATTAGAATCCAGTAGCCTTAAAAAGGCAGTATTTAAAAAACACCTCTTTTATCCTTATTTTTTTTAAACGTGGTATCGTTTGTTAAAAAATTTGTCCGCTCTTTATGGTTATTTTTGATTTGCTATTACCAAAGCATACAAACACCACCCTATCCATCTTCTTGGTCTAATAAATCCTAGACACATGTCAATCAATAATTGATTAATTTTCTAGTGATAATTTATACATTAGGTAAAATATCGAAGGTTATTTTGAGAAAATGCTATCAATACCATAATAAAATGAATTTGCCTACCTAATAAAGACGTTTTTTTACACCCTAAAATATTTTTCATCACCTTAATATTGAAGTAAATTTTAAATATTATTATTATGAAAACAAAATTACTTTTCCTTCTTTTATTTTTGGCCTTAGGTCAAATTAATTTTGCGCAATCTATTACAATCGACCCGCCAGTTACCACCGTTCAAATTGGACAGACCCTTACGGTAACTTTTAATTATACATATACACCCTCTGACGGGTATGTTTATGCAGGTATCAATAGATTTGACGCTGCAGGTAACTACATCTCTACTGTGGGTGGTGGCGATATAAATCCCTTAACAGGTGGTACAGGTCTGGTAGATTCTATCAGCTTTCTTATTCCGCCAGGTACAACACAAACCGCAGACTTACCTATGGGGGACTATTACAACTTAATAATTGAGTTAAAAGACAATGTTAATTTTAATTATATCACAGGAGATTTCCCGACCACACAATTAAATTTAACAAATGCAACTGCTGGAATTACAGATAATTTGCTTGATGATGTAAATGTGTATTGGGTTAACGATCGTTTACTGATTGATGGGTTAAGTGAAATAGATAGATATGTTCTAAAGGTTTATAGCCTTACATGTCAGCAGGTTATCTCTTTAAAAGATGAAAACAGTATAATACTGTTGTTAAGACAGGGTGTTTATATCGCTCAACTTACAGTAGTTGATAAGGGTGTGAAAACAACAAAGATAATAGTGGATTAATGACAGTAGGGATCATATTACATTAATGCCCTCCCAAAGTTATTTTGATTACAAAAAATAAATTTTCTACAGTATTGATGTGATAAATGTTACGCTTTTGCTAAAGCGTAAATTAAACTAATTATCTTGTTAAGGTATTTTATCCTAGCATCATAAATATAAATAATTAACTATATCTAAGTTTAGTTTATTATTTTATTTCAGTATTAAATATAAACGGTTTTGATTTAAAGTTTAAGGCTCTAGTGATATTACATTAATAATAAAATCGAAGATCTTATGTTTTCGATTTTTTTTTGGTCTAGTTTCTTTAAAGTGCTAGAAATTTAATTATTTTCAAAAAATTTATTTATATTATTGACTTGCCGCGCAAGGTTCTATTAAATGTTGATCAAAAAAGAGGCATTTTTAATAATTATTCAGTTAACGATCGATGAGAATTCATGTTTTTATTTTTTTAATTCTATGTTTTGTTACACTCAATTGTTTAGGACAGGCTCAAGTTAAATTTGATAAGATTGATTTATCAAATGGACTATCTAGTAATAGAATTTCTAGTATTGTAAAGGAGAAAAACGGTTATGCTTGGATAGGTACTGATAATGGTCTAAATCGATATGATGGGAGCCAGTTAAGAGTATTTAATAAATACAACAGCGATATAAGTTCAAATAATATAACAGATGTATTAATAGATCGTAAGGGTAGGTTATGGATAGCTACATTAGATGCTGGATTAAATTTATATGATCAACAAAGCAATGAGTTTACCGTTTTTGCAACTAGTTTAAAGGATAAACAAAAAGTGCCATCTAATCATATTCAAACCCTGTTTGAGGATAAGGCTGGTAACTTATGGGTAGGAACTGATTTGGGTTTGAGTTTATTTGTAGAATCTTCTAAAACTTTTATCAACTACAGCCTTAGTACAAATCTTAATAATACTTTAGGAAGCCAGATTGTGTCCAGTATTTATGAAGATAATGCTGGGATTATTTGGGTAGGAACATTCGGTGGTGGTTTATATAAATATCATACTAAATCAAATCAACTAGAAAGTATTAAAGTACCTAAAGGACTTAATGCAAATTTTATTAATGCAGTTCTTGAATTAGATCAGGAAACCCTGATTATAGGTACACAAGATAATGGCTTGCTTAAGTTTGATAAAAAAAACGCTAGTTTTTCTAGGTTTTTTGAGTTTGAATTAGCGATTAGTGATATGCCTACAATAGTTAGGTCTATCTACAAGGATAGTAAAAGCAATTTGTGGGTGGGAACCGATGGAAATGGTCTTTTTAAAATTAAAAATAAGGCTCGCAATTCAGATGATATTATTAATTATACACATAACGGGCAATTTAATGCCTCGTTGTCAGGAAATGCTATATATGACATTATTGAAGACAGCGAGCGTAATATCTGGATAAGTACCGCATGGAGTGGTGTCAACATTTTAAATCCTAACAGTAATTTTGAGTATATATTCAGTGACATAAAAGGTGAAGATTTAGTTCCTGTGTTATCTATTCACAAAAATAAAGACTTTTTGTTTTTAGGGTTAGATGGTGAAGGTCTCACTATTTATAATTTAAAAAACAAAAGTATACAAAGGTACAGTAGTAAACTAGCAAATACGTTTAAGGGAGATTATGTACAATGCATATATGAAGCCAAAAATGGTGCAATCTGGATAGGTACTTTTGCTAACGGTTTATTTAAATATGAGCCCGATACTGGTTTTTTTATTCAATATAAAAGTTCTAATAGTAATCCTAACTCTATAAGTTTTAATGATGTAAGAGGTATTGAAGAGGATGACAATTCAAACCTATGGGTGGCTACCTGGGGTGGGGGTTTAAATTACCTAAATGTTAAGAACGGAAATTTCATTAGGTTCATAGAAAATGAAGAGATTCCAGGAAGTATTAGCAGTAACAATATCGTTTCTATGAAACGAGATGGAGATTTTTTGTGGTTAGCAACCTTTGGAGGTGGGTTGTGCAGGTTTAATACGGTAACAAAAAAAAGTATCCATTTTAAACACAACGATACTAATTATAATTCTATAAGCAGTAACTATTTATTTAGTCTTTTCATAGATGAATATAGGGCTGTGTGGATAGGTACCTCTGGTGGGGGCTTAAATTTGTTTAACCAGCAAGACAACAAGTTTGATAATTTTAAAGAAAATAAAGATCTTAGTAATCTATCTATAACAGGAATTATTAGCGACAATAAAAAAGATGTATGGTTTAGCTCAAAACAAGGAGTTTACAAGTATGACAGGAGCACAGGTAAATTTATTTTTAACAATTCTACTGCCGGTGAGTATAGAATAAATGCAGTTTTTAAAGATGATAAGGGCCTGCTCTATTTTGGAACAACTATAGGCGCTTTGCGATTTGACCCTGGCAATCTATCATTTAATAGCACAGCACCTGTGGTTAAAATAACCGACTTTAAATTGTATAATAAAGAGGTTGTAGTTGGTAAAAAGAGTATTTTAACAAAAAGCGTTGATCATCAAAAGCGCATAGTCCTTAACTATGATTTAAAAGTAATCACCTTTGAATTTTCTGCGCTATTGTTTCCTAAAGCTTCTAGTTGTGAGTATGCTATTAAAATGGATGGCTTTGATGCTGATTGGCGAGAAATAGGCAAGCAACGCATGGTAACTTATACAAATCTAGCCCCAGGGGATTATACCTTTAAAGTAAAGAGCAAAATACGTGGGGATAAGTGGGGCGATAGTTACACTTCTATACAGCTAGAAATATTGAAGCCCTTTTGGTTAACTGGTTGGGCAATTGCGTGCTACCTATTTTTTATTATTCTTATATTTTACGTCTTTAAAAAATACATAGTTGCATGGGAGCAAATGAAGAATAATTTAGAGCTAGAAAGAATAAACTATGAAAAGAACAATGAAATTAGTACTATAAAACAACAATTCTTTACAAACGTTTCACACGACATACGCACCCCTGTAACGCTAATTTTAGGCGCGATTAATAAAATGATAAGAAATAATGAGATTAGCCATAGCGCTTTAAACGGTTCTCTAGGAATTGTTAAAAAGAATTGTAATCACTTAGTTCATTTAGTTAATCAACTCCTAGACTATGAAAACTCTGAACCTAAAAGATTAAATGTTACACGTGGAGACTTTGTTAAATTTAGTAAAGAGATTTACCTATCTTTTACTGAAATGGCTTCACAAAAGAAAATAGATTTTAGTTTTCATAGCACCGCAAGCACCATAGAATTATGGTTTGATAATAATGAAATGGAAAAGGTTCTATATAATTTATTAGCAAATGCCTTTAAGTTTTCAGAAAGTGGTGGATCTATAGAAATTGCCTTATCAGAGACCGATTCAACTGTTCAATTAGAATGCAAGGACAATGGGGTAGGTATTTCTAATAATGATGTTTTAAAGATATTCAATCGGTTTTATAAAAAATCAAATTCTAAAAATGCTAAATATCAAAGTTGGGGTCTGGGATTGTCTATTACTAAAGAAATCATAGAGCGGCACCATGGAACTATAAGTGTAAAAAGTAAAATGGGTGATGGCAGTAATTTTACGATCCATTTAAACAAAGGGAATGCACATTTTAAGGAAGAAGATATTGATTTAAAAGATGTGAGTGGCGAGGGTATCGAGAATTACTTTGTTGACAAATTTGAAGAGTTAAACAATCAACAGCCACAAAACATAAATGATAATGCCCACATTTTAAAACCTACAATTCTAATTGTTGAAGACAACATAGAAATACGTAATTATATAGTTGATCTATTAAAAAAAGATTTTGAAATAATGGTCGCAGCTAATGGAAAAGAAGCGCTAATTCTTGCAACCAGTAAACTCCCCGACATTATCATAAGCGATGTAATGATGCCATTAATGGATGGCATAACATTAACTAGACAATTAAAGTCAGACATTAACACAAGCCATATTCCTGTTATTTTATTAACGGCAAGGACTTCTATGATAAATAAAATTGAAGGCTTTGATATAGGTGCAGACGATTATATCTTAAAACCGTTTAATGAGTCATTGCTCATAAGTAGAATAAAGAACGTTTTAAGAAACAGGCAGCTATTACATGCAAAATTTACTGCTAAAGATATTATACCATTAAGTGAATTGTCATTGAATAAAGCAGACGAGACCTTTATGAAAAAGCTAGTGGCTGTGATCGATTCTAACATTAGTTCAACAGACTTAAGCGCACAGTTTGTATGCAATGCCATAGGCATGAGTCATTCTGTAATGTATAAAAAATTAAAAGGGTTAACAAATATGACCTATGTTGAATTTGTAAGAGATTATAAGCTCAAAACTGCAAAAAAACTTTTAACTGATCATAATTTTTCAGTGTTAGATGCTGCCTATCATGTGGGGTACTCGGATAGGAAATACTTTAGTAAACGGTTTAAAGCTCATTTTGGAAAGGTTCCATCCCATTACGTTTCAAAGGCAAAGTAGCTGTTTAAGCAAATAGAGTCGTACTTACCTTTAAACAAATGAATTTATACAAAACGAATTTACACCCCCTAATCTAGATAATTTGTACCTCCCTGTTATGTATTAAAACATTTTAATTTGTAAGACCATTTTTTTCCTAACAACTATATCGTTATAGTTCAAGTCTTTTAAATTAAATCAATGAAAATCATTTTTACATATTCACAAATCTTTCGTGGTTTTACACCTCTTACAATTATCATAACCCTATTTACCATATGTGTCGCAACTAGTCAGTCAATTTCTGGTGTAGTTCTAGATGAAATTAACGAGCCACTTTTAGGTGCATCTGTTATAATTAAAGGAACACCTATTGGAACTACTACAAATATGGATGGTAAGTTTATTATAAATAAAATTCCAGTTGATGCAAAATGGATAATTGTTTCTTATGTAGGCTATGCTAGTAAAGAGGTTCTTATTGATTTTAACAATCCTATGATCATTAGTTTATCTGTTAATGCACAAAGTATTGACGAGATTGTTTTAATAGGTTATGGGTCTGCAAAAAAGAAAGATGTTACAGGGTCAGTTACAAGTATAACAGCTAAAGAATTTCAATTAGGATTTGTCACAAATGCAGAACAGTTAATTGCAAACAAGGTGCCTGGTTTACAAATTACCCCAGTAAGTGGTAGGCCTGGCGCAGGAAGCTCATTTTTAGTGCGTGGTGGAGCTTCTCTTAACGCTTCTAACAATCCATTATTTGTAATAGATGGTAATCCTATCGCATTGTCAGACGGTCCAGGAATTTTAAGTGCTTTAAATCCAGACGATATTGAGTCCTTTGACGTTTTAAAGGATGCTGCCGCCGCTGCTATTTATGGTTCTAGAGGTTCTAACGGTGTTATTCTCATCACAACTAAAAAGGGGATTTCTAATGAGTTAAAAGTTACGGCGGCTACAAAGTTTTCGGTTTCACAAAATATTTTTAAACAGTCGGTTTTATCAGGTGATCAGTATAGAGAGGTTGCACAAAATGCAGCCGTTATTAGCGGTATCCCAGTTTCTAATTTTAACCTAGGTACTGCAAATACTGACTGGCAAGATGAAATTTATCAAACAGCACTCACTACAGAATCAACGATGAGCATTGCAGGTGGTATAAAGGGATTGCCTTACAGATTTTCACTAGGATATTTAGATCAACAAGGGACTTTAAAAACTGGTTATTTTAAAAGAACTACAGTAGGATTAAACTTAAACCCTTCTTTTTTTGGTGGTAAATTAAAAGTGGATGTTAATTTAAAAGGAAGCATTCAGGATGAACGTATCGCAGACGAAAGCGCTATTTTTACTGCAACCACTTTTGACCCAACACAACCAGTGAGAGATGAAAATTCGGTATATGGTGGGTACTGGCAATACGAGGATTTTGCTTCAAACCCTTCTGTTCTTGGGAATCATTTTAACCCTGTGTCTAAGCTAGAACAGGTAGAAAGTCGCAATATGAGCCTTAGAAGTATAGGGAATTTACAGCTAGACTATAGATTACATTTCTTACCTGATTTGCGCATTAACTTAAATACAGGTTATGATATCGCCCAAAGTTCAATAAATTATTTTGCGCCAGCGGCTTACTTCCCTGCAAATGTCTCAAACGGTAATTTTTATTCAGGCGACCCAGCTTCTCAAACTGAAAATGTCTTTATAGAAACAACCCTAAATTATTTCAAAGCATTTAAAAAATGGTCGGGTAGTGTTGACGGGTTAATAGGATATTCCTATAATGATTTTAAAACTACAAACTTTTTGTACCCTAGTTTTGATGCAGTAGGTAATTTACAACCCAATTCAGAGCCTAATTTTCCATTTGATATCCCTCAAAGCACCTTAATATCTTACTTCGGCAGGATGACGTATATTCAAAACGACAAATATATTATAACAGGTACAGTTAGAACCGATGGTTCTTCTAGATTTTCTCAAAATAACAGATGGGGGGTATTTCCTGCTGTTTCTGGTGCATGGAAAGTAAGTGATGAAGATTTCTTTAAAGGGTTTAAACATGTTTCAAATCTTAAACTTAGAATTGGATATGGTATAACTGGTCAACAAGAAGGAATAGGAAATTACGGTTTTAGAAGACGTAATGTTCTAGGAGAAGCATTTATACAATACCCAATTGGCAATCAATTCTTTCAAGGCATCTTACCACAAGGAACTGATGTCAATAGAAAATGGGAACAGTCTACCACTTATAATGTAGGGGTTGATTGGGGTTTTTATGATAACAGAATTTCTGGAAGCTTTGAAGTTTATCTTAGAAAAACTGACGACCTACTTAACTTTGTAGAAATACCCTCGGGAACTGACTTTACTAATGGAATTGTTAAAAACATAGGTAGCCTTGAAAATAAAGGGTTTGAAATTAAAATTGATGCCATCCCTATAAAGTCTGAAAAATTCAATTTATACTTAGGGTTGAGCTATGGCTTTAATGACAATCAAATAACTAAGCTTTCAGACAATAACGAGGATATAGGTCTTGCTGGTGGCGGCATTATAGTTAACGCCGTAGGTTATCAAAGAAATTCCTTCTTCTTGTATCGACAGGTTTATGATGCAAATGGCAGGCCTATTGAAAACCAAATGGCTGACTTAAACAGCGACGGGATTATAAATGAAAAAGATAGATATGTAGGTGAAAGTTCAGTCCCACGTCATAATTTAGGATTCAACTCTAGGTTGAATTATAAAAAGTGGACATTAAATATGGCGTTACACGCAAATTTAGGCGGTTACTTATTCTTCAATCCTAACGATAATTTGTCATCTATTTATAATGGGATATTTAGAGGCAACATTCATACTAATTATTTTGATAATCAGTTCACTCAAAATGGTAATGTAAACCAGGCGTTTAGTGATCATTATTTACAAAACGCATCATTTCTAAAAATGGATAACATAAGCATCATTTACGAGTTAGGAAATATTCTAAATTCTAAAACCCCAACATTTTTTACACTGTCAGCATCTGTTCAAAACGTTTTTGTTATAACTGGGTTTCAGGGAGGAGATCCAGAGTCGCCCTTTAATTTTGGGACTAATTTTGGCGGTAATTATGTAGCCCCTCGCACATTTTCAACAGGAATCAACTTTAATTTTTAAATAATTTTAACATGAAAAAAATAAAATACTTTCAAATATGTTTTGTAACAATGTTTACGCTATTTTTAGTAGTATCTTGTACTGATGATCTAGAGCGCATTCCTACAAACGACATTACAGACGAGGTACAGTTTAGCACAAAAGAAGGCTATAAGCAGGCTCTTGTTTCAGCTTATATTCAGTTTGCTGGGGCTAATAACTTTTTTTACAGAGACTATTGGGAACTGCAAGAGGTAACCACAGATGAGATTGTAAATACATGGAACGATCATCAAGAAACATCTTTAAACTGGTCTACGGAGCATGATCAGTCTACAGCGGTTTACCGTAGTGGGTTGTATCTTATAACTGTATGTAATAATTTTATAAACCAGTCAAATCCAGAATTACTCGCCGCTAGAGGATTTTCAGCAGCAGACCAGGCTGAAATTGAGGTTTATAATAGCGAAGTGCGTTTTATTAGATCATATGCCTACTGGATGTTAATGGATCTGTTTGGTAATCCTACATTTGCAACTGAAGAAACCCTGCGCACAGGTGCAATTCCCGGTCAAATACAAAGAGCAGAGTTGTTTGAATTTATAGAAAGTGAACTTTTAGACATACAGCAAACCATGGTTACGCCCAGGGTTAATGAATATGGCAGGGCAGACCAGGCGGCAGCATGGTCCTTGCTAGCTAGGTTATACTTAAATGCTAGAGTTTATACAGGCACACCTAGAGATACAGACGCTATTACATACAGTAAAAGAGTTATAGACGCGGGATATACATTAGAGCAAAACCACTCGTGGTTAATGTTAGGAGATAACTTTCAAAATACAAACGAGTTTATCTTTACTTTTAATTATGATAATGCAATGGTAAGAACATGGGGCGGTACAAATACGTATGCCCTAGGTGCAGCTGGTGTTCCAGCTTCAATAAATGGTATGAGTTCTAGTTGGAATCTGTACCGTGTTACACCATCGATACCAGCATTATTTCCTACAAATAACCCAACCATAGATCGCAGGGCTGTTTTTTGGACAGAAAATGATGAACAGGGTCGCACATTACAAATTGATGCCTTATCAAATTCTTTGAATGGCTATTCTATATATAAATATCGTAATGTTAATAGAGATGGCTCTAATATCCCGCAACAAAACCAGTTTAATAATTTAAGTGATATTGACTTTCCTGTTTTTAGACTCGCAGAAACCTATCTCATATATGCCGAAGCTGTATTAAGAGGTGGAACTGGAGGGGATAATGCAACCGCACTTAGATACGTAAACCAGATACGTGGAAGAGCTTATGCAAATGACCCTGAAAGCAATGCAGGAAACATTTCTTTAAATGAAATGAACCTCGATTTTATCATAGACGAAAGAGCAAGAGAACTAATGTGGGAAGGTTTTAGAAGAACTGACCTGATAAGATACGACAGTTTTACCACAGCGGCATATTTATGGGCGTGGAAAGGCGGTGTAAGAAATGGCGCTGCCGTAGACCCTAAGTACAACCTATTCCCTATACCGGTAACTGATATTCTTACAAACCCTAATCTGGTGCAAAACCCAGGATACTAACTATCAAAGTTTTAAAAATGAAAAAATTAACAAAATATTTTGTCTTATCTATAATGCTTGCAACATTTTATGGTTGTAGCGATGACGATCCTTTAACAATTGCAGACCTTAATACATCCGAGATATCCTTTTCAAATACATTTGCCGCTGAATATTTAATTTCTCAAGAGACTGCAAGCAATATTGCCGATAGATTTATATGGAATAATCCCACTCCCGTTACAACGATGGTCTTTGATTTGCAAGCCTCTACCACTCAAGATTTTTCAACATTTAACAACATCGCCACAACAGCCTCTACAAATCAGGTAGTTCTAGTTAGTGATTTAATTGTACTAGCAGCAGATCTGGGCATAGATAACGATCCAGCAACCACTGCGAGTAATGGTGATCCTAATGATAGGGGAATTGTTTATTTTAGAGTAAAAGCGACTATTGGTAATGGTGGTGCTGGTACAAACGATATTTTATCAGAAAGTGTAGGCATAAACATACGATTTATAGAAAGCACCCCTAGTGACCAGTGCGACTCACTCTTCCTTGTAGGTGCCGGTGTCACAGATATAGGCTGGAATTTCCCCGGTCTAGAACTTTTATGTGCTGATAATATACAGTCAATCAAAGCTAGATTAGGCAACGGCCATTTTAGATTTTTTGAGTCTAACTCAGGATTTATACCTAATACCAGCTATGATTATACCTATTACGAAAATCAGGGTTATACCATAGACCCACTTTTAGAAAACACCCAAAACGGCGATAATTTTAACTTTATAGGATCCCCTGGTATTTACACGTTAACGATTAATAACACTGCAAAAACAATTGTTTTGCAGCCTTCTAGTTCGCTTTGGGCAGTAGGGCAAGCCGTTCCTGGTGGCTGGACATTTAATACAAATACTGTAGAATTTATAGAAAACACACCAGATATATGGTCAGCATCACTTCCTCTTTCTAACGGTATATTTAGATTTTTCAAAATATTTGGCACCTATGACCTTAATAATAATTTTGCATCATATGCAGATCAGGGATACACTATAGATTCAAATTTTGTGAATGACGGCAGTGGCGACCAGAATTTTCAATTTATAGGCACCCCTGGCACCTATACTATGATGATTAACGCTGTTGATAAAACTATAACTTTGAACTAATTTCATTATGAATTTATTTAATACTTCCATTTTAGGGGGCCTTGTATTAATTTTTTCTTTTAATTCTTGTAGTCAGAATAATAATGAAACGCCTGTTGCACATACAATCATCCCTGATAGTATTTATCCCCCAGACAACATACTTATTTCAACCCATAGTGACTGGACTAGATATCATTACCTACAAAGAATTGCAACGTTCAGGGCAGATCCATTACAACCAAATGATATTGTTTTTCTAGGCAATAGTATTACTGAACAAGGAGGTGACTGGGCTAAAAAAATGGATAATCCTAAAGCTAAAAACAGAGGGATTGCAGGTGACACTACAGAAGGATTACTAGCTAGATTAGGAGAGGTAATATATTTTAAACCTAGTCAAGTTTTTCTTTTAATAGGGATTAATGATATGTTTCAGGATCAGATGACGCCAACATTAATTCATCAAAATATCATAGAAATTGTGAACAAAATACATTTAGGATCTCCAAATACTGAAATATTTGTTCAAACCATACTTCCTACAAGTACCGTATCCTTAATAGATAAAATTAATAATACCAATACCCTTATACTCAACTCTGCAAGAAAAGAGCCTTTTATGATTATTTCATTGCATGACGAGTTTAAGTTAAATGGATCCATGAATATGAATTTATCGGTAGACGGTATCCATTTAAATGAAAATGGATATGCGGTATGGGTGAATAGTATTAGAGCATTTGTAGATTAAGAATTAAGGTGTTAACCTAGGCTATTAAAATTTAACCAATGGCACCTTATTTTATTTGTAACAGCAATTTAAAAATCAAGAATTGAATGTATTAGATTATAAAGCAATTTATTATTTAAATCGTTAATTATAATCCCGCTTTCGCAAAAGCGGACAATTTCACAAACCGTTTTTTATTACATAAAATCGATCATTAAAATAACGTCAGTAATAGAGTGGTTAAATATGTAAGATGGGATTTGCAAAGGTTCGTAAAATCTAAATTTTTAATAAAATTTAAAAAAAATGAAAATAGTAAAAAAGTATTCACCTAAAAAACTGCTTTATACAGTTACCATAATTATAGGTTCCATATTGTTTTTAGGTTGTGAAGAACCTATAAAACCTGTATCTGATTCAGGGCCAGCGCTACCAACTCCAGATAATTTTTATATGGGAACAACGATGGGTTTTGTAAGGCATCAAGAAGAGTATGGTAACGTGGTTTTTAAAGAAAATGGGATGACCAAAGATCCATTTCAAAGTGTTGCAGATCATGGTGGTAACATCGTTCGTTTTAGAATTGATTTACCACCCTACAGTAATAGTTTTACTACAGGATTGCCTGATGTAGATTTTTGTAGTCCTGAAAAAGTGAAAAGCGGTATCCAGCGTGCCCAGGCAGCAGGCCTCAAAATACAGCTTACCTTTAGCTACCAATCTAAAGCGCTTAATAGCGCAAACCAGTTAAATCAGTATGTAGCACCCCTTGCGTGGCAACCTGTGGCAAATCAACTTGCAAAGTTAAGAGACTCTGTCTATCAGCACACATATGATGTGCTAGATGACTATGTGAATTCAGGTATAATCCCAGCAATAGTTTCTATAGGTAATGAAACAAATTTCCACATAATACAAGAAAATGTGCTCGAGGCAAACTTACCTGCCTACAGCCCGCCTAGAACAGTGGCGTTATTAAATGAAGGCGCAAGGGCAGTACGCGATATAAACCATAAGTATGGGAAAGATATTAAAGTGGCACTACACATTTTTAGCGCTTCAAATATGCGGGCATGGATGGGTGAGCATGTGCGCAGGGGATTAGATTTTGACATCATGGGACTCTCGCATTATCATGGCTGGCACTCTTTAGGAGATTTTAATGACTGGACTGAGGTTGTAAACTATGTGCGCAACACTCACAATAAGGACTTTTTAATGATGGAAACTGCACAATTATTCACCTCAGGTGGCTATGACAATCATATAGATATTCTAGGGCGAGAAAACATACCAGCAGGCTATGATAATCCACCTACTTCAAACACCCAGCGTTTTTATCTTAAAGATCTTGCGCAAGAAATAAAAAATGCTAATGGCCTGGGGGTTATCGTCTGGGGGGCAGAGTGGGTAGGGTCTAATACGCTCATTTATCCCGACCAGTTTGGCGCAGGTTCCTCTTGGGAAAATAAAACCTATTGGGACAGCAGCTACAACTTACACGACGGTATTAACTGGATGAGAGACGTTAATTAGTGCATGGTGATTTTGCAGTACACTAGTTTTTAATTAGAACGTATGGTTTATAGTTATTTCGCTTTCGCGAAAGCAGACAATTTAACTGTCCAAATTTATTATAAACATCTAGTGTTTACAAGTATAAAATAGAAAGGGTATTGCCCAACTGAATATATAAAAATGAACCTATGAAGTCAATATGGAGCACCATATTTTTTGTGACTAGCCTTATAATGTACAGCCAGCAAGCTTCTACCTATGTAGACGATGCAGGGGTTTTTAGATGGGTCAAATCCAAAGAAGAAATCAGGGTTTTTGGGTCAAACTACACGCTACCCTTTGCACATGGTTATCGGGCAATAAAATACCTGCAAAAAGACCATAAACAGGCGATAGATAAAGATGTTTACCATATCGCAAGAATGGGTTTTAACGGCTTTAGAGTACACATTTGGGATGCAGAGGTTACTGACAGCGAGGGTAATTTAATCACCACACAACAGCTGGATTTGCTAGATTACACACTCGCAAAAATGAAAGAACGAGGCATTAAAACCATCGTGACGCCTTTTAAAGTAGGTGGTAATGGGTATCCAGAGCGAGATGTACCTGCGCCAGGTTTTAGTGACAAATTAGAAAAACCACAAACCTATACTGGCGACGAGATAATTGCAAAACAAGAGCGCTATTTTATACAATTACTTAATCATGTTAATCCATATACTGGGATTGTCTATAAAAACGACCCTGACATTATTGCACTAGAAATTAATAATGAACCCACACACGATAACGGTGCAATTGCTACCGCTTACATCAATAAAATGGTGCAGGTAATAAGAGGTACAGGTTATAAAAATCCTATTTTTTACAATGTTTCAGAGCGGTCTGAGTTTATAGATGATTATCTCAAGGCAAACATTCAGGGTTGTACCTTTCAATGGTATCCTACCGGTCTGGTGCGCAATAGTATGCTACAAGAAAATTATTTACCTCATGTAGATTATTACAACATACCATTTGCTTTTAATAAGTCTTTTAAAAACAAGGCGCGTATCATTTATGAATTTGACCCAGGAGACACAAATCAGGCAACGCTTTTTCCAGCCATGGCGCGCAGTTTTAGAGAGGCAAAATTTCAGTTTGCCACACAGTTTGCTTATGATGCCATAGACCTAGCCTTTGCAAATACTGAATATCAAACGCATTATCTTAATCTGGCATATACACCAGCAAAGGCCATTTCTTTAAAAATTGCTGCCGAGGCTTTTCGGGAGCTGCCTCACGGTAAAAGTTTTGGCAGGTTTCCAGACAATACCACTTTTCTAAATACTACCCTCGATGCTGAAAAAGATGTCGCTATTTATGCAACCGATTCAAAATTCTTTTACACGGGGGACAATAATAAGACTGTAAACAACACTAAAAAATTAAAGGAAATAGCCGGCGTGGGGAACTCTGCACTGGTGAAATACGCAGGTACGGGCGTATATTTTCTAGATAAAATAAGTGCAGGAATGTGGCGATTAGAAGTGTTGCCTGATGTATTATGGGTAAATGACCCATTTGCAAAAGCCAGCTTAAATAAAACGGTGGCTGTTTTACAAAATAACAGTAACATCATGCAATTACTGGTACCTGACTTAGGACAGCAGTTTGAAATTACACCCATTAATAAAGGAAATAACTTTAAAACAGCAACCGAAACCACATTTTTTCAAATAGTACCAGGCACGTATGTTCTTCATACAAACGGTTTAGCGGCTGGATTTAATAAAAAACAACGTTTAGGGACTATCACACTGGACGAATATGCAACTACCGACCAGCAAATTGATCAAATTTATTTGGTTCACCATCCACAAAGGTATATAGAAAAAGATAGGGATCTGACCATTAAAACGCAACTAGTGGCACCTACAGCTATAGAAAAAGTAGAAGTGGTATGGCCGTCGGGATATCAAAAAACCACTAACTTTTTGATGAAAAAAACCGATCTATTTACCTATCAAGTGACTATACCAAAGACCAATTTGTACGGAAATGCCATACAATATCATATCATTGTTTATACAAAAATGGGTTCTTTTGTCTTTCCTGATAATAAACCAGGGAATCCAGCAGACTGGGATTTTATTCTAACAAACACCTACACGACAAATATTGTACAACCGCAGCCTGTTATTAACTTGTATGATGCATCTCTAGAATTTGGCAATGATTTTTTATGGCCAGGCCAGCGTGGTTACAGCTTTGAAAAAAATATATATAAAGATGTCTCACAAAATGCGTTGCACATTACTGTAAATGACTTTCCAAAAGAATATAACGATTTTACCTTTAAAATACTGGTAAACAAATTGCTCAAAACAGAGTCCCACCACATAGGATCCCTAAATAAACTAATGCTTGAAGCTGCCTCTAGTACTTCAAATAATCAAAAAGTCCAAGTGGCATTACAACAAAAAGACGGGTTGGTTTTTGGAAAAGTGATTGAATTAACACCCAAAAAACAACGGTTTTCTATTCCGTTTTCTGAATTTTCACGCGTTCCTATGGTGCTTTTACCTAGAGCATATCCAGGATTCCAGCCCTATTTGTTTCAATCTAAAAATGTAGCATTGTTTGATCTAAACAATGTAGAGGCTGTTCAATTCTCTATAATGCCAGAAACAAAGAATCCCTTAAACCCTACACCCGCTTCAATATTTCTTTACAAAATAGCTTTACACTAATGATGTATTTTAAAAATATATTGCTACTAATCGTTGTGGTGCTTACTGCTAGTTGTTCTCAAAAGCCAGTTGTGGTAATAGAAGATAGCAACTTTAATAATGATTGGTTCTTTATTATTCCAGATTCCACCCAACTAGCAGATGATTCTTATTTAAAAACAACAGATTTCAGTAATTGGGAAAAAGTTGCGTTACCACACACACCTAAAGTAGAACCTAAAGTGGTAAACAATCAGTGGCAAGGGATCTCGTGGTATGCAAAAAACTTTAGTCTATCACCCAATATGAAGAACAAAAAGTTATTCTTAAAATTTGAAGCTGCGATGAATGTTGCTCAGGTTTGGGTGAATGATAAAAAACTAATCACACATCACGGCGGTTATTTACCTTTTACAATAGATTTTACCGATGT
The DNA here is from genome assembly GCA_964593255.1 of uncultured Flavobacteriaceae bacterium. Taxonomy (GTDB): domain Bacteria; phylum Bacteroidota; class Bacteroidia; order Flavobacteriales; family Flavobacteriaceae; genus Nonlabens. The sequence continues at coordinate 6,885 of CAZQGX010000050.1, read as the reverse complement.
AGCACATTTTGAAACCGATAACAAAGTGCGCATTAAATTAAACAATAAAGACAATCCAGTAACTGGGCCCAAACCGCTAGCAACTTTAGATTTTAACACCTATGGCGGTATCTACAGAAATGTGTGGCTTGTTGCTAAAAGCCCTCTACACATTACCGATCCCATCTTAACAAATAAAACAGCCAGTGGTGGTGTTTTTGTAACCTATCCTGAGGTCTCAAAACAGCGTGCAATTATCAACGTAAAAACCCATATTAAAAACGAATTAATTGCTAGACAATCCTTTACGGTTATTCACAGCCTTTTTAAAAACGATGTAAAAGTTCTTTCAAAACAAAGTTCTCTTCATACACTACATGCAAATCAGGACAACCAGTTTAGTGCAGACTTAAGACTAGATCGACCTGCTTTGTGGTCGCCAGCGTCACCCAATTTGTATTACCTAAAAACGGAAATTCTGCAAGATGGTCATGTTATAGATAAAGAAATTACACGCATAGGGATTAAGCATGTTAAATTTATCGGTCAAGACTTTTACTTAAACGGTGATAAGACCTTTTTAAGAGGAGTAAACAGGCATCAAGAATATCCGTTTGTGGGGTATGCCTTGTCAGATAATGCAAATTATAGAGATGCAAAAAAAATTAAAGATGCAGGCTTTGACTATGTGCGGCTGTCTCATTACCCACAAAGTCCCGCTTTTATGCAGGCATGTGATGAGCTGGGAATTATTACTATAGACGCTATTTTAGGATGGCAATATTTTAGTGAAGATCCTGCTTTTCAAAAGCATGTCTTTCAAACCGCAAGGGACCTCATACGACGGGATAGAAATCACGCATCAGTCATCGCCTGGGAGGTTTCTTTAAATGAATCCTGGATGCCAGAAACCTTTATTGACGCACTTACAGCGATCGCAAAAGAAGAATACCCTACCGATCAATGTTTTACAGCAGGCTGGCAGTCTTATGGATATGACATTTTCTTACAGGCCCGCCAGCATAGATTACAACATTATGACCCACAGATTAAAAAACCATACAACGTTTCAGAATATGGCGATTGGGAATATTATGCTATGAATGCCGGTCTTCATCAAGACAGCTGGAGTAATCTATTACAATCAGAACGTTCTAGCAGACAGTTAAGAGCCGCGGGTGAAAAAGCGCTTTTACAGCAGGTAACAAATGTGCAAGAAGCCCACAATGATAATCTAAATACGCCAGCCTTTGCAGATGGTTACTGGGTCATGTTTGACTATAATCGCGGGTATGCAAATGATTTAGAAGCTTCTGGTATTATGGATATTTTCAGACTTCCTAAACCAGCCTATTATTTCTATAAAAGTCAACGCGACGCGACAGACCCACACGGCAAGCCCATGGTGCACATCGCAAATTTGTGGACTAAGGAAAGTGACCTTAAGGTGAAAATTTTTAGTAACTGTGACGAGGTAGAATTGTTCTTAAACGGTAGAAGTCTAGGCAGGCAGCAACCTGATAAAGACTCCATTTCTAAAAATTTAAATCACCCACCATTTACCTTTACTGTAGATGCATTTGTTGCTGGGTCGCTAGAAGCAAAAGCGTACATTAAAAACAAAATTGTAGCAAATCATATAGTACGAACTCCTGAAAAGCCTAGGTTTCTAGAAGTAAGGGTGGACAACGACTTGCCAAAGCTGAAAAAGGAAGAGGGAGATATCTATATAGTTAACGCACGAATAACCGATACAAACGGTACCGTCATTCCCGATTTCTCTGGCAAGGTTACATTTAGTGTTACAGGTAACGCACAACTGATAGGTGAGAATCCGGTAGCTTGCGAGGCAGGAATAGCTTCTATTTTGCTCAAAACCAGTAGTGATGTAGCTTCTTTAAAAATCACTGCAAATTCTTTAGATACATCTTTATCGACTAAAACAGTATCTTTTTGAAAGTAGTATTTTAAATATTTCTTGTAAATAAACCTACCAGTAGCTACTAGTATGAAAAGTTAGTATATTTGAACTATGGGAATTAAAACTAGCATGCTTTCGCCTAGAGCGCCTAAATACAAACAAATTGTATCTTCTATAGAAGAGGCTATATGTAACGGCATTTTAAAAAAAGGGGACAAGTTACCATCGTTAAATAAACTAAAAGTGAAGCATGCGGTCTCTCGTGATACCGTTTTATTAGCTTTTAACGAATTAAAGACCCGTGGGATTATTAAATCTGTAGTGGGTAAAGGTTACTACCTAGCGAGTGAAAACGTCTCTATAAACCAAAAAATATTTGTACTGTTTGATGAGTTGAACTCCTTTAAAGAAGAGCTTTACAATGCTTTTGTAAACACTATGAGCCAAAACAGCCAGGTAGATATTTTTTTTCACCATTTTAATTTAACAGTGTTTTCAAAACTGATAGATGCCCATGCAGGTGATTATAGTTATTATGTGATTATGCCCGCAAACCTAAAGGAAACGGCAGTTATCATAGACAGACTGCCAAAAGATAGGGTTTACATTTTAGATCAACTACCTGCAGATTTATCCCAGTATCCTGCGATTTATCAAAATTTTAAAGGCGATATTTTTCAAAACCTTGAAAAGCTGTTAGATAAAATTAAAAAATACAAGCGTTTAGTAATTTTATATACAGAGAATAGTCAGCCGCAAGGCATTTTAGAAGGTTTTAAATTGTTTTGTAAAACATATCATGTGGACAGTGAGGTTATTCAAACTACCCAAAACAGAAGACTGTCGGTGGGTGAATTATACATTATTCTAGACGATATTAATTTGATAAAAATCATAAAACGCATGAAGGAAACAAGCCTTATTCTAGGTGAAGATGTAGGCATTATATCCTATAATGACACCTTGTTAAAAGAAATTGTAGAAGGTGGGATCACTACCATTTCTACCAATTTTAGGCATATGGGCGAGCGGCTTGCAACGATGATCATAAATAATGAAATAGTGCAAGTCGCAAATCCTAGCCTGCTCATAATTAGAAAATCCTTATAGCATCATGTACACGATAACTGAACTATCAATCGGCACTCATAGTTATATAGAGCTTGTAGGTCCTAAAGGCACTACAAAAGCACAAATATGCCTTACCCAAGGGGCACGGTTGTGTAAATTGATCTTTGAAGATAAGCACATACTTGCCAGTTTACACCCAGATGATTATACCTTGCATTATGATGCTGCGGTGTTATTTCCTTTTGCTAATCGAATTAAAAATGGCACCTATCTCTTTAAGGATGTAGTTTATCAACTACCTTGTAACGAGCCTGCAAAAAACAATGCCATTCACGGCTTAGTCTATAACAAAACCTTTACCGTAAAACATAAAGAAATGTCTACCACCCATGCTGCGGTTACATTAGTTTATGAAGATGCAGGTTTGCATCAAGGTTTTCCGTTTAAATACTCAATGTCGCTTACCTATACACTCCACGACCACGGGCTAGGCTTTGCCATAGAGGTGGTGAATAACGATCATAAAGCCTTTCCATTTACACTGGGGTGGCATCCTTATTTTAGGAGTAAAAATCTAGCAGATAGCCATATACATTTTAACAGTAACACTAGGTATAAAACAGATGAGCAAAAAATTATTATATACGCAATAGCGTTTCATGAAAAAATGCCTTGGTCGTTAAAAGGACAGCACCTAGACGACGGTTTTGCATTGCAATCTGACACGATAATGTTATACACACCAGCGTATGCGCTTACCATAAAATCATCTGTGCCGCATTACTTTTTACAATTATACACGCCACCGCAAGCAAATCTTATAGCTATAGAGCCCATGACAGGTATAGCAAATAGCTTTAATAACAAGGTAGGGTTACAAACCTTAGCCCCTAACGCGGCCTATAGCCTGAATTGGGATCTTTCCATTAAACTAGTAAGTAACAAAATTCCAAGCAACACATTCACTAATACTTAAAACCAGCCCTTATGCAATTTTTAACCTTTATTGGGTTTACCGCGATTGTAGCGATTATATCCTATTTAAAAACAAGAAACACAAAAGAGTCTACGTCTGACGGTTATTTTCTGGGAGGCCGCAGTCTAAGTGCAGGTGTTATCGCAGGATCTTTACTTCTTACCAATTTATCAACTGAGCAAATCGTGGGTTTAAACGGCTCTGCTTATGCCAGTGGCTTGTCTGTAATGGTTTGGGAAACACTAGCTGCGGTTGCAATGGTAGTGACAGCCATATTTTTATTGCCTCGTTATTTAAAAGGGGGGCTCACCACCATTCCTGGATTTTTAGCAACTCGTTTTGATGTAATGACAAAAACACTCACTTCTATCTTGTTTCTCACGGGATACGTTGTTGTGCTACTGCCAGTTATTTTGTATTCAGGATCTGTTGCGGTAAGTGGTATGTTTGATATCCCAGAATTGCTAGGCGTTAGTCAGACACAATCCATTTGGATTTGTGTTTGGGGCATTGGGGTTGTTGGGTCTATTTATGCCGTTTTTGGGGGGTTAAAGGCGGTTGCCGTCTCAGACTCGATTAATGCAATCGGGTTGCTTGTAGGGGGACTGCTCGTTCCTGTATTTGGTTTGCTTCTTATAGGTGATGGGAGTGTTATAAATGGTCTGGATATTCTTACCACAGAAAATCCAGAGAAATTTAACTCCATAGGTGGTCTTACTGATCCAGTGCCTTTCTACACTATTTTTACAGGGATGATGCTGGTACAGTTGTTTTATTGGGGAACTAATCAGCAAATCATACAACGTGCGCTAGGTGCAAAAAATCTCGCCGAGGGTCAAAAAGGTCTTCTACTAGCATCTTTTATTAAAATCCTAGGTCCCCTTATCGTGGTTTTACCAGGGCTTATCGCTTATCATATTTTTGATGGTGGTCTAGAAAATGCAGATATTGCTTATCCCATGCTGGTAAAAAAAGTGTTGCCTTCCGCCTGGGTAGGCTTTTTTGCAGCGGTACTTTTTGGTGCTATTCTCAGCTCGTTTAACAGTGTTTTGAACAGTTCAGTAACCTTGTTTGGAATAGACGTTTACAAGCAACTTGTTAATAAAAACGCAACTGAGCAAACCATTGTAAAATACGGTAAATTGTTTGGTGTTTGCCTTGCCATAGCATCTATGTTTATTGCGCCGCTTATTGCAAACGCAGGGAGTCTTTTTGACTATTTACAAGAGATTAATGGTATTTACAGTATTCCCATTTTAACAATCATCATCGTGGGTTACCTAACAAAACGTGTTCCTGCGATTGCTGCAAAAATTGGTTTAGTCTCTGGTTGTTTGCTCTATATCGTGAGCCAGTTTTTATTACAACCTTATTTTTTAGAACAAGCTATGGATAAAGCTGTCGCAGCTGGTGTTACTGATACTGCCGCGCTAGCCTTAGTAAAAGCACAGGCTTATCCGCATTTTTTAGACGTGATGGCTATTTTGTTTGCACTTAATTTGGTTATCATGCTGGTTATTGGTAAAATAAAGCCTCGTAAAACCCCCTTTGTACAAGAATATACAAAACAGGTCGACATAACCCCGTGGAAATACACCCTGCAAACGGGCATCGCTATTTGTGCGCTGGTGACGGGCGTTTACATTTATTTTTCATAAAAACATGAGTAAAAAATTAATAAAATCAGTAAAAAGTATCTTTCAAGAGCATTTTAACACCGTACCGTTATGTGTGTTTTCACCAGGTAGAATAAATCTTATCGGTGAACATACAGACTATAATGAGGGTTTTGCATTTCCTGCGGCAGTAAATAAGGGCATTGTGCTAGCCATTAGCAAAAGTGATGCAACCCAATGCACCGTTTATGCTCTGGACAACGCACAAAAATTTGATTTTAAACCAGAAAATTTAAAACAAATACCACAGGGAAACTGGCGCAATTATGTATTGGGTGTGGTGGCGATGTTGCAAGATTTAGGCAAGAATGTGGGTTGTTTTAACGCCGTTTTTGCGGGTAACATTCCTAGTGGGGCAGGCATGTCCTCATCGGCAGCCTTGGAAAATAGTTTTGTATATGGGCTTAATGAGTTGTTTCATTTAAAACTTTCTAAATCTCAAATGATTCTCGTTTCTCAAATGGCAGAACACCATTTTGCAGGCGTAAAGTGTGGTATTATGGATCAATATGCCAGTATGTTTGGTGTGAAAAATAGCGCCTTGTTATTAGACTGCAGGACCATAATGTCAGTCCCTTATCGCATCGATTTTAAGAGCTATAAGCTTATGCTTATCAATACAAACGTTAAACATGATCTAGCTGAAAGTGCATATAATGAAAGGCGTGCTGTTTGTGAAAAAGTGGCAAGTCTGCTTAAAGTAGATGCCTTGCGCGATGCTGTAAGTGCCGATTTAGATCGTATAAAAGCCATATTAAGTAGTGAAGACTATCACAAAGCGCTGTATGTTATCAATGAAAACGAGCGCGTAAAACAATTTGCAATGGCCATACAGCGGTACGATATGGCGGCAATGGGTGCGTTGTTGTACCAGTCGCACGCAGGATTGAGCAACAATTATAAAGTAAGCTGTCCAGAGCTTGACTTTTTAGTACATCAAACGCTGCAAAACCCAAATATACTGGGTGCTAGAATGATGGGGGGTGGTTTTGGCGGCTGTACCATAAACCTTGTTAAAAAGACTGCTTTTAAAATATTTAAAAAACAAATTAAAGAGCAATTTAAAAATGAGTTTAACACTGCCTGCGCTGTTTACAGTGTAAAACTTTCGCAAGGAACACGGGTGGTTTAAGGAGTTTACTTTTATACCACCCCAATGTGACTTAAACTTTTTATCTCGCTTTTGCGAAAGCGAAACAAAAATAAAGGGCTAAGTTCTAGGACAGATGTGTTATATTTACACTAATAAATTAGTTTTATGA